>NZ_AP024094.1:2400000-3000000 GCF_015140455.1 Jeongeupia sp. HS-3 | reverse complement strand
GACCAGCGATCCGAACTGGGCGTACAGGTTGTACTCCTGCTCGAAGAACTTACTCATGGTATTGGCCTTGCCCAGCCGGCCAGATTCTTCATACAGCAGCTTCATGCCATCCCACCATTGCTGGTTCTGCTTTTGCAGCCGCTGCGCCACCGCCTGCTGCAGCCCCCATGCCTCCACGAGGGTCTGCGGATCGAGGTAGGCCGGCAGCGATGTCGCCACGGCGAGGCTGTTGTTGAAATGGCGGCTGACGCTCTGGGTGTAAAGTTGCCCCAGTCTGTGCAAGCGGTGTGCGGGCACGTGGTGGATGGCCTTGGCCTGATCGTAATTGCTCATGACTATTTCCTTTGTATCCGGTTGGGCTTAGCCGCCGAGCCGCTGCAGCATGCCGTGAATGGCGCGAATCTGAACCGCATTGCGCGAGTAGTAGTCCGGGCGCTGCGCATCGGTGCTGGAGTAACCCCACCAGTCCCAGCAGCCCTCGGGGTTCTGGGTGATGCCGTCGTCGGTGCCCTCGACCTGCGGGTACAGAATGATGAAATTGTTGCTGTCGGCAATGGCGTTGTAGCCGGTCGTCGTCACGTAGCGGTTGCCGTACGGCGGCGACGTCAGCGTGTCGCGGCGGCCGTTGGTGTACTCGACATAGTTGTAGCCCTGCTTGCAGCCGTGCAGTGCGATATGCACCCGCGCTGGCGCACCGTCCTCGACCGCTTTCGGGATATAGGCGTATCCGTACTCGCTCATGCTGGCGCCAGGGTCGCCGCCAAAGAACTCGGTCTGATGAAATCGCAGCAGCCGGCCGCTCAGGCGTTCGGCCGGCGGGTTCAGCTTGCCGTAGATATGCTCGAGAATATGGTGCGACTGCATGAAATCGCCCTGATTGATGTAAGGCGGCTGGTTACTGCCGAGCGGCGAATCCTCGGGGTTGTCGGTAATGATCGAATGCCCGGCCGGCACGGTGTCGTCAAACGCGATGTGCTCGGGCCGCACGCCCAGCAGCTCGTAGAAGCTGCGGGTGCGGGCGACGACATCGGAAAACACCACCTCGTCTTCGCTGCCGGTGAAGATGTAGACCTTGTCATCGGCCAGATGCTCGACCGGATCGATTTCGCCAGCCGCGGCGGTATCGCGCGCCAGTTGCGCCAGATGCGCGGCATTCGGCGCGGTCTGCGGCACCAGCGGATTCAGGCAGATAAACAGCGAGTTCTGGATGAACGCGTCTTCCGCTACCGGCGCCGCGCCCGGGAAGCTCTCGGCACAGCGGAACGGCCCGCCGGCGATGATGCCGGCGCCAACGAAGCTGGCCGAATGCGCCAGGTGCAGCTGCACCGTCATGAACGCCCCGGACGACAGGCCCGAAACCGAGCTCTGCCCTTGTTGCACGTTGTAACACCCAAGCTGGGTCACTTTGGAATCAATGGTCACCATCTGCTTTCCACTCTCCAGACATGTTATTAATGTCAAACACAGTAAGAATGCAGATAGTACATCGTCATCAATTGCTGCGACGCAACATATGCGTAATGGCCGTAGCCAGCAGACGAACGGCAGGATGCCCAGGGGACGAAAAAAAACCGGCCCTGGGCCGGTTTTTTGCGACGGCGCGTCGATCAGACGGTATAAAAACGCGCGCGCATTTCTTCCAGCCCCAGTTCGCCCAGCACCGCATCGAGCCGCTCGGCCGGTTTCTTGCGCGGCAGATTCTTGTAGCTGGCAATGATCAGCTCGTTCTTCATCGAGTGCTCCCAGCCGACCAGCTCGGTCACCGTCACCTGATAGCCGTGCGCTTCGAGCTGCAGGCAACGCAGCACATTGGTCAGCTGGCTGCCGAACTCGCGCGTGTGGATCGGGTGGCGCCAGACTTCGGCCAGCGGGCTTTTCAGCGCCCGCTGCTTGTTCTTGCGCAGCACGGCGGCGACTTCGGCCTGACAGCAAGGCACCAGCACGATGTGCTTGGCTTTTTTATCCAGCGCAAAGCGGATCGCATCGTCGGTCGCGGTATTGCACGCGTGCAAGGCGGTGACGACATCGATCTGCTCGGGCAAGACATCGGAGCCGATCGAATCGGCGACCGACAGGTTCAGAAAGCGCATGCCGGGGAAGCCGCAACGCTCGGCCAGCGCGGTCGAGCGCTCGACCAGTTCCTGCCGGGTTTCGATGCCGTAGATCGTGCCTTCCGGCGCATTGGCCTTGAAGAACAGGTCGTAGAGGATGAAACCCAGATACGACTTGCCGGCGCCGTGATCGACCAGCGAGACATTCGGGTGATCGGCCACCACATCGCGCAGCAGCGGCTCGATGAAATTGAACAGGTGGTAAACCTGCTTGAGCTTGCGGCGGCTGTCCTGATTGAGCTTGCCGTCGCGGGTCAGGATGTGCAGTTCTTTCAACAGCTCGACCGACTGCTCGGGGCGGATATCGTATTTTTCGCCTGTCATCGTCGCGCCGCTCATTCCACGGCAACCGGCACGCAATCGATTCGCGTGACATCGCCATTGTGCAGCCGGAAGAACGCGTCCTGCGGCATTTCACCGCTGAACAGTGCATCGCCGTCGATGCCGGCGTACACGGCGCGCAGCAAGCGGCCGAACAGGCCGTGCGACACCACGATCAGCTTCTGCGGCAGCGTAGTGTCAGCGAGGAAGGCATCGATCCGCGCCCGCACTTCGGCGAAGGTTTCGCCATTGGGCGAATGGAAATGCCAGTCCGGCGCGGTTTCCAGCACCGGGTACTGGGCCACCAGATCGGCACGCAGCTGCATCTCCCAATCGCCGAAGCCGACTTCGATCACCCGCTCGTCGCTGCCGATCGCCGCCTCGGGAAGACCCAGCTCGGCCGCCACCAGCCGGGCGCTGGCCTGCGCGCGCGGCAGCGGGCTGGCCAGCATCGTCCAGCCATCGGCCGAGCCGATCTCGGCCAGCAGCGCCTCGCCCATCGCACGCGCCTGTGCACGGCCCGTTGCGGTCAGCGGCGAATCGCTGCGGCCTTGCAGCCGGCGCACCGTGTTGAATTCGGTCTGGCCGTGACGGAGCAGGTAAATGGTGCGGGACATGGCAAATCTCGGTGTCGGTACAGCCGGCGATTATACCTGCCGCCCCTGCTCAGTCGCGCGGCATTGCTGCCATGCGCCGGATCACCATCAGCAGCAGCTGCAAAGGCGGCTACGGCCATAGGCATCGGCGGCGATCATCGCCCCGAGCACCGACTCGGTACTGATCGCACACGGCTCGTTATGGATGGTTTCGCCATCGGCGCAGGCGGCGGCTGCGGCGCGGTGCAGGTCTTCATCGGACACATCTTCAAGACCGATTTCGGCCAGTGTCGTCGGCAAGCCGACCGCATCGCAGAAGTCGTAAACCCGATCGATCAGCGCCGGAGCCGCGCCATTGAGCATCAGCGACGCCAGCGTGCCAAACGCAACCTTCTCGCCGTGCCAGTAATCGTGCGTTTGCGCCAGCACGGTCAGGCCGTTGTGGATGGCGTGGGCGGCCGCCAGACCGCCGCTCTCGAAACCCAGCCCCGACAGCAGGGTATTGGCCTCGACGACTTTTTCCAGCGCCGGCGTGACCACGCCGCCTTCGCAGGCCGCGCAGGCCAGCGGGCCGTATTCGAGCAGGGTGTCGAAGCAGAGTTTCGCCAGACCGTGAGCGGTCATCGGTCCCGGTCGGCCGGTCATGTTGCCGGCGCCCTTGATCCGGCACGACTCGGCCTCGAACCACGTCGCCAGCGCATCGCCCATGCCGGCCACCAGCAAGCGCACCGGCGCCTTGGCGACCACGGCGGTATCCACCAGCACCAGATCGGGATTGGTCGGCAGCACGAGGTAACGCTTGAATTCGCCCTGCGGCGTGTAGATCACCGACAGCGCGCTGCACGGTGCATCGGTCGAGGCAATGGTCGGCACGATGGCGACGCGGACAGCCAGTTCGTGCGCGACGGCCTTGGCGGTATCGAGCATCTTGCCGCCGCCGATACCGGCCACCACCCTGACACCGAGCGGCCGGGCGATCTCGGCCAGCCGGGCGACTTCTTCGTCCGAACACTCGCCGTTGAAGACCTCCAGCCGCGCCTCGACGCCGGCCTTGGCCAGTGTCGCGGCGATGCGCTCGCCGAGTTCACGCTCGACAAACGGCGCCAGCAGCACCAGCGCCTTGCCACCCAGACGGGCCAGCTCGTCACCCAGCGCATCGAGCGCGCCGGCGCCTTGAACATAACGGGACGGGAAAATGGCGGTGGTGATCATGGCGCAACCCTCGGCTGGATGGAATGGATCCACCCTATCCGCCGGGCTGCGCCAATACCTTGCGCAAGATCAGCTCCGCCCGGAAACTCAGCCGTAGCGCTGCCGCGCGACCACGGCCAGACCGGCGCCAACGCTACCGTAGGCATCGCCCTCGACCGCGCGCGCGGCCGGGAACAGCGCAGCCATCGCCGCCCGCAAGGCCGGCACCGCCGAGGCGCCACCGGTGAAGAACAGCGTATCAACGTCGGCCACGGCGACACCGGCCTGATTCAGCGTCTGCATCGCCGCCGCGCCGACACGGGTGATTTCATCGGCGATCGCATCGGCAAAGGTCTGCCGCGAGACATCGCGCACCAGTGCCTCATCGATTTCACTCAAGGCCATCGCCACGCTTTCCGTGTCGGACAGCGCGATCTTGGTGTCCTCGACCCGCATCGCCAGATGATGCGCCGACTGCTGGTTGATCACGTGAAACAGCCGGTCGAAGCGCGTCATATCGGTGACGTCCGGAGCCAGCGCATGCAGGGTCTGGCGCATCTTGCGGGTGTAGGCGAAGTTGATCGTGTGCCAGGTTGCCAGATGGAAGAACACGCTGCTCGGGAAGGCCGCGCCGCGTTTGAGCTGCGCGCCCAAGCCCAGTTCGGGCATCACGCAAGCGAGCGACAAGCGCTTGTCGAAATCGGTGCCGCCAATATGCACGCCACAGCTAGCCAGCAAGTCGGCGCTGCGGTCGTCCTTGCCACGCCGATCCGGCGAGAGGCGGATCAGCGAAAAATCCGAAGTGCCGCCGCCGATATCGACCACCAGCACCAGCTCTTCGCGCTCGATGCGCTCTTCGTAATCATGCGCGGCGGCGATCGGCTCGAACTGGAAGCTGACATGTTTGAAGCCCAGATCGCCGGCGATCTGCGCCAGCGTGGTTTCGGCCTGCGCATCGGCGGCATCGTTATCGTCGACAAAACGCACCGGCCGACCCAGCACCACGGCATCGAAATTATGGCCGGCCTGCTGCTGCGCGCGCGCTTTCACCTCGCCGATAAAGCGGCCGATCAGATCGCGGAACGCCAGCGTGCGCCCGCCGACCTCGGTACCGGCGTCGATCAGGTTCGACCCCAGCAGGCTTTTCATCGCCCGCATCAGCCGGCCTTCGTAGCCCTCCAGGTATTCGCCGAGCGCGGCCCGGCCAAAGGCGAGCGTATCGTCCTCGACATTGAAGAACACCGCCGAGGGCAGCGTGACCTTGCCGTCTTCCAGCGCCAGCAGGCGCGCGCCTGCGTCGGTATAGATGGCGGCGGTGGAATTGGACGTACCGAAGTCGATGCCACAGGCGTGATTCATGGGAGTGGCTCGCGCAAAAAGGCCCGCGACATTACGCCGGTCAGCCCGCAGCGTCAAACCACACGGATAGGTGGCGAGTAACGCGCTATGCTGGCGGCCTTAGACGCCTGGACGATGGAAAAATGGAAGACCGGATCACCGAACTCGAAATCAAACTCGCCTTGCAGGATGATCTGCTGGACGAGCTGAACCGCGTCGTCGCACGCCAGCAGCAGCAACTCGAACTGCTGGCCCAGGCGCTACGCGGGGTGCAATCGCAAATGCGCGGCAACGAAGCCGGCGGCCAGCGTAATCTGGCCGACGAGATTCCGCCACATTATTGATCCGGCATGTGCAATGTGTAAGCCGCACGGTGCGCACCGGTTTGATCGCAGACAAAGCGCCAGCGAATCAGCGCCCTAGACTGGTGCTTTGCCAGTCAGAGGAAACGCAGCATGACCCGGTTCAATCTCGTCACGCTGATCGGTTCGACCAGCCTTGCGGACGGCGGCGCCAGCGGCAACGATACCTTGCAGACGCTCAAGCAACTGCGCAGCGATCTTTTCGGCAGCGATCGCCCGCTGATCGATTTCCACGGCGACCGCTACGTGGTGCTGTTCGAGGGAAACGATGAAGCCGAGGCGCTGGCGTGGGCCGAGCAGCACGGCGTTGCGCTGCACGGCAAAATTTCCGAACGAGCCGAAATCTATCAGCTCTATATCGGCTGGACCGGGTTGATCGACCGCGCGCTCGACAGCCAATCCGACCCGGGCTGGCGCCGACCTTAATCCGCTTCCTCGATATCGTAGCGCGCTCCGCCTTCCGGGCCGCTGGCCACTACCCCGGCAACATAGACGGCGACCGATTCGGGCGTGCGCAGCTTGTCGCGGCGGGCGATGAAGCGCGCGACGTCGGGGAAATCGTCCGCCGACGTACCGCGGATTTCGGCCTGCATCCGTGTGTCCATTACGTCCGGATCGAGGCTGATGCACACCACCGGCCGCACCGCACCGGCCTGTTCGACCGCGACCGCGCGGATGAAATGCTCCAGCGCGGCCTTGCCGGCGCAGTACAGCGACCAGCTGCCGTAACCGCGCAGCGCGGCGCCGGAGGAGATCTGCACCACGGTCTTGGTGGCGGCGACATCCTGAAAGCGGCGCATGAAGGCGGCGATGACACGGATCGCGCTCATCACATTGACGTTGAGGTTGGCCGCAATCGCCGCGTCTTGCAGCTGTGGCAGCGGCGCGATCGGGCTCAGCATGCCGGCGTTGTTGATCAGCAGCACTTCGTCCCACGGCTGGGTGGCGAACTCGGCAAAATGGGCGTCGAGCGTCATCACCGCGACATCGGGCTCGGCAAAATCGGCCGACACATGCGCATCGCTCTGGCCCGAACGCGAAAATTCGCGCACCACCCAGCCTTGCGCCCGGTAATGCGCGACCAGCGCCGCGCCGAGGCCTTGCGAGCCACCGGTGATCAAGGCCAGCCGGTTCGATGCCAGTTGATTCATCATTGCTCTCCCCGCTGCTTCAGCCACGCTACGGCCCCCAGACCGGCGGCGCGGCCGGTGGCGAAGCAGCCGGTCAGCAGATAGCCGCCGGTAGGCGCCTCCCAGTCGAGCATTTCACCGGCGCAGAACACCCCCGGTTTCGCTTTCAGCATCAGCCCGGCATCGAGCGCGCCAAAGGTCACGCCGCCGGCGCTGCTGATCGCCTCGTCGAGCGGTCGCGCCGCGTTCACCGTCACCGGCAGCGCCTTGATCGCCTTGGCCAGCCGGGCCGGATCGTTGAAATCGGCCTTGCTCAGGACTTCGTGCAGCAAGCCCACCTTGGCGCCCTTCAAATTCAGCCGGCTCTGCAGATGGCTGGAGAGCGAGCGCGAGCCGCGCGGATGCGCGACCTCGGCGATGACCTTGTCGAGCGTGAAATCGGGCAGCAGATCGAGATGGAAGGTCGCGCTGCCGTTGGCGGCGATCGCGTCGCGCAGGCGTGCCGAAAACGCATAGATCAGGTTGCCTTCAACGCCGGTCGCGGTCAGCACGAATTCGCCACGGCGCGTTTCGCTCACGCCGTCGAGGTCGGCGTAGCTCAGCGCAACATTCTTGATCGGCGCGCCGGCAAACTTCTCCGCCAGCACCGCGCTCCAGCCGGCGTCGAAGCCGCAATTGCTCGGCAACAGCGGCGCCACGTCGACGCCCGCTTCCATCAGCCACGGCAGCCAGGCGCCGTCCGAGCCGAGCTTGGCCCAACTGCCGCCGCCGAGCGCGAGCACCGTCGCATCGGCGTTCACCAGCAACTCGCCGTGCGGCGTTTCAAAACGCAAGGCGCCGGCGGCATCCCAGCCGGTCCAGCGGTGGCGGGTATGGAACACCGCACCGGCCGCGCGCAAGCGGGCGAGCCAGGCGCGCAGCAGTGGCGCCGCCTTCATCTCGGTCGGAAAGACCTTGCCGCTCGAACCGACGAAGGTGTCGATGCCCAGCCCGGCGATCCACGTCCGCAACGCATCGGGCGAAAACGCATCGATCAGCGGCGCCAGCGCCTCGCGGCGCGCACCGTAGCGATTCAGGAAGGGCTGCAATGGTTCGGAGTGGGTGATGTTCATGCCGCCGACGCCGGCGAGCAGGAATTTGCGCCCCAAGGAGGGCATTGCATCGTAAACGGTCACGCGCACGCCGGCGGCGGCGAGCACTTCGGCGGCCATCAGCCCGGCCGGGCCGCCACCGATCACGGCGACGGAAAAAGCAGACGTCATCACGCCTCCCTGGAAATTGATCGATTCATTCTACCTGCCACGTCAAGCGGGCCGGCGCATGCCATGCAGATATTCACACCTGGTTTGATTTGGAATTTCAGAATATCCGGCGTAAAGTACGTAGTAATACTACTTAACACCCAGGAGCAGCCATCATGATCGTCTCTAGCCTGTTCGCCTTTTTTGCCGGCAAGAATAGCGATATCGTCGTCAACGGCCGAGTGAACCGGATGGCCAGTCTGGGCGGCGCCGAGCGCACCGACGGTCGCGTACTGAAGATCGAAGGCGACCGCGCCCGCGTCTGCTGGCCCAAGGGCGACAAGACCGAAGAAACGCTGAGCAATCTGGTCACCATCATCGAGTAAGCACCACGACCTTGCTGGCGGCGTTCGGTTTTCGCGCAACAGCAAGCCGTCGCAGCAAGCGCCGTAATCACACAGCCCGCAGCAGCGGGCTGTTGCCGTTGAAAACGCCCCCAGCAGGGATGTGCCCGATCACGGATGTGCTGCCACGCCGCTATGGTGGAGGCGTGACTGCTGCAGTGCCACAAAATCGCCACGGCGATGCGCTGCAGGCAGTAAAGTGAAGTGTGCCCCGACGAGTTCCCGCCATGTCAGCTCGCAATGCCGCAACCCTGAATGAAGTCATCGTCGATGATCTCGATATCGAGCCGGACTACCGGCAGATTGCCGAGCTCGCCCGCGCCATCCTCGCCGGTTTCGATGGCCATTACGCGCGCTTTCGTGCCGCCAGCCGCTCGGCGCAGGCGAATTTCGAAACCGGCGACACGCGCGCGCTACGCGATGCGGTGCGCGACCGGATCGCCTTTTATGATGGCCGGGTGCTGGAAACGTCGGAGCGACTCAAACTCGAATTCAGGGCCGAACGGCTGCCCGACGACGTATGGGCCAGCGTGAAATCCTATTTCATCGGCCTCTTGGTCAACCACAAGCAGCCCGAGCTGGCCGAAACGTTTTTCAATTCGGTCAGTTGCCGCATCCTGCACCGCACCTATTTTCACAACGACTTCATTTTCTACCGCCCGGCGGTCTCGACCGAGTACATCGAAACCACCGCCGCGCCGACCTTCCGCACCTACTACCCGAAGCAACATGATCTGTTCGCCACGCTGGCGAGCATCATCGGGGACTTCGACTGGCGACTGCCCTTTGTCGATCTTGATCGTGACATCAAGCGCATCGTCCGCGCGCTGTACCGGCATCTGGGGCACTGGCCGGCGCTGGCGTACAACGCGCAGATTCAGGTCCTGGGCTCGCCGTTCTTTCGCAACAAGGCGGCTTACCTGATCGGCCGCTTCATCAATGGCGACGTCGAAACCCCGTTCGCACTGCCGCTGTGCCGCAACCACGACGGCCGGCTGTTCGTCGATGCGGCGCTGTTCGCGCACGACCAGATCCGCTCGCTATTTTCACTGTCGCGCGCCTACTTTCTGGTCGATATGGAAGTGCCGTCGGCCTACGTCGCCTTCCTGCACGAGCTGATTCCGGACAAGAGCCGCGCCGAGCTGTACACCATGGTCGGCCTCGGCAAGCAGGGCAAGACGATGTTCTACCGCGAACTCTTCCACCACCTGCGCCACACCAGCGACCGTTTCGAGATCGCCCCAGGCATTCGCGGCATGGTGATGGTGGTGTTCACGCTGCCGTCTTTCCCCTTCGTGTTCAAGGTGATCAAGGACGTGATCCCGCCACCGAAGGAAGTGAACCGCGAGATCGTCCGCGCCAAATACCTGATGGTGAAACGCCACGACCGGGTCGGCCGGATGGCCGACTCGCTGGAATTCTCCGACGTCGCCTTGCCGCGCGAACGCTTCGACCCGGCCTTGCTCGACGAGCTGCGCACGCTGGCGCCGACGATGGTCGAGGAAGACGGCGACACCGTGGTGCTGCGGCACATCTATATCGAATGCCGGATGGTGCCGCTGAATATCTGGCTGGACACCCACAGCGACGGCGCCGATCTGGAAGCCAAGGTGCGCGATTACGGCAACGCGCTGCGCGAGCTGGCGATCGCCAATATTTTCCCCGGCGACATGCTGTTCAAGAACTTCGGTGTCACCCGCATGGGCCGGGTGGTGTTCTACGACTACGACGAAATCGAATACATGACCGACTGCGATTTCCGCCGCATTCCGCCGCCGCCATCACCCGAATTCGAAATGAGCGGCGAGGCATGGTTCACCGGCCACAAGGGCGAGGTTTACCCGGAAGAGTTCGGCACCTTCCTCCTCAACCGCAAACCGGTGCGCGACGCCTTCATGAAATACCACGCCGACCTGCTGCAGCCGGCATTCTGGCAGCAGACCAAGGCGCGCATTCAGGCCGGCATCATCGAGGACTTCTTCCCGTATCCGCAGACGCTGCGGTTTTCGCAGCGCTTTCACCCCAAGATGGACAACTAGGCGATCAGGCGCGGCAAAAACCACAGCAGGGCAAGATGCCCGATCACGGCACCGACAAACGTCGCGCGAAAACTCGCCTTGCTGCTTTTGTGTCGCAAACGCCGCTGCGCCAGCCATGCACCAGGCCAGCCACCAACGAGTGCGACGAATTGCAGCGTAGATTCTGGCGTGCGCCAGCCACCGGACTTGGCCTGCGATTTATCGTGTGCGTACAGCGCGAAAGCCATCAGACTGGCAAGCACCACCACACCCCCCGCCAGCAAGGGCACGCCGGAACGCAGCAGTGCAAGCGGCAGCACGCACAGCAACACCATCGTGACGTAATCGAAAATATCCCAGCGCCCCGCTTCCAGCCTGGTTCGCCTGAGCGATGGCTTGATCGGAGATTTATTCGACGATCGGGCCGGCGACGATCGGGCCGGTGCCGCCTGCTTACGCGCCATCCCCACCGTAGCGGCCAGCGCCATCATGCGGCCATTGGCATCGCGCCCCGGTTCGAACACCACGGCATCGCCATCTTTGGGTCTGCCGGCGGCTGTGCGCTTCACCGCCTTGATATGCAAAAAATAACGCTCGTTCTGCGCGGTTTCGACAAAGCCGAAGCCCTTGTCATCGTTCCAGCGCACCAGCACGCCTTCCTTGAGCACACTCATTCCCCTGAAAATTCGCGGCCAGATGCTAACAGAAGTGCATGCCGGCTGGCGGCAGCGTGAATGCTCGCGGCGACCCGCAGCCGCCATCCCTGCTACCATCTGCCCTTAACGGGGGCTGCAATCCTCGACCCCCACTCATTACTACACGGTCTGCCTCATGTCTGCTTCCCTCACCGATCTGCTTTCCGCCGCGCTATCCGCGCGCACCAGCCTGATTTCCAAGCTCCACGCCGAGCAAACCAACGCCTACCGGCTGTTTCACGGCAGCGTCGAAGGCGAACCGGGGCTGACGATCGATCGCTACGGCGATCTGGTGCTGGTGCAGAGCTTCCATGAAGCGCTGGAAGCAGAAGAACTGGCCGCGATCGAAGCCTTCTACGGCCGCCACTTCGACGGCATGCCGGTGGTTTACAACGACCGCAGCCAGCCGAACTCGCGCATCGCCAACAAGCTCAGCACCGAGCAGCTCGATTTTGCGACCACGCCGCATATCGCGCAGGAAATGGGCATCAACTACCGGATCCAGGCGCGCCACGCCGGTCAGGATCCGTGGCTGTTCCTTGATCTGCGCGCCGGGCGCCGCCGCGTGATGAAAGAAGCCAAGGGCAAGACCGTCCTCAACCTGTTCGCCTACACCTGTGGCATCGGCATTGTCGCCGCCAAGGCCGGCGCCTCGCTGGTGACCAACGTCGACTTCGCCGAATCCAGCCTGCTGATCGGCAAGGAAAACTCGCGCCTCAACGGCCTTGGCCACACGCTGCGCTACGTCGAATGCGACGCCTTCGCCGCGCTGCGCCAGTACTCGGGCCTCGGCCAGCCACGCGTGGTGCGCGGCAAGCGCCTGCCGCCGTTCCCGAAGCTGGAAAAAACCGCGTTCGATCTGGTCTTCCTCGATCCGCCGCGTTACTCGAAGAGCATTTTCGGCGTCGTCGACCTCGTCAACGATTACTCGGCGGTATTCAAGCCGGCGCTGCTGTCGACCGCCGAAGGCGGCACGCTGATCTGCTGCAACAACGTCGCCTCGGTCGACAAGCAAGACTGGTTCGACCAGATGCAGCGTAGCGCCAAGAAAGCCGGCCGCACCATTCGCGATATGGAATGGATCACGCCGGAGGCCGATTTCCCGAGCACCGACGGGAATCCGCCGCTGAAGATCGCGCTGCTGCGGGTCTGATCGTCCCCATGTAAAAAGCCGCCCCGGAGGGCGGCTTTTTTGTTCTTTTCGCCTGAACGAGCGTCAGTTCGCCACCGGCACATTGGCTTCGAGGAAGGCGACCACTTTCTGCTGGATCGCCGCGCCGTCGGTACCGCCGAAAATATCGGTACCGTGACCGCCGCCTTTTGAAACGATCAGCGTATCGGCAGCGCTGGCCGTGGCGGCCATCCGTTCGGAGTCGGCGTGCGAGCTGTCGTATTTGGCACTGACGAACAGCCGTGGCACGGTCAGCGCCTTCAGCGCGTCGTCGCTTGCGGCGAGGCTGCCGTACGACGGCGAGATCGACATCAGCACCACCGCCTGCGGCGTGGTCTGCGCCGCCGTCGCGACCGTTGCGATCGCGCCCATGCTGGCGCCGACCAGACCGAGCCGCTGTGCGCCTTCGCTGCGGGCGTAGGCAAGCGCGGCTTTCAGGTCAGTGCCGGCATCGCCCGGTGCCTGCTTGCCCTGCGACAGGCCGTAGCCGCGGAAGTCGTAACTGAGCACCGTATAGCCGTCCTTGGCCAGCGCGGCGGCGAAGTCTTCCCAGCTCGCCTGATCGCGGTTGGACTGGTGCGACACGATGATCCACGCATCGCCCTTGCCGTAGCGGCGGCCGTCGAGCTTCAGGCCGTCATCGCTCGTGAACGACACGGCGGTATACGCCGGCGGTTTCGGGGCCTCGGCCTGCTGCTCGGCCGGCTTGCGTTTCGGCGTCTTGGCCAGTACCGGGCCGGCTGCGCCCAGCGCCAGCATCAGGGCGATCCAAAGCGTGCGTGATGTCATCGTCTGCTCCTTGTCATTGGCATATGCCAACGATAAGGCCGGGCGGCATGAGGCAGTAGCACTAAACCGCAGCGCGACTGTGCGCAATGACAATCACGCGCGACAATCAGCCGAGCGATTCGCCGGCGACGCTGAACATGCCGCCGGCCTCGAAGAAGGCCCCGCCGGCGACATGATGGATGCTGCCCGGCTGATCGGGCGCATCCTGCCAGCGGCCGTCGCGGTAGACGGCCGGGTTGGCCCAGGCGGCGACGACTTCGACGATGAAGAGGTCGTAGGTCTGCTGGTTGTGCGGCTCGGGAATCACCCTGCATTCGAGCCAGGCGTGGCAACCTTCGAGCAGCGGCGCGGCGACCTTGCTGCCGGCGAAGGTGGCAATACCGTGGCGGGCGAACTTGTCGCCGTCGCGGCCGGATTCATTGCCCAGCGCATAGGTCAGCGCCGCCTGGTCGCGCGTCGGTACCTGCACCGCCAGTTCGCCGCTGGCGTCGATCAGCCCGCGCGTGTAGGTGTGCTTGTCGATGACGATGACGAGCTTGGGCGGATCGAAATCGAGCACGGTATTCCACGCCGCCGTCATCACGTTGCGCGCATCGCCGTGGGCGCTGCTGACCAGCACCGTTGGGCCGTGGGTGAGCAGCTTGTAGGCATCCTTCAGCGGGACTTCGACTGCGGCATTCATTGCTGTGCTCCGGTCATCGCCAGCGCCACCGCTTCGGCAATCTCGATGCCGTCGACACCGGCCGAAAGAATCCCGCCGGCGTAACCGGCACCTTCGCCGGCCGGGAACAGGCCGCGCACGTTCAGGCTTTGATAATTTTCTTTGTCGCGGGTGATGCGCAGCGGCGCGCTGGTGCGCGTCTCGACCCCGGTCAGCATCGCATCGTGCATGCTATAACCCTTGATCTGCCGCTCGAACGCCGGAATCGCCTCGCGCATCGCCTCGATTGCGTACGCCGGCAGCGCATCGGCGAGGTTGGTCAGCGTCACGCCCGGCGTGTACGACGGCGCGACGCCACCGAGTTCGGTCGAAGCCTTGTTGGCCATGAAATCGCCGACCAGCTGGCCCGGTGCGTTGTAATCGCCGCCGCCCATTTCGAACGCCTTCGCTTCGAGCTGGCGCTGGAATTCGATCCCGGCGAGCACGCCGCCTGGATAATCGGCCGGCGTGATGCCGACGACAAAGCCCGAGTTGGCGTTGCGCTCGTTGCGCGAATACTGGCTCATGCCGTTGGTGACGACGCGGCCCGGCTCGCTCGTCGCCGCGACCACGGTGCCGCCCGGGCACATGCAGAAGCTGTAGACGGTGCGGCCGTTGCTGGCGTGGTGGACGAGTTTGTAATCGGCGGCGCCGAGCACCGGGTGGCCGGCCGACGGGCCGAAGCGCGCCGCGTCGATCACCGATTGCGGATGCTCGATGCGGAAGCCGACCGAGAACGGCTTGGCCTCCATGAACACACCGCGCTTGTTCAGCATCTCGAAGGTATCGCGCGCGCTATGACCCAGCGCCAGCACCACGTGATCCGATTCGAGCACCGAGCCATCGGCGAGAACGACGCCGCGCAGCTGCATTTGCCCGTCGCCAGCGGATTCAAGCACCAGATCTTCAACGCGCTGGCTGAAGCGGATTTCGCCACCGAGCGCGATGATCTTCTCGCGCATCTGCTCGATCATGCTCACCAGCCGGAAGGTGCCGATATGCGGCTTGCTCACATAGCTGATTTCCTCCGGCGCCCCGGCGGCGACGAATTCGGCGATCACCTTGCGGCCCAGATGGCGCGGATCGCGGATCTGGCTGTAGAGCTTGCCGTCGGAGAACGTCCCGGCGCCGCCTTCGCCAAACTGCACGTTCGAATCCGGGTTCAGCTCGCGCTTGCGCCACAGGCCCCAGGTGTCCTTGGTGCGTTCGCGCACCGCCTTGCCGCGCTCGAGCACGACGGGCCGGAAGCCCATCTGCGCCAGCACCAGCGCCGCGAACAGCCCGCAAGGGCCGAAACCGACCACCAGCGGCCGCTTGGCTATATTCGCCGGCGCCTGCGCGACAAAGCGATAAGCCATGTCCGGCGTAGTCTGCACATTGCGATCCTTGGCAAAACGCTTCAGCAGCGCGGCCTCGTTGCGCAGCTCGCAATCGACCGAATACACCAGCAGGATACTGGCCTTCTTGCGCGCATCGTAGGCACGCTGGAACACGCTGAACTCGATCAGATCGGCCGGCTTGATGCCCAGCTTTTCGAGAATGGCGGCGCGCAGCGCGTCTTCGGAATGATCCAGCGGCAGCTTGATTTCGGTGATTCGCAACATGGCAACGGTGGGGACGGCGTAAAACCGCATATTGTACCGGATGGCTCCATCACTCACGCGGCGCGGCGGTGACGTTTGTCCGGCAAGGATTCACGCCCCAAGCCGCCCGGAAGCGAGAGCCCGGCTGCGGGTAAAATGCCGGCATGAGCTCACTTTCCTTCCTCGCCGGCTACCCGGCCCATCTGGTTTCGCAAGTGCACGCCCTGCTCGACGCGGGTGAACTGGGCGCCATGCTCGAACGCAAATACCCCGAGCGCAACACGATCCAGACCGACAAGGCGCTGTACGATTTTGTCACCGAGCGCAAACAGCGCTACCTGAAAAACGCCTCGCCGCTGGCCAAGATCCAGTACGACAACGCGCTCGGCCTGCTGGCCGGCACGCTCGGCACCAATACCTTCGCCAGCCGGGTGCAGGGCGGCAAACTGAAGCGCAAGAACGAAATCCGCATCGCCACGCTGTTCCGCGAAGCGCCGGCGCCGTTTTTGAACATGATCGTCGCGCACGAACTGGCGCATTTGAAGGAGAAGGACCACAACAAGGCCTTCTACCAGCTGTGCTGCCATATGGAGCCGGATTACCACCAGCTGGAATTCGATTTGCGGGTCTGGCTGACGTGGCGGGAGGCACGCTAACGCCCGTCACCCCGCTCGCGCGCTTCGCGCTCGAAGCGATTGTCGAGATAAGGACGCCGACCGCGCAGCCACGCATGCAGGCTGGCGAGCGGATACGCAAGCAGCAACAGCGCACCCCAGCGCTCGTACTGGCCGACGTGGACCCGTTCGTGCGCACGCAGCTGGCGCAGCGTCTGGCGGTCGATACCGACGATCACGTGGCCTAGCGTGATCGCAGCAAAGGGCAGCCGCGTCGGTCGCGAATCGCGCCGCAAGGCAACCTCGAGCACGCCGGCACGGCGCGCCATCGTGCCGCCGGCGAGCAGCACCACCGCTGCCAGCAGCAGCCCGAGGCAGGAACACGGCGCCGCCCAGGCATAAACCCAAATCCGCCTTAATGGATGCACGACTTCTCCCGCACCGGGCTCGCGGCCACACCGGCCCGGTCAGTTTCGCCTGCTGGCACTATACTTTTCACGCACTTACAACTTCCCATCAAATTCGTCATTCAAGGATGTCCAGCATGTTCAAGAAGCTTGCCGCCGAAGCACTCGGCCTGTCCGATATCGGCGTCATCGTCGCCGCAGCCGATTACGACAAGGTCGATGCCGACGACTATCTGTTCCATGAGGACGGCGAAAAGATCTTTTTCCTGATCAAGTCGAAAAAAGACGAGTACTGCTTCACCAATCTCGGCCTGATCCATGTCGATGGTGATTCCGCAATTTCGTCCAAGCGCACGATTCATCGCCACGATTATGCGCACGCGCGCATCGATGCGGTGTCGATCGAGACGGCCGGCACCATCGATCTGGACATCGAGCTCAAATTCACCATCGGCGAGACTGTATTCAGTATCGATGTGAAAAAGAGTCATCTGGAAGCGCTCAAGGACATCTACAAGGCGCTAATCAGCATCAGCCACCAGCAGCGCAAGGATGAGCAGGCCCGCGGACACGCGCTGCACGCGCTCGACGCGCTGGCCGGCATGTACAAGATCGGCGATGGCGACGAGGTGGCCGTCAGCAAGCAATACAACACCCTGCTCAACAACCTGAACCACGCGGTTCAGGTGCGCCACACCCAGCGCGACTTCAGTGCCGTGTTTGAGCGTTACATCCACAACTGATTCGGCCCGCGGCGCCCATAGCCCGGGCGCCCCGTGATGAGGGCGCCCGGGCTCAAGTTCGCGGTAATTTCATCCGCGTTCGCCAGCCTCCTCACGCGTGGCGACGCAAAACGCCGCATCGGGCACCCCGGCCTGCACATCTAGCACCGTCACCTCGCGACGCCGCTCGTTCGCCGCACCGGGCACACGGAACGACGCCGGATCGATCCGCTCGATCGCGGTTTCCACCGGTTTCGGCAGTTGCGGCACCCAGTCGTACGGAGCGCGGTAGGCGCGGTAGACGAGGTGCAGCGGGTACGTCTTGCCCTGATACGGGCTGAGGTATTCCCACACCAGCTCATGCGCGGCGGTGACTTCAAACACGCGGCCGTTGCTGCCTTCAGTGATCGGCGTGTTGCCGTTGGGCAGGCGCTGGGCGCTGCTGACGAAGGGGCTGTAGAAGCGCTGCGCATCGAGCGGGATGACGAAACCGGCTTCGGCCGGCGTGTACTGCCAGACGACGGCCAGCGTCACCGGGTCGACCTCCAGCACGCGCGAGTAATCGCGGCGCACGTGTTGCAGCCCGTCCGGCGATGCCGGGTGCGGCGCGCCGTAGCCGGCCAAGATCCAGTACGACAACGCGCTTGGATTATTGGCCGGCACGCTCGGCACCAACACCTTCGCCAGCCGGGTGCAGGGCGGCAAACTCAAGCGCAAGAACGAAATCCGCATCGCCACGCTGTTCCGCGAAGCGCCGGCGCCATTTTTGAACATGATCGTCGCGCACGAACGGGCGCATTTGAAAGAGAAGGACCACAACAAGGCCTTCTACCAGCTCTGCTGCCATATCGAACTCGATTACCACCAGTTTGAGTTTGATTTGCGGGTCTGGCTGACGTGGCGAGAGGCCGTCGAACAAGCGCCGGCGAGCTGATCCGACGCCAGCGCGGTTTGGATACGCTGCCCGCGTCGTGATGCATGCATCCGAAGCGCTGGGGCAGAGTCATCGGCGCCGCTTGTCATTTATGAACAGTGTCATCTAAAAATCACGAAGTTCATGATATTTCATACTTATAAATTACATGCATTCAAATAATTGGCAAGACAGGGGAGACATGGTCATTCATCGAAACATGGCCGTACTGATCGTCGACGACTTCGAAACGATGCGTAAATTGACCGCCACCCAGCTACACATGATCGGCATCGAGCGGGTGGTGTTCGCCCACAACGGCGTCGAGGCGCTTCGCGCGATCGAAAAGCAGCAGATCGACATGGTATTGTCGGACTGGAATTTGCCGGTGATGACCGGGCTCGAACTGCTCAAGCAAGTGCGTGCCAGCAAGCGCTTCTGGAACATGCCTTTCATCATTGTCACTGCCGAATCGGAACGGGGACATGTGCGCGATGCCATTCAGAGCGGTGTCAGTGACCTGCTGGTCAAGCCCTACACACCGGACCGATTGTCGAGCAGCCTGGAAAAAGCACTGGCATGGAAGGCGCACAGGCAGACGCGCGATACATTGTTTCCGGGACTGACGCAGCAAAACCGGGTAGAAGGCCAAGCCGACAGCCCCCTGCTCTGGCCTGCGCAAGCCGAACGCCCCGGCATTCTGATCGTCGGCGACACGCCGGACAAACTGCTTTCGCAACTGCTCAATGACGATTACCGGGTCAGGGTTACGAATGACGGCCAGAAGGCGCTGGATATTTGCCACTCGGACAATCCACCCGACCTCGTGCTGCTCGACGCCGAGACGCCAGGAGTGGACGGTTTTGAAGTCGCCCGGCGAATGCAAGAACACCCGGACTCGGCCATGATCCCGATCATTTTTGTCTCCGGGGTCGACGACGACGATGCGCGGCAAAAGGGCATGACGCTCGGCGCGATCGATTATGTGACCAAACCATTCTCCCCCGTCCGGCTCGCGCTGCAGGTGCGCAATGTGCTGCGCCTTGTTGAACTGCGCAAGCAATTGCAGGCGGATCGCGACCTGATGCGGAAAATGGCGTGCGTGAAGGATGACGTCGCGCGGGCGACCCGCCACGACATCAAGGGACCACTGTCGGGAATGATCAGCATTCTGCACGGCATGCAGAAGGACGCCTCGCTGACCGGACGGCAACTGACGCAAGTAAAAATGATCGAAGAAACGACGATGCAGGTGGTCAACCTGGTCAACCTGAGTTCAGAGCTTTGCAAAATCGAAACCGGCACTTTCACGCTGAAAGCCCGGCCGATCGCGCTGGGCAAATTGCTGCGCGGCGTCGCCGATCTCGCGCGGGTCGCTTTCGGCAACAAGGGGCTATCCATCGTTGTCGATACCGACCTTCCGCTGGACGAAACCACCTCGAATGCCCATGGTGACGAGCGACTCTGCTATTCGGTATTCCAAAACCTGGTCAAGAACGCCTGCGAAGCCGCGCCGGAGAAAAGCCGCGTATCGATCATGCTGAAAACCGGCGACCCGCTGGAAATCGCCATCCACAACCATGGCGCCATCCCACCCGAGATCCGCGACCGGTTTTTCGAGAAATTCGTTACCTGCGGCAAGCAAGAAGGCACTGGCATCGGCACTTATTCCGCCAAACTGCTGACCGAAGCGCAGCACGGCAGCATCGGTTTCAGTGTGGACGACCATAAAAACACCACGACGGTGACCGTATGGCTGCCGCGCATGCCGGAGAATCACAACACCAAGGTGTCTGAGAGGCTGCTTCAGCCTTGAATAGGCTCTTGCCGATGTCGCGGCATTGGCGCGGGGCGAACAGGCAACGTCGACTGAAACCGCTTTCGCGGAACGGCTGGACTTTTCATCTGCCTGCAACATGGCGGCAACACAATCGCCGGCACGGAGCGCTCTGCGCCTAAAACAACGACTCTCAGGAGATGTGCCCATGAAGACCGCTATCAACCTCGCTCTCGCCGCCGCCCTCGGCCTCTCGCTCGCCGCCTGCAGCACCGCACCGGAAAAGACCGCTGCCCCGGCTGCCGCCGCCAAGCCGGCCGAACTGAAGGACGCCGCGCTCGCCGCCGCAGTGAAGACCGCGCTCGATGCCGATGCCTCGCTCAAGGCCTTCGATATCAAGGTCAGCGCCAAGGGCCAGGACGTGAAGCTCGACGGCAGCGTTGCCACCGGCCAGGACATGGCGCAAGCCGGCATGATCGCCGAGAAGGTCAAGGGCGTTCGCTATGTGGACAACAACCTGATGCCGAAGAACTGATCGCCATCGCGTTGCATAAAAAAGGCGTGCCGGATGGCACGCCTTTTTTCATGACTCAGCCGGCGGCTACGGCGCTTATTCTTCTTCCGGCGCGCCGGCGACCACGCGAATCAGCACCGCATCCTCGACCTGCACCTGCATGCCGGGGCGGATCTTGTTGGTCTTGCGCAGCTCCTGCACGCCGTCGACCATCACCACACCGGTGGCGACCAGCGCCTTGCCGGCAGCGCCGCTGTCGACCACGCCACAGATTTTCAGCAGATCGTTCAGGGCGATGTATTCGTCGGAAATTTCGACTTCAAGGGTTTGCATGGCGGGCTCGACGTTCTAGATAAAGTGGAATTCTAGCACCGGCAACGCATCGCCCTGCCGTGGCACGCAGCTCGCCTGGCCCTGTTTTGTTTCCACCACCGGGGCAATCGCGCATAAAGTACGCATCCCGGCCAGACGCCGGCAGATCAACCCGCACAGGAATGCAGCAAATGGCCGGAACCAGCCTCTTGGCTTTGATTGACGATATCGCCTCGATCCTCGACGACGTCGCCGTAATGACCAAGGTCGCCGCCAAAAAAACCGCCGGCGTGCTCGGCGACGATCTGGCGCTGAATGCCGAGCAGGTCTCGGGTGTGCGCGCCGAACGCGAACTGCCGGTGGTCTGGGCCGTGGCGAAGGGGTCGGTGCGCAACAAGCTGATTCTGGTGCCGGCGGCGCTGGCGATCAGCGCGTTTATTCCTTGGGCTGTGATTCCGCTGCTGATGCTCGGCGGCGCTTACTTGTGCTTTGAGGGCGTCGAAAAACTGGCGCACAAGCTGTTGCACAGCCGGGACGGTGCCGAACATGCCAAGCATCTCGAAGCGCTGAGCAATCCGGACATCGATCTGGTGGCACTGGAGAAAGACAAGATCAAGGGCGCCATTCGCACCGATTTCGTGCTCTCGGCCGAAATCATCGTCATCGCACTGGGCACCGTTGCCGGAGCAAGCTTTGGCACCCAGCTTGCCGTGCTGGCCGGCATCGCCACGATCATGACCGTCGGCGTCTACGGTTTCGTCGCCGCCATCGTCAAACTCGACGATCTGGGCCTGTATCTGGATCGCACCAGCCAGCACGCCCCGCTGCGCGCGTTCGGCCGTGGCCTGCTGCGCTTCGCGCCGTGGCTGATGAAGGCACTGACCGTGATCGGCACCGCGGCAATGTTCCTGGTCGGCGGCGGCATCCTCACCCACGGCCTCGCGCCGGTGCATCACGCGATCGAAGCCGCCGCCGCCGCCAGCGGCGCCTTCGGCTTTATCGTCCCGACGCTGCTCAACGGCCTGTTCGGCATCGTCGCCGGCGCGGTCGTGCTCGGCGCGGTAGCGTTGTTCGGCAAGGTAGTCGCGGTGGTGAATGGCAAGCAGGCGCACTGAAACGGAGGGGGACGGTCATCAGCGTGCAATCTGCCGTTCATACGACACGGTTTTTGCTCACCACCGGTCTCCTCCATGCGCATCACGCTTGCCGCCCTCGCCCTGTTTGCCTCGCTCGGCTTCACCCACGCCTACGCCGAGGATGCCAAGCCCTTCATCTCGGCCAAAAACGTCGATCTGACCCGTTTCCTGCCGGCGCCACCGGCCAACGACTCGGTGCAGACCAAGGCGGAAATCGCCGAAATACTGGCCGTGCAAAACAACCGCACGCCCGAAATGGCGGCGGCGGCCAAGGCCGATGCGGTTGAGGATATCTGGCGCTTCGCCGATGTGATGGGGCCGCAATTCACCGCGGCCAAGCTACCGACGTTCGCCGCCTTCTTCGCCCGCGTAGTCGAAACCGAAGGCGCCGTGGTCGATCCGGCCAAGGACTACTGGAAGCGCCCGCGCCCGCACATGCTCAACGCCGAGATCAAACCGGTGGTCAAACTGTCGACCTCGGGCGCATGGCCATCGGGCCACGCCACCGTTGGCTATCTGTCCAGTCCCGGACGATTCACCACGCGCTTAACAAATAAATCCGGCCGTCGCTGCTGCCAATCTTTCATCGCCTGCAGCGGCGTTCGGTGTTGCAAGGCCAGTTGCGGTAAGTGTTGGTTGTACAGCCACACATAGCGCTGCAACGTCTGCGCCAAGTCCTCACCAGACTGGAAGCGATGCGTCGCCAGCACCTCGCTGATTCGACCGTTGAAACGCTCAACCATGCCGTTGGTTTGCGGATGGCGCGGTTTGGTCAGCCGGTGCTCAATGTTCAGCGCTGTGCACAGCCGATCAAACTCATGCTCGCCGCTGGCGGTCTTGGTTTTATTGAACAAGCGATCGGTGAACTCACTGCCGTTGTCGGTCAACAGGATCTGCAATTTAAACGGGATGGCTTTGGCCAAGGCGGCCAGGAATGCCTTCGCGCTTGCAGCGGTCTTGTTGGGCTTGATCTGCACGAACACCCAGCGGGTGGCGCGGTCGATGGCGACGAATAGATAGCGGCGGGTGGTTTCGTCCGGCATTTGCGGCAGGTATTTGACGTCGACATGGACAAAGCCAGGGTCGTAATCCTTGAAGGGTTTGCTGTTGCGCGCCCGCTGTGTCGGTTCGAGCGCATGCAGGCTGCCGACGCCGTGGCGGCGCAGGCAGCGATCCAGTCCGGAGCGGGAGACCGTCGGATGCAGGAACTCGCGGATCACCACCAGCAAATCATCCAGCCCCAGCTTAAGGGTTTGGCGCAGTTGTACTGCGACCGCTTCTTGCGCGGGTGTCAGCGTGGTTTGCAGTCGATGCGCCGTATGCGAACGATCCTGTACGTCCTGGCGTTGGCGCCATTTGCGAATGGTATCCACGGTGACGCCGTAGCGACATGCCAGTTCGGTGTTGGGTATGCTGGTCGGCGCCGTCTGGATTTCGGCACGAATGGCCGAGGTGGTGCGGGCGCGCTGGTGCAGTTGGACGATCATCGGGCTGACCTCGCCAGGGAAGCTCGCAGCTTAGCAAGCGCATGGCGGGCACAGTGAAGTCGCCAGCTGCGAGGGCTTAGATTATCATCCGGGATGCGACAGCTATCTGATGGCGACGGTGCTCGCCGATATGGTGCCGGAGAAGCGTAATGCGCTGATCGCAGAGCGACTGTTCCTCGACGCCGATTTCCAGAACGAATACGCGCCGGCCAGGGCAGAACTGCGCGCCGCGCTCGGTCTGTAACGCGGACGACGCCGGCGCGGCGAGCGGAGAACTACCGGTTCTTCAGCCGCGCCACCAGTGCCTGCATCGTCTGGCGGGTTTCGTCGGACCACCATCTGTCCTGCACCTCGGCCAGCGGCAGCCGGCCGGCGTAGGCGGCGTGCAGGTCGGCGCGGGCAATCGCCCGCGTCGCCAGCATCGCCTGCCGTGGCAAGGCCAGCAGCGCTTGCAGCCATTCGATCGCGCGCGGCACGACCTGATTGACCTCGGCCAGCTCGTCGACCATGCCGATCTCCAGCGCCTTCTGCGCCGGAATCATCGCGCCGGCAACCATCAGCCGTTCGGCGTGACGCGCGCCGACCAGACGGCGCAAGGCCAGTTGCAGACAGTCGGGCACCACGAGGCCGACCTGTACTTCATTCAGGCCGATGCGAAAATCGCCGGCCGCCATGATGCGGTAATCGCAATGGATCGCCATCACCGCGCCGCCGGCCGGGCTGTGGCCGGTAATCGCCGCGACCACCGGAATCGTCGAGTTCGAAATCGCCGCGAAAATGCCGAAGAAATCGGCCCACACCGGCATCAGCGCATCGCGATCCAGCGCCAGCAGCGCCGGCACATCGAGCCCGGCGCTGAACATGTCCGGCGCGCCCGACAGCACCAGCCCGGCAACGCCATCGGCCGGCGCCGCCTCGATCGCCTGCCGGATCGCCCGGATCAGCGCCGGATCAAGCGCGTTGACCGGCGGTCGCGCCAGACGCAGTTCACGGATACCGGCGGGATGGGCTATCAATTGCAGCATGGCGGACTCGGAACGTCGATGGAGGCTTGATTATTGCGGACGAAACACCGCCGCGTCGTGCGCGGGGCTTCCCGAACGGTGACGTTTGACTGTGAATGCAGCCGCATGCACGCCAGCGCTTGACCAAACCCGGCGTGATGCCGGGTTTGGTGCGGTTGAAGAGACGCGCCGCGTGGCACGCTTGTCAATCAGTGGCGTCACTCGATGGCTTTACTATGCGCCGCCCAGCCGGTCATGCCGCTCAATGGCAGATAGTGGCCATCGTCTACGCCCAGCTCCTCGGCAATCAGCGCATTCAGCTTGGCATTCATGGCCATCACCAGCTCGCCATTGCGTTTGAGATCGATGGCCAGGTTGTGCATTTCGCCCGGATCGTTTTGCAGGTCGAACAGTTCGAGATCGTGGAGCTTCAGCAGCTCATCCATCGATGTCGGCGTGTTGTGCTGCCGCAGCGAGAAATACCGGGCGAACTTGTAACGGCCATCGTTGATGGCGCGAATGCCCGAACGCTTGCTCAGGTCGATCTGCAGCTCACCAGTCGCGGCGGCCTTGGCCTCCGGTGTCATATCCTTGCGGGTACGGATCTTCTGCACCTGCGCCAGATAGTTGGCATCGGTGTAGACCAGCATGCTGTAACAGTACAGGCTCGCCGCCCGCACCGCGTGGACGGGCGCGCGCTCCGGTGCGGCCAACAGGCCCGAGGCATCCCTGCCTTTACGCTTGCCGAGCAATGCCTCGCGGCGCGCGGCGGGCAGGCCGGTCAGGCCGAGCAGTGTCGGCGCCAGATCGAGGTGGCAGGTCATCGCCTTGCAGGTCTTGCCGCCAGGATAGGCCGGATGCTTGATGATGAGCGGCACATGCATCTGCTGCCGGTAAACCGAAGCGCCCTTGCCGTGCATCTGGTGATAGCCGCCCAGCTCGCCGTGGTCGGCGGTGAACACGATGATGGTCTTCTCGGTCAGGCCAAGATTGTCCAGCTCGTCCAGCACGCGAACCAAGTGACTGTCACAATCGCGGATGCAATTGAAGTAATAATCCTGCAATTTGCGCCAGCGGCGATCCTCGTCCGGGAACTGCCCAACCATCGCGGCGCGCGCCTTCTGGTATTCCCAATGCGCAGCAGGCCGGCCCGCTTCATTGAACGGCTGGTGGCGGCTGGCAGGCAAGGGCACCTTATCCCAGCGGGCACGGTAGAGCTTGTGTTGAGGCGGCTGGGCCGGCATCAAGCCCACGCCGCCGTCGTTGATAGAGCCTTTCCATTGCTGACTCTGGCCCGGTTCGTCGGTGTCGATGAACATCACATCGTGCGGGTTGACGAGATTCAACGCCAGGAACCACGGCTTGCCGGCGTCCCGCAATTCCTGTCCGGTACCGCGCAGCCAGTTGACCGTCTGCCCCGTGGTCACCGAGTCGTACATGAAGCCACCCTGAGACAGGCCGATCACGTCACCGATGCCGTGGTAATCCTTGAAGCCATAGCCCTCCATGATCTTGTGCAGCTCGACCGTGGGCTGCAACCCCAGGTCTTCGGGATTGTTGACGTGATCGATCTCGTCACTCAGATGCCACTTGCCCTTGTAAGCCGAGTAATACCCGGCCCCGGTCAGCAGCGTGCCAAGCGTGCCGAGCCCCGGATCAAGATTGAGCCCCTTGGTCCAGGGCAGGCCAATATTGTCGAACATCCGGGTCTGTGGCATATGCCAGCCGGTGTACATCACCGAGCGCGATGAGGTGCAGACGTTGGTATTGTTCTCGTGATGCGCAAAGGTCACGCCTTCGCGCATCAGCCTTTCCCGTCCCGGCACCGGGAAAGGATAGCCGCCTTCGAAATAGCGCTCCTGATCCACGGTGACCAGCAGGATGTTGTATCCCTCGGGTAACTGCAGCGGCGGGCCCATGCCAGCCTGCATTACCGACAGACTTTGCGCCGCCCCGGCGGTCAAGGAGGGAAGGATGCTCGCGCCTGCGGTGATGGCTGCGCTTAACAGGAACGATCGGCGCTCGGCGTCGACGCCTGCTGTCGTTGCTGAGTCCGGGGTTTCAGGTGTCCGACGCTGGCTCATGCTGCGCTCCTTGACATAGCTGTGTGAGGCAATTATCTGCAACGAATGGCAAGGTGTAATGGAACTACTAACCTTGCCCGTGGCCTCCGATAAGTTCAGACGCCGGATGCCCGCTTGGCATCGAAAAAACCATCGCCGACACTTTGCGCACCTTACTCATCCAGGCATGGCGGTCAGCAACGATCCGCAGATTGGCTTGGCCAATTTCGGCGTCAAAATCAGTAGGTACCAGCGCCCTCACAGACAAAGGGGGAGGCCGCCTCCCCCTTTGTCTGTGCTGGCCAGCACCAGATCAGTGCTTGGCCTGCGCCGCCTTGCGTTGCTTCCACACGTAGCCAGCCCACATCAGCAGCAGCCACACCGGCACCAGCCACACCGACACCGACATCCCCGGCGTCATCGCCAGAATCACGATGATCATCGCCATGAAAGCGAGGCAGATCCAGTTGCTGAGCGGATACCAGAACGACTTGAACACCAGCTTCTCGCCCTGCGCGACCATGGCCTTGCGGAACTTGAAGTGGGTCAGGCTGATCAGCGCCCAGTTGAGCACCAGCGCGGCCACGACCAGCGCCATCAACACGCCGAGCGCCTCGGCCGGGATCAGGTAGTTGATGATCACACAGGAGAACGTCGCCAGCCCCGACAGCGCAATCGCCGGCACCGGCACGCCACGGCCGTCGACGTGGGCGAGCACCTTGGGCGCGTTGCCCTGCTGCGCCAGACCATAAAGCATGCGGCTGTTGGCGTAGACGCCGCTGTTGTAGACCGACAGCGCCGCGGTCAGTACGACGAAGTTGAGCACATTGGCGACCCAGCCCTCGCCGATCTGCGAAAAGATCATCACGAAGGGACTGCCGCCCTGGGCGACCTGGCTCCACGGAAACAGCGACAGCAGCACCGTCAGCGCGCCGATGTAGAAAATCAGTATCCGGTAGATCACCTGATTCACCGCCTTGGGGATGCTCTTTTGCGGATCGTCGGCCTCGGCCGCGGTAATGCCGATCAGCTCCAGCCCGCCGAACGAGAACATGATCACCGCCAGCATCATGAACAGCCCGGAGAAGCCGTGCGGGAAGAAGCCGCCGTCGTTCCACAGATTGGTGATCGACGCTTGCGGGCCGCCGGTGCCCGAAATCAGCAGATAGCCGCCGAACACGATCATGCCGATCACCGCCACCACCTTGATGATCGCGAACCAGAACTCGGCCTCGCCATAGAACTTCACATTGGCAAGGTTGATCGCGTTGATCACGGCGAAGAACATCAGCGCCGACAGCCACGGCGGCACCGCCGGCCACCAGTAATTGACGTACACGCCAACCGCGGTCAGCTCGGCCATGCTCACCAGCACGTACAGCACCCAGTAGTTCCAGCCCGACAGAAAGCCCGGGAAATCGCCCCAGTATTTGTAGGCGAAGTGGCTGAACGAACCGGCGACCGGTTCTTGTGCGACCATCTCGCCAAGCTGGCGCATGATCATGAAGGCGATAATGCCGCCGATGGCATAGCCGAGAATCATCGACGGCCCGGCGGCCTTGAGTACGCTGGCCGAACCGAGGAAAAGCCCGGTGCCAATGGCGCCACCAAGCGCGATCAGCTGGATGTGACGGTTCTTCAGCCCGCGCTTTAGACCATCGTGTTGGGTTGTGTCATCCAAGATAGGTGTCCCGCAAACGTGAAAAAATAGACTGCGCCCGCGAGTGTACTTCGCCAAGCGCTCCGGCTTCACTGAGGAAACTCAGTATTCGGTCGTGCGTAACAACTGAAATTTATGCCCGGCTTGCCCGATTGGCGAACATTTCGGCCATCCCTGGGTCTGACATCGGTTCACCTGCAAGCCAAGCAATGGTTTGGCGTAACCTTATCGGCATCTGTTCCGCATATTTTCCTAGCCGTGGCCGGCCACAAGCCGCCCCCGGCGCTCGCCTTTATCCAAGGAGTCGTTTTGTTCAACTGGTTTGAAAAACGGGTGCAACCCTATCCCGACGCCCAGCCGGCGCAACCGCCCAAGGGTTTCTTCGCCTTTATCTGGGCCGGCACCGCCGGCATGCGCGGCTTGATTGCGCTGGTGATCACGCTCACCGCGCTGATTGGCGCGTTCGAAGCGCTGCTGTTCTCGATGATGGGCACCATCGTCGACTGGCTCAGCAAGGTGCCGCCTGCCGAGCTATGGCAGCAGCACGGCAATACCCTGCTGCTGCTCGGCGGCATTCTGCTCGCCAGTCCGCTGGTGATCGCGCTACAGGCGCTGTGCAAATACCAGGCGCTGGCCGGCAATTTCCCGATGCGTTTGCGCTGGAACTTCCACCGCCATCTGCTCGGCCAGAGCATGAGTTTCTATCAGGATGAATTCGCCGGCCGCGTCTCGGCCAAGGTGATGCAAACCGCACTGGCGGTGCGCGAAACGGTGATGATCATTTCCGACATCCTGGTATTCGTGGTGATCTATTTCATCACCATGCTCGCCGTAGTCGGCCGTTTCGATTGGATTCTGGTCGTGCCCTTTCTGGGCTGGCTGGCCTTGTACCTGCTGGCGGTGTGGTACTTCGTGCCGCGGCTGGGCAAGGCCGCCAAGGCGCAGGCCGATGCCCGCAGCCTGATGACCGGGCGCGTCACCGACGCCTACACCAATATCGCCACGGTCAAGCTGTTCAGCCACACCAACCGCGAAGCGGGTTTCGTCAAAACCGCGATGCAGGAATTCATGCAGACCGCTTACCGGCAGATGCGGCTGGTCAGCGGTTTCGAGATCGTCAACCACACGCTGAACATGCTGCTGATCGCCGCCACCACCGGCGCCACGCTGTGGCTGTGGACGCGCGGCGAGGTCGGCGTGGGCGCGGTGGCCGCGGCGACGGCGATGGCGCTGCGGCTCAACGGCATCGCGCACTGGATCATGTGGGAAATGGCCAATCTATTCGAGCAGATCGGTACGGTGCAGGACGGTATCAGCACGCTGTCGCGACCGATCGCGATCACCGATGCGACCGATGCCAAGCCATTGCAAGTGCCGCAAGGCGAAATCCGGTTCGAGAACGTCGGCTTTGCCTACGGCGGCAAACGCCCGGTGGTCGAGCATTTGGACCTGACCATCCGTCCCGGCGAAAAGATCGGCCTGGTCGGACGTTCTGGCGCGGGCAAATCGACGCTGGTGAATCTGCTGCTGCGCTTTTACGACCTCGAACAGGGCCGCATCCTGATCGACGGGCAGGATATTGCCCGCGTCACCCAGGACAGCCTGCGCGCGCAGATCGGCATGGTCACGCAGGACACCTCGCTGCTGCACCGCTCGGTACGCGACAACCTGCTTTACGGTCGCCCCGATGCCAGCGACGAGGCGATGATCGCCGCGGCGCATCGCGCCGAAGCACACGATTTCATCCTGACACTGACCGATCCGAAGGGTCGCAGCGGCTACGAGGCACATGTCGGCGAGCGCGGGGTGAAGCTCTCGGGCGGCCAGCGCCAGCGCGTGGCGATTGCGCGGGTGATGCTCAAGGACGCGCCGATTCTGCTGCTCGATGAAGCGACCAGCGCGCTCGATTCGGAAGTCGAAGCGGCCATCCAGACCAGCCTGTACCGGCTGATGGAAGGCAAGACCGTCGTCGCCATCGCCCACCGGCTGTCGACGATCGCCGCGATGGACAAGCTGATCGTGCTCGACAAGGGCATGATCGTCGAGGCCGGCAGCCATGCCGAACTGCTGGCGCGGGGCGGCCTGTATGCGCGACTATGGGCGCACCAGAGCGGCGGCTTCCTTGGCGAAGAGAGCGAGGATGGCGCAGAAGTCGTCCATTAAGCCTTCGTTCGCAAAAACGGCGCACTTCCGATAAGAAGTGCGCCGTTTTTTTCATGTCATCGCCGATGAGATCAGCCGCGCTGGCGCGCCATCTCGTCGATCGATGCCCGCAGGCAGCCGGGACAAAGGCAATCGGCCGATGGTGGCCACGGCATTGCCGGTGGCAGATCGGCGCACCAGCAACCGCCGTTTGCGCCACCGGTGCCGCAATCAAAGCCAGCGCCGCAATGCGAGCAGACTTTGCCACGCGGCTGTGGCGCCTGCAGACCACGCAGCCGCGCCCATACCTCAGCCTTGCCGGCGTCATCCATGCTTGACCAGGCGGTAATCTCGGCGAGGGTGCGGCGGCAGCCGGTACAGGTCTGGCCGCCGGTATCGAGCGCGCAGCGGCCGACGCAGGGTGAAGGCAGGCCCGGCGGCGTGGGGTAATCGGTCATGGCGGAGCTTTGAATCGGCAAGCCGCCATTGTACCGCCGTGCTACAGCCGTCAGCCGGCGTCGCCGCTGGCAATCTGCCGCAAAGCCTTGGCGAAAGTCTCCGGCGGCTGGCCACCCGAGATCAGGTATTGCTCGTTGATGATCACCGCCGGCACCGAGGAAATGCCCTGCTGCTGGTAGAACGCCTGCTGCTCGCGTACCTCGCCGGCGTAGCGATCGCTGCCGAGTACGGCGCGTGCCTCATCGCTATCCAGCCCCACCGTTTGGGCCAGTGTCACCAGCGTTTCAACGTCACTGACGTTCTGGCCGTGGGTGAAATTAGCGGCGAGCAGCGCCTGTTTCAGCGCCAGTTGCCTGTTTTCACCCAGCTCGCCGGCCCAGTACAGCAGGCGGTGCGCATCAAAGGTGTTGTACGCCCGGCGCCCGGCCATATTGAAGGTAAAACCCAGCTCGGCGCCGCGCGCGCGGATCGCCTCCTGGTTTTGCGCCAGCTGCTCGGCATCCATGCCGTATTTGTCCATCAGATGCTCGGCCACGTCCTGCCCTTCGGGCCCGAGCTGCGGATTCAGCTCGAAGGGCTGAAAGTGCAGATCCAGCGTCACCGCATCGGCCACCTGCTCGGCGGCCTGCAACAGCGATGCCAGACCGATGGCGCACCACGGGCAGGAAACATCGGAAACAAAATCGATTTTCAGCGTGGTCTTCATGGTGCGGCCTCGGCAGCGGCAGGCCGGATTGGCTGCCTGATCTTCTAACAGTTGTGGCTGGGCGGCGCGGAATCAAGCGCCGGGCGGCCGGCGGCTTTAAACTGGGCGGCTTCTTCCTGTCCGCCGCACCATGACCCGACGCACCGCCCCCCTGCCGCTACGCGACGGCGTGGCCCCGAGCTTTCTCGACCTGCCCGCTGGCGACTGGCCCGATCTGCTCGGTTTTCTGATTGCGCGCTTCCCGCATGTGCCGGCGCAACAGTGGATTGAGCGACTGCAACGCGGCGCGCTGGTCGATCAGCACGGCACGCCGTTCAGCCTCGCCAGCGCCTACCTGCCGCATGCGCGCGTCTGGTATTACCGCGAGGTGCCGCCGGAAACGCCGGTGCCGTTCGCATCGCCGCTGTTGTATCGCGATGACTATCTGGTGGTCGCCGACAAGCCGCATTTTCTTGCCTGCATTCCCGCCGGCCGCCATCTGCAGGAAACCCTGCTTACGCGCCTGCGTGCCAGCCTCGGGCTGCCGCAACTGACGCCCATCCACCGGCTCGACCGGGAAACCGCCGGGGTGATGCTGTTCTGTGCGTCGCCGGCGCATCGCGGCGCCTATCAGGCACTGTTTGCCAGCCGCGATGTGCAGAAGGAATACGAGGCCATCGCGCCATTCGACGCCGGGCTGACCCTGCCGCGCGTGCATCGCAGCCGGCTGGAAGAACGCGAGGAAAACTTCACCATGCATGAAGTGCCCGGTGAGCCGAACAGCGAAACCCGGATCGAGTTGATCGAATCCTCCGGCGAACTGGCCCGCTACCGACTGCTGCCGCACACCGGCAAAAAACACCAGCTGCGCGCCCACCTGGCCGCGCTCGGCATCCCCATCGTCAACGACCCGTGGTACCCGGCGATCCTGCCGGACAAGGGCGACGATTTCAGCCAGCCCTTGCAGCTGCTGGCCCGGGCGATCGAATTCGTCGACCCAGTCAGCGGCGAGGCACGCCGGTTCGAAAGCCCGCGCCGGCTCGAACACCCGCTTTAACCGGCCGGCAAGGCCGCGACAAAGCGTCGCAGCTCGTCGGCCAGCAGTTCCGGCGTCTCGAAGCCGGGGAAATGTCCGCCGCGCGGCATGGCCTGCCAGTCGCAGCGGTCGAACCAGCGCTGCGCCCACGTCCTGGGCGCCGGCAGGATGTCGGCCGGAAAAACCGCCACGCCAACCGGCACGCCGTGCCGCGGCGGCGGCGACATCGCGCCGGCATCGGCAAATGCCTCGCGGTACAGCCGTTGCGAGCTGCCGATGGTTTGCGTTGCCCAGTACACGGTCAGCACGGCGCACAGCGCATCGAGGGCGGCGCGGTCGTCCATTCGCAAGCCGCCATCGCGCCAGCCGTGGAATTTCTCGCCTATCCACGCCGCCAGCCCGGCCGGCGTATCGTTCAGCGCCGCGGCAATGGTTTGCGGCTTGCTCGCATGCAACATCGCATAAGCGGACTCCGCTGCACGCCATTGTCCGGCTGCGGCCAGATACGCGGCTTCCTCCGGCGCCAGCGCGCCGTCGGCCGGGTAGCCCGAGAACACGTTGATCATGTGGATGGCGATCAGCTGCCCGGCATGATTGGCGCGCAAACGATCGACCACGCCGGCGCCCATATCGCTGCCGTGCGCCACAAAACGCGCGTAACCGAGTCCCGCCATCAGCCTGGCCCACAGCGCGGCAATCCGGGTGATGTTCATGCCCGGCTCAAGCGGCTGATCGGAAAAACCGTAGCCCGGCAAGGACGGGATCACGATATCGAAAGCCAGCCCGTTCACCGATTTCGTCAGCAGCGGAATCAGCGGCAGCAGTTCCAGAAAACAGCTGGGCCAGCCATTGGTCAGGATCAGCGGAATGCAGTTCGGGCCCTCGCCGCGGACATGCACGAAATGCAGCCCGACGCCGTCAATCTCGGTCCGGAATGCCGGGTAGGCGTTGATGGCCGTTTCCGCTGCGCGCCAGTCGAAATCCTGCCAGTGCGCCAGCAGCGTGCGCAGTACCTGCGGCGGCATGCCCGCCGACCAGCCGTCGCTGTCGATCGCTGCGGCATGGCGCGTGTGCGCCAGCCGCTGGCGGAGATCGCCGAGCGTGGCCTCCGGGATGGCAACGGTAAACGGGGTGATCGAAAGTGCCGACATCGTGCGAGCTCCTTGCCGCGTTGAAAGCAGCAGCTTCGCCCAGTCGCCGGCAATCCGGAATTGCATAAATCCGGCGAGTCGCTATCCTCTTTTGCATGCCCAATCCTCCACCAGACTGGTCGCTCTACCGCTCCTTCATCGCCGTGCTGCGCGAAGGCTCGCTCTCGGCGGCCGCGCGCACGCTCAAGCTCGGCCAGTCGACGCTGAGCCGCCACATCAGCGCGCTGGAAGCCGCGCTGGAGGTCACGCTGTTCACCCGATCGCAGGAAGGCCTGGTGCCGACCAGTGCGGCGCTGGCGTTGCAGCCCGAGGCCGAAGCGCTGGCCGCGGCTGCGGCCGCGCTGGAACTGGCGGTCTCCAACCGGATCGACGACCTGATCCGGCGCGAAGCCGATATTGCCGTACGCGTCGCGCCGCCGAGCCAGGCGGCGCTGCTGGCACAGCGCGTCGGCGAGATCGAGGTCGGGCTGTTCGCCCATCCTGCCTACCTCGCACGGCGTGACGCACCGGTGTCGGTCGCCGGGCTGTTCGCCCACTCGCTGATCGGCTTTGACGCCGGCGCGGCCTACACGCGCACGCTGCAGCTGGATGGCCAGGCGCTGACGCGCGAGCAGTTCAGCCTGCGTACCGACTGCGATCTGGCCCAGCTGGCGATGATCCGCGCAGGGTTCGGCATCGGCGCCTGCCACGCGGCGCTGGCACAGCGCAGCGGCCTGATCCGCATCCTGCCCGGGCACTTTCAGCCGCGCGTACCGGCCTGGGTGGTGATGCACGAAAACCTGCGCAGCACCGCCCGTTACCGCACCGTTTTCGATGCGCTGGTCGACGGCATGCGCGGCTATCTGGGCACGGCGGACTGATGCTGCGGAGCTACTCGCCGGCCCAGTAATCTACCTCGCTGCCGCTGCGCACGACCGCATCAAACCCGCCCTCGCCCGGCGTACCGGTCATCACGCGAAACTTGCCCGAATCGGGATACTCGATCACATCGGGCGCTTGCCGGGTGCCGAAGACCAGATAACGCAAATCGCCGGAGCCGGTATTTCGGATCTGGTGCGCGGTCTCGGGGCCGCCCGCCGGACAGGCGAGCATGTCGCCGGCACGCAGCGCATGACGTTCCGTGCCCAGACGTATTTCGCCCTCGCCGGCAAGCACCAGAAACATTTCCTCGTTGTTGCGGTGGTTGTGAAACGGAAAGGCATGCTGCCCGGGCGGCAGCACGACCAGATTGCAGCCGAGCTGCCGGGCGCTGATCTGCGCGCCGATCATCCCCACTAGCGCGCCATAGGGTCTGGCCGTCCCCGCTGGCGCGGCCAGACCGGCGGGCAGCGGCTGCGGCGTGATCGTGTCGAGATTGAGAATGGTGCAACTCATTGAAGCCTTCCTGCAGGATCGGAGAAAAAGCGCCGGGCAAGACGCGGGCCAAAGCATAGCAAGGGCGCGAGGGCAGGCCCACGTTGCGGCAACGTATCGATACTCTCGCCCGCTGCGCCAGCCCGGCCGAACAAGCTTACTAGCTCAAGAATTACCGTCAGGGAATTGACTCAATGACGGACTGCACCCACCGCTCGTAGCTATCCGATCAGCGGCAAACCCATTCAGCGCAATGCCGCCCCACACCAGCACTCGCGCCAATCAAGGCAAATCGCCTGTTCCAGCCCGATTCGCGAAATGGCCAGAACTGTGCCGACCGCACATTCGTACAATGATTGAAAGTATGTAAAAAGCATTTGTGGCTTTTTTCTTGGATCGAAATATGGGCTGAACTACGGTGATGTAAGGGCGAATGATTGGTGATGCGACGCATAAACGGGCCATCGATCCGTACACGAACGCTGTCGGCAACGCCGTAAAAAACGGTCACATACTTGGAGACGAGAATGTTCAATCAAGCGATCAAACGGCAGCTGGCCGAGCAGCAACAATCGAACAGCACGCAGAAGTCGGTGCTCAACGCCATCAGCCGCGCCATGGCCACCATCGAATTCAAGCCGGACGGCACCATCCTCAGAGCCAACGACAATTTCCTGCTCACCGTCGGTTACAAACTGGAAGACATCGTCGGCAAACACCACCGTATTTTCTGTGAAAAACAATACGCCAGCACGCCCGAATACCAGAATTTCTGGCGCAAGCTGCAGCAGGGCGAATTCATCTCCGGCCAGTTCAAGCGCGTGCGCAACAACGGCGAGGTGGTCTGGCTCGAAGCCTCGTACAACCCGGTTTATGGCGCCGACGGCAAGCTGGAAAGCGTGATCACGTTTGCCCAGGACATCAGCGGCCGCATCAGCGGTACGCAGGAGCAGGAAAACCAGATCAAGGCGATCCACCGCGCCATGGCGGTGATCGAATTCGCACCCAACGGCACCATCCTCACCGCCAACGACAACTTCCTGAAAACCGTCGGTTATACGCTCGACCGGCTGGTCGGCAATCACCACCGGATGTTCTGCGATGACGCCTATACCAGCACCCCGGCCTACGCCCATTTCTGGCAACGACTGAACCAGGGCGAATTCATCGCCGGCCAGTTCGAGCGCCGTGGCGCCGGTGGCAAGGTGATCTGGCTGGAAGCATCGTACAACCCGATGTTCGACGCCGACGGCAAGCTCTACAAGGTGATCAAGTTCGCCAGCGACGTCACCCAGCGCGAACTCGCGATCCAGAACGATGTGGTGCATGTGAAAGAGGCGTACACGCTGTCCGCGCAGACCGAAGAGGTCTCGCAGCAAGGCGCCCGCGTCATCGAAACGGCGGCGCTGGAAATGCGCAATATCGCCGTCAGCGCCAAAACATCATCGCAACTGATCGAAGAACTGGGCGCCAAATCGTCGAGCATTTCGTCGATCGTCAACACCATCAAGGAAATCGCCGACCAAACCAATCTGCTGGCGCTGAACGCCGCGATCGAAGCCGCCCGCGCCGGCGAGCAGGGCCGCGGCTTTGCCGTGGTCGCCGACGAAGTGCGCAAACTGGCCGAGCGCACTTCGGCTTCGACCAGCGAAATCGCCGCGATGATCGACGTCATCCGCAGCGGCACCAGCTCGGCGATTACCGGCGTCAACCAGATGCTGCAACAGGCCGAGCAAGGCGTCGGCTACGCCAACGACGCCGGCGAAGCGATCAACAAAATCCGCGAAAGCAGCAAGCAGGTGCTGGAAGTGATCAACACCTTCTCGGCGGTGGAATCGATCAAGCAGCAATCCCGCGCCTGAGCCCCGTGGCAGCAAAAACGCCCCGTTAGATACGGGGCGTTTTCAATGGGCAGATTCAATCCACACGGCGCCAGATTTCAAGTTCCACACGCACGCCTTGCTCCCAGCGTTCGTTGCGCCACTCGTTACCGCCGACTTGATGGCGGAACACGTAGTCACGCACCTGCCCGTTCACATAGGTACCGACATCAGGCGTTTCGATATACAGATCGCCTTCCAGCCTGTAAGCGCCGCTGCCCGCGCCCCAAAAAGCACCGTCCTGGCAGGATATGAACGAAAAATGCGTTGCGTTGATGACTTTGCGCGAGGTCAGTCCCGCGTCGTAAACGTGCATTTTTTCGCCCTCCATGCACTCACCCGATACCAGCTCCCACGTCCCGATCAATGTGCTCATCGTATCTCCCTTATGGAGGCCGGATTATAGCTTCCTGACACCAAACTCTTTTTGCCTGGTTTGTCGTCATGACAACATACGTAAACTGGCACGGCCACCTCACGCGGAGGGAAGCACATCGGCACGACAGGGCAAGCAGGGATATTTTTCCGGAAAAACAGGCCAATCTCGGAAAACGTCGCCATTCATCGCCGATCGTCGGCATGCACTCCAGCTGGCGATCACGAATCGTAGCCGGACCGCACCGTAGCAGCTACCTGCCGGGCCATCTCCTCAGCCGCACATGATCGACCCGGCCTGACGATTGCGGCGACGATCTTCAACCCGTCCCGGAACTGTCGCACGCCGCCGCACTCTGATGCGGGCAAGCCGGCGATCAGTGTCACAGCCCGTCAGGCTCGCGTCACCATACGGCCGCCGGCCACCATCACACCCACGCAGGAGTAGTTCATGTTCCGTAGTCTGTTAGCCGCTGCCGGTTTCGGCGGCGCCCAGGTCGATACGCGCATTGTCCGGTCCCGGCTCGTGCCGGGCGGCACGCTGCTCGGCGAGGTGGTCCTCAAAGGTGGCGCGGTCGACCAGACCATCGAGGGGCTGCAGCTGGTGCTGTGCACCCAGGTCGAAGTCGAAAGCGACAACGGCGAATACACCAAGCCCCACGCGCTGGCGCACTGGCCGCTGAACGAGCGCTTCGTGCTGCGCGCCGGCGAAACGATGACGATTCCGCTCAACGCGACGCTGCCCGGCGAAACCCCGGTCACCGCACTGCCGTGCCACGACAACCGTACGCACGTCTGGCTGGAAACCCGGCTGGAGATCGCCAGCGCCATCGACGCCTCCGACCGCGACCCGCTGGTCGTCGAACCGACCGAGGCGATGCAATGCACGATCGCCGCGATGGGATCGCTCGGCTACGCGCTGGTGCGCGCCGACGTCGAAGCCGGCTATTTGCAGACCCAGGCCGGCAACAGCCAGAGCGGCTGCTATCAGGAACTCGAATTCCGCCCAAGCGGCTATGGCGGCATCGCCGAGGTCGAGGTCTCCTTCCTGCCCGGCAACGGCGCCACCCATCTCATCATCGAGATCGACCGGCGCCATCGCGGCGACAGCTACCGCGTGGTCAGCGTGCCGCATGCGGGGTTGAGTGCGGCGAGTGTGCAGCGGATGCTGGCGCCGTTGTTCTCGTAAACCACGGCGTAGGGTGGACGACGTGGCCTTGGGCCATTCGGAGCAAAGCGACAATCCGCCATTCAGTGACGTTAATCCGGCGTACTGCGGTTACTTTAATTTTGTATCGTTTGCAAACTGACCCAGCAGATTTTGTACCGCAGGCATAAAGGCTTGGGCGGTTTGATTGCAAGCCGTTTCGCCGTAGTAGCTGGTGGTGTATTTGTATTTTTCCTGTTTTTGTACAGGAGTGCCGTTTGCCGATACAAGCGTGAGAGTCAAAGACCATGACCCATCCATCGAGTCAAATTGGACCAGATCCAAATTGCCAGTTAACTTTTTGTCCGATTTGCTGTCATACGCACCAGCCATCTTCAATTCATCAGTGACTGCACCAGCAATATATTCTGCGAAGGTTTGATCGTCCGGGGTTTTGATCGGACCGACACCACGACATATAATTTGCTTGAGATTGGCTTCGGTAGAAGTAAATTGACCCACGTTATATTTTTTATTGTTATCGCGATAAGCGACGACATTGTCGGCTTTGACCGAATAACGTTGTACTGCATAGGTGGAGCAGCCACTCAACCCGACCAGGACGAGGGATGTCAGAATAAGACGCATCATTTTTATTACTCACCAAGCAAAATAAGTTGGCATTCATTTTCATGAAAATTTCAAATACTTTCAATTTATTTTCAAGACGTGTTGCTTCAGTGTTTTATTTTTGGCAAGCCGATGAGACCGCGTGCGGCGAATACGCCCTACGCGGCGGCAGTCTGCAAAACAAAACCTCCGCTCTTCCATGCAAGGATTTTGTTTATGTCCAACCAGCCAATGCCGCCAATCACACATTCAACATCACGCGTTGTACCCCAAAATTCGGCGCCAAACCCCGCTCCGCCAGCTCGACACTTACCCCACGCCGCTTCGCGTATTCCTCGGCCTGATCCTTGTTCACCTTGCCGACGGCAAAGTACTGAGACTGCGGGTGGCTGAAGTAGAAGCCGCTCACAGCCGAGGTCGGCAGCATGGCGTAGCCACAGGTCATTCATGCCGATGCTGTAGGCGTTCAGAATCTCGAACAGCCCGGTCTTGGCGGTGTGATCTTGTCGTGCAGGTAGCTGGAAAGGGAGAGGTGCGCGCAGTCCTGCTTCAGCCCTTGGCAGGCTCTTTTGGTTTGCCCACGATCAGCTTGGTGCCGGTCTGTTCCGCGAGTTTACGGGCGGCCTCGGAGGCGCGCTTCATCGCTTCGCGCGCGCCGGGTAGATCGGGGTAACGTTGATGCAAATCGGACTGGGGTTTCATGGATTTTCTCCTTCAGCAATCAGCTGGTACGTGCAGGGCAATCTGCGCCAGCATCAGTCGGCCGGCCTGAATCGCTGCCAGTTCAGGGGCAAACGGATAGCCCAGCCGCGATCAGGTCGGCGTTGATGAACGTCGGACAGGCTGCTTCGTTAGGCAGAAATTCGCGGGCAAACGTGATTTTGCCCGCGCCATTCGGCCCGGCGATGATGATGATTTTCTGCTCTGTCACCCGCAGCCTCTCATCACGCGTTGTACCCCAAATTCGGCGCCAAATCCCGCTCCGCCTGCTCGACGCTCACCCCGCGCCGCTGCGCGTATTCCTCGACCTGATCCTTGTTCACCTTGCCGACAGCAAAGTACTGCGATTGCGGGTGGCTGAAGTAGAAGCCGCTCACCGCTGCGGTCGGCAGCATGGCGTAGCCTTCGGTCAGCGTCATGCCGATGTCGTTGGCGTTCAGGATGTCGAACAGCCCGGTCTTGGCGGTGTGGTCCGGGCAGGCCGGGTAGCCGGGGGCCGGGCGGATGCCGCTGTATTTTTCGTCGGTCAGTTCGTCGACGTTCAGCGCTTCGTCGGCAGCGTAGCCCCATAGCTCCTTGCGCACTTTTTCGTGCATGTATTCGGCAAAGCCTTCGGCAAAGCGGTCTGCCAGTGCCTTGACCATAATGGCGCTGTAGTCGTCGTTGGCGTCTTCGAACGCCTTCACGTGCGGGTCGATGCCGATGCCGCCGGTGACGGCGAATGCGCCAATGTAGTCCTGCACGCCCGAGTCCTTCGGCGCGATGAAGTCGGCCAGGCACCAGTTGGGCTTGCCGGCGGCCTTGATGTTCTGCTGGCGCAGGTTGTGCCAGGTCATCAGCGGTTCACCGCGATTTTGTGGATCGGATTCGGGCGAGTAGATTTCGATGTCTTCACCGGCGACCGAATTGGCCGGGAACAGGCCGACGACGCCGTTGGCGGAAATCCATTTCTGCGCGACCAGATCCTTGAGCATCGCTTGTGCATCGGCAAACAGCGCCCGCGCCGATTCGCCGACCACTTCGTCGTTCAGGATTTTCGGATATTTGCCGAACAGCTCCCACGCGTTGAAGAACGGGCTCCAGTCGATATAGGGCTCGATGTCTTCCAGCGGCACGTTCTCGAACTTGATCACGCCCAATTGCTTGGGCTTCGGCGGCGTGTAGCCGGCCCAGTCGAAGCCGGTCGCCGGGGCGAAGCCGTTGGCACGCGCGGCTTCGATGGGCAGGAACTTGGTGCGATCCTTGTTGGCGTGGATGGTGCGGATGTTCTGGTATTCGGCGCGCAGCTTTTCGACGAACGCCGGCTTGAGTTCGTCCGAGAGCAGGCTGGAGCACACGCCGACGGCGCGCGATGCATCGGGCACGTACACCACGTGGCCGGCCGGGTAGCCCGGCTCGATCTTCACCGCGGTGTGCACCTTCGAGGTAGTCGCACCGCCGATCAGCAGCGGCAAGGTAAAGCCTTGGCGCTGCATTTCCTTGGCGACGTGCGCCATTTCTTCGAGCGACGGCGTGATCAGGCCGGATAGCCCGATCATGTCCGCGCCGATTTCCCTGGCGGTATCGAGGATCTTCTGCGCCGGCACCATCACGCCCAGGTCGGTGACCTTGTAGTTGTTGCAACGCAGCACCACGCCGACGATATTCTTGCCGATGTCGTGGACGTCGCCCTTCACCGTCGCCATGACGATATTGCCCTTGGCCGGTGCGTCCTGCAGGCCCATGCGGATTTTTTCTTCCTCGATAAACGGTTCGAGGTGGGCAACGGCGGCCTTCATCACGCGGGCGGATTTCACCACCTGCGGCAAGAACATCTTGCCGGCGCCGAACAGGTCGCCGACGTGGTTCATGCCGGTCATCAGCACGCCTTCGATCACGTGGATCGGCCGCTCGGACGCGAGCCGCGCTTCTTCGGTGTCTTCGACGATAAAGGTGGTGACGCCCTTCACCAGCGCGTGGGTGATGCGCGCTTGCAGGCCTCCTTCACGCCAGCTCAGGTCTTCGCCCTTGGCCTGGTTCACGTCGCCACGGAACGAGTCGGCCAGTGCGATCAGCGTTTCGGTGGTGGCGAGCGGATCGGTTTGGTCGCCGCGCATCAGCACCACGTCCTCGATCGCATCGCGCAGCGCCTGCGGCACTTCTTCGTACACTTCCAGCGCGCCGGCGTTGACGATACCCATCGTCATGCCTTTCTGGATCGCGTGGTAGAGGAACACCGCGTGGATCGCCTCGCGCACCTTGTTGTTGCCGCGGAAGCTGAAGCTCACGTTCGATACGCCGCCGGAAATCTTCGCGTGCGGCAGGTTCTGCTTGATCCAGCCGGTGGCTTCGATGAAATCCAGCCCGTAGCGCGCGTGCTCTTCGATACCGGTGGCAACGGCAAAGATGTTCGGGTCGAAAATGATGTCTTCTGGCGGGAAGCCGACTTCATCGACGAGGATGCGGTAGCTCTTCTCGCAAATCTCGACCTTGCGCGCGAAGGTATCGGCCTGGCCGACTTCGTCGAACGCCATCACGATCACCGCCGCGCCGTAGCGGCGCAGCAGCTTGGCCTGTTCGACGAACTTTTCTACGCCTTCCTTCATCGAGATCGAATTGACGATGCACTTGCCTTGCACGCACTTCAGGCCGGCTTCGATCACGTCCCATTTGGACGAGTCGATCATGATCGGTACGCGCGAAATATCCGGCTCGGCGGCGACCAGATTCAAAAAGGTCACCATGGCCTTGTGGGCGTCGAGCATGCCCTCGTCCATGTTGATGTCGATCACCTGCGCACCGGCCTCGACCTGCTGGCGGGCGACATCGAGCGCGGTCGGGTAATCGCCATTCAAAATCAGCCGCGCAAAGGCCTTGGAGCCGGTGACGTTGGTGCGCTCGCCGACGTTCACGAACAGGTCTTTATCGCCGATATTGAACGGTTCCAGCCCGGAAAGGCGGCACTTGGCTTCGATCTGAGGCAGCGGGCGCGGCGCGACGTCCTTCACCGCCTGATACATTGCAGCGATATGGTCGGGCGTGGTGCCGCAGCAGCCGCCGACGATATTGATCAGCCCCGATTCGGCCCATTCCCTGACGTTGAGCGCCATTTCGGCCGGATCAAGGTCGTAGCCGCCAAAGGCATTCGGCAGGCCGGCGTTGGCGTGCACCGAGACGAAAGTGTCCGAAATCCGGCTCATTTCCTCAACATACGGGCGCAGCAGATCGGGGCCGAGCGCGCAGTTCAGGCCGAACGAAATCGCATCGGCATGGTGCAGCGAGTTGTAGAACGCCTCGGTCGTCTGGCCGGTGAGCGTGCGGCCGGATTGATCGGTAATCGTGCCCGACACCATGATCGGCAGTTTCTCGACATCCGGGTTCTGGTCGAAATAGGTGTGGATGGCGAACACCGCCGCCTTGGCGTTGAGCGTGTCGAACACGGTTTCAACCAGCAGCAGGTCAGCGCCGCCCTTGACCAGGCCGTCGATGGCTTCGAGGTAGCTCTCGACCAGCGCATCGAAAGTCACGTTGCGGTAGCCGGGGTCGTTCACATCCGGGCTGATCGAGCAGGTGCGGTTGGTCGGGCCGAGCACGCCGGCGCAGAAGCGCGGCTTCTCCGGCGTTTTGGCGGTTTGCGCCACGCACAGGTCTTTCACCAGCTTGGCGGCGGCGAAGTTCAGCTCCCACACCAGCGATTCCATTTCGTAGTCGGCCATCGCGATCGATGTGCCGTTGAAACTGTTGGTCTCGATGATGTCGGCGCCGGCATCCAGATACTGCTGGTGGATCGCGCCGATGATGTCCGGCTGCGAGAGCACCAAGAGGTCGTTGTTGCCCTTCACGTCGCAGTGCCAGTCGGCAAAGCGCTCGCCACGGTACGCCGCCTCGTCCAGCGTGTACTGCTGGATCATCGTCCCCATGCCGCCGTCGAGAATCAGGATGCGATCGTTCAGCAGGGATTGCAGATGGAGGGTGCGGGCGGCGGGGATGCTCATGGCTTATCCGGTTGATTCAACGGCGAAAACCGGCAATTTTACCACATCGTTCCGCAACGCCTCCGCACGCGGCGCTATCCCTGTGTCACATTGCAGTGCAACAATCGCCCTTGCAGGTCTCGAAAGGACTTGCCATAACGGTATTTGCGACCAAGGAGACACCCAGCATGATGAGTTCTTCCGAGCGTCTCGCCACCGCGACCACTTTGCAGGCCCGACTCGGCCTGCTGTGGCAACGCCGGCTGCGCGATGCACTGACCCGCTTTACCCACGCTCAAACCGTTCCCGAGCTGCCGTTCACGGCCAATCCCTTTTTTGCCGCCTTCGATTACCTGAGCGACAGCTTCGAGCGCCAGGTGCTGTTCTGGGACACGCTGCGCCAGCGCGGCGACAACTACCTCGAACACGAAAAGGCCGGCAAGCCGCCGCTACTGCATTTCGCCTACGACATCATCCTCGATGCGCGCACCTTCAAGCGCCCGGTGAACTACGCGTTGGCGGCCATCACCCCGCCCGAAGGCGTAAAAATCGATCCGGCCTCCCGCCCCTACGTGATCCTCGATCCGCGTGCCGGCCACGGCCCGGGCATCGGTGGCTTCAAGGATGATTCCGAAGTCGGCATGGCCTTGCGCGCCGGCAACCCGGTGTATTTCTGCATCTTCTTCCCCGAACCCGAAGCCGGCCAGACGCTCGCCGACGTGACCGCAACGCAAGCCGAATTCCTGCGTGAAGTCATCCGCCGCCACCCCGATTCGCCCAAGCCGGCGCTTGTCGGCAACTGCCAGGGCGGCTGGGCGGCCATGCTGGTCGCAGCCCAAAACCCCGAGCTGGTCGGCGCGCTGGTGATGAATGGCGCACCGGTGTCGTACTGGGCCGGCAACGACGGCGGCAACCCGATGCGCTACGCTGGCGGCAATCTCGGCGGCGCGTGGAGCGCGCTGCTGGCATCCGATCTGGGGGGCGGCAAGTTCGACGGCGCCTACCTGGTCGACAATTTCGAGAACCTCGATCCGGCCAACACGCTGGTGACCAAGAACTATCACCTGTACGACCAGATCGATACCGAACCGCCGCGTTTCCTCGACTTCGAACGCTGGTGGGGTGGCTACTTCCTGATGAACGAGGAAGAAATCCGCTGGATCGTCGAAAACCTGTTCATCGGCAACAACCTGACCGAAGGCAAGGCCACCGCCCGCAGCGGCGCCTACGACCTGCACCAGCTGCGCGCGCCGGTGGTGGTGTTCGCGTCGATGGGCGACAACATCACGCCACCGCAGCAGGCGTTCAACTGGATTCTCGATCTCTATCCGAGCACCGCGGCGCTGAAAGCATCGGGCCAGGTTGTCGTCGGCCTCGAGCACAAGACCACCGGCCATCTCGGCATCTTTGTTTCGGCCAAGATCGCGCTGAAAGAACACGCCAAGATCGTCGAGCTGCTTGAAGTGATCGAGACACTCGAACCGGGCCTGTATCAGCTGAAGATCGATACCGTCACCGGCGACGACGGCCAGCCGCGCTACGAGGCCGAGCTGATCGAGCGCGCGGTCGAGGAACTGCGCGGCCTGCAAAAGTTCGAGCGCCATGACGAAGCGCCGTTTGCCGCCGTCGAAGCCATCTCGGCACTGGGTACGTCGATTTACTCGACCCTGGTACGACCATGGCTTGCACCGCTGGTAACCGAAGATGCCGCCAAGATCGGCCGGCAGCTGCATCCGCTGCGCGTGCAGCACTGGGGCTGGTCCAGCCTCAATCCGCTCGCCAGACTCAACGCCGGTCTGGCCGAGGTGGTGCGCGAGCATCGTAAGCCACGCGATCCCGAGCTGCGCACGCTGGAACGCTGGGGTACGAAGCAGCTGGCGACGTCGCTCGATCTGTACCGCGACCTGCGCGACGCCAAGAGCGAGCTGGAGTTCTTCAGTCTCTACGGCATGCTGGCGCTCGCCGGCATCGGCAGCGAAAACATCCCGGATTACCTGAAAAAAGATGGCCAGGCCGAGCCGGACTTCGATGACGCCGCACTGCTGGCAAGGCTGCCGCAGGGCGACAACGCCGACGGCATGATCCGGCTGGCGATCCTGATTACGCAGGGGCTGTCGTCGATCAAGGTCGAACGCCGCAGTGCCGCGTATGAATGGCTGGTGCAGGAACGCACGCTCGCGGCGCTGAGCCCGCAAGAACGCCACACCAAGCTGCGTGAACAGGCGCTGCTGGTCTGGCGCTTCCCGGCCGAGGCTCGCAAGACGCTGCCGCAGCTGTTTGACAGCCGCGACGCACTGGCGACCGCATTCGAGCACTTCGATGCGCTGATCCATGTCATTCCCGGCGCCACCGAAGCCTTGCACAATCTGGCCGAGTTGCGGGCCGAACTCCTGCCGATCACGCCGCAGAAGCCGGTGCCTAGCGTGCCTGAGCCCGCCCGGCAGGCCGCCGAAACCGACCCGGCCCGAACGGTCACACGGCGCAAACCGGCAGCGAAACCCGTCACCCCGGCCAACGACGATGCCAAACCGGCCCGTCGCCGCCCGACCACATCCCGCCCCAAAGAGGATAAAGAATGAAATCGCTTGAAGGCCGCGTTGCCCTGATTACCGGCATCGCCAACGACCACTCGATCGCCTACGGCGTCGCCCGCTCGCTCAAGGCGCGTGGCGCCCAGCTGGTGATCACCTACGTCAACGATCGCACGCTCGACTTCATCAAGCCGCTGCTGCCGGAGCTGGAACCGGCGCTGCTGCTCAAGTGCGACGTCAGCGACGATGCCTCGCTCGACGCGACTTTTGCCGCGATCACCGACAAGTTCGGCAAGCTCGACATCGCGCTGCATTCGATCGCGTTCGCGCAAAAGGACGACCTGCACGGCCGCGTGGTCGATACCAGCCGCGACGGTTTCCTGCAGGCGATGGACATCTCCTGCCATTCCTTCGTGCGCATCGCCAAGCTGGCCGAACCGCTGATGAAGGACGGCGGCACGCTGATCACGATGAGCTACTACGGCGCCGAGAAGGTCGTGCCGAACTACGGCGTGATGGGGCCGGTGAAGGCCGCGCTGGAAAGCGTTGCCCGCTACTTGGCCAACGAACTGGGCCCGAAGAAGATCCGCGTCCACGCGGTCTCGCCGGGCCCGGTGCAAACCCGTGCCGCTAGCGGCATCCGCGAATTCGGCCTGTTGATCGAAAACTCGATCCAGCACGCACCGCTGCGCGAGCTGATCGACATCGACGACGTCGGCGAAGCCACGGCCTTCCTGTGCGAAGACGGCGCCAAGCGCATTACCGGCTCGGTGTTCTACGTCGATGGCGGGATCAACATCGTTTCGTAAGCATGTCGTTGCCAATAAAAAACCGGCCATCAAGGCCGGTTTTTTATTGCTTGGCGTTACGCAGCGAGGAAAAGCTTGTACGCCTCGTTCTCGGTCTCGATCCAGTACGGGTAGCCGAGCTTGTCGAGGAAGGCGGCGAATTCGGCATCGTCCTGCGGCGGCACCTGGATGCCGACGAGGATGCGGGCGTAATCGGCGCCGTGGTTGCGGTAGTGGAACAGGCTGATGTTCCAAGTCTCGCTCATGTTCTCGAGGAAGTTGAGCAGCGCGCCCGGACGCTCCGGGAATTCGAAGCGCAGCAGCCGCTCGTTGGTCACCTGTGGCGCATGGCCACCGACCAGATGGCGGACGTGCAGCTTGGCCAGCTCGTTGTCGGTCAGGTCGGTTGCCGGCAGGCCGTTATTGGCGAGCTTTTCAATCAGCTCGGTGACTTCATGACGGTTCTGGATCGACAGGCCGACGAACACATGCGCCTCGTCGTCGGCACCGTAGCGGTAGTTGAACTCGGTAACGTTGCGCGCGCCGATCAGGCTGCAGAACTTGCGGAACGCGCCCGGTTGTTCCGGTACGGTCACGGCAACCACGGCTTCGCGGCCCTCGCCCAGTTCGGCCTGCTCGGCCACATAGCGCAGCCGGTCGAAATTCATGTTCGCGCCCGAAGCGATCGCCACGAAGGTCTTGCCCTCGGCCTTCTCGCGCGCGGCCCACGCCTTGGCGCCGGCGATCGCCAGTGCACCGGCGGGTTCGAGAATCGAGCGGGTGTCTTCGAACACGTCCTTGATCGCCGCGCACATCGCGTCGGTGTCGACGAGGATGACGTCGTCGACGAATTGCCGGCAGACGCGGAAGGTTTCCTCGCCGACCTGTTTGACCGCGACGCCATCGGCGAAAATGCCGACCTGCGGCAGGTTCACGCGCTCGCCCAGTTTCAGCGACAGATACATCGCATTGGCATCGGTCGGCTCGACGCCGATGATCTTCACTTCGGGCCGCAGGCGCTTGATGTACGCGGCCACGCCGGCGATCAGGCCGCCACCGCCGACCGGGATGAACACGGCATCGAGCGGATCGGGGTGCTGCATGAGGATTTCCATGCCACAGGTGCCCTGGCCGGCGATCACGTCGGGATCGTCGAACGGATGGATGAAGGTCGCACCGCTTTCCTCGACCAGCTTCATCGCGTGCGCATAGCAATCGGAATACGAATCGCCGACCAGCACCGCCTCGGCGCCACGGCGCGTGACCGCGTCGACCTTGATGCGCGGCGTGGTGGCCGGCATGACGATGGTGGCGCGACAGCCGAGCTTTTGCGCCGACATTGCCACGCCCTGCGCATGGTTGCCGGCCGACGCGGCAATCACGCCACGATCGAGATCGGCGCGCGACAGCTTGACCATGCGGTTGTAGGCGCCGCGAATCTTGAACGAGAACACCGGCTGCATGTCTTCACGCTTGAGCAGAATCTGGTTGCCAATGCGGCGCGACAAATTCGGTGCGAGTTCGAGCGGCGTTTCAATCGCCGCGTCGTACACGCGGGCGGTGAGGATGCGTTCAAGGTAATCGTTCGGCGGATTGGTCATGGCGTTTCGCTTCTTGGCTGAGCTTGGCAACGGGAAATACGGGAAACTACTGTAGCGGGGATAGCCGATTCAGGCCAGCGCCAATCACCGCCAAACCGGACAAAAACCGGGCTTCAAATCCAGTGCAACGGTGCTGGCAAGGCGTGTGAAGCGCAGACAGTACAACCAGGTACGGCAAGCGAGCACAACGCAGCCAGCAGGATTTGGGGGCCGGTTTTAATGCCGGCGGCTGGCCAGCATCAGCAACACCACCCCGGCCAGCACCACGCCCATGCCGACCAGCATCGCCGCCGACACGTGCTCGCCGGCGATCAGCCAGCCCAGCAGCACCGCCACCGGCGGGTTCACGTAGGCATAGCTCGACGCCAGTACCGGCTTGGCGTGCGTCAGCACGTAGACGAAGGCGTTGAAGGCGATCAGCGAGCCGAACACGGTCAGGTAGGCGAGCGCAGTCCAGCTCTGCCAGCCGACGTGATCGGGCATGACTTCGCCGCGCAGTTGCGATACCACGGCCAGTACACAACCGGCGGTGAACATCTGGATGCCCGCCGACATCGGCCCCGGCGGCAGCGGCAGCCGGCGCTGCCATACCGCGGCGAACGACCACACCAAGGCCACGGCCAGCAGCAGCGCAAACGCCCACGCGGCACCGCCGAAGCGCGTGTCCTGCTGCAGCAAAATCACCCCGCCCAGACCCAGCGCCACGCCCAGCCATTCGAGCCGGTGCGGCCGGTTGCCCCAGGCCCAGTCGAACAGCACCGCGAACAGCGGCGCCACCGCCAGCAGCAGGGCCGCCAGCCCCGACGGCACTTCGGTTTCGACGACGCACACCGCGCCGTTGCCAAACGCCAGCATCATCGTGCCTATCATCATCGCCGAGCGCGCCTGCTGCCAGCTCGGCCATGGTGCGCCGCGCAGCTTCAGCCACGCCAGCATCAGCCCCCCGGCGATGGCAAAACGCATCGAAGCCATCATCAACGGCGGCAAATCCTCGACCGCGTAGCGGATACCGAGGTAGGTCGAGCCCCAGACGATGTACATCAAGAGGAGCGAAACGATGAGGCGCGAGTCGAATGATTTCATTTTCAACAGCTTACCGGGACGAGTGGTAATCCACACGTCACAGCCACGCTTTAAATATGCCGTCACAGCCCCATTTGGATTTGATTGATACCACCCAGGATTGATATTGATCCGGATTGATATCGACCCGATTGACGCCGCAAGGATCGCACCATGAGCCAGATGACCCCGCAGGAAATCGTTCACGAACTCGACAAACACATCGTCGGCCAGTCCGCCGCCAAGAAGGCCGTGGCGATCGCGATGCGCAACCGCTGGCGCCGCCAGCAGGTGACCGAACCGCTGCGGCACGAAATCACCCCGAAGAACATCCTCATGATCGGCCCGACCGGCGTCGGCAAGACCGAGATCGCCCGCCGGCTGGCCAAGCTGGCCGATGCGCCGTTCATCAAGGTCGAGGCGACCAAGTTCACCGAGGTCGGCTACGTCGGCAAGGACGTCGACAGCATCATCCGCGATCTGATGGAAGTCGCCTTCAAACAGGTGCGCGATTTGGCGATCAAGAAGAACCGCGTCCGCGCCGAAGACGCCGCCGAGGAACGTATCCTCGACGTACTGCTGCCGCCGCCGAACAAGGCCTACGCCAGCGCCAACGACGACGAACAGGGCAAGGAAACCCGGCAGAAATTCCGCAAGATGCTGCGCGAGGGCAAGTTCGACGACAAGGAAATCGACATCGACGTCGCCCAGGCGATGCCGGAAATGAATGTGTTCGCGCCACCGGGCATGCCGGGCATGGAAGACCTGAGCGGCCAGCTGTCGCAGATGTTCAAGGGCGCGTTCGGCGACAAGAAAAAATCGCAGAAGCTCAAGATCATCGATGCGATCAAGCTGATCACCGACGAAGAAGCCGCCAAGCTCGTCAACGAAGACGACATCAAGGCCGAGGCACTGAAGGCGGTCGAGCAGAACGGCATCGTGTTCATCGACGAAATCGACAAGGTCACCAGCCGGGCCGAAGGCGGCTCCGGCGAAGTCAGCCGCCAAGGCGTGCAGCGCGACCTGCTGCCGCTGGTCGAAGGCACGACGGTGAGCACCAAGTACGGCATGGTCAATACCGACCACATCCTGTTTGTCGCCAGCGGCGCGTTCGCGCTGGCCAAGCCGAGCGACCTGATCCCCGAACTGCAGGGACGCTTTCCGATCCGGGTCGAGCTGACGTCGCTGTCGGTCGACGACTTCAGCCGCATCCTCACCGAAACCGACGCCTGCCTGACCAAGCAATACCAGGCGCTGCTGGCGACCGAAGGCGTCGAGGTCGAGTTCACCGCAGACGGCGTGCGCCGGCTGTCGGAAATCGCCTGGCAGGTGAACGAGGCGACCGAAAACATCGGCGCCCGCCGGCTGTACACGGTGATGGAAAAGCTGCTGGAAGAAATCTCCTACGACGCCCGCAGTGGCAAGGTAGTGATGGACGCCGCCGCGGTCGAAGCCAAGCTCGGCGAAGTCGCCGGCAACGAGGATCTGGCGCGCTTCGTGCTGTAAACGGAAAGTCCGGTGCATGGGCACCGGCGGCTTGCCATGCCCCCCGGCCCGATGACATCGGGCCGGGCGCGCAGGAACCCCACCATGCCGCTCGAATCGCTCGACCATCCCGTTCTGATCGTCAAATTAATGGCAGACGCAGGTTTTCAATGGATCGAGCCGGTGGACGCGCACTTCCGCCTTATGCGCTGATTCGGTTCTGGCCGTAGTTATTGATTCAGGACGATTAGTTTCCCGTATAGGGTGGATGGCATAGGTCATGACACCCGCCTTCCTGGCTAGTCGGCAGACAGCGTTATCCACATACAACAATATCGCCACAAATAAACTGCCTTTCATCCCCAAAGGCCAATGGGTTAGGCTATAAAACCTTGCGCAAATACAGCTTGCCTTCCAGCTCCGGGCCGTAATGGTCGGGCACCAGCCCACAGGGCATGAAGCCGTTTTTGCCATAAAATGCGATCACATCATAATCGGCCGGATAGGTATGCAGGTTCAGGCTATATACCCGATGCGTTTTCATCTCTGCGCAAATGTACTGAAGCAATTGAGAGCCATACCCCTGCTTTCTTAACTCGGCAGCAACGGCCATCTGCATCAGTTCGGCGCTTTGCCAGTGACCACCCAGCTCGATCGGACGCTCGTCGATCAGTACGCTGGCAATGGCATATGGCGAATTGTCTTCGGCCAGAATGGCAAAATACTGGGCGCCACAATATAAAAGCCGGTCGATTCTCTGTCGCAGCCAGCTCAGATGAGCAGGATTCTGCAAATCAAATTCGCTGTATTCGGCATAGCCGAGCATGGGGAAAAATGGCTCGATGTCGGCCAGGGTATTCAATTTGCGGATGACTGTATTCATTTCAATACTGGGCAGAGGCATATTCATGCCAGCATTGAAACACCACTCCCTATGGATCGTATACCATAGCCATAAGGGTTGTTACGCGGAAACGACAGCGTAAAACCAAAATATCCAGCGGTATTCCAGCCGGTAAAACAAGCCGCTTAGCTGTCGCATCCCGGACGATAATATAAGCCCTCGCAGCTGGCGACTTCACTGTGCCCGCCATGCGCTTGCTAAGCTGCGAGCTTCCCTGACGAGGTCAGCCCGATGATCGTCCAACTGCACCAGCGCGCCCGCACCACCCCGGCCATTCGCGCCGAAATCCAGGCGGCGCCGACCAGCATACCCAACACCGAACTGGCACGTCGCTACGGCGTCACCGTGGATACCATTCGCAAGTGGCGCCAACGCCAGGACGTACAGGATCGTTCTCATACGGCGCATCGACTGCAAACCACGCTGACGCCCGCGCAAGAAGCGGTCGCAGTACAACTGCGCCAAACCCTTAAGCTGGGGCTGGATGATTGCTGGTGGTGATCCGCGAGTTCCTGCATCCGACGGTCTCCCGCTCCGGACTGGATCGCTGCCTGCGCCGCCACGGCGTCGGCAGCCTGCATGCGCTCGAACCGACACAGCGGGCGCGCAACAGCAAACCCTTCAAGGATTACGACCCTGGCTTTGTCCATGTCGACGTCAAATACCTGCCGCAAATGCCGGACGAAACCACCCGCCGCTATCTATTCGTCGCCATCGACCGCGCCACCCGCTGGGTGTTCGTGCAGATCAAGCCCAACAAGACCGCTGCAAGCGCGAAGGCATTCCTGGCCGCCTTGGCCAAAGCCATCCCGTTTAAATTGCAGATCCTGTTGACCGACAACGGCAGTGAGTTCACCGATCGCTTGTTCAATAAAACCAAGACCGCCAGCGGCGAGCATGAGTTTGATCGGCTGTGCACAGCGCTGCAGATTGAGCACCGGCTGACCAAACCGCGCCATCCGCAAACCAACGGCATGGTTGAGCGTTTCAACGGCCGGATCAGCGAGGTACTGGCGACGCATCGCTTTGAGTCTGGCGAGGATTTGGCGCAGACGTTGCAGCGCTATGTGTGGCTGTACAACCAGCACTTACCGCAACTGGCCTTGCAACACCGAACGCCGCTGCAGGCGATGAAAGATTGGCAGCAGCGACGGCCGGATTTATTTGTTAAGCGCGTGGTGAATCGTCCGGGACTGGACACTTAGCCCCGTCGCACCGCCAGTTGGCGGCTTGCAGTCCGAATAGACCGGACCCGATTGAATACAGTCCTCGTGCCCATTGCCGCCCTCCCCTTTTGCAGCGCCGTATCCAGTGCCTGCGACCCGCGCCGGCTGCCACTCGACCGTGAAAAAACGGTCAGTGGTACATGCAGCACGACAAGGCGCTGAACGCGAGCTACCGCAAGCTGACGGCGGCTCCGGATGCGGCCGCGAGGAAACAAAACGGCTCAGCGCCACGTTACGCAATGCACTACCCGTCCGGCTCGGTGTCAGCGCAGGCCTAGCGGTAGCAAAAGCGGCTACGCGGCTCTGCCATTACCACCAGGCATGAAAATGGTGAACCGGGCCGATCCCCTTGCCGATCTGCAAGGCATCGGCCTCTTTGATCGCCGCGCGCAGATAGGTGCGCGCGGCGGCTACCGTCGTAACCCAGTCGGCGTGGCGCGGTCGCAAGGCCGCGAGTGCCGCCGACAAGGTGCAACCGGTGCCGTGAGTGTTCTTGGTCCGGATGCGCGCGTCGGCGAAGCGGTGTTCGCCGTCGCGGGTGATCAGCCAATCCGGGCAGATTTCTCCTTCCAAATGCCCCCCCTTCATCAGCACCGCCTTCGCCCCCGCTTCCAGCAGCGCCCGGCCCTGCCGGCGCATCTCGGCTTCGTCCAGCGCGACATCGCAATCGAGCAGCGCCGCGGCTTCGGGCAGGTTGGGCGTGATCAGTTCGGCCAGCGGCAGCAGCTGCGTGCGGATCGCCTCGACCGCGTCCAGTGCCAGCAGCGGGTGGCCGCCCTTGGCGATCATCACCGTGTCGAGCACGACATTCGGTATCGCATGCCGGCGCAGGCCGTCGGCGACCGCATGGACGATGTCGGCATTGGCGAGCATGCCGAGCTTGGCGGCGTCGACGCGGATGTCGGCAAGCACGGCATCGAGCTGTGCGGCGACGAAATCCGGCGGCACCGGGTGCACGGCGAACACGCCCTGGGTGCTTTGCGCGGTCAGCGCAGTCAGCACGCTCATGCCGTAGGCGCCGAGCGCCGAGAAGGTTTTCAGGTCGGCCTGAATACCGGCGCCGCCGCCCGAATCCGAGCCGGCGATCGTCAGTGCGTGGACCTGGCTCATGCGCGGGCCTCCGTGATTTCGTTGAACAATGCCCGCGTCGCCAGCGCCACGTCGGGCTGGCCGCAGATCGCCGACACCACGGCGACGCCGTCGGCACCGGCGGAGATCAGCGGCGCGGCGCGGCCGAGACCGATGCCACCGATCGCGACCGCCGGGCAGCGCTTCGCCTGCATCAGCGCGGCAAACTCGGCGACGCCGATCACCGCCGATGCATCCTGCTTGGTGCCGGTCGGGTAGGCCGGGCCGACGCCGATGTAATCGATCAGCGCCAGCGGCACGGCGGCGAGCTGCGCGGCATTGCTGGTCGACAGGCCGACGATCTTGCCGGGCCCGACGAGCCGGCGCACTTCGGCCACCGGCAGGTCGGCCTGGCCGACGTGGACGCCGTCGGCATCGATGGCCAGCGCGATGTCGATGTGATCGTTGATGATCAGCTTCGCGCCGGTCGGCGCCAGCGCTGCCTTCAGCGCCACCGCGGCGTCGAACCACTGGCGTTTTTTCCACTGCGGCGCGCGCAGTTGCACCACGGTGGCGCCGTTTTGCGCCGCGATCACTGCAGTGCTGACCATGCCGGCTATACCGCCACAGAGGTCGGGATCGAGCACGAGGTAGAGCGAAAGATCGATGGTGTTCATGCGGTGCTCACTCAGCTGGGGGCAACAGTTGTTCGGGCTGGATCAGATACAGCGCATCGAGAAAGGCCGGCGTGAACGAGCCCGGGCCATGCGCCACATCCATCGCGCATTCGCCGCAGATCGCCATCACCGCGCAGGCCGCCGCGACGGCGTCGAGCTTGTTGTCCGCGCCGGCGCAAAACGCCGCAACCACCGCCGACAGCGCGCAACCGGTGCCGACCACGCGCGTCATCAGCGGATCGCCCCAAGGCACGGCCCAGGTTTTTTCGCCATCGGTGATGTAATCGGTTTCGCCGGTGACGGCGACGATGGCGCCGGTATCGCGCGCCAGCTGTTCGGCCGCCTCAACCGCCGCATAGGCGCTGGCGGTGCTGTCGACGCCCTTGCCGGCGCCAATGAACCCGGCGAGCGCGAGGATTTCCGACGCGTTGCCACGGATCGCCGTCGGCTTCAGCGCCAGCAGCTCGCGCGCCGCGCCGGTGCGGTAATCGAGCACGCCGACGGCAACCGGATCGAGCACCCACGGCGTGCCGGCGGCCTGTGCGGCCTGTGCGGCGCGGTGCATCGCGGCAAAGCGTTCGGGATACAGCGTACCGACATTGATCAGCACCGCGCCGGCGATGCCGGCAAAGGCGGTGACTTCTTCTTCGGCCACGATCATCGCCGGGCTGGTGCCCAGCGCGAGGAGTACGTTGGCGGTGATGCCTTGCACGACTTCGTTGGTCAGGCAGTGCGTCAGCGGCGCGGCCGCGCGTACACGGGCGAGTTCGGCGGCGACAATGGCGAGCGGAATGGGCTTTGCGGACGGTCTGATAGACGATCTGATAGACATATGGGCTCCCGGACAGGCGAGGGAAGCCATACGACTTCCCTACGCTGGCATGATCCAGATCAGGTGTGCGGGTTCCTCTCAGCCGCCTGCGCAAAGCGCCCCGGGCGGCGCCCCGAGTCAAGGCTTGATTGTCCGGCGCTGGATGCGGCGCGGTCAATGACGTAAAACAAGGCTTCGATGCCGGCGGCCAGAATGATTGCATCAACAATTATTACTACTGTGACAAAATAAGGCCGTCGGCCACAATGGCCACTCGAACGAGCCTTGCATCACGAACCCGAAGGAAAACCGATGTCCAGCCTGCGTAAACTCTTCGACGGCTTTTTGCTCTCGCTGATCCTCGCCATCGTCGTTGCCAACCTCGCCCCGGCGCTCGGCGCCAGCGGCGGCGTGCTGCAGATGGACTGGATCACCGCGATCGGCATCAGCGTGGTGTTCTTCCTCAACGGCGCCTCGCTCGCGCCCGAGCGGCTCAAGGCCGGCGCCGCCAACTGGCGGCTGCACCTGCTGGTGACGACCAGCACCTTCGTGATTTTTCCGCTGATCGGGCTGGCGCTGTATTTCGGCCTCTCGAGCTGGTTGCCGGCGGCGCTGCTGCTCGGGGTGTTCTACCTGTGCGCGTTGCCGTCGACGGTGTCGTCGTCGGTGGCGATGACATCGATGGCGCGCGGCAATGTCGCCGGCGCGGTGTTCAACGCCACGCTATCCAGCCTCTTGGGGATGATGATCACGCCGCTGCTGGTCGGCCTGCTATTCCAGCACAGCGGCCATGGCCTCTCGCTGCTCGAGCAGTTGCGCTCGATTGCGATCCAGCTCTTCCTGCCGTTTGTGGCCGGCCAGCTGCTGCGCCCGCTGCTGAAGGAACTGCTGCTCAAGCACCGGCAACTGGTCAATTACGTCGACCGCGGCGTGATCGTGCTCATCGTCTACAACTCGTTCTGCGATTCGGCGATGGCGCACATCTGGTCGAACTACAGCGTCGGCATGCTGCTGTTCGTGGCCGCCATCGTCAGCGTGGTGCTGTTCGTCGCCTTGTATCTGACGCGTTTTGCCGCACGCCGGGCCGGTTTCAGCGTCGAAGACGAAATCACCGCGGTGTTCTGCGGCTCGAAAAAGAGCCTTGCCGCCGGCATCCCGATGGCCAAGCTGATCTTCGGCGCGCACCCGGCGCTGGGGCTGATCGTGCTGCCCATCATGTTCTATCACCAGATCCAGCTTTTCGTCTGCTCGATCATCGCCAAGCGCTATGCCGAGCGGACGGATCACTCCGATACCCCGACGGCATGAAGTCACGCTTGCATGGCCTACATCCGCTGGCACCGTTAGGATGAAGCCATCCCTCGCCGCGTGATCCTGCGCGGCCAGCTGTCATTCTGGAGAGCGTGCATATGATCGACCCGAACACGCAGCGCATTGTGATCGTCGGCGGTGGTGCCGGCGGGCTGGAGCTGGCCACCCGGCTGGGCAAGCGGCTCGGCCGCGGCAGGCGCGCGAAGATCATCCTCGTCGACGGCTCGCCGACGCATATCTGGAAACCGCTGCTGCACGAGGTCGCGACCGGCGCGCTGAATACCGGCGAGGATGAGGTCAACTACTTCGCCCACGCCCACCACCACGGCTACGAGTTTGAATACGGCTGGATGGACGGGCTTGATCGCGAACGCAAGCTGATCCGGATTTCACCGGTCGTCGACGAATACGGCCACCAGATCGCCGCGGCGCGCGAGCTGGCCTACGACACGCTGGTGATCGCCGTCGGCGCGGTACCCAACGACTTCGGCACGCCCGGGGTCGCCGAACACTGCCTGTTCCTCAATACCCAGGACGATGCCGAGCGGCTGCGCAAACGCATTCTGTCCGCAGCGTTCTCGGTCACCAGCGGCGACGATCCGGCCAGCGAGCTGCGCATCGGCATCGTCGGCGGCGGCGCCACCGGGGTCGAGCTGGCGGCGGAAATCCACCACACCGTGACCGAGCTGCACGCCTACGGTGCGCAGTTCCGTCCCGAACAACTGCAGATCTACATCATCGAAGGCGCCAACCGCATCCTGGCCGGCGCGCCCGAGGCGATGAGTCTGTACGCGACCGAGGAACTGGCCAAGCGGCATATCGACGTGGTGGCCGGCGTGCGCGTCGCCTCGGCCGACGAGCGTGGTTTTGCGCTTGCCGATGGCCGCCGGGTCGACGCGGCGCTGCGGATCTGGGCCGCCGGGGTCAAGGCGCCGAACTGGCTGGCGACGCTAGGTTTGCAGGTCAATCGCGCCAACCAGATCATCGTCGATGCCGCGCTGCGCTGTATCGATGATCCGGCCATTCGCGTCATCGGCGATTGCGCCGCGGCGCCCGATGGCGACAGCGGCAAAACACTCTCGGCCACCGCCCAGGCGGCCCGGCAGGAAGCCGAATGGCTTGCCGATGCGCTGGTTGCGCTCAATCGCGGCGAGATGCCGGAACCGTTCGTGTTCAAACCGCAGGGCATGCTGGTGTCGCTGGGCAAGTACCGCGCCGTCGGCAGCCTCGCCGCCATCGTCGGCCCCAAGCGCGATTATCACGTCGAGGGCCGCAGCGCCAAGATGATGTACGTGTCGCTGTACCGGATGCATCAGGCGGCGATTCACGGCTGGCCGATGGCGATGCTGCTGTGGGCAGGCGACAAGCTGAAGAAGGCCGCGCGGCCGACGCTGAAACTGCATTAGCCGTTTGCTCGCCGGTCGGGGCAGGCGGCGCTGGGCGGACTCGGCTAGGCTGAAACATCCTGCCGACAAGCCCGCCGCATGTTTCCCAGCCTGCTCACCGACCGCCCCGGCCTCTGGCTGCTGTCGAGCGCCATTTACCTGACGCTCGCAGCCTTCATGCTGCTGATCTGGTGGCACCGCCGCAACGACACCAACGTCGGTCTCTGGGCCTCGTCCGATCTGCTCTCGGGTGCCGCGCTGCTACTGATGTCGCAGGCGTGGCTGGCGCCGCTGCCGGCGGCGATGCTCGGCAACGCCGGCCTTCTGGCGACGCCGGTACTGAGCGAATGGGCGTTGCGGCGCACACTGGGCCGCGACACCGCCGATGCCTGCCGCGACATGCTGCTGCAATGCGGCGGCGCCTATGTGATCTGGATGACCGGCATGCTGGCCGGGCTGACGCTGCCGCAGCTCGGCGCGGTCATGGCTGCCGGCCTGGTCTGGCTGAATGCACGGGTGGTGGCGCTACTGCTCGGCGCGTCCTTGCCGCAACACGCGCTGGCGCTGCGGCTGTTGATCGCGGTACACGCGCTGTTTGCCGCACTGCATCTGTTGCGCGGGCTGCGCAGCATGCAACTGGCGCCCGCCGCCCTTGAGCATGACCCCTTGTTGAATGGTGCACTGCTGGCGGCGGCACTGCTGATGATAGGCCGCGATCTGGGTTTCCTGTGCTTCACCCACGCGCGTGCCGAAGCCGGATTGTTTGAGGCGCACACCGCGCTGCTGCGCCGTGCCAATGAAGACATCCTCACCGGCATCGGCAGCCGTCGCCACTTCGAGGCAACCGTGCCGCTGATGCAGGCACAGGCGCAGCGCCAGCATCTGCCGCTCACGCTCTTGCTGCTCGATGTCGACCATTTCAGGGCAATCAACGACCGCTTTGGCTATCCGGCCGGCGATCAGATCCTGATCGCACTGGCCGGCGCCCTGCGCCATATCGGCCGCAACGGCGACCTCTGCGCCCGGATCGGCGGTAATGAATTCGCGCTGCTGCTGCATGATTGCGCCGCCGATGCCGCCGGCGCCCTCGGCAAGCGACTGACCGACGACATCGCCCTGCAGGTGCAAACGCCGGATGGCACGCCGGTATCGGTCAGCATCGGCAGCACCGCGCTGCTGCCGCACGAAGCACTGCAGACCGCTCATCTGCGCGCCGACGCGGCCCGTCATGCCGCCCGATCGGCCAAACAGCGCCGCGCCATCGCCAGACCGCCACCGGCCATGGATCACGGCAGCCGAATGTAGCGGGCATTTCCGGATGATCGTTCCTACATTGAAAGATCGAAAGATCGCGTTCCCAACAATGACCATGCGCCCTTATTCCCAAGTGGCCCGGCTCTTGGCGCCGGCCCTGCTTGCCCTGCTGCTTGCCGCTTGCGGTGGCGGTGGCGGTGGTGGCGGCAGCACCGACCTCATCGCCGGCGGCACCACCACGCCTGTGCCGACCCCCGCGCCACAAGAAGCCTTTGTCGTCGACTGCATCGGCGCCTTTTGCGGCGCCGACAACCCCAACCGCTACACCGGCCGCGATGTCGGCCTCTGGCGCTACCGCAATGTCGGCACCGGCCCCGCCGAGATCCAGATCCGTATCGACAACGTCAGCAGCAAGACGGCGACACTCGTCTACAGCAACGAATCGACCAGCGACATCACCCTGCCCACGGTGACACTCGACAACGCGGCAACGCAGAACGTCATCCGCGACGCCATACCGACAACGCGCGAACGCCACACCCCGCCGCAGGTCGACGAATTCAACGCCCGCGGTTTTGCCGCGCTGCTCACTCAAACGCCGGACACGGCGCGAATACGGGCAAGCAGAACCGGCGAATTTGCCGTTGGCGCCACCCGCAGCTGGCTCAACCAGGACGATAACGGCAGCGTCAGCCAGCGCAGCACCACACTGCGGCGGCAGCTCTCCACCACCAGCGGCCGACAGGTCAATCTGTGGCTGGAGAACAGCGAATACGGGTCCGCCAAGGTCAGCGATGCCATCCTCGATACCCTGGCAGCGACCTTCGCCAGCGGCAGCAACGCCATTTACCCGCTGGCAACCGGCATCGCCGGCGACCCCTGGGGCAGCGTACCGCCCGCCTCGGCGGCGGCGCTGATCGGCCCGGATCAGGCGATCGACCTTGTCATCGTCAATCAGAATGGCAACGGCAAACCGTATGGCGTGGTTGCCTATTTTTATAGCGGCAACAACTTCGTGCGCAGCAGCGCCACCGCCAGCAGCAACGAAGCACTGGCGATTTTCGTCGATTCGGAAACGCTCTACCTCGACGGTGCAAGCGGGCTGACCTTCTCCAAGAGCACGCTCGCGCACGAACTGGCACACATGATCAACTTCTACCAGCGCGCGGTGCTGCTCGGCGGCAACTACGCCAACGCGGTCTGGCTGGAAGAAATGACGGCGATGATGATGGAGGATCTGCTCTCGACCCAGGTTACCCCGGGCTACAACACCATCCGCGACGACCGCTTCCCGGCGTGGCTGGCCAATGCCGAGTACAACTGCCCGCTGACGGTGTGGCAAACCACCTCCACCTGCTTCGGCTATGACGTTTCCGGCAGCTTCGGCGGCTTTCTGCTGCGCCATTACGGTCTTGGCTTTTACCAGACGCTGCTGCGCGACAAGGCTTCAAGCGATTCGGTCGCCGTACTCGACGACGCCATTCGCCGGGCCAGCGGGCCGGGGCTCAATATTGCATTTCAGCGCTGGGGCACCAGTATCGCGCTGCTGCCGGCCGCCGCATCGCCGGCCGGCTTCGGCTACCCGGCACGCAGCGATAACGGCTTTGCCCTGGTGGCGATCAGCGGCCCGGATTACGCCAGCCGCCGCCGGCTGCCGACGGTGCTGCCAAGTACGCTGTCCGGCTACGGCCATTTCCCCTTCGTGCGCCGCAACCTGCCAGTGACGTACACCGAGCGCGTGGTGATTCCGGCGCATACGACGCTGTCGGTGATCATCCAGTAGCGCCGCATCGTGGAGGAACGGAAGATGCATGCTGAATCCAATAGCACCGACGAACTGAAGTTCGGCTCGGCGCTGGTCTTCGCCTTCGTCGGCCTGCTGATCACGGCAATCCTCGCCGGCTTCCTGTCGGTCGGCACCGACTGGAAGCCGAGCGACGTTGTCGCGCTGGTCGGCGTGTTCACCAGCCTGATCGGCACGCTCGTCGGCGCCTTCCTCGGCGTACAGATCGGCTCGTCGGGCCGGCAGAAGGCCGAGCGGCTCGCCAACCGCGCACTGGCGGCACTGCCGCCGGAAAAGGCGAACGAGGTGCTCGATTGAGCGCTCAGCCGCGCAATTGTCGCGCCGCGTCGATCGCGTAGTAGGTCAGGATCGCATCGGCGCCGGCACGCTTGAACGCCAGCAAGGATTCCAGCACCACCTTGTCGCCGGCCAGCCAGCCGTTCTGGATCGCCGCCTGCAGCATCGCGTACTCGCCCGAAACCTGATACACGAAGGTCGGCACCTTGAACTCGTCCTTCACCCGCCGGACGATGTCCAGATACGGCATGCCCGGCTTGATCATCACCATATCGGCGCCCTCCATCAGATCGAGTGCGACTTCGTGCAGCGCTTCATCGCTATTGGCCGGGTCCATCTGGTAGGTGGATTTATTGGCCTTGCCCAGATTGCCGCTCGAGCCGACCGCGTCGCGGAACGGGCCGTAGAAGGCGCTGGCGTACTTGGCCGAGTAAGCAAGGATGCGCGTATGAATATGACCATCGGCGTCGAGCGCGCTGCGGATCGCACCGATGCGGCCGTCCATCATATCGCTCGGCGCGACCATATCGGCACCGGCGGCGGCGTGGCACAGCGCCTGCTTCACCAGCGCGGCCACGGTGACGTCGTTGAGCACATAGCCGTCGTCATCGCCACTGGTACCCAGAATGCCGTCCTGACCGTGCGTGGTGTACGGGTCGAGCGCGACATCGGTGATCACGCCAAGCTCGGGAAACGCATCCTTGAGCGCACGCACCGTGCGCGGCACCAGACCGTGCGGATTCCACGCCTCAAACGCGTCGAGGCTTTTGTAGCCCGCCTCGATCACCGGGAACAGCGCCAGCGCCGGAATCCCCAGTTCGACCGCCTCGGCGGCGGTCTTCAGCAGCAGGTCGATGCTCTGGCGCTTGACGCCCGGCATCGATGCGATGGCTTCCTCGCGCCCTTCGCCATCGAGCACGAACACCGGCAGGATCAGATCGGCGCTGCTCAGCGACGATTCGCGCATCAGCCGGCGGGAGAAATCGTCGCGGCGCATCCGGCGCATGCGGGTGGCGGGAAAGGCGCGGAAAGCGGTCATTGCATAGCCTCGGCTATCGAATTCGGGTGCGGTGATTTTACCCGAGCCACGCCGCGCCTTCCGGGTACAACTGGCCTTGATTTGCGCACCTAGCTGTAACGCGCCAGCGTGTAGTCAAACGCCGGTAACGCGGCCGGACGGCCGAGCATCAGGTCGACCAGCAACTGCGCCGAACCGCAGGCCATGGTCCAGCCGAGCGTGCCGTGGCCGGTGTTCAGCCACAGCCCGCCCATGCCCGACGCACCCACCAGCGGCGTGCCATCGGGCGTCATCGGCCTCAGGCCCGTCCAGGCTTCAACCTCGCCCAGATCACCGGCATCGGGGAAAAGCTCGGCGGTCACGCGCTTGAGCGTGGCAATGCGGCGCGGATCAATGCGCAGGTCAAACCCGGCGACCTCGGCCATGCCACCGACGCGCAAACGGGTATCGAAACGCGTCAGCGCGATCTTGTTGGTTTCATCGAGCACGGTCGAGCGCGGCGCGGCGTCCGGATTGTGCAAGGGCAGCGTGATCGAATAGCCCTTGACCGGGTAAACCGGCAACGCCAGCGGCCGGGCCAGTGCACGGCTGGCGCAGCCGGCGGCCAGCACCACCGCATCGGCCGTGATCTCGTCGCCGCCGGCGAGCCGAACGCCAACGACAGCGCCATTGCGGAACAGCAGCGAAGCAACGTCGGCGCCGTAGCGGATCTGCACGCCATCGACCACGACCCGCTCGGCCAGCCGCTCGGTAAAGCGGCGACAATCGCCGGTTTCGTCGTTCGGCAAGCGCAAGCCGCCGGCGACCTTGTCGGCAACGCGAGCGAGCGCCGGCTCGTATTCAAGCACGCCAGCAACGTCGAGCAACTGGTGCGGCACGCCGATCCGCTCGAGGATGGCGGCATCGCGCCGCGCCGCGGCCAGCTGCGCCGGATCGCGCAGCAGCTGCAGCGTACCGAGACTGCGTTCGTCGTAGTGCAGGTCAAGCTCGGCGCGCAGGCCGCGCAGGCAATCGCGGCTGTATTCGGCCAGTGGCACCATCCGCGCCTTGTTGCGCTCGTACGCGGCATGGCTGCAGTTGGCGAGCATCCTCGCCAGCCAGGCGAGCTGGAACCACGAGCCGTCGGGGCGAATTTTCAGCGGCGCATCGGGCGACAGCAGCCAGCGCAAGGCTTTGAACGGCACGCCGGGCGCCGCCCACGGCGCGGCATAGCCGGGCGATACCTGGCCGGCGTTGGCGAAGCTGGTGCCGAGCGCCGGGCCGGGCTGCGCGTCGAGCAGCGTCACCGCACAGCCTGCCGCGTTCAGGTAATGCGCGCTCGTCACGCCGATCACCCCTGCTCCGACCACGATCACCCTCATCCCGAATCCTCGCCGGCCCGCCGTTTCGGCGTAGCATTGTCTGAAGACCATCAATGTCGGTGATCCTGCTCGCGCCGCCCATCAGGTAAAGCCGCTACGGTACTAACCTGAGGACGCCGACGCCGACCTTCACAGGGTAGCCACCACATGAACTGGATGCTGGAAACCGAACTGTTCGGTCGCCTTTGCGTCGCCGTACTGATCGGCGGGCTGATCGGAATCAACCGCTTTTTGCACCGCAAACCGGCCGGGCTGCGCACGCACGCGCTGGTGTCGCTGGGTTCGGCGCTGGCGGTGATGCTGGTGTTCCGCTTGCCCGGCAGCGATGCGCAGGCGTACTCGCGCGTCGCGCAGGGCTTGATTACCGGCATCGGCTTTCTTGGCGCCGGCGTGATCCTGCATCACCCACAGAAATACCGCGTCCAGGGGCTGACCACCGCCGCGTCGATCTGGGTCACCGCGATTCTCGGCATGGCCTGCGGCGCCGGGATGGGCGGGCTGGCGCTCGGGGTGATGGCGCTGGCGCTGGTGGTGATCAATTTCGGCGGCAACCTCGAACACCTCGCCGAGCGGCTGCTGCACCGCTGGCGCGAGGAAGACAGCGCGCCGGGCGCCGAGCATGACCGGCGTCAGGGCGAACGTCGCGACGAGAGCTAAGGCGACGCGCGCAGCATATCGACGTGTTCGATGCCGTCTTCCAGATAAGGCTCGCCGCTCACCTCGAAGCCATGCGCCGCATAAAACCGCTGCAGGCGCGCCTGTGCGCCGATCCGGTTTCCCTGCCCCGGATAGCGTTCTTCGGTACAGCGCAGTGCCTCGGCCATCAGCGTATGACCGGCACCGCTACCGCGCGCAGCCGGGGTAACGATGACGCGACCAATCGACGGCTCGGCATACTTGGCTTCGGGCGGCAACAAACGCAGACAGGCGACGATGGCGCCGGCAGCGTCGGTACCAAGCAGATGCAGCGATGCCTGATCGAAGTCATCAAGCTCGGGATAGGGACACGTTTGTTCGACCACGAACACATCGACGCGCAGCTTCAGGTAGGCGTACAGCGTCGCGACATCGAATTCGTCGAAACGGTACCAGCGCCAGTTGATCGTCATGTCTAACTCCACAAAAGCAAACGGGCCACAAAGTGGCCCGCAATCATAGATCGTTGAGTGGTTCAGTCGGTGAGCGAGCCAAAGCAGATCGAATTCGCCCGAAGCGCAGACGCCGGAATGGACATATGGTCCATGAGGACGTCGAGCATCGGACGGGTCCGAGCTGCGAAGGCGCAGCCGCCGAATGAGCCGGTTAGGCCAGCAGCTCGCGCCAGCGTGCCACCTGCAAGCGCACCTGTACCGGCGCGGTCCCGCCGACATGGTTACGTGCGGCAAGACTGCCCTCGGACGTCAGCACTTCGGCGACGTCGTCGGTAATCAGCGGCGAGAAGGTCTTCAGTTCGACGACGGCCAGCTCGGACAGATCGCGCTTCTTCTCTTCGGCATAACGCACCGCCAGCGCCACGGCTTCGTGCGCATCGCGGAAGGGCAGGCCCTTCTTCACCAGATAGTCGGCCAGATCGGTCGCGGTGGCGAAGCCTTGCTTGACCGCGCGCTCCATCGCTTCCGGCTTGACGGTGATGCCGCGCATCATGTCGGCGTAGATCCGCAGTGTGTCGCTCAGCGTGTCGACGGTGTCGAACAGCGGTTCCTTGTCTTCCTGATTGTCCTTGTTGTACGCCAGCGGCTGCGCCTTCATCAGCGTCAGCAGGCTCACCAGGCTGCCGTTGACGCGGCCGGTCTTGCCACGCACCAGCTCGGGCACGTCGGGGTTCTTCTTCTGCGGCATGATCGAAGAACCGGTACAGAAGCGGTCGGCGATGTCGATGAAGCCGAAACGCGGGCTCATCCACAGGATCAGCTCTTCGGACAGCCGCGACAGATGCGTCATCGTCAGCGCGGCGGCGGCGGTGAATTCGATCGCGAAATCGCGGTCGGACACCGAATCGAGCGAGTTTTGCGTCACGCCGTCAAAGCCCAGCAGCTCGGCGGTGTATTCGCGATCGATCGGGTAGGTGGTGCCGGCCAGTGCGGCCGAACCCAGCGGCAGCCGGTTGACGCGCTTGCGGGCGTCGATGAAGCGTTCGGCATCGCGGCCGAGCATCTCGACGTAGGCGAGCATGTGATGGCCGAAGGTCACCGGCTGCGCCACTTGCAGATGGGTGAAGCCCGGCATCACCGTCGATGCATGGGTGTCGGCCAGATCGACCAGCGAGCGTTGCAGCTCGTGCACCAGGCCGACGATCGCATCGATGGCGCCGCGCAGATACAGGCGGATGTCGGTGGCGACCTGATCGTTGCGCGAGCGGCCGGTGTGCAGGCGCTTGCCGGCGTCGCCGATCTTGTCGGTCAGGCGGCGCTCGATATTCATGTGCACGTCTTCGAGATCCAGCGACCATTCGAAGGTGCCGTTGCGGATTTCGTCGATGATCTCGGCCATGCCGCGCTGGATGGCGGCGAGGTCGTCGTTTGACAGCACGCCGACCTTGTTGAGCATGGTGGCGTGCGCGAGCGAGCCCTGGATGTCGACATCGGCCATGCGGTTATCGAAGGTCACCGAGGCGGTGTAGCGCTTTACCAGTTCCGTAACCGGTTCGTTGAAACGGCCGGACCAGGTTTTGTTGACGGCGTCCTGCATGGCTTTAATCCCGAGAGTGCTGAAGCTTCAAACCTGCCGATTATACGGATGTCGGCAGCGGATCGCTCGACTACCGGTCGGGATGCGGCGGTTTTCTTACAGTCACCAGCCGGCAAAAAACAGCCACCACGCACTCGCAAACGGCACCAGCCCGGCGGCAAAGACCGCCAGCGCCGGCAGCCGGCGCAGCAGCCCGGCGCCGCGCGTCGCGGCAATCCGCCACGCCAGCCGCAAGGACCACGCCAAAGCCAGCGTCAGCAAGGCGAAGCGCGCATCGCTGACCCACCAGGTCGCCAGGCCTTCGTGCTTGAGCAGGGTCACGGTCGTCGCCGACAAACCGAGAAACACGCCGCAGCCGGCGGCCGGGACCAGCGCCTGTGCCAGCCTGTGCACGCTGTTTGTGTCGCGCTGCGGCAACAGCCGGTCGGCCAGCAGCAGCGTCAGATACAGCCCACCACCGACGACGATGGCGGTCGTGAAGATAAAGCCGAGGATGGCCGCGCCGTCGAGCCAGCTGAAGCTGTCGTTCATTTCCGGGTAGTGCGTCAGCAACCACCACGGCGCGTTGTCATTCAGCGGCCAGAGGATGTCGCGGTCGATCAGCCATTCGGCCGCCCACTGCTTGGCGGCGATAAGCCACGGGCTGGCACTCCACAGGAAGGCGCCGAGCGCCAGGCCCATCATGCCGAAGACGATCAGCACGGTCTGCCACGCGTCGCCATGGGCTACATCGACGATCTCTTCCTCGGGCGAACGCGCGGTCAGCGCGATCGCGTCGCGATGGCCCGAGCAGCGGCCGCACATATGGCACTCGGCCGCGCCCTGCATATGCCGCAGCGGCACCAGCGGCGCACAGTTAATGGGGATGATTTTCTTGCCCGAGCCGGCAAAGTCGCGCCACTTCTGCTCGTCGACCTTGTAGCGCCACGGCGCGAGCTTGGACAGCAGCTGGAACACGCCGTTGACCGGACACAGGTAGCGGCACCAGATGCGCTTGCTGCGACCGTACCAGAAGCCGACGCCGATCGCCGCGACGGTCGAACCGCCGAGCACCAGCAGCACCGCGAGCGGATATTGATACACGCTGACGAGCTGGCCGTAGATGGTGGTACCGGCGAAGGCGACGAAGGGCCAGCCTCCCCAGCGTATCCACTTCGGAATCGGCTTGTTGCGGCCGCGCTCGCTCATCCACTCGGACAACATGCCCTCGGGACAGAACCAGCCGCACCAGGCGCGCCCCATCAGCGGCATCGACACCAGCACGAAGGGCCACCAGATGCCCCAGAACGCGAACTGCGCCGCAACGGTGAGGTTGTTGAAGACGTGCGCGGTTTCGTCGGGCAGCGGCAGGAACACCGGCACGACGATCAGGAACACGTAGATGGCGACGACGCCCCACTGCAACATGCGCAGCACGGCCTTGTGATCGCGCAGGAAGTCGCCGAAGCGGGCGATGCGCAGCGAAATCGCGCTCATTGCCGTATCAAGCCTTGCGACCGACGCGGCGCAGGAAGCCGACCGCCGAGACCCAGTACGCCAGCCACAGCCCCAGCACCAGCAAGGCCGGGTGCGAGCGGTAGCCAGCAAAATCGGCGAGCAGCTTGCCGATGCCGGCCGAATCGTCGAGCAGGCCCGAGCTGTCCCAGAGCGGATCGACCAGCCCCGGCAGCGCACCGATCGACACCAATCGCTCCAGACCGCCAACCAGCAGCGCCCCGGCGAGCAGCAGCAAGAGAATTTCGGTGAACTGGAAGAAGCGCCGCCAGGTGAAAACCTTGCCGCCCAGCTGCAGCAGCCAGAAGGTTGCGAACGCCAGCAGCAAGCCGGCCAGCCCGGCGCCGGCGTAGCCGAGCATCTGGCCGCCATCGGCGGTCGCGAGCGTGCCGTAGAGGAAGACCACCGTTTCGCTGCCTTCGCGGCCGACGGCGATCATCACCAGCACCAGCAGTCCCCACCAGTTCTGCTGCTGCACGCGTTCGCTCATGCCGCTTTCGAGCTCGCGCTTGAGCGTGCGGCCGTGCTTCTTCATCCAGTACACCATCTGCACGATCAGCGCGGCGGCGACCAGCGCCATGCCGGCCTGGAAGTACTCCTGACCGTCGTCGGAGAGGAATTGCGAAATCCCGAGGATGCCCAGCGCCAAGAGGCCGGACAGCGCCAGGCCGGCGGCGACGCCGCCCCACAAGTAGCGCAGGCCGCGCGGGCCGGCGGCCGGGCTGGCCTTGAGCCAGGCATAGAGGATGCCGACGACGAGAAGCGCCTCGACGCTTTCGCGCCAGACGATGAACAGGACCTGATCCATGTTGAATCCTTGGCCGTCGCTACTGCGGCGGCGTCATGGGCGCAGCCGGCAGGCCGCGTCCGAAAGCTTACTTGACGACGACGGTGCCGCGCGCCTGCGGGTGGAAGTCGTCGAAATACACGTACTCGCCGGGGCTGGTGGCGTTGACGACGACGAACGAGGTCACGCCGGGGCCAAGCACCTTTTCCTTGCGCAGCTGGATGCTCTCGAACTCGGCCGGCGACTTGCCGGCATTGGTGATCTCGATCTTGAAACGCTGGCCCGCCGGCGCCTCGAAGCGCGTCGGCGAGATCGTGCCGTCCTTGATCGTCACCTTGAAGGTCGGCAGATCGACGGCGTTGGCGCCGACCATCAGCGTCGCTGCGGCCAAACCCATCCAGAACTTGTGCATCGTCATTTCCATTCAAAGTGGTCGGTATTGCGGCTGCAGCCTAGCGTGATCGCATGGTTGACGAATACACCGACCGTCAAAGCACTCGCCTACCCCGATCGGCGAGCGAGCCAAAGCAGTTTGTTCCCGCCCGAAGCGCAGGGACCGGAATGGGCACTGGCCCATGAAGATCCCGAGCACCGGACGGGGACGAAATGCGCAGGCGCAGCCGCCTAATGGCGCAGGTTTTTAGTAGCCGCCCTTCTTGCCGGTACCGGCATAGCTGAACTCGTAGTTCAGCTCGAACGGCTTGAACCATGGGCCGACGCCGGTTTCCTTGTCGACATGGCGGCCGAAGTGCGCCATCGGATTTTCCGACGGCGGCAGGATGGTGTACTTGAGCTTGTACTTGCCCGGACCTTCAAGCTTGACGTTGTCGCCATAGTGCGGGCCGTCGCTGGCGACCATGGGCATGAAATCGCCCTTGACCACGTTCTTGCTGCCGACCTTCTGGATCTCGTACTTGACCAGCAGGTAAGGCATCCACTCGCCTTCGGCAAAGCCGTTCGGGTTGTCCTTGACCGCATGGATGTCGGCTTCGAGGTGAACGTCCGATTTGGCCGCGTCGCGCATCATGCCCGGCGGGTCCATCTTCACCGGCTGCAGGTAGACCGCGCCGATTTCCATTCCGGCCTTGATGGCCGGCTTGCCGATCGGATATTCGGCGGCAAACGCAGACAAAGGCAGCGCCACGGCGGCGGCAAGGATCAAACGTTTCATGAAAAGTTCCCCTGGTGAGCTTGAAAACGACAATCGCAGTTTACGCCCATGAAAACGATCAAGAAGCATTCTCGTTTATAAACGGCAGAATTCACCTTTTCCGAAGCGGCGCCCGCTGCAACCCCGGGGTTGACCCGTATAATCTTCCGGCTCGACTTTGCCCGATAATACGAGGCAGGGTGGCTGAGTCCACCCGCAATGGAGAAAACGCCAAGATGGCCAGAGACATGAAGAAAACGCGAGCAAGCAGCAACAGCAGTGGCGGCGGATCGCTGATCACCGGGCTCGTTGTCGGTCTGCTCGGCGGCGTGGCCGTCGCGGTGGGTGTCGCGCTGTTCCTCAATCGCAGCGACAGCCCGTTCAGCAAGCAGGTTGATACGCCACCGGATGCGGTCGGCTCGGCGCCCGGCGCGGCGACCACATCGCCCGAGGTGCTGCACCCCGGCGGCAGCGATACGGCCACGCCGGCGCTGCCCGAAGTCGCCGCACCGGCAGCAAGCGCCCCAGAAGCCGCCAGCGGCGCCGAACGCTTCGACTTCTACAAGGTGCTGCCCGAACTGAACAAGAACGACAGCAAGCCCGCCGTGGTGGATGCCAAGCCGGCCGCACCGGTCAAGAAGGCCGAAGCGAGCCCGCCGGCCAAGGTCGAAGCGCCCAAGGGCGCCTACCTGCAGGTCGGTGCATTCCAGAACGAACAGGAAGCCGACAATCTCAAGGCCAAGCTGGCGCTGCTCGGCACCGAAGCGACGATCCAGTCGAGCGCCTCCGCCGACAAGGGCTTGTGGCATCGGGTGCGCATCGGCCCGTTCACCAGCCTCGCCGAGCTCGACAAGGCGCGCGCCCACCTCAAAAATAGCGGCATCGATAGCAGTGTCGTCAAAGGGAACTGAGCGACACCCGAGCGACTCAGATATCCCACCCAACCAGGAGAGACAAGCATGATCAAACGCTGGATGACGGGCATCACCTTCGCCCTCGTCGCCGCCACCGCCGCACACGCCGAAATCCGCGAAGGCACCGACTACAAACGCCTGGCGACGCCGCAGCCAGTGGCGCAGGCCGGCAAGGCCGAAGTCATCGAGTTCTTCTGGTACGGCTGCCCGCACTGCTACACGGTCGAACCGTATGTGGAAAGCTGGGCCGCCAAGCTGCCCAAGGATGTCAATTTCCGCCGCGTGCACGTGATGTGGCCGGGCCGCAGCGATATGGAAGGTCATGCCAAGCTGTTTGCAGCGCTGCAACAGATGGGTCTGGAAGCCAAGCTGCAACAGGCCGTGTTCAATGCCGTGCAGCGCGACGGCATCGAGCTGCGCCGCGAAGCCGACCTGTATCCGTGGATCCAGAAACAGGGTGTCGACCTGGCCAAGTTCAAGGCGGCCTACAACAGCTTTTCCGCCAGCACCGAGCTTGGCAAGCTGGCCAATCTGACCAGCACCTACAAGATCGACGGCGTGCCGACCTTCATCGTCAACGGCAAGTACGTGACCAGCCCGGGGATGATCGGCCGCGAAGACGGCACCATCACTAAGGTGATCGACGCGCTGATCGCCAAGGACAAGGCCGCAGCCAAACCGGCGGCCAAGGCCAAGAAATGATTCCGCTGACGCGGACGTAAAAAAGGGCGACCGGAGTCGCCCTTTTTTACGTCTATCCCGATCAGAAGTCGGTGTAGGTGCCGAACAGCACGCGGTAGGTATCGGCGTCGTTGGTGTACGACGGATTGCCCGGGCCGTCGGCGCCGACGGCACCGAATTTGTCGTTCATCGTGTAGTGGAGGTCGGCGTAGCCGCTGGTACTCTTCGACAGCGCGTACGTCCAGCGTGCGGCAAAGGCATTGCTGGCGCTGTCGTCGATCTTGTTGCCGTTCGCGTCCTTGGCATCCCAGAAGTAGCTGTAGGTGAAGCCGAGGCGGTTCTTGCCGAAGGTGTACAGCGCTTGCAGGAAGGCGTTGCTCTGCTCGGTGCCGCCGTCGACGACGGTCACGACACCCTCACCCTGCGCATCCTGTTTCCACCAGCGATAACCGGCTGCGAGATCGACATCGCCCAGCTTGAGCCGGCCGGCACCGAAGGCGAACTTGTCTTCCTTGCCTTCGGAATTGGCAAGCTGAGTACCGCTGACACCGGAGGTTTCCGGATGCGAGAACTGGTAGCCGGCGTCGATGCGGAACGTAGCGGCCTCGTAGCCGAGCAATACTTCGGCAGTAGCACCACGCGGTGCATTTTCATTTTCATTCGTCTGGTTACGGAAGCTGCCCTGCGCCGCCAGCGTGAACCCGCCGAAGTTCGGCGAGTAATAGGTGATCGAGTTGGTCGGGTTGTAATACAGCAGGCCCGGATCGCTGAGGTACTGGCCCGAACCGTCGAGCGAATACGTGCCGTCGATGCGGTTGTAGATCGGCGAGAACGATTTGCCGAACTGCAGCTGACCCCAGCTGCCGCGCCAGCCGCCCCACGCTTCGCGGTTGCCCCAGGTACGATCCGAGCCCATCGAGTTGACCGAGTTGCCGCCATCACCGGCGACGCGGTAGTTCTCGGCGCCGGTCCAGATTTTCCAGATCACTTCGGAACCGTTGTCGAGCTTGTCGACACCGGTGAAGAACAGCCGCGGCTCGACGTCGAGCTCGACCTCGCCCTTGAAGCCCTTGGCATTGCTATCGTGAAACAGGATGTCGGCCTCGATCGAGCCGCCGATGGTGACTTCGGCTTGCGCCAGCGGCGCAGCAAGGCCGGCGAGCAGGATGACGAGAGAGTGTTTGAGCTTCATGGCAGCTTTCCTTTTTTTATGACAACACATTAACTGATTGTCATTTTCGGCTTGCTCCACACTATCCCCAAGCTTGGATACTCCTTATGTTGCCGACATACAACAGGTGTTGATTATAAAAAAATCATAAAAATCAAGCCGTTATCGGCCATGAAAATACCGGAAACGCCCCCTCCGTCCCCCTCCGGGCAGGGGTGAGCAGCCGGCTTTAAGCGCAAATCCGGCCCGCAAGTACCAGCAGACGATGTGCCCAACGGTCAAGGTCAGCGGCAATGGCTGGCCGCCGGCCTAAAAAAACCGTAAAAAATCAGCTCGCGGCCGGCCGGAACGGCGTCGGCAACAGCGCGCTCAGCTGCGCCCAATCGGTCGCATCAAGCAGGTTTTTCAACTGCAAACCCAGCTCGGTATCGCCGGTGATCGTCAGCCGGCGCTGGAAGAACAGCGTATCCGGGTCGGACTCGCGCCGGGCAATCGCCCAGTAATCGGCCAGCGACGCGGCGAAGGTCACATCGGCCGGCGGCGCCTCGCCACGGAAACGGCGACCGGAAAATCCGATGGTTGTGCCACGGCCGAGATCGGCGATTTCAAAACGCACCCGTCTATCGGCAAGCCAGGAGAAATCCTCGTCGGGCCACAGCCGGTGCCGGACGAGGTTGAGCGAAAACGCCAGTGCCTGGCTCGGCGGCGCTTCGGGCAAGCGCGCCAACAGCGGCCTCAGAGTGTGAATCAGCGTCATTTCAAGCCTCCATCACGGCAGAGATGCCGGCCGGTGCAATCCCGGCTTCGCCGCGCCAATAGCCATCGACCCAACCTTCGGGATTCCAGCGCAGCGGATCGGCGGCGATCCCCTCACCGGCGAGGCGCGCGGCGTAAGCGGCGATGATCTCGCCGGTGTGGGCCACCTGCGGGCTGATGCGCAGCGCGTCGATGCCGGTCAGCATCGGCAAATCATGCCAAAGCGTATGGCACGCCGCCGACATCGTCTGGATGCCGTTGATGCACAGGAAGTCCTGGCCTTCGCGCGTCGCCATCGTCAGCCCGTCCGGGTGCGCCAGGCACTTGAATTCGCAGGCGTCCTTGTTCAGATCGTAATGGCGGGCGGTAAAGCAGCGCGCCGAGAACGCCAGCGGCAGCCGGCCGTGGCCAAAGACTTCGGTTTCGATCGGTACGGTCTTCTCGGCCAGAATGGCGGCCACGGTATCGCGGCTGGCTTCCAGCGGCGGCAACCAGCGGCTCGCGCCGGCGGCGGTGAACCAGTCCAGCGCCGCACCGTTGTAGATGTTCAGCTGCGGCCCGGCGACGAAGGGCCGGCCGGCGTCGCGCGCCAGTTTGACCGCGCCCAGATCGTTGGCCTCGATCGGATGGCCCGATTCGATCAGCTTTTTCAGCCCGATCAAATCGCCGCTCGATTCAAGCAGCGCCTGCGAGCTGAGCACGACCTGTTTGCCGGCGGCGGACAGGTCGGCGGCCAGCGCCAGCCAGTCGGCCAGCTTGAGTTCGTGTCGACGCGCGCAGACGACTTCGCCAAGGTAAACGGTATCGACCGGCCAGCCAGCGGCCTCGGCGTAGAAATCGAGCGTGGTCTGGCGCGACCAGTAGTACAGCAAGGGTCCGAGCGTTAATTGCATGTTCATCTCCACGGCCGGTTATAGGCGCCGAGCGTTTGCTGGTGGCCTTCGGATAGCGGCGCCAAGGTATCGAGCCATGCCGGCTTGACGCTGTAGCGGGCGTCGCCGGCGGCGTCGATCGCCGCGCGCAGGGTTTTGGTCACCGCGGTCACGTAAGCCGGGCTGCGCTGGCGGCCCTCGATCTTGATCGCGGCAACGCCGATGCGCATCAGCTCGGGCAGCACCGCCAGCGTGTTGAGGCTGGTCGGTTCTTCCAGCGCGTAGTAGGTATCGCCCTCGACATCGAAACGGCCCTTGCACAAGGTCGGATAACCGGCGGGCTCGCCTTCGCCGTAGCGGTCGATCAGGATGCCGGCGAGGCGCGCGTCCATCGCCTTGCCTTGCGGCTCCCAGCGCACGAACGCCGCCGGCGAGCACACGCCGTGGGTGTTCGGCGACTGGCCGGTGGCGTAGCTCGACAGGATGCAGCGGCCTTCGGCCATCACGCACAGGCTGCCGAAGCCGAAGACCTCGATCTCGACCGGCGTCTTGGCGATCACCGCCTCGACCTGCGGCAAGGTCAGTACCCGCGGCAATACGGCGCGGCGCACGCCGAAACACTCGTGCGCCAGCTTGATCGCGTCGGCATTGGTCGCCGAGCCCTGTACCGACAGATGCAGCCGCAGTTGCGGATGGCTGCGGTGCGCGTAAGCCAGCAGCCCCATGTCGGCGAGGATGACCGCGTCGACGCCGAATTCGGCGGCCTTGTCGATCGCGCCGTGCCATTCGGCCAGGCGCCCGGCCTGGGCGTAGGTATTGATCGCAACCAGCACCTCGCGGCCGCGCGCATGCGCATAGGCGATACCCTCGCGCACCTGCGCATCACTGAAATTCAGCCCGGCAAAGTTGCGCGCGTTGGTGGCGTTCTTGAAGCCGAGGTAAACCGTGTCGGCACCGTGATCGATCGCGGCTTTCAACGCCGGCAGGCTGCCGGCGGGACAGACGAGCTGCGGCTTGGACATGGGCTCTCCCTGTGTATTTGGGGCGAGAACATAGCCCTGCGATGACAAGAGAGACTTAATCCAGATCAAGCTTTCGCGGATGTGCCGCAATGCAGCGTAACGAAGTGTTTGCCACTACGGCGCAAACCCGATGCGATAATCCCGGATGTACTTGCTCGGCCAAGCTGCCAGACTAGCCGTCTTGGCGGCACAAAAGCCGCATCAGTGGGCGCGTCCAGCAGGCGCCGCCCGCCCTGCGGGCCCGGCACGGTGAACACCGCGCCCTGGCCCGCGTCAGAAAAAGGACATACGCATGAACATCGCACTTATCGGTCTTGGCAAGATGGGCGGCAATATGGCCCGCCGGCTCGCTCGCAGCGGCGCCACCGTCTACGGCTTCGACGTCAGCGCGGACACCCGCGCGCAACTGTCGGCCGAGAACTCCAACATCCTCGGCTTTGAATCGGTCGAAGCGCTGATCGCCGAACTGCCGGCGCCACGCGTCGTCTGGCTGATGCTGCCGTCGGGCGAGATCAGCGAGTCGATGTTCGACAAGCTCAAGGGCCTGCTCGCACCGGGCGACCTCGTCGTCGACGGCGCCAATGCGATGTACAAGGACAGCCAGCGCCACGCGGCCGAGCTGAACGCCATCGGCATCAAATTCGTCGATGCCGGCGTATCGGGCGGCGTCTGGGGTCTGGCCAACGGCTATACGATCATGCTCGGCGGTGACAAGGATGCGGTGGCGCAGGTCGAACCGTTCATCAAGCTGCTGGCGCCGGGCCCGGATCTGGGCTGGATCCACTGTGGCCCTGCCGGTTCGGGTCACTACACCAAGATGGTTCACAACGGCATCGAGTACGGCATGATGCAGGCGTTTGCCGAAGGCTTTGCGCTGCTGGAAGCCAAGAAGGACTTCGACCTCGACGTCGCCGAAATCGCCGAAACCTGGCGCCATGGTTCGGTGGTGCGCTCGTGGCTGCTCGACCTGACCGCCGCTTCGCTGAAGGAAGACAGCAAGCTCGACGGCTTGCAGCCCTACGTGACCGATTCGGGCGAAGGCCGCTGGACCGTGCTGGAATCGGTCGAGCTCGGCGTGCCGACCCCGGTCATCGCCAGCGCGCTGTACGCCCGCTTCGCCAGCCGCGGCAACGACGATTACGGCATGAAGCTGCTGCAGCTGATGCGCAATGCCTTTGGCGGCCACGCCATTGCGAAGAAATGAGCGGTCACGCCATCGCGCAGAGGTAAGCATTTGTCAGATAAAAAAAGGCCGCTCACAGCGGCCTTTTTTTATCTCCAGCCCCGATCCCCGTTCAGCGATAGGGACAAAGAATGAAGCAGGCAAACAGGCAGGACACGTGCCGCGTCATCAGCACGTGCGCCTCGGCGTCGCCGGCCATCCAGCCCTTGGCAAACCACTGCCCGGCCAGATAGCGCCGCACATCGCCACCGCCGCCCCTGGTCGAGTGCATCCGGCCGCGCAAGGCCATCATTCCCAACGGCCGGAAACTGCGCGCATAACCCTGAGCCGCGGCCCGGCGCAAATAGGCCTCGGCGCTGGCGTCGTCGCGCCCCAGGTGCCGGCCGGCCAGTTGCAGCACACCGAGGTTGTAGCACGCGGCGACATGGCCGGCGTCGGCAAGGCGGCGAAACAGTGCAATCGCCTCGTCCCTTGCACCGGCGTCGGCAAACATCTGGCACGCAGCGCGGAATGCTGTTGATTCGGGCGCGCCCATGATCCAGCCTCCAGTGAGTCGAACCGCTCATTGTTTACGCCGTGCGCGGCGTAAACTATCAGCCGATTCCTAAATATTCATCGACCGTGTCGCCCTCCACTCTAGTACACCGCCATCTGCCTGCAGCGCCAGATCAGGCTCTGCGCCTCAACCTGATCGGCGGCGGCCGGCTCGGCCGCACGCTCGCGCGCGCCTGGCGTGACGCCGGCGCGGTCGAGATCGGCGCCATCGTCTGCCGCAGCCTGGCGAGCGCCGACACGGCAGCGGCCTTCATCGGCGCCGGCACCCCGACCACCACGCTGGACGAACTGACCAAGGCCGGTCTATGGCTGATTGCGACCGGTGACGCCGACATCGGCAGCGTCGCGGCCGAGCTCGCGGCACGAGGCCTCGTGCGCGCCGGTGATCTGGTGTTTCACGCCAGCGGCGCGCTCGACCGTACCGTGCTGGCGGCACTGGCCGGCAGCGGCGCGCATCTGGGCAGCCTGCACCCGGCGTTGAGCTTCGCCGATCCGGCCCGTGCACTCGGCCAGCTCGCCGGCACGCCGTGCGCGCTCGACGGCGACGCCCTGGCCTTGCCGCGGCTGGATGCGCTGGCGCGTACCTTCGGCGGCGTGCCGTTCAGCCTCGCACCGGGCGGCAAGGCGGCGTATCACGCGGCGATGGTGATGGGATCGAACTACCTGGTCGGCCTGACCGCGCTGGCGCAGCAATTGGCGGCGCAGGCCGGCATCGCGCCCGAGACCGCGCTGGCGGTGCTCGGGCCGCTGATGCGGCAAACGCTGGATAACGCGCTCACCCTCGGCCCCACGGCGGCGCTGACCGGGCCGATCGCGCGCGGTGATCACGACACCGTGGCAGGACATCTGGCGGTGATCGACGCCGCGATCGTCCGCGACGCCTATCTGGCGCTCGGCCGCGCGATCCTGGCGCTGGCGGCACCGCAATTGAGCGAATCACAGCAGCAGGCGCTGGCGGCGCTACTTGCCGGCTAAGCCGTGCTGGTCGGCTGAGGCCGCGCCGTTAACAAAACGCGGCGTAGCGGCGCTAACGTGGCAAGGGCCGGATCGCATCGATGATGCGGCCGCTGGCGATCAGTCCACGAAATTCGTCGGCGAGCCAGTCGCCAGCCGACAGCGCCGTCTGCCATGCCTTGATCCGCTCGGTATCGTGGCCGTCAAAGTGTTTGAAGTCGCGCCGGCTCGGAATCCGTCCACCGGGCAGTTTGGCGATCCACTCGCTGGAGGGCACGATCAGCAAGGTACGATCCAGATGCTGCGGCTTGCGCCAGGGTAAAAACTGGTCGAGCCAGCCGCTGACGACGTGCGCGGAAAAATGCGGCAGCAGCATCAGCCCTTGCGGCTCGGCCAGCGGCAAATCCATGTGGTAATCGATCAGCCCGCCGTCGTAGTAGGCGCCGGCCGGCAGACCGGGCAGATCGTGCACCGGTGAGATCACCCCGGGAATCGCCGCCGTCGCCATCAGCGCGGTGGCGACGTTGGCGGCCGCCAGCGGCGCGTAACCGGTCGGAATCCCGTCGTCGCGGTAGCGCACCGCATCGCCGGCGTGCAGCACCTGCCGCTGCAGATGGCCACCGAGACGCGGCCGGCTGAACGCATTCGCCAGCACCATTCGGCCCAGTGCGGCTTTTTCTCCCCAGCCGCCGTCGCGGCCATGCACCCGGCGCGCGACGATGATGTTCAGCACCATGCGCCGGTTGGCGACGATCTCGGCGGCGCCGGTATCGCCGAGCAATACGTCGAGCAAGCGCCTCGCCTCGGTGGTCACCTCGTGAATGTCGGGGCGCTCGCTGTAACGCTGGCCGAGGTAGACCGCTTCAAAACGATCAAGCGCCGCCAGGGGATCTTGCTGCGCCAGGCATGCCAGCCGCCATGCGCCGATCGACGCACCAACGGCGCTCAGTGGCGTTTGCCGCTGCGCCTGCCATTCGCCAAATACCGCTCGGTCCAGCCTGGAGAGCACCAGCCATTTCGGCCCGCCGGCGGCGGCGCCGACGTGGCTGAACAGCTCGGGATCAAAACCGTCACGGCGAATGCGCGCCAATGCGGTCTCGCCGGCATACAGCGTCAGCACAGTCATTCAGCGTCGTTCTGATTCAGCTTCGCCAGCATCGCCTCGTCGAGATAGCACCATTCGCCCTCGGCCAGATCCAGCGTATCCAGCCGCAAGCCGCCGATCTGCGTGCGCGCCAGCGCCTCGCAGCGGTTGCCGGCAGCGGCGAGCATCCGTTTTACCTGGTGATACTTGCCCTGATCGAGCGTCATTTCGACGTGCAGCGGATCGATCAGCCTTGCGGCCAGTGCGGCGATCGGCGCCGGCTCGTCGATCAGCTGCACCCCGGCGAGCAATTGCTCGACCAAGGACTCATCGACTTCATGCTTGAGCGTCGCCAGATACACCTTGTTCTGATGGTGCTTCGGATGGCCCTGGGTATGGATGAAAGGGCCATCGTCGGACAGCAACAGCATGCCGGTGGTGTCGTGATCGAGCCGGCCGACCGGCTGCACGTCGCGCCACAAAAACTGTTCGGGCAGCAGCGTGTGCACGCCGGGATGGTGGCTCGGCTTGCGCGAGCATTCGATATTGGATGGCTTGTTGAGCACGATGTAGACGTGCTCGCGTACCGGCCATTCCTCATCGAACACCGTCAGCACCATGCCGGTCGGGTCGAGCGCCACTTTATGGCTGGTCACGGGCTCGCCGTTGACGAGCACATCGCCGTCGGCAATCAGCAGCTGGCAACCCTTGCGGGTGCCGAATCCCTGGCTTTGCAGGATGCGGTCGAGTGTCAGTTTCTTCATGCGGCCAAAGGCTAGCGCATGCGCGAGATGACGTACAGCGCTCCCGGCCCTCGCCGGCCTCCGCCAGAACCTGCCCGGCCCGAGCAGCACGCGGCGAATTCACGCGCCAGACTGTTGCGTAATAGCGACGATTTACCGCCGGCACTGGCGGTAAGTGGAGCCTGCCCTCATTCTGCCGATCGGTCACAAACCAAGGCAGCGCCTGCATTTGGGCGCAAGTGGGCCAATATGCAACACCGGCGGGGAGCCCAAGCGCTCGCGGCGTAGCTTGCCCAATGTCAAAGCAGACGGCGCACCTGGCTTCGTATGCTCAAGCCAGACCGGCAGCAGGCCATTGAACAGGCCACCGCCGGCCCTGCCCGGATTGCATTCACGATGCCGGCCCCGACAGACGTTGTCGTTTAGCGACGCCCGCGCCTTATGACGGCACGATCACTTGCTCGTCATTAATTCATAATGATATTATTCAATAATGAACAATAAAATCAGCACGCCACTCTGCTTTGTCCCGGTCGAAGAGAAAATCGATCGCGTTTGCCTGCGGGCCCAAAGCCCGAACCTGCAAGAGACACGCCAGAACGTCGTACTCAGTCATCTGATCCGGCATATTCAGCTGGCCCAGGCCACGCAGTCGAACGCCTTCCTGCGCGAGTACGAGCTTAATGCGGTCAGCTTCACCGCGCTGATGATGTTGTTCAGTTCGCCCGAGACCGCGCTCAACCCGTCCGAACTGGCCGACGCCACCGGCGAATCACGCGCCAACGTCACGCGGATCTGTGACGAGCTGGTGGCCAAGCAGCTGCTGACCCGCGCGCCGAACGGCGAAGATCGTCGCCGCGTCGATTTGCGCCTCGCCCCCGAAGGCGATGAGCTGGTGCAGCGCTTTTTGCCACAAATGCGCGATCGTGTGCATAACGTCTTCAATGTACTGAGCAAAGATGAGCGCAATACGCTCGAAAGTTTGCTCAAGCGCGTGCTCACCGAGTTGGTTTAAGCCCGGGCCGCAAGGCCGGCGCCAATCGGGGCGCGTTTTTTTACCCGGACAATCAAAAAATGAAATATCTATCAATGAAGAGGATTATGCCGCTGGCGCTAATCCTGCTGGCCGGCTGCGCCTTCATGCCCAAGGACGAGGCGCCGCTGCCGCAACGCGATATCGCCAGCGCCGAGCTGCCCAAGCACATCAAGCTGGCGCGGATGGGCTGGCCCGAAGCGCGCTGGTGGACGCAATACCGCGATCCGCAGCTCGACGCGCTGATGGATGCGGCGATCAAGGATGCGCCCGGCCTCGCCACCGCCGCGGCCCGGCTCAAGACCGCGCGCGCCGCGCTACTGCAACAACGTGCCGCCGACGGCTTCACCCTCGACTTCAACGCCCAGGTCGATCGCCAGTACATCTCGGCCACCGGCCTGTTCCCGCCACCGATAGGCGGCGAGTGGTACACCGAGGGCAAGGTCGGTTTCTTCGGCAACTGGGATTTCGACTTCTGGGGCAAGAACCGCTCGCGCATCGCCGCCGCGCTCGGCGAGGCCAACGCCCGCCTGGCCGAAAGCGCCAGCGCCGAGCAAACGCTCGCCGCCGCGGTGACGCAGAGCTATTTCAACCTGCAGGCCGACTGGGCCCGCCAGGCCAACTTCAAGCGCGAGCGCGACACCCGGATGGCCCTGGCTGCCACACGCAAAAAGCTGGTCGCACAAGGCTTGGCGGCGATCGATACGCAAAAACGCGTCGAGGCCGATGTCGCGGCGACCGAGCAGAAAATCGCCGCACTCGATGCCGCCGCGGTGCGCGAACGCGAAGCGCTGCGCGCGCTGGTCGGCGGTGATGCCGTGGTCGACGGCGTCAAGCCGCGGGCCTTGCCGCAAGGCATAGGCGGCCTGCCGCAAACGCTGGGCATCGAGTTGCTGGCGCGCCGCCCCGATCTGCAGGCCGCACGCTGGCGCGTCGAGGCATCGATGAACCAGATCGACGCATCCAAGGCCGCCTACTACCCGAGCGTCAACCTGAATCTGTTCGCCGGTTTCGACACCATTTCGATGACCGACCTGTTCGACCGCGGCAGTCGCCAGATCAATCTGATCCCGAACATCACGCTGCCGATCTTCGAGAACGGCCGGCTCGACGCGCAGCTGCACGGCGCCCATGCGCAGCGCAGCGCGGCCATCGCCGATTACAACCAGGCGGTGCTGAATGCGGTGCGCGACGTCGCCCAGGGCGCGGCGGCGGTACAGGGCATCGAGCGCGAAGGCGCCGCGCTGACGCGCAACCACGCTGCGACCGACGCGGTGTACGCCAGCACCCAGAAACGTTTCCAGCAGGGCCTGACCGATCGCGCCAGCCTGCTTGCCGCCGAGCTGCCGCAGCGCGGCCTCGACGATCAAACCCTGCAATTGCAAAGCCAGCGCCTCTCCGCCGATGTCGCGCTGATCAAGGCACTGGGCGGCGGCTACCGCGCCGACCCGACTAATCATGCAGACCAAAAATAAGTGAACGGAGATAAGCCCATGAGCACGAACAACCCCAATGGCGGCAAGCGCCGCGGTCTGATGCTGAGCATCGCCGGCGTCTTCGTCCTTGCTGGTATCGGCTACGCCATCTATTACAGCCTGGTGCTGAGCCAGCGCGAAGAAACCGATAACGCCTACGTCGGTGGCAACCTCGTCATGCTGACCAGCCAGGTGAGCGGCACCGTGATCGGCATCAATGCCGATGAAACCCAGCTGGTCGAAGCCGGGCGCGAAGTGGTCCGGCTCGATCCGGCCGACGCGGCGGTATCGCTGCGCCAGGCCGAGGCCAAGCTCGGCGAAACCGTGCGCCAGCTGCGATCGCAGTACGCCAACGCCGATCAGGTCGATTCCACGCTGGCACAGCGCAGGATCGACCTGCAAAAAGCGAGCGCCGACCTCGCCCGCCGCGCGCCGCTGGCCGGTGATGCGACCGTCTCGGCTGAGGAAATCGCCCACGCCAGGGATGCGGTCGACAACGCCCGCGCCGCGCTGACCGTCGCGCAGAAGCAATCCGAAGCGGCGCACGCCGGTATCGACGGCGTGAAGATCACCGACAACCCGAGCGTGCTCGCCGCGCGCGCCAACTACACCCAGGCGTGGCTGGCGTCGCAGCGCAACGCGCTGGTCGCGCCGGTGTCGGGTTACGTCGCCAAGCGTAGCGTCCAGGTCGGCTCGCGCGTTGCGCCGGGCGCGTCCTTGCTGTCGATCGTGCCGCTGGATCAGCTGTGGGTCGACGCCAATTTCAAGGAAGGCGAACTGAAGAACATCCGCATCGGCCAGCCCGCCAAGGTGACCGCCGACATGTACGGCAGCAGCGTCGTCTATCACGGCAAGGTCGTCGGCCTTGCCGCCGGCACCGGCAGCGCGTTCTCGCTGCTGCCGGCGCAGAACGCCACCGGCAACTGGATCAAGGTGGTGCAGCGCGTGCCGGTACGGATCGCACTCGACGCCAAGGAGCTCGCCGCACATCCGCTGCGCGTCGGCCTGTCGACCACGGTCGAGGTCGAGACCACCGAGCGCAAAGGCCCGATTCTGGCAACGCAGCCTGCGCAGCAGCCGGTGTACACGACCAAGGCTTTCGAGGAGCCGCTGCTGAACGCCGAGAAACTCGCCGACGCGATCATCGCCAAGAATCTGGCCGGCACACGCTGAGCGGGGTAGTCCATGTCTGAACCACAACAGGCAGCGCCGCCACCGCCGCTGCACGGCGCCGCGCTGGCGCTGATGACCACGGCGGTCGCGCTCGGCACCTTCATGGAAGTGCTGGATACGACCATCGTCAACGTCTCGGTGCCGCACATCGCCGGCAACCTCGCCGCCAGCACCACCCAAGGCACGTGGACCATCAGCGCCTACGGCCTGGCCGCGGCGATCGCCGTGCCGCTGACCGGCTGGCTCGCCAAGCGCGTCGGCGAGGTCAAGCTGTTCGTGATCTCGGTGCTGCTGTTCACGCTGGCCTCCATCCTCTGCGGCTTCGCCCACAGCCTGCCCCAACTGGTGGCGTTCCGCTTCCTGCAGGGGCTGGTATCCGGGCCGATGGTGCCGCTGTCGCAGACGCTGCTGCTCGCCGCGTATCCGCCGGCCAAGAAGGGGCTGGCGCTGGCGCTGTGGTCGATGACCGTGGTGGTCGCGCCAATCTGCGGGCCGCTGCTCGGCGGCTGGATCACCGACAACTACAGCTGGCCGTGGATCTTCTACATCAACATCCCGGTCGGGCTGTTCACCGCCGCGGTCTCGTGGCGGCTGCTCAAGAGCCGCGAGACCAAGACGGTGAAGCTGCCGATCGACGTCGTCGGCATCGTGCTGCTGGTACTCGGTGTCGGCGCCTTGCAGGTCATGCTCGACAACGGCAACGACCTCGACTGGTTCAACTCGACCTTCATCGTCGCCATGGCCGTCACCGCCGTCGTCGCGCTGACTTTCCTCGTCGCCTGGGAGCTGACCGACGAGCACCCGATCGTCGACCTCTCCTTGTTCAAGAGCCGCAATTTCCGCTGGGGCGTGGTGTCGCTGTCGCTGGGGATGTTCTGCTTCTTCGGCAGCACGGTGATCTTTCCGCTGTGGCTGCAGATGGTGAAGGGCTATACGGCCACCTGGGCCGGCGTGGCGACCGCTCCGGTCGGCATTCTGGCGTTCTTCCTGTCGCCGCTGATCGGCAAGAACATCGCCAAGATCAACCTGCGCATGCTGACGTCGTTCGCCTTCATGGTGTTCGGCATCACGATGTTCTGGTTTGCCAGCTTCACGCTGGACACCGAGCTGAACCAGCTGGTCGTGGCGCGGCTGTTCCAGGGCATCGGCATCGCCTGCTTCTTCATCCCGCTGAACCAGATCATCCTGTCGGGCATCGGCCCGGAGCGGATGGCCGCAGCGTCGGGGCTGTCGAACTTTTTCCGCACGCTGTCGGGCAGCTTCGCCACCGCCATCGTCACCTACATCTGGACCAAGCGGGAGATCTTCCACCACGCGCGGCTGACCGAGCACGTCACCAGCGCCAGCCCGGCAACGACGAGCTACCTCGGCCAGCTCGACCAGCTCGGCGTCCATGGCATCGCCGCCTACGCGCAGATCGACCAGACGATCACCCAGCAGGCGTTCCAGACCGCGACCAGCGAGGTGTTCTGGATGATGGGGGTGATCTTCCTGGCGATGATCGCCGTGGTGTGGCTGACGCGACCACCGTTCGGCGCCGCCGGTGCCGGTGGCGGGCATTGAGCCAGGAGCCGGCGCCAGCGCCGGCTTTTTCATCGGCGCAATGAACCGGCTCACTCCGGCACGGTAAATCGTTCGCTCAGCACAAACGCATCCGCCCGCTAGAATGTAAGGAAATCACACCAACCTTTCGGAGATCGCACGATGCAACGCTGGCTGACCGCGCTGATGCTGATGCTGACCACCATCGGCGCCCACGCCGCCGTCGAGCTGATCGCGTGGGAAGCCACCCGCTTTGGCACCTTGCGCATCGTGCGCGACAACCCGGCCCGACCGTTCGGCACCTTGCGCTATCAGGGCAAGACGCTGTTCGACGCACCGGACCAGTACCTCAGCTTTGACAGCGTCGCCGAACTGCCCGGTCGCGATGTCGCACTGGTTTTTCTCGGTGACGGCGGCTCCGGCGGCGGCGGACGTTATCTGCTGGTGGTGCTCGACGGCAAAAAGGTGCGGGTACTGCAAGACCCACGGTTGATCAGCCTGACCGCACCGCCACAGCTTTCGGTCACGGGCCGCACCCTCAACATCGATCTCGGTTTTGATCGCGGCCAGCATCGCACCGCAACGCTGCAAGGCAATGTGCTGAGCTTCCATCAGGGCGCAGCGGCGAATACCCGGGTTGACCTGAGCGATTGCGACTGGCTGCACAAGGAAGCGGCCACGGTCTGCGCGCCGCAAACCGGCCGTGACTGTGTCAGCGCGGCCAGCAGCCGACCGATGTACGTCGAACGCGCGGTCGAGCGCATGAGCCATTATCCGGGCTTCGATCGCAAGGCATTCGATGCCCAATGCGTCAGTTACTGCCTCGGCCAGGAGTGGCCGCTGCTGAGCGAATTCCACCGGCAAGTCTGCGGCCTGCCTTCGCTGTAGCGTCGACGCCGGCGTATCATCGCCGGATGACTACAGCCCTCCCCCCCATCGTCGCCTCGTGGAGCGGCGGCAAGGATAGTTGCCTTGCGCTGCACCGCGCCATCGCCGCCGGCCACGCCCCGGTGGCGCTGATCACCATGCTCGACGAAACCGGCGCGCGTTCGCGCTCGCACGGCATTCCGCCGGCTATCCTCACGCTGCAGGCCGCCGCACTCGGTGTGCCGCTGATCACCGGCAATGCCGGCTGGTCCGACTACGAGGCCGAGTTCGTCGCCCGCCTCGGCCGCGCCCGCGACGATTTCGGCGCCAGGGCAGCGGTGTTCGGCGACATCGACCTTCAGGCCCATCGCGACTGGGAAGAAATGGTCTGCGCTCGCACCGAACTCGGCGCGCTCTTGCCGCTGTGGCAGCAGGACCGCCGCGCGCTGGTCGAGGAAATGATAGACAGCGGCATCCGCGCGATGATCGTCTCGTGCAACGAGGCGCTGGGGCCGGACTTCCTCGGCCGCAGCATCGACGCGCAAACGCTGGCCGATCTCGATGCCGCCGGTGTCGACGTTTGCGGCGAAAACGGCGAATACCACACGCTGGTGCTCGATGCCCCGCGCTTTGCCGCGCCGCTGGATGTGGTCTGCGGCGAGAAGCAACTGCACGGCAGCTACTGGTTCATCGAACTCGCGCCGGCCTGAGTCCTCCGCACGAACAAACACGCCGCCCACCCCCAATGCGGAGCCGCCATGTCCCTGAGCGCCAACCTGCTGCTGAACACCGATTCGTACAAGGCCAGCCACTTCCTGCAGTACCCGCCCGGCGCCGACGGCATGTTCGGCTATATCGAATCGCGCGGCGGCGCCTATCCCGATACGCTGTGGTTCGGCCTGCAGGCGATCCTGCGCGAATACCTCGCCACGCCGATCACCCACGCGATGGTCGACGAGGCCGCCGCGCTGTTTGCCGCGCACGGCGAACCGTTTGCCGAGGCGGCGTTCCGGCGCATTGTCGACGTGCACGGCGGCTGGCTGCCGCTGGAAATCAAGGCCGCGCCCGAAGGGCTGGTGATCCCGAATCACAATGTGCTGGCCACCTTTGAATCGACCGACCCCGAGCTGTTCTGGATCGGCTCGTATTTCGAATCGCTGTGGCTGCGCGTCTGGTATCCGGCCACCGTGGCGACCCGCAGCCGCGCGATCAAGGCGAGCATCCGCGCGGCGCTGATCCGCAGTTCGGACGATGTCGACGGCCAGTTGCCGTTCAAGCTGCACGACTTCGGCGCGCGCGGCGCATCGAGCAGCGAAACCGCCGCGCTCGGCGGCATGGCGCATCTGGTCAACTTTCAGGGCACCGACACCGTGCTGGCGCTGGTCGCCGCCAAACGCTACTACGACGAGCCGCTGGCCGGCTTCTCGATCCCGGCGGCCGAGCACAGCACCATCACCGCGTGGGGCCGCGACGGCGAGCTGGCCGCCTACCGCAATATGCTGGCGCGCTTCGGCACGCCCGGCGCGATCTTCGCCTGCGTCTCGGACAGCTACGACATCTATCACGCGGTCGACGCGATGTGGGGCGAGGCGCTGCGCGACGCGGTGATCCAGAGCGGCGCAACACTGGTGGTGCGGCCCGATTCGGGCGATCCGGCCACCGTGGTGCTGCGCTGCGCCGAACTGCTGGCGGCGCGTTTTGGCGCCACCACCAACCGCAAGGGCTACAAGGTCATCAACCATGTGCGGCTGATCCAGGGCGACGGCGTCAACGAGGCGTCGATCCGCCATGTGCTCGACACGCTGCTGACCGCCGGTTACTCGGCCGACAATCTCGCCTTCGGCATGGGCGGTGCGCTGCTGCAGGACATGAACCGCGATACCTTGCGCTGGGCGCTGAAAACCTCGGCGATCCGCATTGATGGTGAATGGCGCGACGTCTACAAGGCGCCGGTCACCGATCCGGGCAAGACCTCCAAACCCGGCCGGCTGATGCTGTACCGCGACGCCCACGGCCACTATGTGAGCGGCCCGATCGACGCCACGCTCGGCGAACCGCTGCTGCAAACGGTTTACCGCAACGGCGAGTTGCACAACGAGGCCGGTTTCGCCACGGTGCGCCTGCGTGCGGCGCTCTAGCTGCGGGCTTGCCGACCGGTGCTGATCGGGCGATCACCACCGGCGTATGATTCAGGCTTTCGCCCAGTTGCCGAAGAACCACCGATGAATATGCTGCCCCCCGACTTTGTCCCGTGTTTTTCGACCCTGTTGCCGAGCGAACCGGCACTGTGTCTGGCCATCGTCGGCGACCGGCATCTGGTGACACACGACGCAACACTGCCTGGCCTCGGCGCGCTGGCCGCGCTGGGCGCCCCCGAAGTCGACGTGCTGATCGGCCATCTGGGCGGCGTGCCGTGCCGGCTGCTGGCCTGGCCCGAGGGCACGGCCGCACCGGACGGGCTGGCGATCGAAGGACTGCGCGCGCTGCATGGCCGACTGGATGACGATGCGTTCTGGATCTCCGCCCGCGCCCGCCAATTGCTGGCATGGCTGCGTGATCATCGCCATTGCGGTCGCTGCGGCGCCGCCACCGAAGTCGCCGAACACGAGGCCACGGCGATCTGCCCGGCCTGCGAGCACCGGATGTACCCGCGCGTATCGCCGGCGATGATGGTGCTGATCCGCCGCGGCCGCGAGCTGCTGCTGGCGCGCTCGCCGCACTTCAAGCCCGGGGTTTACAGTGCACTCGCCGGCTTCGTCGAACCGGGCGAAACACTCGAAGCCTGCGTCCACCGCGAGACGATGGAAGAAGTCGGCGTCAGCATCACCAATCTGCGCTGGTTCGCCAGCCAGAGCTGGCCCTTCCCGCACTCGCTGATGCTCGCCTTCCACGCCGATTACGTCGCCGGCGACATCGTGCCGCAGGAAGGCGAAATCGAGGATGCGCGCTGGTTCGACATCGCCGCACTGCCCGAGCTGCCGGCGCAGGCCAGCATCGCCCGGCGACTGATCGACGACGCGATCGCCGGGCTGCGCGACTGATCAGGCCACGGCGTTCAGTTCGTCGAACAGCGCGCGCAACGCGGTAACGGCAGCTGTTTCATCAGGGCCGTCGACGTGGATGGTCAGCGTATCGCCGCTGCCGACACCGAGCTTCATCAGCGCCACCAGCTGCCGCGCATCGGCCGAGCGCTCGCCGGCGCAGATGCGCACCGACGCCGCGTATTCGCGCGCCAGCAGCACCAGCCGCGCCGCCGGGCGCGTGTGCAGGCCGGCAGCGTCCCGGAAAACCAGCTCGAAAATGTGCACGGGGAAAACCTCCGGGAATTGCCATGGTGGCGCACACCGTGCCGGTGCACGCGCCGAGGCAGCTAGGGTAGCGCGCCATGGTGCCGGCATCCCGGTACAAAGACACTTGTGCCAGATCAAACAAAGTTGCATTATAAATGCGACTTTATAGAGCCCGCCATGCAACTGACCCGCTACACCGACCTCTCGCTCCGGGTGCTGATGTATCTGAGCTACCCCGGCCGCAACGACCTCGTCACCATCGCCGAAATCGCCGCGCAGTTCGACGTGCCGCGCAATCACCTCGTCAAGGTGGTGAACCGGCTGGTTCATCTTGGCTGGGTGTCGGCGACGCGTGGCCGCAGCGGCGGCATCCGCCTCGGCGTGCCGGCCGGATCGCTGACGCTCGGGCAGATCCTGCGCGAGATGGAAGGCACGACGGCGCTGATCGATTGCGAAGGCGAAGTCTGCGTGCTCCGGAGCGGCTGCCGCTTGCGCGGCGCACTCGCCGACGCCTTGCAAAGCTTCTACCGCACCCTCGACGGCTACACGCTGGCCCAAATCTGCGCCTCCCCCACCGCCGGGCTGATCGCGCAGATGCACCGTATGGTGGCGATGCCGGCACACTGAATACTAGGCGGGACGCGTTCCCGCTCTTTTACGGCTCTTTTTGTTGCATTTCATATACCACTAAAAGGAAGAACCCATGCTTGCACCGAACCACCGCGCCACCATCGATGCCACGCTGCCGGTCGTCGCCGCCAACGCCACCGCGATCACCGGCTGCTTCTACGGGCGGATGCTGACCGCGCATCCCGAGCTGCGCAACCTCTTCAACCAGGGCAACCAGGCGTCGGGCGAGCAGAAGCAGGCGCTCGCTGGCGCGGTCTACGCCTACGCTCAGCATTGCGATGCGCCGGGCACGATCGAGCCGCTGCTGAACCGCATCGCCCACAAACACGCCAGCCTCGGCATCTCGCCGGACATGTACACCATCGTCGGCCGGCACCTGATGGCGGCGATCGGCGAAGTGCTCGGCGACGCGGTCACGGCCGAGATCGCCGAGGCGTGGGACACCGTGTACTGGCGCTTCGCCGGCGAGCTGATCGCGCGCGAGGCGGTGCTGTACAAGGACGCCGGCATCACCCCGGCCAGCTTCCTGCGCGAATACGAAGTGATCGAGCGCGTGGCCGAGGGCGACGTCGCCGTATCGCTGCGGCTGCTGCCGACCGACGACAAACCGGCGCCGGCGTTCAAACCCGGCCAGTACGTCAGCGTGCAGGTCGATCTGCCCGAAATCGGCCTGCGCCAGCTGCGCCAGTACAGCCTCTCCGACGCTGCCGACGGCAAGACGCTGCGCATCACGGTGAAGCAGGAGGCCGGTGACGACGCCCGCCCCGATGGATTGGTGTCGATGCATCTGGCACAGCATGCCGAGGTCGGCAGCCGCTGGCTGGTGAGCAACCCGTTCGGCGACCTCGCGCTCGATCTTGCCGCCGACACACCGGTGGTGATGATTTCGGCCGGCGTCGGCGTCACGCCAATGGTTGCGATGCGCCAGCATCTGCGCCGGCTGCAGCCGCAACGGCAGGGCGTATTCGTCCACGTTGCCGCGCATGGCGGCCGACACATCCTCAAGCGCGAGCTGGCGCCGGCGGCGAATATCGCCGAGCTGATCGTTTACGACGATGCGCGTGATGAGGACCGCGGCGACCACCACGGTCGCTTCGATCTGGCCGAGCACGCAGCCGCCATCGTTCAATCCGACGCCGATTACTACCTGTGCGGGCCGCTGGCGTTCATGATCGCGCAGCGTGATGCACTACTGGGGCTGGGCGTGGCGGCTGAGCGGGTGCATTTCGAGGTGTTTGGGCCGGATTTGCTGACGGCGACGCTGTGATTGAATTGGCATAGCCACGGCGTAGGTTGACTCCGGGTATTAGCGCCTGCGGCGCGGCTAAAGGCGTTACATGCGCGTTCCGCCGCGCGGACGGGAAGGGAGCTTTGTCTCGCCAAAGCCCCCTTCACTCCAAAGGCGACCCGCGCCCTGCGGCCCTCCGGGCTGCCCTCGATCGGTCGCGAGCCAAGCCATAAACCCGGCCCGTCTCGCTCCACTCCTCGGCGCTGGCGAACGGGATTGTAAAAGCCGCTTTTCTCAACCGTTGCGGATTGCTGGCGTCGTTTTCACCCATTGCAGATGGCAAACCACCCCGTTCCCCTCAGTAGCGCCGAGCAGCACAGCCGGACGCGGGGTTTCGGGGCCTGGCTGTCTGAGCCCGAAGGGCGAGTTCAGGACCCCGCCGCGTTTGGCGCGCAGCACAGGGAACCCCGAAGGGGCGCGGATGCGGGGGCGCCTTTTCTTTGGGTACTTTCTTTTGGCGAAGCAAAAGAAAGTACCTCGTCCGCCGGGCGGAACCGGCATCAAGGCTTTTACACCGCGCCGCAGGCGCTTAACCATTCAAGCCCGTGGCCGCACCATCAACGCCACCGCCCCCGCAATCAGCCCCCAGAACGCCGACCCGACCCCCGCCAGCGTCACCCCCGAAGCGGTGACCAGAAAAGTGATCATCGCCGCTTCTCGCGTACCGTCTTCCTTCAACGCCGCGGTCAGCCCATTACCGATGGTGTTGAGCAAAGCCAAACCTGCGAGCGCGACGACCAGCTCCTTCGGGAACGCCGCAAACAAGGTCGCCACCGCCGCGCCGAAGATGCCGATGATCAGGTAGAACACGCCGGCAGCCACGGCTGCGGTGTAGCGGCGCTTTTCGTCCTCGTGCGCCTCCTTGCCCATGCAGATCGCCGCGGTGATCGCCGCGAGGTTAACCGCGAAGGCACCGAACGGCGCCAGCAGCAAGGTCGTCAGCCCGGTAGCGGTGATCAGCGGCGAGATCGGCGGGTGGTAGTTCGACGCGCGCAACACCGCAACCCCGGGGACGTTCTGCGACGCCATGGTCACGACAAACAGCGGCAGCGCGACGCTGGCCAGTGCATGCCAGGAAAACGCCGGCATCACGAATTCGGGCCGTGCCAGTTCGAGCCGGATCTCGCGCCAGTGCAGGCTGCCGTTCATCGCCGCAAGACCCACGCCGACGGCGAGCACCGCGACGATGGCGTAGCGCGGCGAAAAACGCCGCATCGCCAGATAGGTGGCCAGCATCGCGATCACCATGACGAACTGGCTCTGCAAGGCGGTGAACGCCGCGAGGCCGAAGCGCAGCAGCACGCCGGCGAGCATCGCCGAGGCGATCGCCACCGGAATGCGCTGCATCGCCTTCTCAAACCAGCCGGTTGCGCCAGCGATGGCAATCAGCACCGCGCTGATGCAGAAAGCGCCGACCGCCTCGGCCATCGTCACGCCGGCGACGCTGGTCACCAGCATCGCCGCGCCCGGCGTCGACCACGCCGTGACCACGGGCACTCTGTAGCGCAGCGACAAACCGATGCAGGTCAGCCCCATCGCCAGCCCGAGCGCCCACATCCACGAGGCAATCTGCGCCTCGGTCGCGCCGAGCGCCTGCGCCGCCTGAAAGACGATCACCGCCGAGCTGGTGAAACCGACCAGCACGGTGACAAAACCGGCGACCAGGGTCGAAAGCGAGAAATCTTTGAAGAGCGTCATGCTGCGCGGCACCTGGGGAGAGATGACCCAGTCTCGCGGATGCGTGCCGCAGCGGCAATACGCAGTTGCGCGGCAGCGCCGCCGGCACAATTACCGAAAATGCAGCCGGAACCGGCGCAATGTCCGCCAGTCCATCCCCGTACCCTCATTACGCCATCGGTTCCGACCATGTCGCCGATCACCCTGCGCCCCGCCCGAAAAAGCGATGCCACGACCATCGTCTCCCTGCTGGAGCTGGCCGATACGGCATTGCTCGACATCGTGATCGGGCTGGCCGATCGTGATGCGGCCCGACACGAACTGATCGCCCGGGTGCAGCAGGACGACTACTTCGCCAGCTACCGCTTTGCCCGTCTCGCCGAACATGATGGCGAAATCGTCGGGCTGATCGTCGCCTATCCGGGCGAACTGGAAACCACCTTTTCCAGCGATTCGATCGTGCGCGAATCGACCGACGACGCCTATCACATCGAATCGATCTCCACCGTGCCGGCTTGGCGCGGCCGGGGCGTCGGCACCTTGTTGCTCGACACGATCGCAACGCTGGCGATCACCTGCGGCTGCACCCGCCTGTCGCTGCTGGTCGATCCGGCCAACACCGGCGCCTGCCGCTTGTATCAACGGCTCGGCTTTATCGCCGCCGACCGAGTCAGCTACGATCAATACCACTACCAGCGCCTGTTTCGGCCGTTGACGCCGGCAGCGAACCGCTGCTAGTTTGGCGGCATGTCTGCCGTCCCGACCTCCCTTCTTGTGCTTTCCGCCTGGTGGCTACCACGCCCCCAGCGGTAGCGTTTTGCCACCGCGAGCCCCCAGCCGCGGTGTGATTCGTCTTGATGGCCATCGCGGCACCCCAACCGAGGATGACCGCCATGCCCGATACCCCGCCCGCTTCACCCCACGCATCACGACTCTCGCCGCAACAGCTTGGCCTGCTGCTCGCCTTTTTGTCGGCGACCGGTTTCGCCACCAAGGCGGTGTTCGTCAAACTGGCCTACCGCCACGGCGTCGATGCGGTCACGCTGCTGACGCTGCGGCTCGGCTTTGCGCTGATGCTGATCGTGCTGTGGCGCGGGCTTCGCCAATGGCGTGCATCGGCCGCACCGGTCACGCCGATTTCGCGCAGCGATCTGGGCCGGCTGCTGCTGCTCGGGCTGCTCGGTTACTACCTTGCCAGCCTGTTCGATTTCATCGGCCTGACCACCGTCAGCGCCAGTATCGAGCGGCTGGTGCTCTATCTCTATCCGACCTTGACGGTGCTGCTGTCGGCGCTGTTCTTCGGTACGCCGATCACCCGCCGCATGATAGGCGCGCTGGTGCTCACCTATATCGGTATCACCGTGGTGATTGCGCCCGGACTCGCCGATGCGCACGCCGACATCGCCGGGCTCGCGTGGATCGTCGCCAGCACCGTTGCCTTCGCGTTGTATTTGACGTTCAGCCCTGGCGTGATCAAGCGGATCGGTTCGATGCGCTTTACCGAGGCCGCGCTGACGGTGTCGGGCGTGGCGATGTTCATCCAGTTCGCGCTGACCCGGCCGATATCGACACTCGTGACCCAGCCCTTGCCGGTGTACGGTTATGCGCTGATCACCGCGCTGGTGGCCACGGTACTGCCGATCTGGATGATGGCGGCGGCGATGGCGCGCATCGGCGCCGGCCGCGCCGCCGTGGCCGGCAGCATCGGCCCGATCATCACCATCATCCTCAGTCTGGGCATTCTCGATGAAAGCCTCAGCCCGCTGCAATGGCTCGGTGTCGCGGTGGTGATGGCCGGGGTGACGCTGATCGGCAAACGCTAACAAGCGCCAGCCATAAAAAAGGCCGGGGATCTCTCCCCGGCCCGATGGCCTTGCGGCGCGATACAACAGGTTTGCCGCTTCTGTGGATAGCGCCGGCGTATCGCACCGGCCAGCATCCACGGCTTCGCCTCCTCCCCCTCTTTACAGCGCTGCGCGGAAAATCGCGCAAATCTCATCGTGCGTGGCCTGCTGCGGGTTGGTGAAACCGCAGGCATCCTTCAGCGCATTGGTGGCCAGCGTCGGGATGTCGGCTTCCTTGACGCCCAGCTCGGTCAGCCCGGCCGGAATACCAACATCGGCGGCCAACTGGCGAATCGCGGCGAGGCAGGCTTGCGCGGCTTGGGCGTCGTCCATGCCGTCGACGTCGACGCCCATCGCATCGGCCACATCACCGAGCCGGGCGGCGGCGACCTTGGCGTTGTACGCCTGCACGTGCGGCAGCAGCACCGCATTGCAGACGCCGTGCGGCAGATCGTAGAAGCCGCCAAGCTGGTGCGCCATCGCATGCACATAGCCAAGCGAGGCATTGTTGAACGCCATGCCGGCGAGGAACTGCGCGTAGGCCATCTGCTCGCGCGCCTGCATATTCTTGCCGTTGGCCACCGCATCGCGCAAATGGTCGCTGATCAGCGCAACGGCCTTCAGTGCGCAGGCATCGGTGATCGGATTGGCGGCGGTCGATACATAGGCTTCCACCGCGTGGGTCAACGCATCCATGCCGGTGGCGGCGGTCAGGCTCTTGGGCATGCCGGCCATCATTTCCGGATCGTTCACCGACAGGATCGGCGTGGTGTGCTTGTCGACAATGGCCATTTTGATGTGGCGGGCCTCGTCGGTGATGATGCAGAAGCGCGTCATCTCGCTGGCGGTGCCGGCGGTGGTATTGATCGCCACGACCGGCAGCTGCGGCTTCGGCGATTGATCGACGCCCTCGTAATCGGCGATCTTGCCGCCGTTGGCCGCGACCAGCGCGATGCCCTTGGCGCAATCGTGCGGTGAACCACCGCCGAGCGAGATCACGAAGTCGCAACCGTTTTCCTTCAAGAGCTTGAGGCCGGCCTCGACGTTGCCGGTGGTCGGGTTCGGATGCGTACCGTCGAACACCACGCTGCTCACGCCGACGGCGCCGAGGGTTTCGGCCACCTTGCCGACCAGACCGGTCGACACCAGCCCCTTGTCGGTGACGATCAGCGCCTTCTTGAAGCCATACGAGCCGACGGCCTTGGCCGCGTCGGCCAGACAGCCTGCGCCCATCAGGTTAACGGTCGGGATAAAGAATGCGGTAGTAGCCATGGTCGAACTCCTCTGGTGCCGGATCGAGGCTCTAACCGACGCAGCTTGTGGCCGTTCGGCATGGGAGAGCCATCAATGACGATTGGATAACACCGCCACTTTGCGCCTGCGCCGGCCTCGCCGCCTTGCGCAACATCAAACCGCCTGTGGTAATAGTGCGACACCTTGCGGCGGCAAGCGCGGCGGAAATGACCGCCCGTCGCCGCACCCCTTGTCCTGCCGCCCGGCTGGCTATGAAGGAAACTCACCCCAGCATCGGGCGTACGGCGCCGCGAAGGGAGGGCCGATGTCAAAAAAAGCAAAGGTGGCCGGGCTAATGCTCGCAGCCACGATCGCCGTGGCCCACGCCGATGAAAGCGCGCCATTCTTCGATTTCAGCATCACCACGCCGGTCGCGGAGGTCGAATCATCACCGGCGTGGGTCTGGCTCGCCGGCAAGGCCGCCAGCAGCCTGCTGCCCAGATACGATCCGGCGCGGTTGACCTTCTTCGGCGATCCGATGCTGGTCGTCGGCTTCAGCGGCAACCGCCGCATCCGCTATATCGGCAACGAACTGCGCGAGGACAACCCGCAATCGCTGCTGCTGCCTTTCGTCAATTACACCTTCGAGAACGGCGTAACGCTCGGGCTGCAGGCCGAAACCATCTACACCAGCTACAGCGGCGACTGGGATACCCCGGTCAACCTGACCCTGAGCCGGCGCTTTGCCTTCGGCGGGCAGGCGCTGACCGTCGGCGGCGGCCTGCAGCAGCTGTCGAACGAGTCCCCGCGCTGGGGCCTTGGCGTGATGTGGCAATTGCCTTGGGCACAATAGGCCGCCACCGCCGCCGACTGGGAATAACCCTGATGGCCTGCACATTGACGGTATGTTATTTTGGTTATGTTAAATCAAATCAAAATAACCAAAGGTTATCTTCATATGAAAAAACTTGCCCTGCTGCTGCTGGCCACCGCGATCGCCGCCCCCGCCTTTGCCGCCGACCTGCTCGACACCGTGAAGAGCCGTGGCGCGCTGAAAATCGCCCTTGAAGGCAGCTACCCCCCGTTCAACTTCAAGGACAAGCAGGGCCAACTGACCGGCTTCGAGGTCGAGCTCGGCCGCGAAATCGCCAAGCGCCTCAATGTGAAGCCGGACTTCACCACCGGCGAATGGAGCGGCCTGCTCGCGGGGCTGCAGGCGGGCAAATTCGACGTCGTGCTGAATCAGGTCGGCATTACCGACGCACGCCAGAAGGTATTCGACTTCTCGGCGCCGTACACGATCTCCAGCGCCCAGCTGATCGTGCGCAAGAACGAGACCCGCGTGTTCACCTCGCTCGACGATCTGAAGGGCAAGAAGCTCGGTCTCGGCCTCGGCACCAATTACGCCGACATGGCCAAGGCCGTCGCCGGCGTTGAAGTAAAAACCTATCCGGGCGCGCCCGAGTATCTGCAGGATCTGGCGCAGGGCCGGCTCGACGCCGCGCTCAACGACAGCCTGATGATTCCGTTCGCGATCAAGGAATCGAAACTGCCGGTCAAGGCCGGTGCGCCGGTCGGCGAGCTGTCGAAATCGGGCATCCCGTTTGCCAAGGGCAACCCCGCATTCAAGGCAGCGATCGACAAGGCACTGGCCGACATCCACAAGGATGGCAGCTTCGCAAAAATTTCCAAAAAGTGGTTTGGCATCGACGTATCCAAGCCGCCCAAGGCAAAATAAGCGTCTTTGCTGCCCCCGTGCCCCCGGCCGTGTCTGACCGCCGGGGGCACGCCGTTTCTGGGGCCGCCCTTTTTGGAGTCCATCTTGGATAGCTGGATCGAACTACTGCACACCGCCGCACCGTTTCTGCTCAAGGGCGCCGGCTACACGGTGTTTTTTGCGCTGATATCCATGGTGCTCGGCCTGGCGCTCGGTTTTGCCGTCGCGCTCGCGCGCATCGCCCGCGTGCCGGTGCTCTCGCACATTGCCGCCGTTTACGTCAGCGCCATGCGCGGCACGCCGCTGCTGGTGCAGATCTTCGTCATTTACTACGGCCTTCCCAGCGTCGGCATCGCGTTTGAACCGGTGACCGCCGGGATTCTGGCGCTGACGCTGAATGTCGCCGCCTATCTGTCGGAGAGCATGCGCGGTGCGATCGCCGGCGTCTCGCGCAACCAGTGGCTGGCAGGGTATTCGCTCGGGCTCAACTGGTGGCAGACGATGCGGCATATCGTCGCGCCGCAGGCGCTGCGCCTCGCGGTGCCTAGCCTGTCGAACAGCCTGATCAGCCTGATCAAGGACACCTCGCTGGTGTCGGTGATCACCGTCACCGAGCTGATGCTCGCGACCAAGGAAGTCATCGCCCAGACCTTCCAGCCGCTGCCGCTCTACCTCGCCGCGGCGGCGATTTACTGGCTGCTCAGCGCGCTGTTCGAGCGCGTGCAGCGCGCCGTCGAAAGGAAACTTGAGCTCGCGCACAAGCATTGAACGGCGCTACGCTGCCCCTAACGATCACGAGGAACACCGCCATGTACGACTTCAGCACCTCCGCCGCGCAAACCGTCGACGACAGCGTCAAATGGCGCAAGTACGCCGGCCGCGATGTGCTGCCGCTGTGGATCGCCGACATGGATTTCCTCAGCCCGCCCGAAGTCACCGCCGCGCTGACCGAACGCGTCGCCAAGGGCATTTTTGCCTACGGCGAGCCGACGGACTCGACCATCGCCGCCATCGTCAAAGCCTGCGCCCGCGACTACGGCTGGGTGCTTGAACCGAGCTGGCTCGTGCCGCTGCCGGGCCTGGTGGCCGGGCTGAACATCGCCTGCCGCGCCACCGGTACCGGCGACGTGCTGACCGCGACGCCGATTTACCCTCCGTTCATGTCGGCGCCGCAATTTGCCGAGCGCCGCCTGCTGAAACTGCCGCTGCGCGAAACCCGGCTCGACGCCGGCAGCCGCTGGGAGTGGGATTTCGATGCGCTCGATGCGGCCGCCACCCGTGGCGCGACGCTGCTGCTGTGCCACCCGCACAACCCGGTCGGGCGGATCTGGACTCGGGATGAGCTGAACCGGCTCGGCGAGATCGCAGAAAAACACGATCTGACCGTGGTCAGCGATGAAATCCATTGCGATCTGTTGCTCGAACCCGGTACCCGCCACACGCCGTTCGCCGCGCTCTCGCCCGAACTGGCGGCGCGCACGATCACGCTGATGGCGCCGTCCAAGACTTATAACGTCCCCGGCCTCGGTTGTTCGTTTGCGGTGATCGGCAATCCCGAGCTGCGCCACGCGTTCCAGAAAGTGATGCGCGGCATCGTCCCGCACGTGAACCTGCTCGGCTATACCGCCGCCGAAGCCGCCTTCCGCGACGGCGTGGCGTGGCGCACGCAACTGCTCGCCGTGCTGCGCGACAACCGCGACGTGGTGAGCACGGCGCTCGATGGCCTCAAGGGCTTGCGCGTGACCGTATCGCAGGCGACTTTTCTCGCCTGGATCGACTGCCGCGACACCGGCTTGCAGCATCCGCAACACTTTTTCGAGCAGGCCGGCGTCGGCCTGTCCGATGGCGCCGATTTCGGCTTGCCGGGTTTCGTGCGGCTCAATTTCGCCTGCCCGCGCGCGACGCTGGATCAGGCACTGGGCAGAATGCGCGAGGCGCTGGCCGCTCTCTGATTGCCGAGCTTGCCCGATTGACCCGGCATCGAACCCGGAAGGGGCAAGCGCAGGTAGAGTCATCACCTCTCGCCCCGGGGGATCACCATGCGCAACGACACCATCCGCTACGCCTTCAGCGACCTCGGCAAGAATCCGGGCAGCTGGCAGCGTGAAGTCGAACTGCTGGCCCGTTTCAACGCCGGCATCGACGATGACGCCGAACGCGCCGCCGTTCTCGCCGAGCTGCTGGCCGAGGCCGACGGGGCCAAGCTGATTCCACCGGTGGTCATCGTTCGCGGCCACGATATCCGGCTGGGCCACAAGGCCTTCGTCAACGCCGGCACGCTCATTTCCGGCGGTGCGCCGATCACCATCGGCGCACACACGCTGATCGGCCCGAACGTGCAAATCCACGCGACCACCCACCCGGTCGATCCGGCCGAACGGCAACGCTGGGCGTTCTGGGCGCGGCCGATCAGCATCGGCGAAAATGTCTGGATCGGCGCCGGCGCGGTGATCTGCGCCGGCGTGACCATCGGCGACCACAGCGTCATCGGCGCCGGCAGCGTGGTCACCCGTGACATCCCGGCTTGCGTGCTCGCCGCCGGCAATCCGGCCACCGTGGTGCGCGAGCTTGATCCGCCGGACATGGCCACCTTATATACAGCATGGGCCGAATCGGACTCGGATTAAGCCGCCACGCTGCGCCCGGTGCTAGGCCGTCAGGCTGCCACCGGTTCACGCCGCTGCGCCAGACCCTGTGCTTCGAGCGTGCGCAACTGAGCCCAGACATCCTCGCCGAATATCGTGCTCAGCTCGGCCAGATTGCGCCGGCCATCGAGCAAGACCAGCAATTGCCGCTCGCGCCCATCCAGCTCTCGATCTCGCGCCTCGATCAGCCGGGCGCCGGACGTCGTCTTGGCATAAATCCAGTCGGCCACGATGCGGTCGCGCATCGCCAGCAAGGAATCCATCAGGCTGCCGGGGCGAAAGCCCTTGCGCTCGACGCCAAGGCGCAAGCGCCCGCCGGCCAGATCGGCGGCAAAACCAACCGCTTCGCCCAGCTCTAGCCCCAACTCGGACACGATGGCGCGGGTAATGCGCCAGCCGGCGAAGGCGCCAACGGCCATCGCCAGCAGCGTCAGCCCGATCAGCCAGGCGCGCGCACGCGAGGTGGCGACGGCACCGGCGGCGCTGGCCTCGGCCATGCCGGCTTCGCTCGCCGCAACCAGTGTGTCCAGTTTCGTCAGCAGCGTATCGCGGCGCTGGCGCAGTTCCAGATTGACCTCGGTCATCGCGTCGTAGCGGGCGCCGATGTCGAGCAGTTCACGGATGTTGTCGACGCCGGCATCGTAACGGTCGAGCGCTGCGCGCATTGCCTCCTGCGTGCCCGCTGCCGGCAAACCGTCGACGAGGACGCGGGTCTGGCGGCGCGCGTCACCGATCTGCGCCCACAATTTTTCGGCCTTGGCCGGTTGATCGACGACGAACAAGGCCAGCACATTGGCCTGATCGCGCAGCACCAGCGCCTTGAGCCGGTGCGCCGTTTGCAGCTGGCGCACCTCGCTGTGAACCACGCTTTGCAGCTGGGTTTCCAGTTGCGCCAGCTTCTGCCAGGCGAAGAGTGCCAGCGCGGCCATCAGCAGCAGAATGGCGGCAAAGCCGATGGCAAGGCGCAGGCCGATCGAAAGTTTGGGGATCGTCATGCCCCTCTCCGGTTGTCTAGATGAGCGCGGAGCTTAACGGCGAAAAATGACGTTGGAATTGCGCTTGCATGACGCGCAGCCATCCAAACCACAACACCCCACCCCGGCGTATCCGCAACGTCCATCGGTATTGGTGCCCAGCGCTGGCGATTTCGGTAGAATTTCTGCTTTTACGCGGGGTAGCACATGGTTAAGGTCGGCGTAGTGATGGGTAGTAACAGCGACTGGGAGGTCATGCGTCACGCGGCCGAGCAACTGAAAAGCTACGGCGTCGAGTTCGAATGCCGCGTGGTATCGGCGCACCGCACGCCCGATCTGCTGTTCGAATACGCTGAAACCGCCGGCCCGCGCGGCCTTGCCTGCATCATCGCCGGTGCCGGTGGCGCCGCCCATTTGCCGGGCATGATTGCCGCCAAGACCACCGTGCCGGTGCTCGGCGTGCCGGTGCCGTCCAAGTATTTGCGTGGCGAGGATTCACTGCTGTCGATCGTGCAGATGCCCAAAGGCGTGCCGGTCGCCACCTTCGCGATCGGCGAAGCCGGTGCCGCCAATGCCGCGCTGTTCGCCGTGGCGATGCTCGCCGGTAGCGATCCGCAACTGGCCGCGCAGCTCACCGCCTTCCGCGAAACGCAGAAGCAGACCGTACTGGCGATGTCGCTGCCCGAGGTATGAACGACGCGCGGCGCTGGCAACGCATCCGCGCTGGCGGATTCTGGCGCTGCCTGTTGCTGCGTGGTGCACTTGGCTGGGGCTTGCCGTTTTGCGTGCTCTGGGCGCTGATCGCCCAGATGCTCGGCCTCTCGCCCATGCGTGCCGCACTCTTTGAAGCACTCCCGCTGGGCCTCGCCGCAGGCCTGGTCTGGGGCTTTGCCTGCTGGGGCTTTACGCTCCTGCAATTGATGAAATCGAAGGAATGATCATGGCTGGAAAGCCGATTCTGCCGCCGGCCATGCTCGGCATTCTCGGGGGTGGCCAGCTCGGCCGTATGTTTGCCGTCGCCGCCAGAACCATGGGCTACCGCGTCACCGTGCTCGATCCCGACGCACGCGCACCGGCGGCCGACTTCGCCGACGTGCATCTGGCCCGCCCGTACAACGACCCCGATGCACTGGCCGAACTCGCCCGCTCCTGTGCGGCGATCACCACCGAGTTCGAGAACGTCAACGCCGAATCGATGCGCTGGCTCGCCAGCCAGGGCGTGCCGGTATCGCCGAGCGGCGATTGCGTCGCGATCGCGCAAGACCGCGTCGCCGAAAAGACCTTCATCCGCAACGCCGGCCTCGCCACCGCGCCCTTCCTCGCGGTACAAACCGCCGCCGATCTCGCCGGCGATCTGTCGGCCTATCTGCCGGGCATCCTCAAGACCGCCCGCCTCGGCTACGACGGCAAGGGTCAGGCCCGGGTGAAGACCGTCGAAGAAGCCCGCGCCGCGCTGTCCGATCTGAAGCACCAGCCCTGTGTGCTGGAAAAAATGATGCCGCTGGTCGCCGAAGTCTCGGTCATCGTCACCCGTACCCGCGCTGGCGAAGTCACGAGCTTTCCGCCGGCCGAGAACGAACACGCCAACGGCGTGCTCGACGTGTCTATCGTGCCGGCGCGCATCGGTGCCGACATCACCGAACGTGCCCGGGCAATGGCGATGCAGCTGGCCGAGGCGCTCGATTACGTCGGCGTGCTGGCAGTCGAGTTCTTCATCCTCGATGGCGATGAACTCGTCATCAACGAAATGGCGCCACGCCCGCACAACAGCGGCCACTACACGCTAGACGCGACGCTCACCAGCCAGTTCGAACAGCAGGTGCGCGCGATGTGCGGGCTGTATCCGGGCAAGACCGACCTGCTGCGGCCGGTGGTCATGGTCAACCTGCTCGGCGACGTCTGGGGCGACAAGGGCGCCGAACCGAACTGGGACGTACTCTTGACCGCGCCCAACGCCAAACTGCACCTGTACGGCAAGACCGAGGCACGCTCGGGCCGCAAGATGGGTCACTTCAACGTGATGGCCGACAGCGCCGACGCCGCGCTCGAACAGGCGCTGGCGATCAAGGACATGCTCGGCTGACGGACAGCGGATTTCGACCGGCGTCGCCACAATGTAATAGTCGACGTCGGTCAGCCGATGCACGAAAAACCGGTGCCGGATCGGGGCCGAGACAGCCCGGCGCTCGCACCGGTATGCTCAGGCATTCCGCCCCGCCGAGCCCGCCATGTACGTCCCCGCGCACTTCCGTTGCGACGATGTCGCCACCATCCATGATTTCGTTCGTGCCCACGGTTTTGCCACGCTGATCAGCCAGGTCGGCGGCGCGCCGTACGCCAGCCATATCCCGCTGGTGCTGCTTCCCGGCGACGACGGCGACCGGCTGATCGGCCACGTCGCGCGCGCCAACCCGCACTGGCAGGCTTGGGAAAACGGCGTACCGGCGCTGGCGATCTTCCACGGCCCGCACGACTACGTGTCGCCGAGCTGGTACGACCAGCGCCCGGCGGTGCCGACGTGGAACTACGCCGCCGTGCATGCGACCGGCACCGTACGCGTCGGCGCCTCGCTGGCGCTGGCCGAACTGATCCGCCAGTACGAGCCGACGCTGATCGGCGACCGCACCACCTTCGATCCGGCATTCAACACCACGCTCAAACCGCATATCGTCGGCATCGAATTCGACGTCGAGCGCTGGGAGGCCAAGTTCAAGCTGTCGCAGAACCGCTCCGAGGCCGACCGGCGCAACATCGCCGACCGTCTCGCCGACGACGAACTCGCGGCGATGGTCGAACGGACACTGGAATCGTGATCCTTGCCCGATTGGACGTTCAGCTTCGACTAGCCCTCCCATAACGCCAGACCACCCGTCATGGAAAGGAAAAATTGACCATTCCGTCAGAATAAATCTTACAGAATGGTCAAAGTGATTGGCCTATCTTGTTCCCCCATCGCGGCGACCCAGTCGCGTCGATCCAAATACACAGGGGGAAACATGTATCCGCTCAAAAACCGCATGGCTGCGGAATTCATCGGCACGTTCTGGCTCGTACTCGGCGGCTGCGGCAGCGCCGTGCTCGCCGCGGCGTTTCCGCAACTGGGCATCGGCTTCGCCGGCGTCGCGCTCGCCTTCGGCCTGACCGTGCTGACCATGGCCTACGCGATCGGCCACGTTTCGGGCTGCCACCTGAATCCGGCGGTGTCGCTGGGCCTCGTCGTCGGCGGCCGTTTCCCGGCCAAGGAACTGCTGCCCTACGTGATCGCCCAGGTGCTTGGCGGCATCGCCGCCGCCGCGGTGCTGTACGCGATCGCCAGCGGCAAGGCTGGTTTTGATCTGGCCGGCGGTTTCGCGTCGAACGGCTACGGCGCGCACTCGCCGGACGGCTACAGCCTGATGGCGGCGCTGGTCTGCGAAGTGGTGATGACCGCGATGTTCCTGTTCGTGATCCTCGGCGCCACCGACAAGCGCGCACCGGCCGGCTTCGCGCCGATCGCCATCGGCTTGGCGCTGACGCTGATCCACCTGATCAGCATCCCGGTCACCAATACCTCGGTGAACCCGGCGCGCAGCACCGGCGTCGCGCTGTTCGCTCAGGGTTGGGCGATCGATCAGCTGTGGCTGTTCTGGGTCGCGCCGCTGATCGGCGCGGCGATTGCCGGGGTGATCTACCCGCTGGTCGCCGGCAAGAGCGAATAAGCGCCAACGCATCGTCCAATGCCCCGACGGCTCGCCATCGGGGCATTTTGCCGTCCGAACCCCAGCCTCCGGCCCGGCGGCATGAAATGCGGGCCGGAATCGGGCAAAATAACGCCTTTGCCGCCGACCCCGGCCCGCGCCAAGGAACCGAGATGTCCAGCATCACCTCTACCGACCTCAAGAGCCTGAAGAAGATCTATTCGGGCAAGGTTCGCGACCTGTACGAAATCGACGAGCAGCGCATGCTGATGATCGCGACCGACCGCCTCTCGGCGTTCGATGTGATTCTGGAAGAGCCGATTCCGGAAAAGGGCAAGATCCTCACCGCGATTTCGAACTTCTGGTTCGACAAGTTCAAGGATCTGGTGCCTAGCCATTTCACCGGCGAACACGCCGAAGACGTGGTCAGTGCCGAGGATCTGCCGCAGGTCGAAGGCCGCGCCGTGGTGGTCAAGCGGCTGAAGCCGGTACCGGTCGAAGCGGTCGTGCGCGGCTATCTGGCCGGCGGTGGCTGGAAGGACTACAAGGCCAGCGGCGCGGTCAGCGGCATTGCGCTGCCTGCCGGGCTGATCGAGGCGCAGCAGCTGCCCGAGCCGATCTTCACCCCGAGCACCAAGGCCGCCGTCGGCGATCACGACGAGCCGATCTCGTTTGCACAGACAGCCGACCTGATCGGGCCGGAACTCGCCGCCAAGGTTCGCGATACCGCGATCCGCCTGTACAAGGCTGCGGCCGAATTCGCCGCAACGCGCGGCATCATTATCGCCGACACCAAGTTCGAATTCGGCCTCGATGCCGATGGCACGCTGTGCCTGATGGACGAGGCACTGACGCCGGATTCCAGCCGTTTCTGGCCGGCCGACCAGTATCAACCGGGCAGCAATCCGCCGTCGTACGACAAGCAGTTCGTGCGCGACTGGCTCGAAAGCACTGGCTGGAACAAGCAGGCGCCGGCCCCGGCCATCCCGCTTGAGGTGGCCGAGAAGACCGCAGCCAAGTACCGCGAAGCGCTCGACAAACTGACCGCCTGATACGCAGCGTATTGAAAAAGCCCCGTGATCGACGGGGCTTTTTTCATTGGCGACCGCTCAGGCGCTGAGCTTTTTGGCGATCTCGGCGACGTGCCGGCCCTGAAAACGGGCAATGTCCAGCTCGTTCGCCGACGGTTGACGGCTACCATCGCTACCGGCGAGCGTGCTGGCGCCATACGGGCTGCCGCCGGTGATCTCGGTCATATTGGTCAAGCCGGCGCACGAATACGGCACGCCGACGATGACCATGCCCTGATGCAACAGCGTGGTATGAAACGAGGTGATCGTGGTTTCCTGCCCACCATGCTGGGTGCCGGTACTGGTGAACACGCTGCCGAGCTTGCCGATCAGCCCACCGCTCATCCACAGCCCGCCGGTCTGATCGAGGAAGTTGCGCATCTGCGCACACATATTGCCGAAGCGTGTCGGCGTGCCGAAGATGATCGCGTCGTAATCGGCCAACTCGGCCGGCGAGGCGATCGGCGCGTCCTGATCGAGCTTGGCGCCAGCATTGCGCGCGACTTCTTCGGGCACCAGGTCGGCAACGCGCTTGAGCGTCACCTCGACGCCGTCGACGCTGCGCGCGCCATCGGCCACCGCCTTGGCCATCGTTTCGATATGGCCGTACATCGAGTAATACACCACCAAGAGCTTGGTCATCACACCCTCCGTTTGGACTGGTTCCGCCTTAGCTTAGCCCGCCGGATGACGTAGTCACGGTAATTTCAACGATGCGGCGACACATCCTGCGGTTATGCTCTTGGCTTCGACCGGAGGAATCATGTACCGCGGAGAACGATTCAATAGTTATAGCCATCTGATCGGCACGGCCCTCGCGCTCATCGGGCTGGCCGTGCTGATTGTCGTCGCCAGCCTGTACGGCAATGCCTGGCAAGTGGTCAGCGTCAGCATCTATGGCGCGACGCTGGTGCTGCTCTACGGCGCATCGACGCTGTATCACTCGATCCGCCATGCGGGTGCCAAGAAGGTACTGCAGAAATTCGACCACTGCGCGATCTACCTGTTGATCGCCGGCAGCTACACGCCATTCTCGCTGGTCACGCTGCGCGGCCCCTGGGGCTGGACGCTGTTCGGTATCAGCTGGGGACTGGCGCTGATCGGCATCATCCAGGAGCTGCTGATCGGCAAGCGCACGCGGGTATTCTCGCTGATCATCTACGTGCTGATGGGCTGGCTGATCCTGATCGCGATCAAGCCATTGCAGATGGCCTTGCCGGCCGCCGGCCTAGCCTGGCTGGTCGCCGGCGGCGTGATCTACAGCGTGGGGATCATCTTCTTCATCTTCGACGCAAAAATTCGCCACGGTCACGGCATCTGGCACCTGTTCGTGCTGGGTGGCAGCATCTGCCATTTCTTCAGCATCCTGCTCTACGTGGCCTGATTCACAGGAAGAAGCGCAGCGTGGCCGTGCCGTAGATAAACACCACGGCCACGACCGCATACAGCGCGCTGGTCAGCGCCTGCACGCCGGGCCGGCCGTCTTCGCGGTACAGCAACAGCAGGGCAAACGGAATCATCATGTAACGCTGTTCGATCAGCCACGACGGCAACAGCGCCAGCACACTGAATACCGCGATGACATGCAGCTTGGGCTGACGTTGCGCCATCGCCAGCCAGTCCAGCGCGGCCAGCGCGATCGGCACAAAGAATGCCAGCTTGACCGGCAGCGACGACGACAACAGCTGCAACAAACCATTACGCAGGAAATAGTCGGGCTGGATGCTGTTGTAGGGGTGGCTGCCTTGAAAGCCGAATAGATAAAGCACCAGCAGGCCAGCCAGCAACAGCGGCACGGAACTGTGCTGGCGTGCGTAGGCCAGCATCGTCGGCAGGTTGGCGATCACGCTCGGCGCAAAGAAGATCGCGTACAGCAGCAGCATGAAAAACACATTGCCGACAAAAAGCCCTGACGCCGGATGCGCACCGCGATCACCGACGGCCACGCCGCCATTCCAAAACACGAAAACCGCAAATCCCAGCAGCGCCAGCAGGTAGAGGCCGCCGTTGGCGAGGTGTGATTTCAGCGTATCGCGGCACCAGCGAAAACCGCTGTCGCGGCAATACACCAGTACCGGAATCGCCAGCAGCCACACCACGTTCTGCTGGCGGATGCACACGCTGACAGCCAGCAATACCGCGGCCGGAATCGCCTGAGCGCGCAGCGCAAACAGCAAGGCGCCAAGCACGACCAGCAGCGACAGCACATCGGTATAAGCCAGATAGAAATACGGCAGGAAAATCGGGAAGAACGCGAACTGTACCAGCCGCTGCGACGAGACCGTGCCGCTGCGCTGGCGCAGCAACAGTGCATACACCACGATCAGCGCAATGCCAAACAGCGTGCCGATTCCGCGCACCGTGGCCAGCGAATACGCCCCCAGCGGCCAGCTCAACGCCGCAACCAGCAGGTGATAGCCCGGGATCGTCGTCAGCCGTGGATCGATACTGAAATCGCCATCCAGAAAGCGGCGGATTTGCGCTTCGTGCACAACTTCATCACCGACGATGATCGCGTTACGGCAATACAGATAGGCCAGCGCGATGATCAGGCACAGCACCAGCGCGTGGCGCCGCTTTTCCGATTGCCACCAGACCAGCATGGCCGGGCGCATTTCGCTTGTTCTCATGAGGATTTACCGCTCCGTTCGGATCATGGATATGCAATTGGCATTAATCCGACAATCTAAACAAGACCCCTCGGCCGCTCCAGCGTAAACAGCGCTGAAAGCGGGCGGCAACGATGGCCGGTTGCTTTGGCCCGGTGGGCGTTCCGGTTGAGACCCGAAGGTGTTGGCAGCGCACATCAGTCGCGGCGGCAAAAACAGTACTGCCCGCGCAAGCGGGCAGTTTGATATCGGCAGGCCGGGGCCGCGATCAGGTGCGCGCGACCATGAAGCCCGAAGCCGGGCCATCGGTTGCCGGGCGCAGTCGCGATTGCGCCTGGCCGTACAGCACCGGGAAGTCGGCGCCATCATTCGGATACATCGCCATGCTGACCCCAGCCGAAACGCGGATGGCGATATCGTCGTAATCCGAGACGATGGTCGTCAGCGCCTCGCGCAGCTCGCCCAGCAGCGTCTGCAGCTCGGCCTCGTTGCGGTGCGGCGCCAGGATGCAGAAGCTGTCGCCGCCGATCCGGCCAAGGCTGTCTTCGGGGCGCAAATGGCTGCGCAAGGCTGCGGCGCAGGTCCGCAACACATGATCGCCGCCGGCGTGGCCGTAACGGCTGTTGATCGCGTGCATCCGGTCAATATCGACCAGCAGCAGACCGAGCGAGCGCTCGTGCTTGCGGGCACGGCGCAACTCGCGCAGGCAGATTTCCTCGAAGCCGCGGCGGTTCAGCGCCCAGGTCAGCACGTCGTAACGCGCCAAGCGCGCCAGCCGCCCGCGCAGCTTCTGCGCCACCAGTTGCGGCCAGAGCAGCGCCTGCAGCAAGCCAAACAGCACGCACTCGAGCACCAGTGCCTCGGCACTACCCCACCAGCCCGGTTCGGCGAAGGCCCAGAAAAACAGCACGGCCAGCCAGTAAGCGAGATGCAGCACGCACGCCGTACCCAGTACCAGACGCGGGCCGCCGGCGCGCTCCTCGGCAAAGGGTGCGCGCAGCAGCTGCAATCGCATCACCACCAGCGGCACGATCGCGACCGCCAGCGCCAGCATTCCCGGTACATCGCGACCGAACAGGCGCTGCCACGCGGCGCCAAGCAGAAAAGCCAGCAAGGCGCAGCCGATCGCCGGCGCCCAGTGCGGCGTTTTCAGCAGATGGCGACGCAGCGCGACATTGCTCAGCGCCTCGGCGAACGCCCAGGCAGCGACGGCCAGCGGTGTCATGCCCAGTGCCGCGAGCAGCGCGGTCAGCCCGGTCAGCGCACCGGTGAGCGCCAGCGGGCCAAGGCCGGGTTCGTGCTGGCTATTGCCGAGCAATACCAGCTGGCCGGCGACGAGCAATCCCAGCGCAAGACTCGCGAACACCAGAAGGTTGGACAGGGAAATCAGCATGTAATCGAGAATCCTACAGATGCTGCAAGCTTAACAAAGCGCATACCGCAGCGGAACCCCATGCGACGAAGCGGCGACCGGCTCCGACAGGTGGCATAATCGGCGCACTTTTTTCCGGGAAACACCTATGTCCACGTTGATTTGCGGCTCGGTCGCCTATGACACCATCATGGTGTTTCAGGATCAATTCAAGCGGCATATTCTGCCTGAGCAGATCCATATGCTGTCGGTCTCTTTTCTGGTGCCCGAGATGCGCCGCGAATTCGGCGGCTGCGCCGGCAACATCGCCTACTCGCTCAAGCTGCTTGGCGGTGATCCGCTGGTCATGGCGACGGTCGGCAGCGATTTCGGTCCGTATGCGCAGCGTCTCGATGCGCTGGGCATTTCCCGCGCCTACCTGCGCGAACTGCCCGAGCAGTACACCGCGCAGTGCTTTGTCACCACCGATCTGGATGACAACCAGATCGCCGCTTTCCACCCCGGTGCGATGGGGCTGGCGCACCTGAACCGGCTGGAACAGGTCAGCGAAAAACCGGTGCTCGCCATCATCGGCCCGGACAGCAAGCAAGCGATGATCGAACGTGCCGAACAGCTCGCCGCGGCGGGCATTCCTTTCATCTTCGATCTCGGCCAGGCCTTCCCGCTGTTCGATGGCGACGAGCTGCGCCACATGATCGAACTGGCCACCTATCTGGCCGCCAATGATTACGAAGCCGAGATCATCACCCAGCGCACCGGCCTGTCGCTGGAGGCCATCGCCGCCCAGCTCAAGGCGCTGATCGTCACGCGTGGCGCCGAAGGCGCGCATATCTACGCCGACGGCGTCATGCACGAGATTCCGCCGGTCAAGGCCGCGGCCGTGCTCGACCCGACCGGTTGCGGCGACGCCTTCCGCGCCGGCCTGCTGTACGGCATCGCCAACGGTTGGGACTGGCCGAGCACCGGCCGGCTCGGCTCGCTGCTCGGGTCGATGAAAATCGCCCAGCGCGGCGCGCAGAACCACAGCTTCACGCAAGCATCGATCGCCACCGATTACCAGGCTGCGTTCGGCATGCCCTGGCCGCAAGCCTGACCGTGTCAGTAAAAACGCCGCACGATGTGCGGCGTTTTTTTACGGCTCAGATCAGGCTGATCAGCATTTTCGTCGCCAGCACGATCAGTAGCGCGGCAAAACACTTTTTCAGCACCGCCACCGGCAGCCGGTGCGCCAGCCTGGCGCCGACCTTGGCCATCGGAAAGCTGGCGATGACGATACCGGCGAGCGCCGGCAGGTAGACGAAGCCGGCGCTGCCCGCCGGCAGCTCGAACGCGCCCCAGCCGCTGACCACATAACCCAGCGCCCCCGCAGCCGCGATCGGCAGCCCGATCGCCGCCGAGGTGCCGATCGCCTCGCGCACCGGCACATTGCACAGCGTCATGAACGGCACCGACAGCGAGCCGCCGCCGATGCCGACCCAGCTCGATACCGCGCCGATCACAGTGCCGACGCCGCCCATCCCCAGCGTACCGGGCAGGCCACGGCTGGGTTTGGGCTTGAAATCGGCGAGCATCTGCGCGCCGACCAGATAGGCGAAAACGACAAAGAACCACTTGAGCGCAATGCCGGAAAACAGCCCCGCCAGCTGCGCGCCGACAAAGGTGCCGATGACGATGCCTGGTGCAATCGAGCGGAACACCGGCCAGCGCACCGCTCCGTGCGCCGCGTGGGCGCGGAAACTGGCGATCGAGGTGAACACGATGGTCGCCAGCGACGTCCCCAGCGCCAGATGCTGCTGGTGCGCCTCGGGCAGGCCAATCAGGTGGAACACGAACAACAGCCCCGGCACGATCACCAGGCCGCCGCCGACACCCAGCAGGCCGGCGAGCAAGCCGGCGACAAGACCCAGCGCAAGACAGGCAAACAGCGCGGTCAGCATCCGATCAACGCCTTGATCACCAGCCATTCGGTCTCGCTCACCGGGGTGATCGACAGCCGGTTGCCGCGCTTGAGCACCTGCATGCCGGCGAGTTCGGGATGGCTGCGCATCGCGTCTATGCTCAGCAGCCGTCCCTTGGCGACGAAGCGCACATCGACCTGCTGCCAGCGCGGTGCTTCCGCCGTCGATTTGGGATCGTAGTACTTGGATTCGGGATCGAACTGGGTCGGGTCGGCGTAGGCGGCGCGGCAGACTTCGGCCAGCCCGGCAACCCCCGGTTCGGCGCAACTCGAGTGGTAGAACAGCACGCCGTCGCCGATCGCCATCGCGTCGCGCATGAAGTTGCGTGCCTGATAATTGCGCACGCCGTACCAGCCGACCTGGCCGAGGCGCTGCAAATCGTCGATGCCGACATCGGCCGGTTCGGACTTCATCAGCCAGTAGTTCATGTCGCTCCTGGGGTTCGGATCGCGAGAATCGGAATGCGCTTGCGCTGCTCGAGGCAATCGTAATCGCCGAGCTCGTATTCGCGGCAGATCAACGGCCGCACCGTATAGATCGAGCACATCATGGTCGTGCGGTTGAGCGCCGCGCACCAGCCATCATCAAGCCGCAACATCACCTCGCCGCCCCATTCGTCCTTGGCAACGAACTGCGGCGGCACGTCGTCATCACCGGCGAGCAGCAGCACTTCAAGCTGGCAACAACAGGCCTTGCAGCTGCTACAGGACAGCGGCGCATTCGATTCGATCGTCATCGGGCCATTGTACGGGGCGCTACTTGATCATGTCCCAGCTGAGCTTGGCGAGCAGCACCAGCGCCAGCGTCAGGAACAGCCGGCGTATCCAGGTATTGCCACCCTTCAGCGCCAGATGGCTACCGACCTGGGCGCCGGCGATATTGGCGATCGCCATCGGAATCGCATAGCCGAACAGCACCAGCTTGGCCGGGATGAAGAACGCCAACGACGCGAAGTTGGTCGCCAGATTGACGACCTTGGCCGATGCCGACGCGCGCACGAAGTCGAAATGGAAACAGCGCACGAACAGGAAGATCAGGAAGGAGCCGGTGCCGGGGCCGAAGAAGCCGTCGTAGAAGCCGATCGCCATGCCGATCGCCATGCCGATATACAGATCGCGCCGGGTCAGCGGCCGGCCGGCGTCCTCGCCGCCGAACGCCGGCTTGAACCAGGTGTAGGCCAGCATCAGCGCCAGCAGCACCGCCACCATCGGTCGGACCGAGCTGGCCGGCAGCAGGTGGATCGCCCGGGCGCCGAGGTAGGCGCCGACGAAGGCCGCGCCCGCGCTCGGCAGCAGGATGTGCCAGTCGAGCTTCACCTGCCGCGCATAGCGCCACGTCGCCGACAGCGTGCCCATCGCCGCGGCGAGCTTGTTGGTACCCATCAGCATCGCCGGCAGTTCGCGCGGCAGGATGGTGAACAGCCCGGGCACGAGGATCAGCCCGCCGCCGCCGACCGCGGCGTCGATCATCCCGGCGATGAACGCCAGCGGCAGCAGGAACAGCAGTTCTTGGGGCATGGCGGATGCAGACCGAGACTAAAGCCACATTGTGAATAGTTCCGCCTGACACCGGAATGGGGGACTAGCCCTAATCCGGCGTCGCCAGGGGTCGCGCCTCGTCCGCTGCGGGCGGCACCGACGGCGGGGCGAAATGCACGTCCATTTGCGGGAAGGGCATGCCGATGCCCTTCTCGTCGAAACGCTTCTTCAGCCGCAGGTTGAACGCCCGCGCCACCTCCCACTGCGACAGCGGCCGGGTCTTGAAGCGGGCGCGGATGATGATGGCGCTGGCGTCAAAACGATCCAGCCCCTGCACCTCGATCGGCGCCAGCAGCTCGCGCCGCCAGCGGGCTTCGCCGCGCATTTCGGTGCCGACCTCGCGGATCGTGCGCATCACCTGTTCGATATCGGCGTCGTAGCCGACACCGATATCGAACACCGCGTAGGCGAACTCGCGCGCAAAGTTGGTGATGCTGGCGATCTGGCTGAACGGCACCGAGTGGACGGCGCCTTGCGAATCGCGCAGCTTCACCGTGCGTATCGTCAGCCCTTCAACGGTACCGGCATGGCCGCCGACGTCGATGTAGTCGCCAACGGCAATGGTGTCCTCGATCAGAATGAACAGCCCGGTGATCAGGTCCTTGACCAGCGTCTGCGCGCCGAAACCGACCGCGAGGCCGATGACGCCGGCGCCGGCGATCAGCGGCGTCACGTCGATGCCGAGGTTGGCCAGCGACAGGATGGTCGCCACCACCAGAATGGTGCCGAGAATCGCGTTGCGGAACAGCGGCAGGATCGTCCGCGCCCGCGTGCTGGCCGACTTGCCCTTGCGATGGCCGCCGCCCTTCATGCTTTCGTCGATCAGCGTATCGAGCAGTATCCACAGCAGCCAGGCGATCAGCACCGTCAGCACGACGCCGCCGACGATGTCATCCAGCGTGCGCCCACGGATTTTCAGTGCCCCTAGCTCCAGCAGCGACACGCCCCAGATCCTTGCGAACAGCTCGGCAAAGCCGCACCACATCGCCACGAGCAGCAGGTTCCGGCCGAACTGCAGCAAGCGCAACAGATAGGGCGAGCGCCGATGCGGCCTTTTCGGCCCGGCTTCGCTGAAACTGCGCTGCAGGAAGGTTGAAATCAGGAAGGCCACCACCATCAGCACGATGCTCAGCACCGCGCTGTTGAGCGTATTGGTCTGCCGGCCGGCACTGACCAGCGTCTTGAACGCCGACAGCGCACACAGCAGCAGCACCGGCAGGTGCCACAGCGCGGCGACGAACTGCAGCGTCTCGGTCAGTGCCTTGCTGGCGTGGCGGTGCGAATACGGCCGGTTCAGTATCAGGTGGGCGACCGGGCGACGATAAAGGATCACGTAGGCCGCAGTCAGTGCGATAGTCGCCAGATCGGTCAACGAGGCCGCCAGCCCGGCGAGGTTGGGACCGAATTCGATTTTCACCGTCGGGTTGCTGAATGCATCGGCAAAAGCCGCGCACAGGCCGATCAGGAACAGCCAGTGCCGGCCGCGGACGATCAGCACCCGCACCGCCGGCCGGCGCAAACCGGTGGCGCGCAGGGAGAACAGCAGCACGCACAATGCGGCGAACAGCGTGCCGGCCAGCATCCCGTAGGCAAGCAGCATCGCCAGCAGGCTGCCCAGCGCGGTAGCCGGCGCCAGCCGCAGCAGATACAGCGTCATGCCAAAGGCCACCGCCCACGGCGCGATCCGCTGCAGCAGGAACAGCAGCAATTCGCGCGTACGCGGATGCGCCGGCAGTTCGGCCTCGATGCCGAGCCGGCGCCCCACCTGCGTGGCGCTCCAGCTCAGCGCGCAGGCGGTCGCCATCCATACCAGCAGGGTGACGGTGAAATCGACCGGCAGCCGCCACGGGTCGCCCGCCTGCTCGCGGATCCGCAGCCCCAGCTCGTTGGCACTATTGCCAAGCAGCGCCCGCCAGCGCAACAAAGGGCGGAAACCGCTGTCGAACTGGTTGCGTAAGAGATCGAACTGGCTATTGAGCACGCCGAGCAAGCCGTTGTCCTGCACGCTGACCGGCGCCGACGCGGCCACCGCGCTGGCGCTGGTGCGCAAGGCCTTGAGTTCGGTGAGCAGCGCCTCCCGCTGGGATGTGCTTTCCAGCGTGGCGATCACGGTATCCAGCGAGGCAGTCAACGCCGCTGGCGATACCGCCGACGCCGCAGCCGGCTGGGATGCCTTGGTGGCCGGCAACGGCGCGGCCATCGCCAGCATCGGCACAATCAGGCACAGCAACAACAGCCAGTTCAACAGTCGGGCCCGCACAGGCGCTCCTTGCAAGTGTTCGACGGCCGATGATCGCACCGCTTGCCCGTCGGCGATAGCCGGTGAATGCGAATGCGATTCGGCCTCACCTTGATAGAAATCAACAATCGATTTGGTGAAATCATTAAATTAGACGTATCGCCGGCTCGCCGGGATACTTCGTCCATCGCTGCAAGACGCAGCCTACCCGCCTCAATAAAAGGAGTTTAGACATGCTGCAAAACCGTGAAGGTCAACGCGTCCCCAACGTCACTTTCCGCGTCCGCGAAAACAATGAATGGAAGAACGTCACCACCGACGAGCTTTTCAAAGGCAAGACCGTGGCGCTGTTCTCGCTGCCGGGTGCGTTCACCCCGACCTGCTCCTCCACCCACCTGCCGCGTTACAACGAACTCGCACCGGCGTTCAAGGAAAACGGCGTCGACGCCATCCTCTGCGTCTCGGTCAACGATACCTTCGTGATGAACGAATGGGCCAAGGATCAGGAAGCACAGAACATCGTGATGATCCCCGACGGCAACGGCGAGTTCACCGAAGGCATGGGCATGCTGGTCGACAAGGCCGACCTCGGCTTCGGCAAGCGCAGCTGGCGCTATTCGATGCTGGTGAAGGACGGCGTGGTCGAAAAGATGTTCATCGAACCGCAGAAGGAAGGCGATCCGTTTGAAGTGTCGGACGCCGACACCATGCTCGACTACATCAACCCGAAGGCGAAGAAGCCCGATCAGGTCGTCGTGTTCGCCAAGGTCGGCTGCTCGTTCTGCGCCAAGGCCAAGGCATTGCTGACCGAACACGGCTACGACTATGTCGAAGTGCCGCTGGACAACAAGATCCGCGGCAAGGCGCTCGGCGCCGTCTCGGGCTCGATGACCGCGCCGCAGGTGTTCATCAACGGCAAGCTGATCGGCGGCCACGAACAGGTCGAGCGTTTCCTCGCCAAGTAAGGCCCGCGCCCGGGCTTCGACCCGGGCTGCACGCAATACACACGGGCCGGCTTGACCGGCCCTTTTCAATCGCCGGCCCCGATGGCGCGGCCCTAGCCCCATCCGGCACGACGACTGACCTGACCCGAATAATGATAAGGAGCGCTGCATGAATACGATCTCCATCGATATTGCCATCCTCGGTGCCGGTACCGCCGGCCTCGCCGCCTACCGTGCCGCCAAGGCCGCCGGCAAGACCGCGCTGCTGATCGAGGGCGGCCCTTACGGCACCACCTGCGCCCGCGTCGGCTGCATGCCGTCCAAGCTCTTGATCGCCGCCGCCGAAGCCGCACACGAGCTGCGTCACATCGCACCGTTCGGCGTGCGCGTCGACGGCGACATCGTCATCAACGGCCGTGAAGTGATGGACCGGGTCAAGCGCGAACGCGACCGCTTTGTCGGCTTCGTGCTCGAAAGCGTCGACGGCATCCCGGCGTCAGACCGGCTGCGCGGCTATGCCCGCTTCGTCGACAACCTGACGCTGCAGGTCGACGACCACACCACCGTGAAAGCCGGCCGCGTGGTCATCGCCACCGGCTCCAGCCCCAATATCCCGGCACCGTTCAAGGTGTTCGGCGACCGGCTGGTCGTCAACGACGACGTATTCAGCTGGGACACGCTGCCGCGCCGCGTTGCCGTATTCGGCCCCGGCGTGATCGGCCTCGAACTCGGCCAGGCGCTGGCCCGGCTCGGCGTCATCGTCCGCGTCTTCGGCGCCCGTGGCGGCGTCGGCCCGCTCAGCGATCCGGCGATCCGCGACTACGCCCGCAGCGCTTTCCAGCAAGAGTTCTACCTCGATCCGGACGCCAAGATCGAAGCTATGGCACGCGAAGGCGACGAAGCGGTGATCCGCTACGTGAACCTGAAGGGCGAAACCGTCACCGAGCGCTTCGACTACGTGCTCGCGGCCACCGGCCGCAGCCCCAACGTCGCCAGCCTCGGGCTGGAGAACACCGGCCTCGAACTCGATGCCCGCGGTGTGCCGCTGTTCGACCGCGAGACGCTGCAGTGCGGATCAAGCCCGGTATTCATCGCCGGCGACGCCAACAACATCCTGCCGCTGCTGCACGAAGCCGCCGACGAAGGCAAAACCGCCGGCAGCAACGCCGCCAGCTATCCCGACGTCAAACCGGGGCTGCGCCGCGCGCCGATCGGCGTGGTATTCAGCGACCCGCAAATCGCCATGGTCGGCGCCCGCTTCGCCGATCTCGAACCGGGCAGCTTCGTGACCGGCGAAGTCAGTTTCGAGAACCAAGGCCGCAGTCGCGTGATGCTGAAAAACCGCGGGCTGATGCACGTCTACGCCGACAAGGCGACCGGAGCCTTCCTCGGCGCCGAATGGATAGGCCCGCGCGCCGAAAATATCGCCCATACGCTGGCGTGGGCGGTGCAGATGGAGCTGACGGTCGAGCAGATGCTGGAGATGCCGTTCTATCACCCGGTGGTGGAGGAAGGGGTGAGGACGGCGTTGAGGGATGTGGTGGTAAAACTGTAAGAGACATAAATGTCGCATCCCGGATGATAATCTAAGCCCTCGCAGCTGGCGACTTCACTGTGCCCGCCATGCGCTTGCTAAGCTGCGAGCTTCCCTGACGAGGTCAGCCCGATGATCGTCCAACTGCACCAGCGCGCCCGCACCACCCCGGCCATTCGCGCCGAAATCCAGGCGGCGCCGACCAGCATACCCAACACCGAACTGGCACGTCGCTACGGCGTCACCGTGGATACCATTCGCAAGTGGCGCCAACGCCAGGACGTACAGGATCGTTCTCATACGGCGCATCGACTGCAAACCACGCTGACGCCCGCGCAAGAAGCGGTCGCAGTACAACTGCGCCAAACCCTTAAGCTGGGGCTGGATGATTGCTGGTGGTGATCCGCGAGTTCCTGCATCCGACGGTCTCCCGCTCCGGACTGGATCGCTGCCTGCGCCGCCACGGCGTCGGCAGCCTGCATGCGCTCGAACCGACACAGCGGGCGCGCAACAGCAAACCCTTCAAGGATTACGACCCTGGCTTTGTCCATGTCGACGTCAAATACCTGCCGCAAATGCCGGACGAAACCACCCGCCGCTATCTATTCGTCGCCATCGACCGCGCCACCCGCTGGGTGTTCGTGCAGATCAAGCCCAACAAGACCGCTGCAAGCGCGAAGGCATTCCTGGCCGCCTTGGCCAAAGCCATCCCGTTTAAATTGCAGATCCTGTTGACCGACAACGGCAGTGAGTTCACCGATCGCTTGTTCAATAAAACCAAGACCGCCAGCGGCGAGCATGAGTTTGATCGGCTGTGCACAGCGCTGCAGATTGAGCACCGGCTGACCAAACCGCGCCATCCGCAAACCAACGGCATGGTTGAGCGTTTCAACGGCCGGATCAGCGAGGTACTGGCGACGCATCGCTTTGAGTCTGGCGAGGATTTGGCGCAGACGTTGCAGCGCTATGTGTGGCTGTACAACCAGCACTTACCGCAACTGGCCTTGCAACACCGAACGCCGCTGCAGGCGATGAAAGATTGGCAGCAGCGACGGCCGGATTTATTTGTTAAGCGCGTGGTGAATCGTCCGGGACTGGAAAAGTAAGCCGGTGATTATCAAAATGCTGATTTGTGACGTCAACAAAATAAAGGCAAAAGAAAGTGTTTACTAGATAAACGTAAGCATAAAGCCGGTAACACCGGCCTGCGTCACTCTGGCAGAAATTGACATCATCTTGGCATTCGTGCCAAAAATGCTGCTGCCATACTCGGGTTTCACCCTCACCGGATTCCTTTCATGTCCGACGCTCACCGCGGCAATATCCGCACCCTCGCCGTTTGCCAAGGCCTGTATACCGCAGCCATTTCGATCGACCTGACGCTGACCGGCCTCGCCGGTTATGTACTCGCCGCCGACAAGCGTCTGGCGACCTTGCCGTTCACGATCATCATCGTCACCGCCGCGCTGACGGCGCTGGTCGCCGCGTCGCTGCTCAAGAAGCTCGGCCGGCGGCGCGGCTTCGCCATCGGTGCGGCCGCCGGGATGCTCGGCGGGCTGATCTCGGCACTGGCGATGTTCCGCCACGATTTCGTGCTGTTCTGCGTCGGCACCGCCGGCATCGGCGTGTTCCAGGCGTTCGCGCAGTACTACCGGCTGGCGGCGGCCGACGAATCGCAAGGCGACGCCAAGGCGCGGACGATCGCGACGGTGATGACCGGCGGCGTGCTGGCCGCGCTGTTCGGGCCGTTGCTGGCCAAGAGCGCGCAGGGCTGGTTCGCCGCGGTGCCGTTTGCCGGCGCCTACCTGCTCGCGGCGGCACTGGGGCTGGCGTCGCTGCTGCTGTTACTGCGCTACCGCGAATCGCCGGATAACGCCGTCGAAGCGGTTGCGCATGAAGCACCCCGCCCGCTCTCGCTCATCGTGGCGCAGCCGGTGTTCATCGCCGCGATCGCCAACAACCTGATCGCCTACGCGGTGATGGTGTGCCTGATGACGGCGACGCCGCTGGCAATGCTGGCCTGCGGCTTCAACGTGGCCGACGGTGCCGGCGTGATCCAGTGGCACATGCTCGGCATGTTTGCGCCGGCCTTCGTTTCGGGCCGACTGATCACCCGCTTCGGCATGCTGCCGGTCTCGCTGTCGGGCGCGTTGCTGCTCGCCGCCAGCGCGGTGCTCGGCCAGGCGTCGACGTCGCTGCCAGCGTTCTACATCGCGCTGATGCTGCTCGGCGTCGGCTGGAACTTCATGTTCGTCGCCGGCACCACGCTGCTGGCGCAATCGTACCGGCCGAGCGAACGCGCCCGCACACAAGGCGGCAGCGAGTTCGCAACCAGTTGCGCCGCCGCGCTCGGCTCGTTCATCGCCGCGCCGTGGCTGCAGCGCTACGGCTGGGGCGCGCTGAACGCCGCGGTGCTGCCGCTGCTGATCGTCCCGGTGCTGGCGACCTTGTACTGGCGCTTTACCCCGCGTCCCGTCACCGCGGCGGCCTGATCATGGCCCGTCACGTCGTCTTCGTGCTCTATCCCGATGTCAACGTCCTCGACGTCGCCGGGCCGCTCGAGGTGTTCTCGCAGCCGGGGCGCAACGGCTTTGCCGTGCCGGCGCCGTACCGGACCACGCTGGCGTCGATCGCCGGCGGCCCGATCAAGAGTTCGGCCGGCGCCGAGTTCGCGACGGTGAAACTCGATTCGCTCACCGACATCGACACGCTGATCGTTCCCGGCGGCCAACCGAGCGCACCGGCGGTATCAAAGGCGCTGCAGGACTGGGTGCCGCAGGTACGCCGCGTCGCCAGCGTCTGCACCGGCGCGCTGATCCTTGCCGCCGCCGGCGTGCTCGCCGGCCGGCGTGCCACGACGCACTGGCAGTACGCGGCGCAGTTGCAGGTGATCGATCCGAGCATCGCCGTCGATGCCGACGCGATCTACATCAACGACGGCCCGGTCTGGACCTCGGCGGGTATTTCGGCCGGCATCGATCTGGCGCTGGCGCTGGTCGAAGCCGATCTCGGCCACTCGGTGGCAATGCGCATCGCCAGGCAGATGGTCGTTTTCCTCAAGCGCCCGGGCGGCCAGTCGCAGTTCAGCGCCGCGCTGGCGGCGCAAAGCCGCGATACGGGCTTTGCCGAACTGATCGCCTGGATCGCCGACCACCCCGACGCCGATCTGCGCATCGACGCACTCGCGGCAAGGATGAAGATGAGCCCGCGCAGCTTCGCCCGCCATTTCGTCGCCGCCACCGGGCAAACACCGGCGGCGGCGGTCGAATTGCTGCGGCTCGATCGCGCCTGCCACCTGCTGACCGACACCACGCTGCCGCTCAAGCGCGTCGCCCTCGATGCCGGGCTGTCCGATGCGCAAACGCTGCGGCGGGTGTTGCTGCGGCATCGCGGCGTCAATCCGCAGGACTATCGCCAGCGCTTTGGCGGCGGCTGACGCGGCCGGCGCGTGAGCCGGATCACAGCACCCCGGGTAGTAATACCGCAACCTAGACGGTGTAAGGTTTGTCTACCGTCAACAAACACAACAAGGGGTTCGCGATGCAAGGCCTTGCCAGCGCCATCGGTTACAGCCGGCTACAGGCCGTCATCGACGACTTTGTCGCCGCACTGCGCCAGCACCCGTGGTTTGCCACGGTGAACGAGCGCATGCCCGAATTCGACGTACTGCGCCGCCGGCTGCTCGCCTTCTGGCATGCGGTGCTCGATGGCGAAAGTTACCGCCTGCCACCGGCACTGCCGCACTTCGCGGAGGTCGACGACGGCAAGGTCAGCGAATGCGAATGGCGCACCGTCAACGCCCTGTTCACCGAATCGATCGATCGTCATCTGCCACCGCATCTGGCCGAACCGTGGCGGCAACGGCTCGACGTCATCAGCCAATCGCTGCCACTGAGCCAGACCCGCGGCGGCTAGCCGCTCAGCCCCCGCCGATACTGCACCGCCTCGGCCACATGCGCCGCGGCGATCGTCTCTGCGCCGGCCAGATCGGCAATCGTGCGCGCCACCCGCAACACCCGGTGATAGGCCCGCGCCGACAATCCCAAGCGTTCCAGCGCCGTTTGCAACATTACCCGCCCTGCCTCGTCGACGCGGCAATGCAGCTCGATCTCCTTGCCCGCCAACGCCGAGTTCGGCTTGCCCTGTCTCATTACGGCACGCTGGCTGGCATCCTCGCTGCGCAGCCGCACCACGGCACTCGCTTCGCCGTCGGGGGCCGCCAGTAGCGCGGTTTCCGGCAAGGCCGGCACCTCGACGATCAGATCGATGCGGTCCAGCAAGGGCCCGGACAGCCGGCCGCGATAACGCGCCACCTGCTCGGCCGAACAGCGACACCCTTTCTTCGGGTGTCCCAGATAGCCGCAGGGGCACGGGTTCATCGCCGCGACCAGTTGAAACCGCGCCGGAAAACACGCCGAATGCGCGGCGCGAGCGATATGCACCTCGCCGGTTTCCAGCGGCTCGCGCAGCACTTCGAGCACCCGTCGATCGAATTCGGGCAGTTCATCCATGAACAGCACACCGTGATGCGCCAGCGAGATTTCGCCCGGTTGCGGTACGCTGCCACCGCCAACCAGCGCCACCGCCGATGCGGTGTGATGCGGATGCCGAAACGGTCTGACGCCAAAACGGCGCACGTCAAAACCCGCGCGCGACAGCGACTGCACGCTGGCGACATCGATCGCCTCGTCGGCCGACAGCGCCGGCAACAAGCCGGGCAAGCGCTGCGCCAGCATCGATTTTCCGGTGCCCGGCGGGCCGATCAACAACAGCGAATGCCGCCCGGCCGCGGCGACCTCAAGCGCGCGCCGCGCCTGCGCCTGGCCGCGCACATCGGCCAGATCCGGCCCCATCCACGCCTCACCCACCGGCAAGGCCTGCGCCTCGGCCAAGGGCTCGCCGGTGGCGAAATAACGGCAAACCTGCAGCAAATGATCCGCCGCCAGCACGCGGGCGCCGGGGTAAAGCGCCGCTTCCGCCGCACAGCCGGAAGGCACGATCAGCGTGCGCCCGGCCTCGGCAGCCGCACGCGCCAAGGCCAGCGCACCGCGTACCGGGCGCAAATCGCCGGCCAAACCCAGTTCGCCGGCAAATTCATAATCATCAAGCCGGGCCGCCGGAATCTGCTCGCTCGCGGCCAAGAGGCCGATGGCGATCGGCAGATCGAACTGGCCCGACGATTTGGGCAGATCGGCCGGCGCCAGATTCACCGTGATGCGCCGCTGCGGAAACTCGAAGCCCGCCACCGACAACGCCGCGCGCACACGTTCGCGTGCCTCGCGCACTTCGGCATCGGGCAAGCCCACCAGCGTGCACGCCGGCAGGCCATTGGCGAGGTGAACCTCGACGGTCACGGCTTGTGCCGCAAGCCCCAGCAGGGCGCGGCTATGGATCAGGGCGATCGACATGACGAGGTTTCCAATGAGCGGTGCATGACGTCGAATTCAACCGACGGGCGGTACAAGCCGACCGCAAAGCAGCCAAAAAACCGACGAACGGCGGGTTTCGTTATAGTTGATGCTTTCCAGCCCGTCCCAAGTCCTTGTGAGCGCCCAAACCGTCATCGACGAGTTGCCCGATTTCCGCTCGCCGAGCGTGATGTTGCATGCCCTCGTCTATTCGCACCTGCTGCTGCTGCTGCACACCCTGGCCGAGCTGCCACACTGGGTGCACTGGAGCACGCGCGTCACTGGCGCGGCGATCTGGGTCGAGCTGGTGCTGCTGCCGTCACTGGCCATTCTGGCCGGGCTGGCGCCGACACTGGCGCGATTGCCTTACCGATTGGGCGTTTTCATTGTCTGCACCGTCACCGTTGGCTGTGGCTGGATCGGCCGGACGCTGCTGATGCCGATCCAGGCGCAACCCAATGCCCAGTTCGCCCCCGAACTGATGATCCTGCTGTCGACGCTGGGTTTTCTATGGCTGTTGCAAATGCGCCACCGCGCGCTGGTGCCGCGACTGGCCGAAGCAAGGCTGTCGGCACTGCAGGCGCGGATTCGCCCGCACTTCTTCTTCAATAGTCTGAATGCCGTGCTGTCGCTGATCCGCTACGAACCGGCCAAGGCCGAAGAAGCGCTGCAGGACATCGCCGATCTGTTCCGCGTGGTGATGAAGGACAACCGCCGGCTGGCGCGGCTGGTGAGCGAGGTTGAGATCGCCGAGCGCTACCTGAATATCGAAATGATTCGCCTCGGCGACCGACTCAAGGTCGACTGGCAGATCGACGACATGCCCGAAAACGCCGCGGTACCGCCGCTGGTTTTGCAACCACTGCTGGAAAACGCCATCTATTATGGCGTCGAGCCCTTGCTGGAACCGCCACCGATCCAGATCCGTATCACGCAGGCACGTGATCGGGTGCACCTGATCGTGCGCAACGCCTTGCCTGGCAATATGATCAGGGTGCGTGAAGGCAACGGCATGGCACTGGAAAACATCCGCGAAAGATTGCTGCTGCACTTCGATACCGAAGCAAGCCTCACGACAGAAGCCGGCAGCGACTATTATCAAGTACACATCTTGCTGCCCTACCGGGAGATTTTGCATGACGACGCCGCTGCGCCTTTTTCTCGTCGATGACGAACTACCGGCCCTACGCCGGCTGCAGGACGTCCTGGTCGACTGTGCGGACGAATGCCCGCACGAGATTGTCGGTACCGCCACCAATGGCATGTCCGCGCTCAGCCAGCTGAGCGACGCCGACGCCGACGCCGCGATCATCGATATCCAGATGCCGCAAATGAGCGGCATCGAGCTGGCGCGTGAACTGCAATCGCAGGAACACCCGCCGGCGGTGATTTTCGCCACCGCCTTCGAGGAATACGGCGTCGCCGCGTTCGAGGTTCGCGCCATCGATTACCTGCTCAAGCCGATCCGGCGCGAGCGGCTGATCGAAGCACTCAAGCGCGTCGCCCAGGCGCGCCAGGCACGCAGCGAAGCGGCGCCGTCGTCGCACGCGCGCAGCCACTTCAGCGTCACCGAACGCGGCCGACTGCATTTGATCCCGGTGTCCGACGCGCGCTACCTCAAGGCCGAGCAGAAATACATCACGCTCAAGACCCGCGAGCGCGAGTACCTGCTGGAAGACTCGCTGACCCGGCTCGAAGAAGAGTTCGGTAGCCAGTTCGTGCGTATCCATCGTAACTGCCTGATCGCCACCGATGCACTGGCCGGTTTCGAGCGCGCGGCGTCGAATGGCGGTGAAACGCACTGGGTCGCCGTGCTCAAGGATCTGCCCGAGCGGCTCGCGGTCAGTCGACGCCAGCAGCACGTGATCAAGGATTTCAAGAAATAAGTAATGAATGAACTGAGTCTGGCCACGCCGTCGCTGCTGTTTCCGGCCATTTCGCTGTTGATGCTCGCCTATACCAATCGCTTTCTCGCGTTGTCGACGATCATCCGCCAGCTGTACGACACGCACCGGCGCAGCCCGCACGTCAACAATCTGCGGCAGATCGGCAATTTCCGCCGCCGCGTCGCGCTGATCCGCGGCATGCAGGCCTGCGGCGTGGTCAGCCTGCTGTCGTGCATCGTCTCGATGGTGCTGGTGTTCTTCGGCATTACCGGCCCGGCGCAGTTCATGTTCATCGTCAGCCTGGCGCTGATGGTGCTGTCCTTGCTGCTGTGCCTCGCCGAAGTACTGATCTCGGACACCGCGCTCAACATCCTGTTGCAGGATATCGAACAGGATCTGCGCAAGCTCGACCGCTGATTCAGGCCGGTTGCGGCGTCTGGAACGCTGCGGCGGGATGGTCGGCGAAATGGCCGTCGCCGTAGGCGCGTACCACCTCGGCAACCACCACCTGGAAGCCCTGATACCAACGCTGATACTGGCGCTTGGCCTCGATATGCTGCGGGTCACGCATCAGCGCGTGCAGACCGTCAAGCGAATGCCAGTAGTAAACGACGCAGATGCGGCCGTTGTGCGGGTTCTCCCAGTATTCCTCGCCGGCAAAGTCCGCGTGCGAGCGCGCCGCCGCCGCAATCAGCGGATCGAGGCGCTCGAACTCGGCGTCGTACTGCTTTTTCTCGAAAATGAAGGTGCTCGAATACACGGCGCGCTCCGGGCAAAGCGCGCAGTGTATCGAATACTGTCAGAAAAAATCAGCGGCCGAACAGCGCCAAGCCCCACATCAGCGCCAGATTGCCGAGACACACCAGTTGCGCCGCACTGCCAAGATCCTTGGCGCGTTTGGCCAGATGGTGTTTCTCCAGCGAGGTGTGATCGACCGCCGCCTCGATCGCCGAGTTGAGCAGTTCGACGATCACCGTCAGCACATGGCTGCCGATGACGACGGCGCGGGCCCATGCCGGCAACGGCAACACGAAGGCGGTGACGATCCCGGCCACCGCCAGCAACGACACCTGCCGGAACGCCGCCTCGTTGCGCCAGCCGGCGCCAAGGCCGTCGAGCGAGTAGCCCAGCGCATTCACCACACGGGAAAAACCACGTTTTCCCTTGTACGGACTTTCCTTCATCCACTGCTCCTGCTCGGGTTTCATCGCGGATCGAACACGTCGGCGTAGGCGGTGTAATTGGTCAGCAACACCACCGGGATCAGCACAATCAGCCCGAGCATCATCGGAATCATCGCGATGATGGCCAGGCCGCTGAGAATCGCCGATGCCAGCAGCACCGGCAGCCAGTTGCGCCAGAAGCCGACCAGCGACAGCTTCATCGCCTCGCTGGCCGAGATGCCGTGCAGCATCACCAGCGCCGGAGCGAAGAAGTAGCAGCTGTAGACGACCAGCATGCCGATCAGGCCGAGCAGCACCACCAGCCAGCCGGCGCCACCGATGTCGGGGCGGTCGGTCATCGTCGCGGCGGTGCGCCACGCTTCGAAGGTTTCGGTCAGGTTGAACACGTACATCAGCGCCACCAGCAGCAGCGCAACGATCATCACCCCGATCAGATAGTACAAACCAACGCGGAGCAGTTCGCGCGGCCGCTGGCGGAAACCGGCGAACACGTCGCCGACCTCGGGTGTACGCCCCTGCCGCGCGCCCTGCGCCGCCCACATCACCCCGCCGAGCAGCACCGGCGTCAGCACGGTCGACACCACGTTGATGATGGGGGTGAGCGACAGACCCATGACAATGACGATGAACACCAGCGTAATCAGCAACCATTGCAGCCAGTTGGCACGAAACATTTGCGTGGCCTCGACGATCCAGCGCCAGCCAGCGGCGGCTTGCAGCCGGCGTGCCTCGGGCGCACTGTCGATGACGATTTCGTTCTCCATGGTCTCTCTCCTTGTTATGTATGGGTGCCGCGTGGCGTCAGCCTCACCTGACCGCTGCGAGCGGTCCTTGTTCCCAGTTTAGGGGGTGATTTCGCGGCCGTCCTCAGGGTGACGACCAGCCTGCTGTCAGTGTGGCCGGCCATGATGTAATCACGATGAAACCGCAGATGCAAAAAAAGCCGGCGATCAGATCGCCGGCTTGCTACTGCGAGTGCGGATTTTACCCGGCGATGCAGCTGCGCGAAGCGCGGGCAATCACCAGTTCCTCGTTGGTCGGAACCACGTACACGGCGATCTTGCTGTCCGGCAGCGAGATGCGGCGCGGCTCGCCCGAACGGATCTTGTTGGCCGCTTCGTCGAGCTCGACACCCAGCCAGCGCAGCTGGCGGCAGACATTGAGGCGCACATCGGCACCGTTTTCACCAATGCCGGCGGTGAACACCAGCGCATCGAAACCTTCGAGCGCAGCGGCAAGCGAAGCGGCTTCGCGCACGACCTTGCTGACGAAATAATCGATGGCGAGCTTGGCGCGCGGGCTGTCGCTGTTTTCCAGATCGCGCATATCGCTCGATACGCCCGACAAGCCCAGCAGGCCCGATTGCTTGTACAGCAGGTCTTCGATCTGCTGTGCGTCCATCTTCAGGTGGTTGATCAGATGCAGCACCACGCCGGCGTCGATCGAGCCGGTACGCGTGCCCATCGGCAGACCTTCAAGTGCGGTAAAGCCCATGGTCGAGGCGATGCCCTTGCACGCCAGCAGCGCGGCCATCGACGAACCGTTGCCCAGGTGGGCGACAACGGTGCGGCCTTCGGCGGCGCGGGTATCGATCGCCGGCAGCACACTGGCGATGTACTCGTACGACAGGCCGTGGAAGCCGTAGCGACGGATGCCTTCCTTGGCCGAGAACTCGTACGGCAGTGCGTACAGCTGGTTCAACTCGGGCTGGTTGGCGTGGAAGGCGGTGTCAAAGCACACCACTTGCGGCACGCCCGGCAGCAGCTCGCCCATGATCTTGATCGGGGTGATGTTGTGCGGCTCGTGCAGCGGCGCCAGCGGGATCAGTTTTTCCAGCTCGGCGATGACTTCCGGCGTCACCAGTTCCGGTGCCGAGAAGCGCGTACCGCCATGCACCACGCGGTGGCCGATCACGGCAATCTTGCGGCCGGCTGTCACGGTGTCGAGCCAGGCAAGGATGTGGCGCAGCGAGCTGTCGTGGCTCTTGGGCAGATCGGCCGGCAGGTCTTCATCGACCAGCTTCTTGTCGCTCGCGTCGCGGGCGGTGAAATGCGGCGTCACGTAGATGCCTTCCATCTGGCCCTTGTACAGCAGCACCGGGTCAGCGGCGTTATTTTCAAACAGCGAGAACTTGATGCTCGACGAGCCTGCGTTGATGACGAGGAGAAGATCGTTCATTTAATGGCTTCCTTTGGCATGCGCCACCAGCGCCATCACGGCGGCGGAGGCAAGTCGGGACTTCACATCGTCGGCACGGCTCGTCAGCACGATAGGAACACGTGCACCGAGCACAATGCCGGCGGCTTCGGCCCCAGCGAAATAAATCATCAGCTTGGCCAGCATATTGCCGGCCTCGATATCGGGCACCACGAGGATGTCGGCCTCGCCAGCAACCGGCGAATCGATGCCCTTGGTTTTGGCGGCGAGCTTGGATACGGCGTTGTCGAACGCCAGCGGGCCATCAAGCACCGCGCCGGTGATCTGGCCGCGATCGGCCATCTTGCACAGCAGCGCGGCGTCCAGTGTCGACGGCATCTTGTCGTTGACGGTCTCGACCGCCGAGAGGATCGCCACTTTCGGCGTGGCAATGCCGAGCACCTGCGCCAGATTGATGGCGTTCTGGGTGATATCGACCTTGCCGGCCAGATCCGGCGCGATATTGATCGCCGCATCGGTCACCAACAGCGGCCGGCCATACGCCGGCACATCCATCACATACACATGCGACACCCGCTTGCCGCAACGCAGCCCTTCCTTGGCCATCACCGCGCGCATCAGCTCGTCGGTATGCAGCTTGCCCTTCATCAGCGCCTGCGCTTCGCCGGAACGGCACAGCGCCACGGCGGTCTCGGCCGAGGCGACGCTATGCTCGGTATCCACGATACGCAGACCGGTCAGATCCAGCCCTTCATGATCGGCTACCGCGCGAATCTTGGCCTCCGGGCCAACCAGAATCGGCGTAATCAACCCGGCCTCCCAAGCTTCAAGCGCACCGAGCAGCGAGGCATGATCGGTCGGATGCGCCACCGCGGTCGGCACCGGCGGCAACCCGGCAGCCTGGGTACGCAGTGTGCTGAAAACGTGGTACTGCCGCAATGTAAGTTGTGGTGGTTCGTCGAAGCGGTTTTCGCTCTTCACCGTCGGCGGAATCAGCGTGATCGGCCCCGAGGCGATGACCTCGCCATCCTGATTCTCGCAGCGGCAATCGACGACCACCTGACGGGTGCCCGCATCCTTTTCCTGCACCACCAGCTCGATCGACAATACATCGCCATCACGAATCCAGCCGTAGGACTGCATCGAATGGCCGGCCAGAATCGAACCATTGCCTGGGAAGAAATTGGTCGCGGTCGACGACAGCAGCGAAAATGCACCAATCGCCGGCGCCTGACGCGTACCGGCAATCTCGCGCGATCCGGCAATCAGCGCAAACAGGGTAAGATCACCGGGCTTGACCGTATGCGTACGCGTGTAGCGCATGCCGGGCTGGATGTCTTCGAAAAGGATGTTTTCCTGGGTCATCGGTAGATCCTTCAACGGGCATGAGTTCACGATAAATATGCCAGCATCGTAGGAAGATCGTTGTTGTACTGCAATTAAATTAATTGACCATTCCACATTAAAGACAAATGCCTTGACCTTTGTTGGCGCAGATCAAGCTCTTCAAGCACACAAGGCGTAGATATTCACGACCATGAGCGCCGCAACCACAACCCACCTGATTTGTGCGCCTGGCTTTGACGGCAGCGCGACCGTCACCCGGCTGCATCACCCCGTGGGCGCTCATGTCGCTGCCGATGTGGCGCTGCTGACGCTCACGCTCGCCGATGGCAGCCGGCAAGACGTCGCCGCGCCCGAGGCCGGCGTGCTGGCGGCCTTTACCGCCGAAATCGGCGACCGCGTGCTGGCGGGCGAGCTGCTGGCATTGATGGATATCGAAGAAGCGCCCACCGGTTGGTTGTTCCCTCCCGAGCCGGCCGGCATCGAGGCGGCAAAGGACTCAAGCGGCGGCTGGCTGACGGTCTCGGTCGATGCCGCCCGGCTGGCGGCGAGGCTGGGTGTCGATCTGTCCGAGCTGGCCGACCAGGGCCGGATCGACGTCGCCGATGTCGAGCATTACGTGCGCGAGCAGCTGGCGCAGCGGCGCTAGTCGTCGAGCCGCGCGCCCAGATGGCGCCTTGCGGCCGGATTGAAAATCAGCAGGCCGGCAAGCGCGATCGCGCAGCCGGTGAGCATATCGAGCAAGCGCACCCGCAGCAGATGAATGTCGCCGCCGTGCGGCAGGTAAACGATGTCCAGCAGCACCAGCACCAGCGCGGTCATCGCAGCGGCGCCCAGCCAGTAATTGAGCGCCAACGCCAGCGGCCGGACAAAGGCAAAGAAGGCGATCCAGCACAGCAAAATACCCGGCGAGTGGCCGAGCCGGACAATGGCCCAGGTCAGCGACAGCCCCGCCAGCGTGCCGAAGCAGGTCTGAAACAGCCTGCGCAGGCTGTCCGGGCCATCGGGGCGGAGCACGAACAGCGTCGATGCCGCAACCCACGCCGGCCGCTCGAAATGCAGTGCCAGAGCCATCAGCAGCGCCACTGAGGTCACCGATGAATACGCCAGCGCATGCCGCCAGCCGGCGGTCGCGCCACGACGAATGCGCACCAGATTGCGTCTGAGCCGCAAGGGATCTTGCTCAAGCAGCATGACCCGGCGGAACAGCACGCCATCGATGCCGACGGTCAGCGTGCCGACCGCCACGCCCAGCACCGCATACGGCAAGGCATCGACCGGCAGCCCTGGCGTAAAGCCGTAAATCAGCAGCGCCAGCACCGCCATGCGCAGAATGGTCTCCAGCGCGAGATTGGTGCCGTCACACCAGCCGACCCCGAAGGTCAGCACCGCCAGGATCGGCAACAGCCAGTACGGTTCGGCCGACATGAACACGCCAAAGGCCGCGCTGGCGACGATCAGCACCAGCCCGCCGAGCTGCGTCATCAGCCGGTGGCCGAAGGCCCCGCCAAAATCGACCATCGATGCATACAGCCCGCCCACGGCGGCGAACAACAGGCCGACCGGCTCATTGCGCCAGACGGCGATCAGCGCCGGCAAGGTCACGCTGACCAATGCGCACACAGCCTTGCGCCATGGCAGCGGATCACCGCGCAACTGCAGCAGGTGCAGAGGCAAGCGCATCAGAACACACCCTTGGCAAAGAGACTCATTGCAGCATCTCCGGCCGACGTGATTCTGCCGACGCAAAAACGCCCCGCGCTGCGGGGCGTTTCATCGGTGCTGGCGAACCATCAGGCGCCAAGCTTGGCCAGCGCACGGCGGCGCAGCACCGCGTCGGACAATTCGGCCAGCGAAGCTTCGGTGTCGGGCCAGCCGATGCAGGCATCGGTGATCGACTGGCCGTAGCACAGTTCCTTGCCTTCGACCTGATCCTGCCGGCCTTCGACCAGATGCGATTCGATCATCACACCGAAAATCGCCGCGTTGCCTTCACCGATTTGTGCCGCCACATCGCTGGAGACTTCCATCTGCCGGCGGTAATCCTTGCGGCTGTTGGCGTGGCTGAAATCGATCATCACCTTCTGCGCCACGCCGGCGGCGGCCAGGTCGGCCATCGCACTGCGAACATGGTTGGCGTCGTAGTTCGGTTCCTTGCCGCCGCGCAGGATGATGTGGCAATCGGGATTACCGGCGGTGGCAATAATGGCCGAGTGACCCATCTTGGTCACCGAAAGGAAATGGTGCGGCTGACCGGCCGAGCGGATCGCGTCGATGGCGATCTTCATATTGCCGTCGGTACCGTTCTTGAAGCCGACCGGGCACGACAGACCGCTGGACAACTCGCGGTGCACTTGCGACTCGGTGGTGCGTGCGCCGATGGCGCCCCAGCTCATCAGATCGGCCAGATATTGCGGCGTGATCATGTCAAGGAATTCACCCGCGGTCGGCAGGCCGGTATCGTTCAGGTCGAGCAGCAGCTTGCGGGCAATGCGCAGGCCGTCATTGATATTGAAGCTGTCGTTCAGGTAAGGGTCGTTGATCAAGCCCTTCCAGCCAACGGTGGTACGCGGTTTTTCGAAGTACACGCGCATCACCACTTCCAGCGTGTCCTTGTACTGCTCGCGCAGTTTCAGGAGCATCTGGCCGTATTCGAGCGCGGCCTTGGTGTCATGGATAGAGCACGGGCCTACGACCACCAGCAAACGGTCGTCACTACCTTCGAGGATGCGATGAATCGCCTGACGCGATTCAAACACCGCCGCCGACGCGGTCTGGGTGACCGGGTATTTTTCCAGTACCGCAACGGGCGGCAGCAGCTCTTTGATCTCGCGGATACGAACGTCGTCGGTCTGGTAATGCATGGTGGATCCCTGAACGTGGCGGCCGCGCTGATCTTGATGCAACGCGGCATATTCTTGTCGAACGCTTAGGTTAGCGTCTTAGCCAAGGCCGAACAAGGGCGGTGCGGGCTAAATACACTGGGGATGACCCGAATGCCACGGCAAGGATTGCCGCGATGCGATGCACATGGGTAGATCAAGCGCGGCAGTCGGCGCAGACGCCCTTGATGGTGATCTCGAGCGCCTCGGCGGCAAAGCCTTGCGGCAGCGTCACCGGCAAGTCGGTACGAAACGATTCGATGCAATAGAAGCGGCCACAAACGCGGCAATGAAAGTGGGCGTGGCGGTGCTGCACCGTCGCGACCGAAAAACGCCAGACTCGGTCGTCACCGGCCAGCTTGTGCGCCAGCGCTTCGTCGGTCAGCCATTCGAGCACCCGGTAGACGGTGACCCGGTCTATCGCCGGATCAAGACTTTCGACGACATCCAGATGGGACAGCGGCCGCTGTGCCGCAATGAGCGTGGCGAGCACGCGCAAGCGGGCGGCGGTGACCCGCGCACCGGTACGGGCGATCAGCTCGCGCGCCGGGCCGAGCGAGTCGGCCGCGGCGGGCAGTACAGCCCGTCCGCTCATGGCTTAATCAGCGAACTGCTTTTTCATCCGCTCGCGACGTTCTTGCGCTTCCAGCGTCAACGACGCGGTCGGACGCGCCACGAGGCGGCCAAGGCCGATCGCTTCGCCGGTGTCCTCGCAATAGCCGTAGGAGCCGTCGTCGATTTTTTTCAGCGTCGACTCGATCTTCATCAGCAGTTTGCGTTCGCGATCGCGGGTGCGCAGTTCCAGCGCGTACTCTTCTTCGAGCGTCGCGCGATCAGCGGGATCAGGGGTTGCTTCCTGCTCCTGCAGGTTCAAGCTGGTCTGACTGGCGTTTGCCAGCAGTTCAGCCTTGTTCTTCAGCAGCAGATTCCGGAAGAACTCGAGCTGATCCGGGTTCATATAGTCCTCTTCCGGACCGTTCCAGCTGAGGATGTCTTTCTCTGTGAGTTTGGCCATCGTCGTACTCGCTTATTCTAGAACCCAGGGCGCTCAGGCTTACAAAGGCATGACGCGCCAAATGGGCAGGCAGCTTAATCAAGTCGAGTGTCCATTGCAATAAGACATTTTATCTCCCCCGGCGTTAATACTTGGCACACCAGGGGATTCTCAACGCTGTTTATTTCTGCGCCAGTATCCAGCGCACGATCACTTTCAGATCGGCATCACTGATCTGCTGTGGCGGCATCGCTACCGGCCCGCCCCATTTGCCCTTGGTGCCGGCACGCACCTCCTTCATCAACATTGCCTCGGCATCCTTCTGGCCGCGGTAGCGGGCGGCGACGTCCTTGTACGCCGGGCCGACGATTTTGGTGTCCACCGAATGGCAGCCCAGACAATTGTATTTGGCGATCAGCTTGGCCCCATTGTCGGCGGCCAGCGCCGGCAAACAGGACAGGGCAAACAGGACTGACACATAAGGGGCGAGCTTCACGGCATAACCTTGCATGGTTGTCTTATTAGAGCATCTTAGCAACAGCGCAAACGCTTGGATACCGGGGCCTATGCTAGACTCGCGCGGTTCAAAATCTAACAACGGAATCGGGCCGACGCATGGATCGCATGCAACGCTTCATGTCGATGGCCATGCTGCTGTCGCTGCTGACGCACGCGGTGCTGATCTTCGGCATCAAGTTCGTCATGCCCGAGATCCAGCGGCATTTTTCCGAGCAGCCGCTCGAAGTGGTGCTGGTCAACCAGCGCACCGAAACCACGCCGGGCAAGGCCAAAGTCAGGGCGCAGGAAAACCTCGACGGCGGCGGCAATACCGATGCCAAGCAGCGCGCAACCAGCCCGCTGCCGGCGCTGAACAACCAGGCTTCGATCGAGCTGCAGCAACAACTCTCCCGTCAGCAGCAACTCGAAGCGCAGCAGCAAGCCCTGATGGCCAAGCTTCGCGCCGGTGGCCTGCTGTCTGCCCCGAGCACGCCGCAAACCTCGAACCAGGATGCGGCGCAGTCGCAGAACGGGCAGGACAGCACTGCGCAAACCGCGCGTCAGCTCTCGGGGCCGGTGGCGCAACTGGATCAGCGCTTCAACGCCTACGAAGAAAAACCGCGCAAAGCCTTCATGAGCACGCCGGCGATCAAGGCCATGACCGCGGTGTGGGAAGACCAATGGCGCCAGCAGATCGAGCGTATCGGCACCAGCACCTATCCGACCGACAGCGCCGGCAACAAGCTCTACGGCAGCCTGCAACTGTCGGTCGAGGTGAACGTCGATGGCTCGATCCGCAAGGCCAGCATCCAGCGCTCGTCGGGCAATCGCCAGCTCGACAACGCCGCGCTGAAGATCCTCCAGCGCGCCGCGCCGTTCGCACCGCTGCCCAAGGATCTGGTTGATCCACTCGGCAAGCGCGCCACGGTGCTGGTGGTATTGCGTACCTGGAACTTCGCCCGTAACGACACGTTGCAGGCGCGCTGATGCGCATCCTCGGCATCGACCCCGGTTCACGCATCACCGGGTTCGGCATCATCGACGTCGTCGGCCAGAGCCGCAACTACGTCGCTTCGGGCTGCATCAAGACCGGTGGCGGCAGCCTGCCCGAGCGCGTGCGGGCATTGCTCGACGGCATCGCCGAAGTCGTCGCCAGCTATCACCCCGAGATCGCCGCGGTCGAGCAGGTTTTCGTCAACGTCAATCCGGCCTCGACCTTGATGCTGGGCCAGGCGCGTGGCGCGGTCATTGCCGCGCTGGTGCTGGCGCAACTGCCGATCGCCGAGTACACCGCGCTGCAGGTCAAACAGGCGGTGGTCGGCAATGGCCACGCCGGCAAGGATCAGGTTGGTCTGATGGTGCAAAGGCTGCTGCGGCTGTCGGGCGTGCCGCAGGCCGATGCCGCCGATGCACTGGCGGTGGCGCTGGCGCATTCACAGCACGCCGGGGGTGCGGCGGCGCAGCTGTCCAAGCTCGGGTTGACGATCAAGCGTGGTCGGCTGGCCTGAGCGCTGGCGGAAGGGCAGCCGGGCCACGCCATATGCAACGATCGTTCTATAAACCGGGCAGCGGCGCTATACTGCCGTTTTCTGTAGCGACCGAGCCCCGACCATGATCGCCCGCCTGACCGGAACCCTGATCGAGAAACAACCGCCGACGCTGGTCGTCGACGTCGCCGGCGTCGGCTACGAACTCGACGTGCCGATGAGCACGCTGTATGTGTTGCCGGCTCTCGGCGCCAAGGTCGAGCTGTTCACGCATCTGGTCGTGCGCGAAGACGCACAGTTGCTGTACGGCTTTGCCAACCGCGCCGAACGCGATCTGTTTCGCCATCTGATCAAGATCAGCGGCATCGGCGCCAAGATCGCACTGGCGATTTTGTCGGGCATGAACAGCGACGAACTGGCGCTGGCAATTGCCGGTGAAGACGTCAGCCGGCTCTCCAAAGTCCCCGGCATCGGTAAAAAAACCGCCGAGCGGCTGATTCTGGAACTCAAGGGCAAGCTGGGCAGTCTGCCGACCAGCGCGGCCGTTGCGGCCAAGCTGCCGACGCCGCTGTTTGGCGCCGGCCCGTCCGGCGATATTCTCAACGCGCTGCTGGCGCTCGGTTACAACGAGCGCGAAGCGGGCGCGGCGATGAAGACGCTGCCGGACGAGGTCGACGTCAGCAACGGCATCCGCCAGGCACTCAAGGTGCTGGCCAAGCTTTAACAGGATGATTTGATGTCTTCCCGCCATCTCGGGCTCGCCATTGGCGGGCTCGTGGTTTTTCTGCTGCTACTGACCTCGCTCGGCAGCGCGCCACAACATGCCTTTGACGCCACGCTCTCCGTCTGGCTGTACGACCGCCGCCCGGCGCTGGTCTCGCTGGCGCTGCTGCTCGGCTGGAGCGGCAGCTTCTGGGGCTCGATCCCGATTGCGATCACCGCCGGCTGGCTGCTGCGCCGGCTGGGCCGCATCGCCTGGCCCGGCCTGCCCTTGCTGGTGCTCGCCAGTTGGTGCCTCAACGGCGTAATCAAGTTGTTGGTGCACCGGCCACGGCCGACGCTGGAACACCTGATGTCGGTGCACGGGCCATCGTTTCCCAGCGGCCACGCGATGGCGGCGATGACGCTGTTCGGCGCGCTCGGCTGGCTCGCCTGCCAGCGCTGGCCACGGCAGCGCGTGCCTATTCTTGCACTGGCAGCGCTGCTGGTGCTCGCCGGCGGGATGGCGCGGCTGGTGCTCGGCGTACACTATGGCAGCGACGTGCTCGCCGCTTACGGGGTCGGCACGGTATTGCTGGCCGCCTATTTTCATATCGCCTCCCACATCGCTTCGCCGACGAGATTGCGTGCATGATCGAAACCGATTCCCTCTCCGCCCTGCCGCCCGAGCGCGTCATCACCGCCAAGACGATGTCGCAGCAGGAAGAACAGCTTGAGCGCGCGCTGCGGCCCAAACTGCTCGACGAATACGTCGGCCAGAAAAAAGCCCGTGCCCAGCTGGAGATCTTCATCGAGGCGGCCAAGAAGCGCGGCGAGGCGCTCGATCACGTGCTGCTGTTCGGCCCGCCGGGCTTGGGCAAGACCACGCTGGCGCATATCATCGCCCGCGAACTCGGCGTCAACCTGCGCCAGACTTCGGGGCCGGTGCTGGAGCGCGCCGGCGATCTGGCGGCGATCCTGACCAATCTCGAACCGCACGACGTGCTGTTCATCGACGAAATCCACCGCCTCAGCCCGGTGGTCGAGGAAATCCTCTACCCGGCGCTGGAGGATTTCCAGATCGACATCATGATCGGCGAAGGCCCGGCGGCGCGGTCGGTGAAGCTCGACCTGCCGCCGTTCACCCTCGTCGGTGCGACCACCCGTGCCGGCATGCTCACCAACCCGTTGCGCGACCGTTTCGGCATCGTCGCCCGGCTGGAGTTCTATACCGCCGACGAGCTGACGCGCATCGTCGAGCGTTCATCATCGCTGTTGAATGTGCCGATGGACGAAGGCGGCGCGTTTGAAGTGGCCCGCCGCTCGCGCGGTACGCCACGGATCGCCAACCGGCTGCTGCGCCGGGTGCGCGACTACGCCGAAGTCCGCCACGACGGCACGGTCACCCGCGCGGTCGCCGACGCGGCGCTGCTGATGCTCGACGTCGACCACGCCGGCCTCGACGTCATGGACCGCAAGTTCTTGAGCGCGGTGATCGAGAAGTTCGGCGGCGGCCCGGTCGGGCTCGACAATATCGCCGCGGCGATCGGCGAAGCCAGCGACACCATCGAGGATGTATTCGAGCCCTTCCTGATCCAGCAAGGGCTGATCCAGCGCACGCCGCGCGGCCGCATCGCCACGCTGTCGGCGTACCAGCACTTCGGGCTGACGCCGCCACGCGATCCGAACGAGCGCTGATCGGTGTGAATTTTGCCGTTCCTGCGCGAAGCTGTGAGATCGCACACACCGGGGCTTAAATCGAACCCTCCAAGGGCTTACAATTACAGCGACTCTTGGAGAGCCTAATGAAACACATCCTCATTGCCTTATGCCTGTTCGTCGGCCTCTCGGCGCCGGCATGGGCGCGGCAGGGCTTGCTGCAAGATCCGGCCAAAATCACCATCGGCCAGACACTCGACACCGAACAGGTGCAGGCCGCGATCACCGCCGGTGCCGCCAAACGCAACTGGAGTGTGCGTGAAGCCGCGCCGGGCCGGCTCGAGGCGACGCTTGATGTTCGTGCCAAGCACATGGCCAGGGTGAGCATCGATTACGACACGCAAGCGGTGCAGATTCGCTACCTCGACAGCTTCAACCTGAACTACGAAACGGTCAGCGATGGTCGCGTTTTCATCCATCCGAACTACAACAAATGGGTAGGCAATCTTGCCGCTGACATCCAGACCCAGCTGGGCCTGGCGGTCGCGGATCAGGCCGTCACCGCCCCGCTGGCCCCGTAACAGCTTGTAAGTGGACGGAACTCGGGGCGTGTTACAAGTACGAACCGTACGAACCTTGCAGCCGATAACGAACTTCAACCCGAACCCGGTATAAACCGATGCCCAATCAAGATTTGTCTATCCTCGAACTCGTGTTGCACGCCAGCCTGGTGGTGCAACTGGTGATGGCCATCCTGGTGCTGCTGTCGCTGATGAGCTGGTGGCACATCTTCAGCAAGTACTTCACCGTTTCGAAAGCGGCCAAGGCCAGCGAAACCTTTGAAGACCGCTTCTGGAGCGGCTCGGATCTGAACGCCTTGTTCGAGCAAACCAAACGGGGCCATTCGGTCGGGATGGAGAAGATCTTCATCGCCGGCTTTGCCGAATTCCTCAAGCTGCGCCAGAAAGGCGGCATGGAGTTGTCCGACGTGATGGAGGGCACCCGCCGGGCGATGCGCGCGGCCTGCCAGCGTGAACTCGACTGGCTCGACAAGCACACCTCCTTCCTTGCCTCGGTCGGCTCGGTCTCGCCCTACATCGGTCTGTTCGGCACCGTCTGGGGCATCATGCACGCGTTTCGCGGCCTCGCGAACGTCGGTCAGGCCACGCTGGCGACCGTCGCGCCGGGCATCGCCGAGGCGCTGGTCGCCACCGCGATCGGCCTGTTCGCGGCGATTCCGGCCACCGTCGCCTACAACCGTTTCGCCCATGACGTCGACGCGCTGGCCAACCGCTTCGATACCTTCATCGAAGAATTCTCCAACATCCTGCAACGTCAGGCTGCGCGCTAAGGAGGCCGGATCATGGCCAGAACCCGAAGACCGCGTCGTTCGATGAACCAGATCAACGTCGTGCCCTACATCGACGTGATGCTGGTGCTGCTGGTGATCTTCATGGTGGCGACGCCGATGATGCAGGCGCCCGGTGTCGTCAATCTGCCCACGGTCGGCAAGGCCGATCAGGAAGCCAGCGTCGAGCCGCTGCGGGTCGAGATCGGCGCCGAGGGCGAGCTGACCCTCTCCGACGCCGGCAAGACCGCTTCCGTCGCCGACGCCAGGGCGCTGGTGGCGCTGGTGCAGGACAAGCTCGCCGCCCGCGCCGATCGCCCGGTGGTGATCGCCGGCGACAAATCGGTGCGTTATGAAACCGTGATGGCGACGATGGACGCGCTCAAGGCCGCCAACGTCGCCCGCGTCGGCCTGCTGGTGCGGCCGAAGTGAGCGATCCGCGCCAACGCCATCCCGAGGAGCGCAGCGTGCTGTCGTTCGCGCTGGCGGCCGGCGTGCACGTGCTGTTTGCGCTGTTCCTGATGATTTCGGTGCAATGGCAGACCAAGAAGCCCGAGCCGGTCGAAGTCGAACTCTGGGGTGGCCCGCCGCCGGCCCCGGCGCAACAAGCAGCTGAAACGGTCGAACCGCAGCCCAAGCTCGTACCGACGCCACCGCCGGCAACGCCGGTTCCCAAGCCCGAACCGCTGCCGGAAAAGAAGCCCGATATCGCGGTCGAGAAGGTCAAACCGACGCCGAAGCCGACACCCACACCGAAACCGACGCCGGTGCCGACACCAACCCCCGCGCCGACGCCGGTTCCCAAGCCCACGCCGGCCCCCAGGCCGACACCCGAGCCGAAGAAGGCCGAAGCCAAGCCGGAAGCCAAACCCAAGGCCAAGCCGCAGTCGGAATTCGACAAATTGCTGAGCGCCGACAACAACGCGCCGAGCCCCGGCGCCAAACCCGGCGGCAAGGGCAGCAATCCGAATGCAACGGTCAATACCGGCCCGGGCAGCGGCAGTGGCACGAGCCCGATCTCGAGCAAGGGCCTGACCGACTACCGTAGCAAGGTCGGCCAGTTGATCCACAGTTACGTCACCTATCCGGAAGACAAGAGCAACCCGAGTGCCGAGATGAAAATCAGCGTGTTGCCCGACGGCACGATCAGCAAGGTGGTCATCACGAAGTCGAGCGGCATTCCCGCCTATGACAAAGCCGTGACCGATGCCGTCACCCGTATGAACAAGATGCCACCTCTACCCGAAGGCCAATCATTCTCGAATTACCGCGAATGGCCGATCAATTTCAGCATGAAGAAATGAGGAGTCGTATGTCGACCGTCCAGACCCCAATGCAGCGCCTCACCACTTGGCTATTCCTGGCCGCCGCGCTGCTGTTCACGATGATGCACGCCCGCGCCGCCGACAATATGACCATCGAAGTGGTCGGTGCCGGTGCCAGCCAGTACCCGATCGCGATCGTGCCGTTCCAGTCCGAACAATCGCTGCCGCAGGCGCTGACGCCAGTCATCAACGGCGATCTGACCCGCTCGGGCCTGTTCAAGATGATCGGCGCCGGTGATCTGTCGCCGCTGCCATTTACGCCCGAACAACTCAATCCGGCCGTGCTGACCAGCCGTGGCGCGCAAACCGCGCTGATCGGCAGCGTGGTGCCAAACGGCGACAACTTCACGGTCAAGTTCTGGCTGGTCGATCTGTCGAACAAGAACGTGCTGATCGCGCATCAGCTCAGCGCCCGGATCGGCCAGTCGCGCCGCGTGGCGCACCAGATTGCCGATATGGTTTACCAGAAGCTCACCGGTCAGCCCGGTGCGTTCAACTCGCGCATCGCCTACGTGGTCAAGCGCGGCAAGCGCCACGAGCTGCAGGTCTCCGATGCCGACGGCTACAGCGCGCAAACGGTACTGGCGAGCAATCAGCCGATCATGTCGCCCAAATGGTCGCCCGATGGCGGCCGCCTTGCCTACGTGTCGTTCGAAGAGCAAAAACCCATCGTCTACGTGCAGGATCTGGGAAGCGGCAAGCGTTCGAAAGTCGCGGCATTCAAGGGCTCGAACTCGGCACCGGCCTGGTCGCCGGATGGTCGCCAGCTCGCGGTGGTGCTGAGCAAGGATGCCGGCAGCCAGATCTATCTGGTCAATGCCGACGGCAGCAATCCGCGCCGCCTGACCAATACCGGCGATATCAATACGGAGCCTTCGTTCACCCCGGATGGCCGCAGCATCGTGTTCACGTCGGATCGCGGCGGCAGCCCGCAGATCTACCGGATGCCGGTATCGGGTGGTGGTGGCGAGCGCCTGACCTTCCAGGGCAGCTACAACGCGTCGGGCAAGGTCAGCCCGGATGGCAAGTCGATGGCGCTGGTCACCCGCACCGGCAAGGGCTTCCAGGTTGCGGTGATGGACATGGCCAGCCGGCAGATCCAGGTACTGACCGATACCGGCTCGGACGATTCGCCGAGCTTTGCTTCCAATGGCCGGATGATTCTGTATGAAACCGGTAGCCGTGGCACCCTTGCCGCCGTTTCGATCGATGGCCGGATCAAGCAAAAACTGAAGGCGCAAAACGGCGATGTCCGTCAGCCGGCCTGGGGGCCGCTGCTGCGCTGAGTGACGACGGGAATCGGGAAAACGGCATTCTTTCCATCGCCCCACCTTCCCCTTTCCCCTATGCTGGCCGCATGTATCGCGGCGTTTGCCAAGCCAAATTCAATCCGACTGGGAGCTGAAGATGAAAAAAGTTGCACTGTCCGTCCTGATGACCGCCCTTCTGGCCGCGTGCTCGAGCGCGCCACCTGCCGATCCGAACGCCGGCAAGACCACGGCACCGGTGACCGGCAGCGAAACCAAGCCAGCGACCGTTGACCTGACCCAGGGCAGCGAGCTGAACAAGGCCAACAACCCGCTGACCGACCCGAACAATATCCTGTCGCAACGTCGCGTCTACTTCGACTTCGACTCGTTTGTCGTCAAGCCGGACTTCCAGCCGCTGCTGTCGGCTCACGCCAAGTACCTGCTGGCCAACAAGGATGCCAAGCTGATCATTCAGGGCAATACCGATGATCGCGGCACCGCCGAGTACAACCTCGCGCTGGGCCAGAAGCGTGCCGAAGCCACCAAGAAGGTGCTGCTGTCGCTGGGCGTGCCGGAATCGCAACTGGAAAGCGTCAGCTTTGGCGAAGAGAAGCCGCTGGAGCCGGGCCAGACCGAAGAAGCCTGGTCGCGCAACCGTAACAGCAACCTGGTGTACAAGGGTGAATCGGCCCAGTAAGCCTTGGTTGGGCGGCCTTGTGCCGCCTTGCAAAACCGCCTAGCCTAGCCGGCGTCGCCACGATGCCGGCTTTCTTCATTTTGAGACGCTACGAGCCCATGAAACGCCTTGTCGCCCTGATCGCCCTTGCTTTTGCCACCCAAGCCCACGCCGGCCTGTTCGACGACAACGTCGCGCGCCAGCAGGTCCAGGATCTGCAACAGGACAACGCCAAGCAGAATGTCCGGCTGAACCAGTTGGAGGCGAGCAATAAACAGATGCTCAACCTTCTCGGGCAAATCGATGCGCTGAAGCAGGAGATCGCCACCCTGCGCGGCCAGATCGAAGTGCTGCAGTTCAATCAGGATCAGGCGACCAAGCAACAGAAAGACCTGTTCACCGACCTCGACACGCGGGTGCGCAACATCGAGGAAGCCAAGCAACAGCAGAAGGCCGCGGTACAAGCGGCCGGGCAGCAATCGCTCGATGACGCGGTCAACCTGTCCAAATCGGGCAAGCACAAGGAAGCGGTGGTCGCGCTCAAACAGTTCATTACCGCCAGCCCCGCCGATCCGAACGTACCGACCGCGCAATACTGGATGGGCAACAGCTATACCGCGCTCAAGGATTACAAGAACGCGCGATTTGCCTACGCCGAAATCGTCAACAAGGCACCGGACAACGCACTCGCGCCCGACGCACTGTTCGGCCTTGCGGTATGCGCCAACGCGCAAGGCAACAAGAAGGAAGCCCGCGGCTTCCTGTTGCAGCTGATCGAGAAATACCCGCAATCGGAAAAGGCCGCGACGGCCAAGAAGGCGCTCATCAGCGTCAACTGATACCCTGTTTCACCACGGCAGCGGCCATCGCCGCTGCCGTTTCGTTTCGTTTCGTTTCCGCCGGACTTTTCCGGTTGGAAAACTCACCGCCGGATTGTGAATCCGGACTGGAATACCACCATGAAGCCTTCTCTTCGGATCACCGAAGTCTTTTACTCGCTGCAGGGCGAGACCAGTCGTCTCGGCCTGCCCACGGTGTTTGTCCGCCTCACCGGCTGTCCGCTGCGCTGTGGCTATTGCGACAGCGCCTATGCCTTTCATGGCGGCAAGACCATGGGCTTCGACGAAATCCTCGCCGATATCGCCCGCCACGGCGCCAAGACGGTGTGTGTGACCGGCGGCGAGCCGCTGGCGCAAAAACACAGCCTCGCCTTCCTCACCGCACTGTGCGACGCCGGTTACGACGTCAGCCTGGAAACCAGCGGCGCGCTGCCGATCAATGACGTCGACCCGCGCGTGTCGCGCATCCTCGACATCAAGACCCCGGGCTCGGGCGAACTGGCGAAGATGCGCTGGGAAAACCTCGACGTCGTCACCGCGAAGGACGAGATCAAATTCGTGCTGTGCGACCGTGCCGATTACGAATGGGCACGCGATCTCGTGCGCGAGCGCAAGGTCAATGACCTTGCCCCAGTGCTATTCTCGCCGGTGTGGGAAACGTTGCCGCCGGCCGATCTCGCCGCCTGGGTGCTTGAAGACCGGCTGCCGGTCCGGATGCAGGTTCAACTGCACAAAATCCTCTGGGGCGAAAAGCCCGGCGTCTGAGCAGCCGCATGCTGCACGTTGCGGATATCGCGCCGGCCCACCCTCTCCCGGGGAAAGCGGCCGACTCGGCTATCCTCAATGCACGCCCGTCCTGGCTGGAGTAAGACCATGATCCTCAAGCTCACCCTGAAGCGCTGGCTGATCCAGCTGCGCCATCTGCCGCAGCGCAGCCGCGGCACGATCGCGCTGTGGATCGGTGCCGCCATCGTCGGGGTGCTGGCGGTGATGCTGGCCAAGGCGGCCGAATGGGCATTTGCCGGATTTGAGTCCGTCACCGGTCGCTGGTTCTGGTGGCCGTTCATTTCATTGCCCCTCGGCGGCATGGCGATCGTCTGGCTGATGCGGCGCATCGGCCCGGGCGCCGAAGGCAGCGGCATCCAGCAGGCGATGGCGGCGCTGCACGTCGCCGATCAACCCGAAATCGCCGGCCGGCTCGTCAATCTCAAACTTGCCGCGACCAAGTTCGTCTGCATCGTCGCCGGCCTTGGCTCGGGTTTCGTGCTCGGCCGTGAGGGCCCGACGGTGCAGATCGGTGCGAGCATCATGTACGCCTGCCGCAAGCTGTTCCCGCTCGGCGACGCCGCTTTCCGCCGCCAGCTGATTCTCGCCGGTGGCGCCGCCGGCATCGCCGCCGCGTTCAACACCCCGCTGGCCGGTATCGTCTTCGCCTTCGAGGAGCTGGCCAGCTCGGTCGAGGAAAACACCAGCGGCAAGATCCTCGGCGCGGTCATCCTCTCCGGGGTGGTCTCAATGGCCTTTCTGGGCAGCTACACCTATTTCGGCCATATCAAGGTGCCCGGTTTCAACATCAGCATCCTGCCGCCGCTGCTGGTGATCTCGATCGTCGGCGGCCTTCTCGGCGGCGCATTTTCGTGGCTATGCGTCAACCCGTCCCGCTGGCTGCCCGAGCGCATCCAGATGGTTCGCGCCACCCGCCCCTATCTGTTCGTCGTTTGCTGCGGCCTGCTGATTGCCATCTGCGGGCTGGCGGCACCGATTTTCGGCAGCGGCGCCGAAGTCACCAGCCGCGTCGTCGCCGGTGAAGCCAGCCTGGCGTGGTACTACCTGCCGCTGAAATTCGTCGGCCTGCTCTCGACCTATCTGACCGGGCTGCCCGGCGGCATCTTCGCACCGTCGCTCTCGCTCGGCGCGGGCTTGGGCAGCTGGTTCCTGCCCATGGTCGGCCCCGAGCTGCACATCAAGCTGATCGCCATCGGCATGACCGCGGTGCTGGCGGCCGTGACCCGGGCACCGCTGACGTCGGCCTTCATCCTGATGGAGATGACCGATGGCCACGCGATGGTGATCTCGATCATGGCGACGGCGATGATCGCCTCGACCGTCGCGCGCATCTTCAAGACCAACTTCTATCACGACCTCGCCGAGCGCGCGCTCGCCGCCGTCGCGCCGCAATCCGTACTGGAGCACAAGAAACATGACTAAACCCGCCGTGATTCTGTTATCCGGTGGCCTCGATTCCGCCACCTGCCTCGCCATCGCCAAAAGCCAGGGCTTTGCGCCGTATTGCCTGTCGTTCAACTATGGTCAGCGCCACAATGCCGAGCTCAAGGCCGCCGAGCGCGTCACCAGGGCGCTCGGCGCCGTTGAACATCGCATCGTCACCATTGATCTGGCAACCTTCGGCGGCTCGGCACTCACCGACGCGAACATCGCCGTCCCCGAAGAAGCACCGCAAGAAGGCGAGATCCCGCTGACCTACGTGCCGGCGCGCAATACCATCCTGCTGTCGTATGCGCTGGCGTGGGCCGAAGTGCTCAAGAGCGATGACATCTTCATCGGCGTCAACGCGGTCGATTACTCGGGCTATCCCGATTGCCGCCCCGACTACATCGCCGCGTTTCAAGCGATGGCGCGACTGGCGACGCGCACTGGCGTCGAGGGCTCGCCACTGACGATACACACGCCGCTGATCAGCCTTACCAAAGGCCAGATCATCCAGACCGGCACCGCGCTAGGTGTTGATTACGGCCTCACCGTGACCTGCTACCAGGCCGACGACGATGGCCGCGCCTGCGGGGTCTGCGATGCCTGCCGGCTACGCCGCGAAGGCTTTGCCGCCGCCGGCGTCACCGATCCGACCCGCTACCGGCCAGTCTGATTCTGGCTACGCGGCAAAACAAAAGGGCACCCGAGGGTGCCCTTTTTACTGATCACGATCCGCTCAGGCCGCGACCGGTACCAGCGCCGAGCGCATCTTCTGCAGCGCCTTGACCTCGATCTGGCGAATCCGCTCGGCCGATACGCTGTATTCGGCGGCGAGTTCATGCAAGGTCAGCCCCTTGCCTTCGTCGGCCAGCCAGCGGGTTTCGACGATGCGGCGGCTACGCTCATCCAGCGTATCAAGTGCTTCACGCAAGCCATCCGATTGCAGCCGATCAAGCGCACGACGTTCGAGCTGTTTGGTCGGCTCGGCATCGTGGTCGGCCAGCCAGTCGATCGGCGCAAAACCGCCTTCGTCGTCATCCTGATCGGCCATCAATGCGATGTCCTGACCGGTCATGCGCGTTTCCATTTCCAGCACTTCTTCGGGCTTCACCCCGAGATCGTCGGCGATCTCCTTGGCCTGCGCGTGCGTCAGCGCCGCAAAGCTCTTTTTCATCGAGCGCAGGTTGAAGAAGAGCTTGCGCTGCGCCTTGGTCGTGGCGATGCGAACCAGCCGCCAGTTGCGCAGGATGTATTCGTGGATTTCGGCCTTGATCCAGTGCACGGCAAACGAGAACAGGCGCACGCCGCGATCGGGCTCGAAGCGCTTGACCGCCTTCATCAGGCCGATATTGCCTTCCTGGATCAGATCCGCTTGCGGCAGGCCGTAACCGGCGTAACCGCGGGCGATCGACACCACGACGCGCAGATGACTCATCACCAGGCGGCCGGCAGCCTCAAGATCGCTTTCCTGCTGCAGACGCGTGGCGAGTTCGACCTCTTCCTCGACGGTCAGCATCGGAATCGCGTTCACACGATGGATGTAACTTTCAATGCTATCGCCAGCGGTAATCACCGGCAGGGCAAGGCTGTTCCCCATTCGTTCACTCCTGTCTTGCAGACGTTGCCACTCAACGACCATGATATTAGCACTCGTATCGTTTGAGTGCTAAGGGCGCTTCGGGTTCCGTAGATTCAAGCACGAGACATGCCGATGCGCACGGCAATTATGCCAATCGGCGCCATTGCCTCTCACTATGACAGACGCTTGAAATCAACGATAGCGCCGCAGATGCCGCCATACGGCAACCCATGCCCCCAGCAGGCACAGCAGCATCGTGGTTACGCAGACGACGGCAAATTCAATCGGCCCCGGCATGGCCAGCAGGAAAGGCTGGCCATAGGCGGCGGCGAGTTCGCCGACCGCCGGGTTCAGCCACGCGATCGCGCCGGCGGCGATGCCGCAACCGGCAAGGCCACCGAGTACGCCCTGGATGGCCGCGCTGTAATGAAACGGCCGGCGGATGAAGCTGTCGGTCGCACCGATCAGCTTGGCAACCTCGATTTCCTCGCGCCGGGTCAGGATCTGCATGCGGATGGCGTTGCCGGTGACCAGCACCAGCGCCACCGCCAGCAACAGCACCACGACTTCGAGCGCATGGCGACCGAGCGCAATCAGCTTCTCCAGCCTTGATGCCCACGCCGAATCGAGCTGCACCGAATCGACGCCCGGCTCGGTCAGCAGGGTTTGTTCCAGCGCGCTCAACTGCGCCGCCGGCACATCGCGCTTGGCGGTCAGCACGAAGGCATCGGGCAGCGGATTGTCGGACAGGCCGGCGAGCAGATCGCCGCTGCCGATCGCCGCTTCCATGGCCTTGAGCGCATCGGCCTTGGGCACGAAGCGCGTCTGCGCCAGCCGTTCATCCTTGGCGAGCTGCGCGCGCAAGGCGCCGACGTCGGCCTCGGGCTTGAGAAAGACCGTCAGCTGTGGCTCGACCGGCATGTTCGCGGTAACACCGGCCACGCTGGAGAGCAGCAGATACAGGCCGAGTGGCAGGCTGGCAACGAGGCCGATCACCGCCAGATGCAGCAAGGTGGCCAAGGGCTGGCGCAGCAGCGCGCCGAGGGTGCGGGACAAGGCGAGGCCGTGCAGGCGGAACCAGTGTTTCATCTCTTTTCCCTTAAGCCGTGAACTGGCCGTTTTTCAGCCGCAGGATGCGCCGGCCGTAATCGGCCATCAGCGTTTCGTCATGCGCCGAGATCATCAAGGTCACGCCGACCTGATGAAAGGATTTGAACAGCTCGAGGATGTCGTGGGCGTAATCGCGATCCAGATTCGCGGTCGGCTCGTCGGCCAGCAGAATCGAAGGCCGGTGCACCACGGCACGGGCGATGCACAGCCGTTGCTGCTCGCCGCCCGATAGCGCGATCGGGTTGAGTTTTTCCTTGCCCGACAGCCCGACCTTGTCGAGCGCCGCCAGCACGCGGCGTTTCACCTCGCGGCCATCGAAGCCGATGATGTCGAGCGGCAGTTTGACGTTCTCGTACACCGAGCGATCGAAGAGGATCTTGTGATCCTGAAAAATCAGCCCGAAATGCCGCCGCACATACGGCAGGCTGCCGCGCGACGCCCGCGCGAGGTTCTGACCATTGACGAGCACCGTGCCGGCGGTCGGTTTCTCGATACCGGCGATGAGCTTGAGCAGCGTCGACTTGCCGGCGCCGGAATGGCCGGCGAGGAAAACCAGCTCGCCCGGCTGGATTTCCAGGCTGAGGCCCTTGAGCGCCTCGAGGCCGCCGGGATAGCGTTTGGTCACTTGCTGAAACTGGATCATCGGTCTGCCTGGGTAGGGGTCACGGTACGATTTGAACGGTTTATCGGCGATCGCGGCAAGCGGCGAGGTGTTTCGACGTTTGCGCCACCGACCAGCTCAGACGGCGCAGCCGCCACGCGATCCGGCCGCCGTCGGCGCCATCAAGATCAAAACCCAGCCGCGTCAGCACCCGCGCGGCGGCGCCATCATCATGCGCACAATGCGCCAGCAGCACGCGCGGCGAGTGCATGGCAAACAAGGGGTCGATGAACGCCCGGCCGGCTTCGAAACCGAAACCATGGCCGCGCGCCGCCGGCGACAGATAAAGGCCAAAGCACGCTTCATCACGCTCGAAGCGCGCATCGACGCAGCCTATCAGCGCGCGATCGCTACGGCGGCAAATCGCCAGCCCGGTCGCCTCACCAAACAGCGCGCCGCGGCGCAGCTCGCGGATATGCCCGACCGCGTCGGCCGACGGAAACGCCACCCCGGCCTGCGCGTCGTCGTCATGGAACGGGCGCAGGATCAGGCGGGCGGTCAACAGCGTCGGCAGCGGCATGCGGTGTCTGGAACCTCAGTCGAACAATGCGTCGACGTAATCACGCGCCACAAACGGGCGCAAATCGTCGATGCTTTCGCCGACGCCGATAAAGCGCAGCGGAATGCTGCGTTCGCGCGCAATCGCCGCGATCACGCCGCCCTTGGCGGTGCCGTCGAGCTTGGTCAGCACCAGACCGGTCAGGTCGAGCGCATCGTCGAAAGCCTTGACCTGCGAGACCGCGTTCTGGCCGGTGTTGGCGTCGAGCACCAGCATGATTTCATGCGGGCCGGTCGGATCGGCCTTCTGCACCACGCGCTTCACCTTGCGGATTTCTTCCATCAGATGCAGCTGCGTCGGCAAACGGCCGGCGGTATCGACGATCACCACGTCGACGCCGCGTGCCTTCGCAGCGTTGACCGCGTCAAACGCCACCGCGGCGGCATCGCCACTGTCCTGCGCGATCACCTGCACGCCATTGCGCTCGCCCCAGACCACCAGTTGCTCGCGCGCCGCAGCGCGGAAGGTATCACCAGCGGCGAGCAACACCGACTTGCCTTGCAACTGAAAATACTTGGCCAGCTTGCCGATGCTGGTGGTCTTGCCCGCGCCGTTGACGCCGGCAACCATCAGGATGAAGGGCTTGTGGCCGCTGATGTCGAGCGGCACTTCGAGCGGGCCGATCAGCGCGTTCAGGCTGTCTTTCAACGCACCCTTCAGCTCCAGCGTATCCTTCAGGCCCTTGAGCGAGACGCGCTCGCGCACGTCGTCGAGCAGATGGGTGGTCGCGTTGACGCCCATATCGGCGGTCAGCAGCACCGTTTCCAGCTCTTCGTACAATTCCTCGTCGATCTTGCCGCCGCCGAACAGGCCGGCAAGGTTCTTGCTGAGCTTGTCGCGCGTCTTGGCCAGACCGGCCTTGAGCCGCTCGGTCCACGAGAGCTTGGGTTTGTCTTGCGGTTGCGCCACGACGATGGTTGCAGCGGTTGCGGCGACGGGTTCGGGAACCACGACCGGTGCGATCTCAAGCACCGGTGCGGCGGCCTCGGCGACGGGCTCCGGCTCACTCGGCGTTGGCGCGACCGGCGCGACAGGGGTTTCGGGCTGCGGCACGCTGGCCTGCGCGGGTGCGATCGGCTCGGCGGCGGCCGGCTCGATTGCGGCGTCGAGCTGCTCGGGTGCAGCCTCGGCCGGCTTTTTCTTGCGGAAGAAACTGAACATGAGTTTTGAAATTGGCCCTGATTGGCGGAAAATGCTTGATTTGCCGCGATTTTAACGCTTCGGACCCATGGCAGCACAGCAGAAAAACCAGCTTCGCATCATTGGCGGCGATTGCCGCCGCCGCATCGTGCATTTTCCCGACGGCGACGGCCTGCGCCCGACGCCCGACCGCGTGCGCGAAACCCTGTTCAACTGGCTCGGCCAGGAGCTCACCGGCAAGCGCTGCCTCGACCTGTTCGCCGGCAGCGGCGCGCTCGGTCTGGAAGCCGCCAGCCGCAACGCCACGCGCGTGGTGATGGTCGAAAAATCCAAACCGGCGTACACCGCGCTGGTGAGCAACCGCGACATCCTCAAGCTGAACCGGGTTGAGCTGGTACACGCCGACGCGATGGCCTGGCTGGTGCGCAGCGGTGATGAATTCGACATCGCCTTTGTCGACCCGCCCTATGCCAGCGATTTGCTGTTACCGGCACTGAATGCACTGGTGCCGCGCCTCGCGCCCGGTGCCCGTGTCTACGTCGAGGCCGCAGACTGGTCCAAGCTGGGGCCCGAGCTGCCCGGCTGGGAAGTTCTGAAGGAAGGCCGCGCCGGCAGCGTGCATTACCGGCTGCTCTCGCTGGCGTGACGATTCACGCGGCATTGTCGCTGGCCGGCGAAAGTGGGACAATCGCGCCAAAGCCATTGTTTTCTAATCGAATTTTTTGAAATACCAGGAAGAACCGCACCATGTCGTTGATCATTACCGACGAATGCATCAATTGCGACGTCTGTGAGCCGGAATGCCCGAACAGCGCAATTTCGCAGGGCGAAGAAATCTATGAAATCGATCCCAACCTCTGCACCGAGTGCGTCGGCCATTACGACGAACCGCAGTGCCAGCAGGTCTGTCCGGTCGATTGCATTCCGCTCGACCCGGACCACAAGGAAACCAAGGAAGAGCTGATGCAAAAGTACGTGATCATCACGGCCAAGGCCTGATCCATCTGCATCCGAACAAAGCCGCGCATTGCGCGGTTTTTTTTTCGCGCTAACAACGTGCAGTCGTACGAATGGCACACTTTTGCTGACGATCGGTTTACGGACAAGGCTGACGCTGACTATGATCGGCCTCCTTTTCTGACCCCTCCTCACTCATGTCGGCACCGCTGCCTCTTCGCACATTCAATCTGCGCGCCGAAATCGATCAAACCCTCGCCGTTGCCGTCACGCTGATGTATTCGCACTCGCTCGAGGCGGCGGCCTTGGCCGGCCAAGCGCAGCAACGCGCCAGCGCCTTGCATTACCGCGAGGGCGAGGCGCGCGCCTGGTTGATCCGTGCCCGCGCCGCCCACGCGCTGCCGCACCGTGACGATGCCTACACCGCCAGTCTCGCCGCCACCGCGCTGGCCGACTCGCTCGGCGACACGCTGCTGTGGAGCGAGGCCACGCATATCGCCGCCGAATCCCAATACGGCGCCGGCCACTATCAGCAAGCCGAGCCGCACTGGCTGGCATTGCTGGCCCGCGGTCTCGCCGACGGGCCGCCGCTGGCGCGACTGCTCGGCTATCTGGGCATGGCCAAGTTGTATTTCATGCTCGACGCACCGGTGCAGACCGCGGCGATGTTCGCGCGTGCGCGGCGCGAATTGCCGCAGATCGAACGCCTCGATTACCGCTTCGGGCTGCATATCAATATCGCCGCCTACCACTACCGCGGTGGCGACGATGCCGCCGCCGTGGCCGAACTCGCCGAAGCCGAGGCCTTGCTGTCGCGACTGGGGTTTTGCGAGTTCGAGGCCGAGCTCTACTACTACCGTGGCTATCTGCTCAAGCGCCAGGGCAAGCCGGCCGAGGCGCGGCAGCAGTTCGAGCGCTCGCTCTCGCTCAACGGCAGCGCCAACAATCACTGGGGCAAGGTCGTCAATCTGATCGCGCTGGGCGAAACCTGTCTGGCACTGGCCGAGCCGCACGCGGCCGACCACTATCTGCGCCGCGCGCTCGAAGGCGCCAAATGGATACCGTCGCCGTATCTGCAGGCGCAGTGCCACAGCGTACTGGCGCAGGCCAGTGCGGCCGTCGGCGACACCCAGGCCGAGTTCGCCCACTGGCAGCGGCACTTCGCCATTCTGGAAACGCTGCAACACCGCGACAGCGCCGCCGACCGCGTTGAGGCCATCGCCCAACTCAGCGCGAAAATCGCCGCCCTCGAAGCCGCCGTCTAGGCCGCAGCCCTGGCCGCCTCGATCGCACGGATTCGCGCCGCGCGCACCGCCAGCGGAATCTTCGCCTTGTCCTCGCACGCCTGAGCAATCTCGCCGGCGTTGACGGCGCTGGCGGCGGCGAGCTGCAGACGCAGCCAGGCCGGCTGCGGATAGTCGCAAGCCTCGAAGTTCAGCCGGCCACGGGCGTCGGCCAGACAGGCGTCGAGGAATTCGTCGAAGCGCGCCGGCTTGCGAAACGCGTCGCAGCGCGTGAACAGCTCCAGCGTGGTATCGGCGCGCAGCTCGCGGGCCCGATGCACATGGGTGTGATCGCGACAGACCATCACCGCCAGATCGCGGCACTCGGCCGGCACGCGCAGCCGCTCGCACAGCGCCTCAACAATCTTCACGCCGCGCCCTTCGTGGCCGTGATGACTCGGCAGCACATCGTTTGGCGTCAGCGGCTTGCCCAGATCGTGGCACAACGCGGCAAAGCGCACCGTCAACGGCCAGTGCTGCGCTGCCGCGTAATCGAGCACCATCATCACATGCACGCCGGTATCGACTTCCGGGTGGTAATCGGCGCGTTGCGGCACGCCCCAGAGCGCGTCCAGTTCCGGCGCCACCCTTGCCAGCGCGCCCGCTTCGCGCAGCACCGTGAACATCCGGCTCGGCGTATCGGTCATCAAGCCCTTGGCCAGTTCCTGCCACACGCGCTCGGCAACCAGATGATCGGCCTCGCCGGCGTCGACCATTTGCCGCATCAGGTCCATCGTTTCGGGTGCGACATCGAAGCCGAAGCGCGCGGCAAAGCGGGCGAGGCGGAGGATGCGCACCGGGTCTTCGACAAAGGCCGGCGACACATGCCGCAGCAGCCGCGCCGCCAGATCGGCCTGGCCGTTGAACGGATCGATCACCGTGCCGTGCTCGTCCTCGGCCATCGCGTTGACGGTCAGATCGCGGCGGGCGAGGTCTTCTTCCAGCGTCACGCCCGGATCGGCGAACACCGTAAAGCCCTTGTAGCCGTGGCCGGATTTGCGCTCGGTGCGCGCGAGCGCGTATTCCTCCTGCGTTTTCGGGTGCAGGAATACCGGAAAATCCTTGCCGACGGCACGGTAGCCCAGTGCCTCCATCTCGCCGGCCGTTGTACCGACCACCACCCAATCGGTGTCCTTGACCGGGAGATTCAACAGCCGATCGCGCACCGCACCGCCCACTTTGTAGATCTGCATAGCGTCCGGGATTATTTGCTTATCAGCCTTGGATTGTAACGACTGTGCGTGCTGCGGCTACAATCTTTGGGTTACTCCATCCGACAGGGACACCGCCATGAAGATCGCCAACGACGTGACCGCACTGATCGGCAATACGCCGCTCGTCAAACTCAACCGTGTCACCGCCGGCTGCGGCGCGACCATCGTCGCCAAGCTCGAATACATGAACCCGAGCCATTCGGTGAAAGACCGGATCGCCGTGAGCATGATCGATGCGGCCGAAGCCGCCGGCCTGATCAATGCCGACACCACGATTGTCGAGCCGACCTCGGGCAATACCGGCATCGGTCTGGCGATGGTGTGTGCGGCGCGCGGCTACAAGCTCACGCTGACGATGCCCGAAACGATGTCGAAGGAGCGCCGCGCGCTGTTGCGCGGCTACGGTGCCGAGCTGGTGCTGACCCCGGGCCCCGACGGCATGGGCGGCGCGATCGCCAAGGCCAAGGCCATCGTCGAGGCCAATGCCAACCACTTCATGCCGCAGCAGTTCGAGAACCCGGCCAATCCGGAAATCCACCGCAAGACCACGGCCGAGGAGCTGTGGAACGATACCGACGGGCAGATCGACATCCTGATCGCCGGGGTCGGCACCGGCGGCACGATCACCGGCGTGTCCGAAGTGCTCAAGGCGCGCAAGCCGTCGTTCCAGGCGATCGCGATCGAGCCCGACGCCAGCCCGGTGCTGTCGGGCGGCGCCAAAGGCCCGCACCCGATCCAGGGCATCGGCGCCGGTTTCATCCCGGCGGTGCTGAACACGCATTCGTACGATGAGGTGATCCGCGTCAGCAATGACGACGCCTTTGCCACCGCAAGGGCGATGGCGAGGCAGGAAGGCATCCTCTGCGGCATCTCGGCCGGCGCCGCGACCTGGGCGGCGATCGAGGTCGCCAAGCGGCCGGAGAACGCCGGCAAGCTGATTGCGGTGATCATTCCGTCGTTCGGCGAACGTTATCTGTCGACCAAGCTGTTTGAAGGCCTGACCGACTAGCAAGCCATGCCGTCAGGCGGCTGAAACAGGTTCTGCTACCCGATACCGCCCGGCACCGCCGGGTGGGCTTGCTCTCAAGGTTTGGCACTTACAACCGATACTGGATGTAAATCCACCTCCAGCAGGAATCCTGTTTTGGCCGCCGTTTCACCACTCGGTTACGAGCATCCCGTCTTGCGTACCGATCCCGTCGACCGGATACTGGCACACGAATACCGTGCCCTGCCCGAGCCGCCGCGCCATCGCACAGGTGGCTGGAACGGCATCGAACGCCGTTCTGGCGAAGACCGCCGCGATGGTGATGACCGGCGCTTGAGCGCGCAGCAGGCGCTGCTCGACACCCGCGGCTCGCAAGACAGGCGCCGCGATGGCCGGCGCGCCACCGACAGCGCGCAGGCCCGCTCGATCTCGCTGAAGGTTTAGCGTCCCCCGGCCATCAACGCAATACGTCGACCACCGCCCACAGCGGCGCCAATACCGACGCACCAAACTGGCGGCTCCGTTCGCCATTCCAGCCCACATCGGGCACCGGCCGATCGGCGGTGTCCTTGAACGGCATCTCGATCGTGAACGCCAGGCAGCCGAAGGTCTCGCCGACCCATTTGGTCGCGATCGTCAGCGTATCCGGGCCGAACTTGCCGTTTTCGTAACCGTGCGTGGTCTGGAAATCCGGGTTGGCGATCAGCCATGCCTGATTGAACGCGGCTTGCAAATCGCGCTGTTTGGCCGAGAAAGACGGGATGTCATCACAACCGGAAACGAAGTTGTGCGGGATCGATTCGTCGCCGTGGACGTCGAGGAAGGCATCGACGCCGACCTCATTCATTAATTGCCGTACCCACAGCACTTCGGGGCTGCGCGCCAGCGTCGGCGTCGCCCATTCGCGGTTCAGGTTCGCCCCCAGCGCATTGGTGCGCAAATTGCCGCGCACGCTGCCATCGGGATTCATGTTCGGCACGACGTAGAACACCGCTTTTTCCAGCAAGGCGCGACCGAGCGCGTTCTGGCTGTCGAGCAGTGCTTCCAGAAAGCCTTCGGCGAACCATTCGGCCATGCTTTCGCCGGGATGCTGGCGCGCGATCAGCCAGATCTTCTTCTTGCCCGGGGTATCGACGCCGATTTTCAGCGCATCGAAATCGTGGCCATCCGGAGTCACGCCGAGCGGCAGCAACTCGACCCACGGCGATGCTTCGAGCGCGCCGCCGAGCAACTGCTGGTGGCGCTCCCACGAATACGGCTCGAAGTAGGCGTACCAGACCGCGTCATGGCGCGGCGTGTGTGAAATCGTCAGCGCCCTGCCGTCGAACGTCGTCGGTACGCGGAACCAGTTTTCTCTATCGTAGGAGGCGACCGCCCGATAATCGGGCCAACCATCCGGATACGCCGAGTCGGCGGCGTTTTCGATCGCCAGCGTGCAGTCGCTATCCTTGGCGTTTGATACCCGGAAATGGAACCACTGCCTGAACGGTGATGCGTTGTCGGGCCGCAGCGCCAGACGGATGTTCGCCGGATCGGTCGCGTCGATGACATCGATCGAACCGGAATCGAAATGGCTGCTAATGCGGATCATGCGGGACTCCTTGGCAAAACCACCTTAGTAGAAGAGCAGCGAACAAAACCCAGCGTTAGCGGTGCTGACAAGGGGTCCTTTAGGGTCCGAAGCGCAGACAGTACAAGCAAGTACGACAAGCGAGCACAGCCAGCTGGGTTTTGTTCGCTGCTTTAAGCGTCGACCTCGAACGGGTAAACCAGACCCAGACCGGCGCGGGCGGCGTCGACGAGTTCAATCATGGCACGCGAATGCGCGTGCGGCAGGATCGGGCTTTCCAGCAGCCCGTCCCGGATCAACGCGCAGAAATGCGCGGTTTCATAGTTGAGGCCGCTGCCGCTCATGGCCGCTTCGAGCTCGATTTTACGGCCGTCGCGATAGTGGATGGTCGCGCGGACCGGGTTCCACCATTTTTCATGGATGAGCACGTGGCCGTCGGGGCCGGACAGCAGCGCTTCGCCGCTGCCCGAGAGATCGAGCCCGCTATAGAGCTGGGCAATGCCGCCGCGTTCATGCAAGGCGTTGACGCTGGCAAAGCCGTCGACCCCATCGCTGAGCCGGCCCAGTACCTGCACCTCGCGGCTGGCGCCGAGCCAGTCGACCGCGAGAAAGGCGCTGTAGATGCCGATATCGAGCAGGCTGCCACCGGCCATGTCCGGATTCCACAGCATGTGATCCGCCGGCACGCCCGGGTTGGCGAAGCCGGCGCGCACGAAACCGACCGGGCCGACCGGATCGGCGGCGAGGTGATCGCGCAGCTTGCGGTACAGCGGGTAGAACGGCGGCTTCATCGCCTCCATGAACAGCTTGCCGTGTTCGCGCGCGGCGGCGAGCACGGTTTCCAGCTCGGCGGCGTTGATCGCGGCCGGCTTTTCGCACAGCACATGCTTGCCGGCGGCGAGCGCCTTGATCGCCAGCTGTGCGTGGCTGGTGTGCGGCGTGGCGATGTAGACGGCGTCAACATCGCTTTTCAGCAGCCCTTCAAGGCTGGCGTAGGCGTTACCGCCGAATTCGCGCACGAAGGCATCGGCCTTGCCGGTATTGCGGTTCCACACCGCGGCCAGCGTCGCATCGGCGACATGGGCCAGCCCTTGCGCAAAGCGGTGGGCGATGTTGCCGCAACCGAGTATGCCCCAACGGATCATCTGGATCTCCTGAATGGTTCGGGAATGGCCAAGCCGCGCAGTAGCGATTAACGAGGCGTGTAGCGGAAGGCGTTGACGACGATCTCGGGCGGCGTCGAGGTCGGCGCGCGGCCTTCGAACAGCCAGTAGTTGATCATCACCGGCAGCGGCCGTTGCGGGATCATCGCCCTGGGATTGTCCGGCGCGTAGCGCCAGCGTGCCAATACGGTCTGGCCCTGAGTCGCCTCGAAATCGATGTGGTCGGATTGCCAGTCGAAGACGAGGAGCACCGGCCCATCCTGCGCCGGCAGCGCGAATGCATGGTGGCCGCGTTGCTTGCTGAAGGCCGGATCGGCCGGCCAAACGGTAAAGTTACCGCGCGGATGGGCCGGATTGCCCCAGTGGGCGAACTCGATATCGATCTCGTTCGTACCGTCGACGGCGTTGCCGTAACTCGGGTAATTGAAGAAACCCAGCACGAGATTCGGATCCAGATCCGGTAGCCGTTCGATTTCGAACTCGTAGCGCCCGAAGCCGAGCGCCTGACCGAGTACCGCCTCGGCACAGGTCCATTGGCCACCGCGCTTGACGACGGCCAGATGCAAACGCCCCTGCTCGTCGTGCCAGACGTTGCGGGTATCGAAACGATTCGGCCCGGGCCCGCCCTGGCGCTGCTGCGACAACCAGATGAACTTGCCGAGCTGCGGCCCGGCGCAACCGGCCAGCAAGGCCGCACACAGCAGCGCCAGCCAGATGCGCATCGCTCAGTCCTTGAGCGCGTCGCGCTGCTGTTCGAAGCGCACCAAGGCCAGGTTGCCGAACAGATTGGGCATGAACTCCACCCGCTTGCCGTTGGCGAGCACGACCCGGCCGGTGTTCTTCATGCCGATCTTGACCAGGAGCTGATCGAAATCGTTGACGGTGCAGAAATGGATGTTCGGCGTGTTGTACCAGTCGTAGGGAATCGTCTCGGATACCGGCATCCGGCCCTTGAGGATCTGCCAGCGGTTTTCCCAGTAGCCGAAGTTCGGGAAAGTGACGATGCCGGTCCGGCCGACGCGGGCCATTTCGCGCAGGATGCCTTCGATGTTGTGCATCGCCTGGATCGTCAGCGACAGCACCACATAGTCGAAGCTGTCATCCTCGAACTGGGCCAGCCCGACTTCGAGGTTGCTCTGGATCACGTTCACGCCGCGCGAGATGCACGCCACCACGCCGTCGACGTCGATCTCGACCCCGTAGCCGCGCACGTCCTTGTTGTCGGCGAGCCACGACAGCAGCGCGCCGTCGCCGCAGCCGAGGTCGAGCACGCGCGAACCACGGGCAATCCAGTGGCTGATCTGGTTGAGGTCGGGGCGCAGCTCGAAGTTGTTCGCGACCGGATTAGCCTTAGCCGGTTTGATGGCCTTGCTCATGCTCGGGCCTCCAGCGGCAACGGGTTTACTTCGTCAGCAATGCGCAGCAGGTAACCGCGCATCAAGGCCTGATACGGTGCGTCCTCCATCAGGAAGGCATCGTGGCCGTGCGCCGATTCGATTTCGGCGTAGCTGACGTCCTTTTTGGCGTCGAGCAGCGCCTTGACGATCTCGCGCGAACGATCGGGTGCAAAGCGCCAGTCGGTGGTGAACGACACCACCAGAAACTTCGCCTGCGCCTGGCGCATCGCCTCGGCCAGATCGCCGCCGTAATGGCGGGCCGGGTCGAAGTAATCGAGCGCCTTGGTCATCAACAGATAGGTATTGGCGTCGAACGCATCGGAGAACTTGTCGCCCTGATAGCGCAGATAGGATTCGATCTCGAACTCGACGTCGTAGCCGAATTTGTACTCGCCGCTGCGCAGCATCCGGCCGAATTTCTCGCCCATGCCGTCGTCACTCAGATAGGTGATGTGGCCGAGCATCCGCGCCAGCCGCAAACCGCGCCGTGGCACGGTGTTGTAGCGGTAGAAATCGCCACCATGGAAATCGGGGTCGGTGATGATGGCCTGGCGGGCGACGTCGTTGAAGGCGATGTTCTGCGCGGTCAGCTTCGGCGCCGAGGCGATCACCAGGGCGTGGCGAATGCGTTCCGGATAGGTAATCGTCCAGCGCAGCGCCTGCATGCCGCCGAGGCTGCCGCCGATGATGGCGGCGAACTGGCGAATGCCGAGCCGGTCGGCCAGCATCGCCTGCGTTTTCACCCAGTCGGCGACCAGCAGCACCGGAAAGCGCGAACCATACGGTTCGCCCGTTTCAGGATCTATGCTCGACGGCCCGGTCGAGCCATGACAGCCACCGAGGTTGTTGACGCCGATGACGAAGAAACGATCGGTATCGATCGGCTTGCCCGGCCCGATCATCGTGTCCCACCAGCCCGGGGCCTTGTCGTCGGGGTGATGACGCCCGGCGACGTGATGATGGCCCGACAGCGCATGACAAATCAGGATGGCATTGGACGCATCGGCATTGAGCGTGCCGTAGGTCTCGTAAACAAGCTCGAAGCGCGGCAGGGTGGCGCCGCTCGCGAGCTGGATCGGCGCGTCGAACACCGCTGTTTGCGGGGTGACGATGCCGACGGAATGGCGATCACTCATGGGGCGAGTTCAGTATTCGGCAAAGATTCGAGTCTAACCAGAGCGACACCGCGCGGCTAGTGCAGTTAGTGCGACAGGCTCGCCAGCGCCGCGAGAGCTTCGTCGACCGGAACATCGGCAACATCACAGCTCGGCGCCTGCAGCACGCAGTGGGCAACACCCCACGGATGCCAGACACGCGGGTCGCTCTGGCCAAAGAAACAAACGATCGGTTTTCCGAGTGCTGCAGCAACATGCATCGCGCCGCCGTCACTACACACCACGCGCCGCGCCAGCGACAGCCCAGCGATCAGCTCATCAAGCTGCCGGGTCGGGCAGGCGAACAACGGCACATCAGCAGGCAACGCCGCGATGATCTCGGCGGCCTTGGCATCGTCACCAGGATGATGCGCATCATCGGCGACTCCGGGTGACCAAAACAGCAATAAGCCCTCACCTTGCGCCGCCAATACGTTGATTAGCGCAACCCAGCTCTCAACCGGCCAGCGTTGCGACGGTTTACGTGCACTGATGTGGATCGCCGTTAGCCCTCGAACCCGTGAGAACCCGTCAGATGTTTCAAGTTTTTGCCGGATACCAGCGCAAAGCGCCGGATCAAGCGCAATCGTTGCCTGTGGCGGCGAACCGGTGATACCAAGCGGCGCGAGCAACCGGAAATTACTGAGCACTTCATGTTCCGTGGCTTCAGGACGGGCGATGAAAGTTTCACTCGGCCGTGCTGACATCGCGTATGGGCCAGTAAAACCGATAATGCGCCCAGCGCCCAGTCGGCGCGCTGTAGCCAGCATCCGGATTACCCCAGCTTGGCCAGCGAGAATCACGAGATCGTAGCGTTGGCAGCGCATCCGCCAGAGCACTTTGAAGCGACTCATCAGCGCGGCGAAGGCGGATGTATCCAAATCTCGGTGCTTGAGCTTGGTATAAACATAAACGGTATTAACCAAGTAGTGACCTTTGATCACCGGCGCGTTGTAGCTGTTGACGTATAAATCGAGCTGCGCATCCGGATAGCGTTCGCGCAAAGCGATCAACAACGGCGTAGTACAGATCAAATCACCGATATTGTCACGACGGATCAATAAAACTTTCATACCGGACGCATTTTCTTATTCATCAGCAAACAAATAGAGAATCCGAACATGGCCATAAAAAGCAGCAGCATGTGATCGCGTGATATATTCTCGACCACCGTTCTAGCCATATAGCCACTGGGCAATAACACGCAGAAAAGACCAACCGAATCAAAATGTCGGCGCAAACTACGCCATGCCATCACAACGGCAAGTAACATCGCACCATACCAGATAAGCACGCCAGGGACGCCTGTCCCAGTGAGATACTCGGCAAATCCACTATGTGCATGGCGTGGACGCCCGCCGTAATGCTTGTCAACTTGCCACATAAATGCTTCGCGCGAATAACCAACGCCTAGCGGTGTTTCTTTGGAAAATTGTACACCTGCACTAAAAAACGCCATACGTTCAAATGCTGAAATCTCGATTGGTTCGCCGCTTGCCAGCACTGGATACGGTGTTTTTCCCAGATCTGTCCAGGCCAGATATTTATCCGGATGCATACCCATTTCTACAGACCCTGCAACGCGCTGCCATCTAGGGTCACTCTTGTAAAGGAGAAAGACCGCGCCCACCAAAACAAGCAGCATCACACCAGCGGTCAACAAGCGTTTTTTCTTGGAAAGAGAATGATTAAAAAATAGCACAATCGCCATACACGATAGCAATGATCCAGCGATACCTAACATACCATTACGCGCACCAGCAAAAACATTGGCTAAAATGGCAAGTACTAAAAGTACAGTCACCCCCAAAGTACCTGTAGATTTCCAAGAACTACGATTGTTCAGGCCAGATAACAACACTGACAGTGCAAAGATAGCCCCCATCGAAGAAAACAACGAGATCTGTACCTTGCTGCTCATTAACCGGCTCAATAATATTTGGCCATTATCAAACAAAGGATAACTTGATCCAAATAAATCAATCTTTCCAGGGTTCATGAAAATTTGCAAAAAATAATCGCCATTGATCACCAATAGTCCAATCAGCAACAGCCAGAATAACCACCGCAGCGCTTTGCGCTCATCGCCCGCGGAAGTCGCGGCCATGCCACCAAAATAAAAAGCCGCGAGCGCGGGCAGCCACTGCCCCGTGATTTCGCTGAGAACATCTCGACTTCGTTCAACAAACATCATCTGCACGATGATCCATGCGGTAAACAATAGCAGGCCACGAGCCGGCCATGAGGAAGAAAGCATGAAAGTACTTTCCCGCAAATTGCGATTGCTTAAGCCCCACAACAGCATCAATCCCGCTAACAAATAGCGCAGTGCTACCGTATGCGGAACAGATAATATCAAAAAATACACAGAAAACAACGCCATAAAGGCGCCATTATGAATCTTCCGTTTGTCCCACATGTCGATGCACACCATCAATGAAGTAGCAATTTCTTGAGATTGTCTACCATTTCTTCGGCAGAAACATCGGTAATACATTCACGTGTTCCGGTCCAACATTCTGCGCGGGTCCGGAACACCCGGCTGCACGGATAGCACGAAGGTGTGCGGATGATGAAACGTGAATCAGGATGCAAAGGACGTTGCTCCGCGGGATCGGTCGGCCCGGCAACCAACACCACGGGAATGCCACAGGCATCAGCCAAATAAGCGATTCCGGAGTCAACCGTCAGGTAGGCCGACAAACGCGTCAGCAGCCATGGCAGTTCGGCCAGCGTGGTTTTTCCCGTGGCATCGATCAATTTTTGTGGCGCGTCGACATCCATCAAGCGCTGCGCCAGCGGTGAATCATCAGCGCCACCGATTAGAACGATAGAGGCATTAGTTTGTGCGATTAAAAGTACAATGACTTCACGCAATTTATCTTCACCTAATTCTTTCAGCTTGTTGGCTGCACTAATGCCGATACCAATCAGGGGGGCATCAGGCAAACGTGTCACAATGGCCGGGGGCTGACTGGATGGTTGAACGATTTTATCCAGCGTCATCGTCACGCCAAGCCGTGCCAATAATGTTTGCCACTCGGAGAGAAGCAATTTTTCTCGTTGGTGCCGAAGATAATCCGTGTGTAAGCTTTCAGCTCGCAGCATGGATCGCCCACAATCAGGCGTTACACCAATGCGGCGTGTAATCCCAGCCCAAATGGGCATCCACATCCAAGATAAGTTGGGACTCATCACCACAATCCAGTCGAGCTGCCTGCGGCGCAGCTCTTGAATCATTTTTATTTTCGCGATGAGCTTATGCCAAGCTCGGGAATCAACGGGCCAGCAAACATCGATTCGGCTGTCGCACTCAAGAAGTGACGTAGTCGAAGGATGATGCATCATGGTAATTTCTGCGCTAGGAAAGCGTGAGCGCAATGCTTGCAGAACAGGCAAGGTGCAGATCATGTCGCCAATTTTTGCCGTCTGCACGATGAGTATACGTTGCGGCTCCAATGATGGCGGGCGTTGCATCATTCGCAATAAAGGCAGGCAAAGCCGAGTCAATAGCCAGTAAATCATCGTTAACGCGCCTTTGCAAAAATTTGCATACGTGTTGATGGCATCAAAATGGAAGGCATAAAATAAACCGAAGCAGGTATTTAAATTGACCGCTCATCACGATCACGCCTGTGATTGATGTTCAAATGTTGTAAGCATGCAGCATAGACTTCATCAACAGTTATATTATCCATACATATGGAATTGGCGTATTTACAGCGCCGTTCAAAACAAGGATTACAGGTTCGCCATTTTTGAATCACGATATGCTTTTCTGGCGAAACAGTTGGACCGGAGCGCGTCGCATCTGCTGACGCAAACAGGCTGACGGTTGGTGTTCCTACCGCGATTGCCATATGCATGATTCCGGTATCAGGGGTGACCAATATTTGGCAGCGGCGCAACAGTGCCGGTAGACTTGACAAAGGAAATTGGCCTGCCGAGACAAGTACTCGGTCAGGCTCCCCTAGCATTTTTGCCACGCTATTTAGCAGCGCGTATTCGGCGGGCGATCCGGTAAGGATGATTTTCAATGCGGAATCTTGCTTGAGTAGGCGATGCCCTAACTCGGCAAAACGTTCAGGCCGCCAGCAACGCTCGCGTGTTGATGCGCCAATTTGAAATGCTACAAGTGGTGCGAATGGATCGATATCAAACTCTTCAACAAGGTGTTGATCCAGTGCTGCTTGTGTTTCTGGTGAAATGTGCAGTGTCATTTCATGGTTTCTTGGCAGCCCGCCTGCTAATCTTGCCACGGCCAGACGTTGATCAATTCCGTGGGAAAAATCATGCCATTGATAGACCACTTCGGAATTGCTCAGCAAGTAGCGATGAGGAAAGTCATTTGGAAGTTTAAAACGCCAGCGCGCTTCGATAAATACGGTCAGCGGTGTAATTTGAGGCTCGTTGCCGTGCAAAACCACGACCATGTCGTAATGTTTTTTTCTGAGCGTCCATACGGTACGACAAAACGTTTTCCAGCGGTTGTCGTAGCCGATAATATCGTCAATATCGGGGTTGTTGGCGAGCAATGCGGTGTAAAGCGGCGGAACTAGCGCATCAATGTGCGCATTGGGATAACCCAAACGCAAGCTGCTCATACCTGCGGTACTCATCAACAGATCGCCAATTGCAGTTGATGAAATCGCAAGAATCCGGTGGATTTTATCTGTCCCAAGCTCGGCAGGATCAGGCTGTGGTAGTCGCCGCTTCAACCTCTTTGCCAAGGCAATGGCTAGCCTTTGCCTCAATTTCAGACGCATTAGATGGATCTCCTCAAGTGCCTGCCAGCAAGCGCGCATACAGCGCCTCAAGCTCGCCGGCCATCGCGCTCAGCGTGTACGGCTCGGCGGTGGCGCGGGCCGCGGCGCGCAGGGTCGGCCAGTCGTCTCGACGACCCAGCCAGGCGCCGATGGCGCTGCGGTAACCCTCGACGTCGAGCGCGTCGTTGATCCAGCCGTTGCGGCCGTCGACGATCCAGTCGGCGGCGCCGCACATCGGGCTGGTGAATACCGGCAGTCCGCACGCCAGTGCCTCGACGCAAACATTGGGAAACGGGTCGTACAGCGTCGGCAGAATCAGCGCATCGGCGGCACCGTAAACCGGTTTGACGTCATCGACCGCGTCGAGGAAATGCACCCGTGCAGCGATGCCGAGCGCGTCGGCACGGCGGCGATAACGCGGCGCATTCTTGTCCCGCCCCGCGACCAGCAAATGCAGTTGCGGGTAGGGCACGATCGCGTCGAGCGCCGTCGCCACGCCCTTGCGGGCATAGCCGGAGCCGACATAGGCCAACAGCGGCGCATCGTCCGGGATTCCCCATTCGCGCCGTTTGCTGGCGCGATGGCTGACCAGATCGGGATGGAAAACCGCGGTATCGACGCCGTTGTAGATCAGCACCAGCTTGTCGTCGGGAACGCCGAAGCGGTCGGCGATCTCGTCGCGGACAATCTTGGAGTTGCAGATCACCGTGCGCAGCGCCGGGTGGCGGAACATCTCGTTTTCGGCCGCCAGCAGGTAGTTGTGATACGGGCTGAGAAAGCGCGACAACTGCCCGGTCAGCCCCTGCACCCGCGCCTGTTGCTCCAGCCAGCTGGCATGGACGCCATCACCGGCGCGGAAAATGGCCGCACCGGGAATACGCTCGTGACTCTGCACCAGATCGAAATCGCCGAAGCGACGCTGCGCCGCACGGGCAAAGCCGCGATCACGACCGAGGCGACCGGTATAGCGCGGATCGATTTTTTCGTGGTGCCAAGCGTTGCCATTCTGTCCTTGTTCCCATTGCCGCGCCAGCAGCGTCACATCGAGCGCACCGCGTGCCGACAGCGCATCGAGCGCACGCGCAACGAAGCGTTCGGCACCGCCGTGCGGATTGTATTTCTGGCGCACGATGGCCAGGCGGGTAGGCTGGCTCATCGCTTCACCTCGTCGAGCAGGGCATCGAACGCGGCCAGCACCTGCGAGACCGGAATCGTCGTCAGGCAGTCGCTGATGCGGCTATCGCCACAGCCGGCGCGGCCACAGGGCCGGCACGAGAACTGCGCGGTCACGATACGGTGCGGCACCTGCCACGGCGCCCATTCAATGTCGCCGGACGGGCCAAACAGCGCCACCACCGGCGTCTGCACCGCGCCGGCCAGGTGCATCGGCACCGAATCGACGCCGATCAGGACCTTGGCGCCGGCGATCAGCGCGCCCAGCTCCTTCAGCGTCAGCTGGCCGGTCAAGTCGGCATAGGCACCGCGCAGCAGCGGCGTCAGGCTGGCGATCCACGCACGTTCCTCGGTCGACGGCGCCGCCGACAGCACGATGTGCTCGCCACGGGCAATCAGCGTATTGATCAGCTCGGCCATTTTCTCGACCGGCCAGGCCTTGAACATCCAGCGCGAGGTCGGATGCACCAGCACGTAACCCTTCGCAGCTTGCCCATGCGCGGCGAGTTTGGCGGCGACCGACGCTTCGGCCTCGGCACCGGCGACGAAGCGCAGCGTTTTGTCGGTCGGCTGGATGCCGATGCGCCGCAACGCGTCGAGATGCATTTCGATGGTGTGACGACGATTGCCCGGCAAGATCGGGAACAGGGCGCTAAACGAGCGGTTCCATACCCGGTTGGCACGGACGCTGTTCTTGGTGCCGACCGGTGCGACCGAAACGCGCGGCTTCAGCAGTTTGGCCAGGCGGGCGCCGTGCCAGTGGTCGGTCAGGTGGACGATCAGATCGTAGTGACGCGATTTCAGCGTCCGGTACAGCCGCCAGTAGTGCTTCAACTGCGCCAGCGGCCCGAGCTTGCGCCAGTCGCGGCCGATGGTGTGGATCTGGCTGACATGCGGATGCAGGCTGAGCATTTCGCGGGTGTCGTGGTAAACCAGTGCATCAACCTCGACCCCCGGTTGCGACGCCGCCAGCGCGCTGAACACCGGCGCGCTCAGGAGCACATCGCCGTGGTGGCGCAGCTTGATCACCAGCACCCGCTTGAACACCGGTTCAGACACCGTAGTAACCCTTGAACCAGCCGACAAAATTCCCCAGCCCCTGATCCAGCGAGATCCGCGCAATCGGCCCGACCGCGGCTTCAAGTGCGGTGGTGTCGGCGTAAGTCTCCTGCACATCGCCATCCTGCATCGGCAGGAAGTTCTTGGCTGCGGTGACGCCGAGATGCTTTTCCAGCGTGGAAATGAAATCCATCAACGGCACCGGGTTGTTGCCGCCGATATTGAGGATGCGGTACGGCGCCCAGCTCGTGCCGCTGCGCGGATGCAGCGGATCAAACGCCGGGTTCGGCTGCGGTGGCTTGGGCAGCAGGCGGACGATGCCCTCGACGATTTCATCGATATAGGTGAAATCGCGGCGCATCTGGCCGTGGTTGTAGACGTCGATGGCGTCGCCGCGCACGATTTTCTGCGCGAACTTGTAATACGCCATGTCCGGACGGCCCCAGGGGCCGTAAACGGTAAAAAAGCGCAGTCCGGTGACCGGCAAGCCGAACAGATGGGCATAGCTGTGCGCCATGCCTTCGTTGGCCTTCTTGGTCGCCGCGTAAAAGCTGACCGGATGATCGGTCGGATCGGTTTCGCAAAACGGCAGTTTGCGGTTGCCGCCGTACACGCTGGAGCTGCTGGCAAAAATCAGGTGTTTGACCCGACCGTGCCGGCAGCCTTCGAGCACATGCGTGAACGCGGCCAGATTGGCGGCGGCATACGCCAGCGGCGCTTCGATCGAATAACGCACCCCGGCCTGCGCGGCAAGGTGAACGACCGCATCAAAACCACCGTCCGTGATCAACGCCACCGCGGCCGGATCGGCCGGATCGGCCAGATCGCGCTCGTCGAAGCTGAAGCCGGGCTGGCCGAGCAATCGGGCCAGCCTCGCGCGCTTGAGTGCCGGATCGTAGTAATCGTTGACGCTGTCGACACCATAAACGGTGTGTCCCTCGGCCAGCAGCCGCTCGCACAGATGCATGCCGATAAAGCCTGCCGCGCCGGTAACCAGAATATTGCTCATGCCCACACCTCGGTGGAATCAGGACGCGCGCGGTCGGGCATGACGCAGGAACAGACTTTCCATGCGGTCGAGCATGACCTCGCGACTGAAATTGGTTTCGATATGGATACGGCCCGCTTCGCCGATCCGCGCCGCCAGCTTTGGGTCCTGCTGCAGCCGGGTAATCGCGGCAACAATCGCCGCCGGATCATGCTTGGGCACGACCAGACCGGTCTCGTCGTTACGCACCGCATCGGGCAAGCCGCCAACACCGGTGGTAATGACCGGCAAGCCGCAGGCCATCGCCTGCAGTACCGACTGCGGCACGCCTTCGTCGCCGCTCGACGGGTGCACGAAGATGTCCAGCGCCGGCAGCCACGTTTCTGCATCGGTCACATAGCCGATAAAGCGCACCGCATCGGCCAGACCCAGCGCCTGCACTTCGGTCTCGAATGCCTGCCGATTGGGGCCATCGCCGATCACCAGCAAACGCAAATCGGGCTGGCTCTGGCGCAAGGTTTTGAACGCGGCGAACAGATCGCGGTGGCCCTTGAAATGGCTCAACATCGCCAGAATGCCGATCCACGGCCCATCGGCCAGACCATGCAGGCGACGCGCCTCGGCGCGGTCACGCGGGGTAAAGCGGCGCAAATCGGTGCCGGTCGGCACCGACGTCATATACGCCAGCCGAATGCCGTTGTCGCGATGCAAGGATAGCCGCAGTGCTTCGCCGGTGGTCACCAGATGGCAGATCGCGCGCTGGTAAAGCCAGCGGGTACTGGCACGCAGGGAGATCGGCGTCGACACATGCCGGGTACGAAGCACCGGCGGCATCGTACCCAAGGTGAGCCCGACGACAGCGGTCAGCCAGGCGTCGGTCGATGAATGCGTATTGATGATGTCGATATCGCCGGCATTGGCCACCAGCCACCGACGCAGTGCCCAGAAATCCTTGAGCCGCTTTTTGTGCAGCGGCAGATCGACCGTCGGCACACCGAGCTTGAGCGCCTCCTGATGCAGGCGGTGCCGGCCAGCAGTGACGATGGTCACCCGGTGGCCGCGTTCGATCAGGCCTACGCTTTCGGCCAGCACACGCATATCCTGCCCGCCCCAGCCGCCGGAACTTTCGGTATGAACAATGTGAAGTTTTCTGTCGAGGCTCATGGTTTCAGGGGTATCGAGGGTTGCAAAGCATGTTTTGGCCGCATGGGCCAAGCGTCACGACCGTGGACGGCCACGCGCTTCGGCGCCAGAATTGCGGCTGGGCATGCCGATCCCGACGTACTACGCGTCGATATGATCAGCCTGCCGAACGTGCAACTATAACATTCAAGCCGGGCGCTCGTTGAGCGGCCGGCTTCCGACTCATTCACGCGCCCGGATAGCCATGCAACCGTACAGCGGCCTCATCATCACCTACAACGAAGCCCACAATATCGCCGCCTGCATCGCGTCGCTGGCACAGGTTTGCGACGATATCGTCGTGGTCGATTCGGGCAGCAGCGACGATACCGTCGCCATCGCGCGCGCCGCCGGCGCAACGGTGCTGGTACAACTACCGTTTCTCGGTGACGGCCCGCAGCGCAGCCTGGGGCTGCCGCTGTGCCGTCACGACTGGGTGATCAACCTCGACGCCGACGAGCGCCTCGAAGCCGATCTGATCGCCACGCTGCAGGCCCAGCCGGAATGGCCGGTCGACGCACTCGAATGCCGGCGCCGCAATTACATCGGCGATCGCTTCACACCCTACGCCGGCCAGTATCCCGACTATATCTGCCGGATTTTCGACCGCCGCCGCGCCGATTTTTCGCCACTCAAGGCACACAGCCGGGTGCAGACGAAATCCACGCGCAAGATCGAAGGCCACGTCACCCACTATTCGTATCGCGATTACGACGACATGTTTGCCCGCATCAACAAGTATTCGACGTGGCAGGCGCAGGAGATGTTCGCACAGGGCAAGCGCGCCTCGCTGGGCAAGGCGATCGCCCACGGCAGCATCGCCTTTCTCAAGCACTACATCGCCAAGCGCGGCTTCCTGGCCGGCTGCGACGGCTTGTCGATCTCGCTGTCGAAAGGCCTGGGCTCCTACCTCAAGTACGCCAAGCTGATCGAGCTGCAAAACCGGCGCTAAGCCGCCGCCCGCATGCGGTTTAACCTTCGTTGAACTGCACCGCGTGCATCTGCGCGTAAGCGCCGTGCTGCGCCATCAGCGCGTCGTGGCTGCCGATCTCGACGATCTGCCCGCCGCGCATCACCACGATACGGTTCGCGTTTTCAATGGTGCTCAGGCGGTGCGCGATCACCAGCGTGGTACGGTTCTTCATCAGGTTTTCCAGCGCCGCCTGCACCTTGCGCTCGGATTCGGTATCCAGCGCGCTGGTCGCCTCATCCAGAATCAGGATAGGCGCGTCCTTGTAGATCGCCCGCGCGATCGCCAGACGTTGGCGCTGTCCGCCCGAAAGACGCACGCCGTTTTCACCCAGCAGCGTGTCAAAGCCTTCCGACATTCCTTCGATGAATTCGGTCGCGAATGCCGCATCGGCCGCCGCACGCACCCGCGCCAGCTCCGGCGCCGGGTCACCATAAGCGATATTGGCCGCAACGCTATCGTTGAACAGCACCACGTCCTGACTGACCATGGCGAACTGGCGGCGCAGGTCGGCCAGTTTGTAGTCGGTCAGCAGTTCGCCATCGAGGCGGATATCGCCGCCAGTCGGCTCGTAAAAACGTGGCAGCAAATTGGCCAGCGTGGTCTTGCCCGAGCCAGAACTACCCACCAGCGCAATCGTTTCACCCGGGCGGATATCCAGCGAAACCCCAGCCAGGGCCATCTGCTCGGCATCGCCATAATGAAAGCGTACATCGTTGAGCTTCAGCGCCCCGGCCGCGCGCGCCAGCGCGCGCGTGCCGGTGTCACGCTCGGTCACCTGATCGAGCACCGCAAACACCGATTCTGCCGCAGCCAGCCCCTTGTGCAGCTGCTCGTTGATCTTGGTGATGTTTTTCACCGGCTGCTGCACCGCCATCATCGCCACCATGAACGAGACAAAGGCACCGGCGGTCAGGGCGCCGCTTTGCGCACGCAGGCTGGCGTAGTAAATAATCAGCGCCAGCGTGATGCCGATCAGCAACATGATCAGCCCGGAGTTGAGGCTGGACGTGGCGTTCTGCTTGACCGCGATGCTGCGAACCCGGTTGTTGATGTCGAAAAAGCGCATGCGCTCAAAATTGAAGCCGCCAAAAATCTTCACCATCCGGTGACCGGACAGGCTCTCGTCGAGCACGCGGGTCATTTCACCGATGGTGGCCTGATTTTCACGCGACAGCCGACGCTGGCGCTTGCCAACGATGCGGATGCTGGCGGCCACGCCGGGAATCAGAATCAGGCAGATCAGCGTCAGCTGCCAATCGTGGTAAAGCATGACGCCCAAGAAGGCGACGATCGAGAAACTGTCGCGCACCACCACCGTCAGCACCTGCACGCCGGCGTTCATGATCTGGCTCACGTCAAAAGTAATCCGCGACAGCAACACACCCACCGAGCTTTGATCGTAGTAACTCGTCGGCAGGCGCAAATACTGATCGCACATTTTCTGGCGCAGATTATTGACGACCCGCGCCGATAGCCAGCCGCTGCCATAGTCATAACCGAAGTTGGTGAGCAGCCGCAGCACCGCCAGCGCCAGAATTTGCGCCGGCAACAACCACGCATCGCGATGCGTGAGCGCGTTGGCATTGAGGTTCTGGTCAACCATGGGCTTGAGCAGCAGCGTCAGGCCCGCGTCGACGCTGGCGGCAAGCACCATGCAGACGACCGAGCCAAGCACGATGGGCCAATAAGGTTTGATTTCGCCCAAAAGGCGAAAGTACAGCGCTCGACTATTCATGAGGGACGGCAAGGCATGAAACAAACCGCAATTATAGCCGCCCAGCCCGCAAGACCCGATGGCTCATTACCGCGCTGATTGGTCAGCATTGCGTTCAGCCGTCGCCCCAACGTGCCTGTGCCAGCGCCAATAACGCCGGACCGGCGGTTTCGGTGCGCAGGATGCGCGGGCCGAGCACCAGCGGCGTGAACCCGGCGGCCAGCGCCAGTGCTTCTTCGGCAGCCGACAATCCACCTTCGGGGCCGACCAGCATCGCCACGCTGGTGATCGCGTCGGGCAAGCTGCGGAATGCAACCGCACCGACCGGCGACATCAACAAGCGCACACCCACCGGTGACAGCGCGACCAGCGCATCGGCCAAGGCCGTGACCGCGGCAATCTGCGGCACGCGGGTGCGGCCGCTTTGCTCGCACGCGGCCGCGGCAACGGCACGCCAGTGCGCCAGGCGCTTCTCGGCGCGCTCGCCACTCAAACGCTGCTGGCAATACTGGCTGTAGACCGGGACGATGTGGCTCACGCCCAGTTCGGTGGCTTTCTGGATGGTGTAATCCATCCGCTCGGCGCTGGAGACCGCCTGCAGCAGCACCGTATGCAACGGCGATTCGCGCTCGACCGGATCATGCGTACCGATCTCGATGTCGACATTACGCTTGCCCATCGCAGTCACCGTCGCGGCAAACTCGCCGCCGTGGCCGTTGAACAAGGTGATGGTTTCACCGGGCTGCATCCGCAGCACCTGCACATGGCGTGCCAGCGATTCGGGCAAGGAAAGCAGCTGGCCAGCGGCCAGTGGCGCATCAAGATAAAAACGGGGCATGAATCAAAGCCAGAAAAAGCGTTCGGCGACGAGGCCGACGAAGAACATCAGCAGCAAGGCCAGCGTCGCGACTATCACCCGCCGCAGCAAGCGCAACCAGTAGCGATCGCGCGTCCTGAGATAGCGAAAAATAGCCCAGCCGGCGAGCACGACAGCCAAAACGAAGAGGATGCGCAGCACGGCAAACATGATGGCGTGCTCCGCTTGGAATACTTAAATGCCGACCGGCGGCAAGGCGTGAAACGAACTCGGTACTTCCTCATCGCTGCCGAAGCTGACGAACTCGTAACTGTCCGGATCATCGAGCAAGGCGCGCAGCAACTTGTTGTTCATCGCATGGCCGGATTTATAGCCGGAGAATGCCGCGATCAGCGGATGACCAAGGATGTACAGATCGCCAATCGCGTCGAGCACCTTGTGGCGAACGAACTCATCCTCAAAGCGCAGACCGCCCTGATTAAGCACGCGATATTCATCGATCACCACCACCGAATCCATGCTGCCGCCGCGCGCCAAACCGTTGGTACGCAGCATTTCGACTTCGTGGATAAAGCCGAAGGTGCGCGCCCGGGCGATCTCGGACACATAGTTGGTGTCGGCAAAATCGAGCGTGATCGTCTGTGCCGATTTCTTGAAGGCCGGGTGCTGGAAGTCGATCTTCAGCGAGACCTTGTAGCCGTCGTGCGGCTCCAGCTTCACCCATTTGTCGCCTTCAACGACTTCGACGGTTTTTTTCACCCGCACGAAACGCTTGGGTGCGAGCTGATCGACGACATCGGCGCTCTGCAGCAGGTAAATGAACGGCGCAGCCGAGCCATCCATGATCGGCATTTCGGGCGCATCGACCTCGACAACGACGTTGTCGATGCCAAAGCCCGCGAAAGCCGACATCAGATGCTCGATCGTGCCGACACGCACGCCGTCTTTGACGAGCGTGGAGGAGAGTCGCGTGTCGTTCACGAGCGAGGGCTCAACCCTGAATGGCGCCGAATCGGGTAAATCGACGCGGTGAAACACGATGCCGGAATCAACCGGTGCGGGCTTCAGCACGAGCGTGACACGCTCGCCCGAATGCAGGCCGACACCGACCGCCCGGATCGTGGTTTTCAGGGTTCGTTGCTGAAACATGGATCGCCTTGGCCTAATGAATGCATGACTTCGATTCTAGCAGCCCCGGGTCTTGGGCTGGATTGATCGTCGCAATGCATCCGATTGCCGTTTTATATCTACCTGTGCAGTGCGCAAGCATCCCTCGCCCCGCGATTCATCGCAGGGCGTTCGGCTTGCACGCAAGCGGCCATATCAATCGGCTTGGCGGCGCAGGAACGCGGGAATATCCATATCGACATTGCCCACGGTCGAACGCGATTCCGTACCGGCCGAGCTGCGGCGGTTCGGGCGCATGCCCGGCGGCAGATCGAATTCGCTCCAGTCGTCGACCGGACGGTTGTCGGTACCGGTCTTTTGCGGCGCGGCCGAAATCACCTGCAGGTTATGCGTTTGCTTGCCGGTTTCACGACCACCCAGACCGGTTGCGATCAAGGTCACGCGCAGCTGGTCACCCAGGGTGTCGTCGTAGACCACGCCGTGTTTGACCACGGCATCTTCGGCCGCACCGGCTTCGACGATCTCGCGCACCTGGCGGATTTCGCTCTTCTTCAACGTCGACTTGCTGGCGCTGATGTTGACCAGCACGCCACGAGCGCCCTTGAAGTTGATATTGTCGAGCAGCGGACTGCGGATCGCTTCTTCGGCCGCTTCGACCGCACGGTTCGGACCGGCTGCGTGGGCGGTACCCATCAGCGCCATGCCCATTTCCTGCATCACCGTTTTCACGTCGGCGAAGTCGACGTTGATCAGGCCCGGGTAGTTGATGATTTCGACGATCGAACCGACGGCATTGCGCAGCACGTCATCGGCGGCGCGGAAGGCTTCGTCGATGGTGATGTCGTCGCCGAGCACTTCCTCGAGCTTCTGGTTCGATACCACGATCAGCGAGTCGACATAGCGACCCAGCTCGTCGATACCGGCTTGTGCCACTTTCTGGCGGTTGCCTTCGTCCAGACCCGGCTTGGTGACGACGCCGACGGTGAGGATGCCCTTCTCGCGCGCCACTTGCGCAATCACCGGCGCTGCGCCGGTACCGGTGCCGCCGCCCATGCCGGCGGTGATGAACAGCAGGTCGGCACCTTCGATCAGCTCGGCGAGGTGCTCACGGTCTTCCTCGGCGGCCTGACGGCCGATGTCCGGATTGCAACCGGCGCCGAAACCGCGCGTCAGCTCCTGGCCGAGCGCGACGATATGCTCTGCCTTCGACAGCTTCAAAACCTGTGCGTCGGTATTGGCCGAAATGAACTGCACGCCAGCCAGCGCATGCTCGATCATATTGTTGATGGCGTTGCAACCGGCGCCACCGACGCCGATTACCTTGATATTGACGGCGTGTGCAACGTCGTGGACTTCGATACTTAGTGCCATGATGACTCTCCTTCAACCCGATTCTAACTTACTGACCCGAAACTGACTAAAAATTATTCTGGAACCACGATTTCATGCGTCCCAGAACGCTCCCGAATGACCCGTCCTTGGTCTTTCCGGCCGGATTCTTGTGGTACTGCTCCCTGGCCAACAACAGCAAACCGACTGCGGTTGAATAACGCGGATTCTTGACGACCTCCGCCAGCCCGCCGACGTACTTCGGCAGCCCGAGGCGCACCGGCATGTGAAAAATCTCTTCGGCAAGCTCGACCATGCCCGGCATCAGCGCAGCGCCGCCGGTGATGACGATGCCACTCGACAGCCGATCCTCGAAGCCATTGCGGCGCAACTCCGCCTGCACCAGCGCGTAGAGTTCCTCGATCCGCGGCTCGACCACTTCGGCCAGCGTGTGGCGGCTCATCTGGCGCGAACCACGCTCGCCAACGCCGGGCACTTCGATCATTTGCTGCGGATCGGTCATGTGCCGCAGCGCGACGCCATGCTGGATCTTGATGTTCTCGGCTTCGGCGGTCGGCGTACGCAGCGCCATGGCGATGTCGTTGGTGATCTGGTCGCCGGCGATCGGGATCACCGCGGTGTGGCGAATCGCGCCACCGACAAAAACGGCAAGATCGGTGGTACCGCCGCCGATGTCGACGAGGCAGACGCCAAGTTCCTTCTCATCGTCGGTCAGCACCGACGTCGCCGACGCCAGTGGTTGCAGCACCACTTCGGCGATCTCAAGGCCGCAACGGCGCACGCACTTGGTGATGTTCTGTACCGACGACACCGCGCCGGAAACGATGTGCACGTTCACATGCAGGCGCACGCCGGACATGCCCAGCGGCTCTTTCACGCCCTCCTGGCCGTCGATCATGTATTCCTGCGCCAGGATGTGCAGCACCTGGTGATCGGTCGGGATGTTGACCGCGCTGGCGGTCTCGATCACACGCTGGACATCGGCCTCGGTGACTTCCTTGTCCTTGATCGCGACCATGCCGTCGGAATTGATGCCCTTGATGTGGCTGCCGGCAATACCGGTGAACACTTCGCGGATCTTGCAGTCGGCCATCAGCTCGGCTTCGCCGAGGGCGCTCTGGATCGCGCCGACGGTTTTCTCGATGTCGACGACGACGCCGCGCTTCAAGCCACGGCTGGTTGCCGACCCCAGCCCGACCACGTTCAGCATCCCGTCGTCCTGGATCTCAGCCGCAACGGCAACGATTTTGGAGGTTCCAATATCGAGCCCGACAATGAGGTTGTTCGCGTCTCTACTCACAGAAGCCTCTACTCAACTCAACTCAATTCAAAACAGGCCGGCGCCACCGGCGCCTGCCACGGATTCATGCCCGCCTACGCCGAGGCGTTGCGGGGCTTGGGTTTTGCTACCGCCGGCTTGCTCGCCGCCTGGGCTGCGGGTTTGGCGCCGGCAGACCTGGCGCCCGGTTTGCCCGCCTCTTCGGGCTTGTACGCCGGCAGCCGCACGGCAAAGCCGTTCGGGTAACGCAGGTCGACGTACTCGAACGGGTGCTTCTCGGCGATCAGCGCCAGCGAGTTCGGGTAGGCCACCGCAAAGCGACGAACACGTTCGATTGCATCATCACGGCCGACTTCGACGATCACACCGTTATCAAGCTGGAAGCGCCATGCCCGCCGTGGCGACAGCCACAGGTGCGTCGGTGCCTTTTGCAGCGGCGCCATGGCGTCCTTGAGCATCCGGTAACCTTCGACCATCAGCTTCTCGGTGCCTTCCGGGCCTTCAAGTACCGGCAGCGCTTCGTTGCTGGCGGCGTCGAAACGCTCGCCATGGGTATTGAGCAAGCCGATTGAGCCCCAGCGTGCATAAGCGCGCTGCTCTTCGATATTCACTTCCAGCCGGTCGGGCCAGCGCCGGCGCACGTTCACTTCGCGCACCCACGGCAGCTTCTCGAACGCCTGACGGGTTTTATCCAGATTGAGCGTGAAGAAGGTGCCCTTCAGCTCGTTCTTGATCACGTATTGCAACTGCTCTTTCGTCACGTGCGACAGCTCGCCGTCGATCTTGACCTGACGCACCGGAAACAGCGGTGAGTGGATGACCAGAAATACCAGCGAATAGAACAGCAGCAGCACCGCCAGCGCGGTGAGCAGGTTCGCAAACCACAGCAACAGTTGCGGCCTATCCCACATTCGAACCTCGGCATGGCTGCTGCGCGAACGCCATACGGCGTCGGGCGCTGCTCGTCATCCTCACGTACTCATGTACGTTGCGGTGACTGCGCTGCTGGCTCCTTGTCTGGCGCTCGCTCGCGACGCCCTGACGAGGCTCTCTTGGTGCTGGAATCACGTTTCCTCTCGCTCGTTGTTCACAGTTGGCAGACGGTTTGGGCCGGCATGTTCATTCAGCCTCCAGCGTCGTATCAAGGATCTGCAGCACCAGCTGCTCGTAGCTGATGCCGGCTTCGCGCGCGCACACCGGGAACAGGCTGTGGCTGGTCATGCCCGGCGCGGTATTGGGTTCGAGCAGGTAAATGCCGCCGGCTTCATCGGTCAGGAAGTCGATGCGCGCCCAGCCGGTCGCGCCGAGCACGCGATAGGCGACTTCGGCCAGCGCGCGCGCGCGCTGCTCGGCTTCGCCTTGCAGGCCCGGGCAGGTGTAGACGGTATCGTCGCGGATGTACTTGGCTTCGTAGTCGTAGAACTCGGTCGCCGGTTCGATCTTCACGCTGGCCAGCGCCTTGCCGTTGAGCACCGCGCAGCTGAACTCGCCGCCGCTGACCGCCTGCTCGACCATCACCAGCGGGTCGTACTTCGCGGCCTCAAGGTAGGCGGCGCGGATCTCGTCTGCACTGCGGCACTTGGCGACACCGACGCTGGAACCGCCGTTCGACGGCTTGACGAACACCGGCGAGCCTAGCTTGGGAATCACCGCGTCGAAATCGCTCTGCGCATCGAGCAGCAAATAGGCCGGCACCGGCAGGCCGACGGCCTGCCACATCAGCTTGGTGCGCCACTTGTCCATGCCGATTGCCGACGCCATGACGCCGCAACCGGTATACGGCACGCCAAGGTATTCGAGCGCCCCCTGGATCGTGCCGTCCTCGCCGTCACCACCGTGCAGGATCAGGAAAGCGCGATCGAAGCCTTCATCAATCAGCGCCTCGAGCGGCTTCTCGGCCGGATCGAACGCATGCGCGTCGACGCCCTGGCTGCGCAGCGCTTCAAGTACGCCGGCACCGCTCATCAGCGAGACGTCGCGCTCGCTCGATTCACCGCCCATCACCACGGCGACCTTGCCGTATTGCTTCATCTCAGCCATCTCAGTTCTGCACCAGTTTGCCGGGGACGGCGCCGATCGTGCCTGCCCCCATCGTGATCACCACATCGCCGTTACGCGCGGCCGCAACGATGGCGGCCTGCATGTCGGCGATCTGCTCTACAAAAATCGGCTCGACCTTGCCGGCGACGCGCACCGCGCGCGCCAGCGAGCGGCCGTCGGCGGCGACAATCGGCGCCTCCCCGGCGGCGTAAACCTCGGCCAGCAACAGGCCGTCGACGGTGTTGAGCACCTTGACGAAGTCCTCGAAGCAATCGCGGGTGCGGCTGTAACGGTGCGGCTGGAAAGCCAGCAACAGCCGGCGCCCCGGGAAAGCGCCACGCGCGGCGGCCAGCGTCGCGGCCATTTCGACCGGGTGATGGCCGTAATCGTCGACCAGCGTGAAGGTGCCGGCGTCCGTGCCATCGGGCTGCGCCTGGCAGGCGACTTCGCCATAACGCTGAAAGCGCCGGCCGACGCCTTGGAACGTAGCCAGCGCGCGCTGAATGGCTTCTTCCGACGCGCCGACTTCCAGCGCGATCGCGATCGCCGCCAGCGCGTTCAGCACATTGTGCTGGCCGGGCATGTTCAGCGTGACCGGAATACGCCGGGTTTCGCCGTTTTCCCACACCGCGTCAAAGCGCATCTGGCCGTCAGCCGGGACGATGTTTTCGGCCCGCAGCATCGCGTCCGGGCCGGTACCGTAGGTCGTCACCGGGCAGGTCACGTCGGGCAGGATGGCGCGCACATTGGCGTCGTCGATGCACAGCACCGCGCGGCCGTAGAAAGGCAGATGCTGGAGGAACTCGACGAAGGCCTTTTTCAGTCTGTCGAAATCGTGGCCATAGGTATCCATATGGTCCTGGTCGATATTGGTCACGACCGAGATCATCGGATTCAGGAACAGGAAAGACGCGTCACTTTCGTCGGCTTCGGCCACCAGATAATCGCCATGCCCCAGCCGGGCATTGCTGCCGGCGGCGTGCAGCTTGCCGCCGATGACGAAGGTCGGATCCATGCCGGCGGCTTCGAGAATGCTCGCGGTCAGGCTGGTCGTTGTCGTCTTGCCGTGAGTGCCGGCAATGGCGATACCGCGCTGCAGCCGCATCAGTTCGGCCAGCATCAATGCGCGCGGAATCACCGGAATCTTGCGCGCCCGCGCTTCGATCACCTCGGGGTTGTCATCCTTGACCGCGCTCGAGATCACCACCACGTCGGCATCGGCGACGAAGGCCGCGTCGTGGCCCTTGTGCACCACGGCGCCGGCCGCCTGCAGCCGCTGCGTCGCGGCATTGCTGCCCAGATCGGAGCCGCTGACGGCAAAGCCCTGGTTGGCGAGCACCTCGGCGATGCCGCTCATGCCGACACCACCAATCCCGACGAAGTGAATGCGTTTTACTTTGTGTTTCATCGTGCCAATTCCTCAATCACCGCGACGACCCGTTCGGTCGCGTCGGGTTTGGCGAGCTGTCGGGCCTTTTGGGCCATCGCAAGGCAGCTCGCACGGTTTGTTGCTGTGACAAGCGCGGCGAAGCGCTCGGCGGAAAATTCGGTTTGCGGCAGCAGCACGCCGGCAGCGGCCTCGGAGAGATAACGCGCGTTGCCGGTCTGGTGGTCGTCGACCGCGTGCGGATAAGGCACCAGTACGCTGGCGGCGCCGACGCAGGCCAGCTCGGACACGGTGAGCGCGCCGGCGCGGCACAGCACCAGATCGGCGGCGGCATAGGCATCGGCCATCTCGCCGATGAAGGCAACACACTCGGCGGCTACACCGGCGGCGGCGTAATTGGCCCTGAGCGCATCGATGTGCTTTTCGCCGGCCTGATGCACGACCTGCGGCCGCTCGGCCTCGGGCAACAGCGCCAGCGCCTTGGGCACCTGCTCGTTGAACACCTGCGCACCCAGACTGCCGCCGACGACAAGCAGCTTCAGCGGGCCGGTCCGGCCGGCAAAGCGCGCAGCCGGCTCGGCCACGGCCTTGATGGCATTGCGGACCGGATTGCCGACGCATTCATATTTTGGCGGCGCCGACTTGAAGGCCGACGGAAAGGCGAACAGCACCCGGTTGGCAAGTTTCGACAGCGCCTTGTTGGTCATGCCGGCAACCGAGTTCTGCTCGTGCACCATCAGCGGCAGCCACAGCAGCCGCATTGCCAGCCCGCCGGGAAAGCCGGTAAAGCCGCCGAAGCCGATCGCCACATCGGGGCGATGACGAAAGATCACGTTCAGCGCGCCGCACAGCGCCTTCAACTGCACCCAGGGTTGCGCCAGCTTCTTGATCAGCCCCTTGCCGCGCACGCCGGTGATACCCAGCGTTTCCAGCGGAATATCGTGCTGCGGCACGATGCGCGTTTCCATCGCATCCTTGGCGCCGAGCCAGACGATATCCCAGCCGCGTTCGCGCATCGCGTTGGCAACCGCCAGCGCCGGGAAGATGTGACCGCCGGTACCGCCGGCCATGACGAGCAGGGTGCGCTTCATGATGAAACACCTTCAACGCGTCGCGAGGGCGCGAAGCGCAAGGCGCCCAGCGCGGAGCAGGCGGAATGAACGCAAGTGTTCATGAGCATTGCGAGCACTGCGCAACGCAGCGATTCGTGGCCGCAGCAGCGTTGCAGGTGTTTCATACCTTGCGCCCCCGCATCATTTGCCGGTTCTCGTAATCGATGCGCATGACCACACCCAGCGCCAGCAGGTTGGCGACGATGCCCGAACCGCCGAACGACAGCAGCGGCAGGGTCAGCCCCTTGGTCGGCAACAAGCCCATGTTCACGCCGATGTTGATCACCGACTGCACGCCAATCCAGATGCCGATGCCCTGCGCCACCAGCGCCTGGTAGGCGCGATCGAGCTTGGCCGCCTGCACGCCGATCATGAAGCAGCGGTACACCAGAAACGCAAACAGCGCGATGACGACGGCAACGCCAAGGAAGCCGAACTCCTCGGCGATGATCGCCATCAGGAAGTCGGTATGCGCTTCGGGCAGGTAGGACAATTTTTCGACGCTGGCGCCGAGACCAACGCCATGCCATTCGCCGCGGCCGAAGGCGATCAGCGAGTGACTCAGCTGATAACCCTTGCCGTACGGGTCTTGCCACGGATCGAGGAAGCCCAGCACGCGGGCACGCCGGTACGGCGAGCTGGCGATCAGACCAACAAAACCGATACCCAGCAGCACGATCAGCCCGGCAAACAGCCGCCAGTTGAACCCGCCCAGAAACAGCAGCCCCATCGCGATCGCGGTAATCACCGCAAAGGCACCGAAGTCCGGTTCCAGCAGCAGCAGCCAGCCGACGACGAGCATCACCAGCAGCATCGGCAGCAGGCCCTTGGTGATACTGGGCCAGAAGTCACCGCCGAGGAACGCGGCCTTGCGCACCGTGTAGTCGGCGGCATAAAAGCAGACGATCAGCTTCATCAGCTCCGATGGCTGCAGGTTGATCACCACCAGCCCCAGCCAGCGCCGGCTGCCGTTGACCTCGCGTCCGACGCCCGGCACCAGCACCAGAATCAGCAAGAGCACGCCAAAGATGAATAACAGCGGTGCATATCGCTGCAAGGTCTTGGTCGAGATGCTAAAGGCCAACACCGCCGCGGCCATGCCGACGACGAGAAAGATCGCATGCCGGATCAAAAAGTAAGTGCTGCGGAAACCGGTGTCCTTGTCGACTTCGGCCATCGCGATCGACGACGAATAGACCATCACCAGACCAATGGTCAGCAGCAAGAGCACGCACCACAGCAGCGCCTGATCATAGGCGGCCATGCTAGGGCGGATGCGCTTGAGGGCCCGGTAGAAGATCGCTTTCATCCCGCTTAGCCCTCAAGGCCCCGCACTGCGGCGATGAACACTTCGGCGCGGTGGTGGTAGTTGCGGAACATGTCGAGGCTGGCGCACGCCGGGCTCAGCAGCACGATGTCACCGGTCTCGGCGAAGTTGGCGGCCATTTGCACCGCCATTTCCAGTGTCGGCACCTGCAGCACGGGCAGGAAGGCTTCGTCGTCGTCGTTGGCCTCGACCAGTTGCGACGTTGCTTCGTTGAGTACGTCGGCAATCTGCGGGCCATCGCGGCCGATCAGCACCACCGCGCGGCAGATGCGCTCGCACGCCGCCTTGAGCGGACGGAAATCCTGACCCTTGCCGTCGCCACCGGCGATCAGCACCACCGGCTGGCTCATGCCCTTGAGCGCCGCTTCGGTCGCGCCGACATTGGTGCCCTTGGAGTCGTCGTAATAGCTGACGCCGGCCTTCTCGGCGACGAACTCGACCCGGTGCGGCAAGCCCTTGAACGTCTTGAGCGCGGCAATCGTCAGTGCGCTCGGCAAGCCGATCGCGCGGGTCAGCGCCAGCGCGGCCAGCGCATTGGCGGCGTTATGCAGGCCGGCGACCGGCAGCTCGCTCGCCTTCATCAGCGTGCGTTCGCCCAGTTTGAGCGCCACGTCGTCACCATCGGCAACGAGGCCGTATTCGCTCGGATTACGCGGCGCGTCGGTGCCAAACCAGACGATATTGCGACCCGGCTGCGCCATGCCGCGGCACCAGCCGTCTTCACGGTTGAGCACCATCACGCCGAGGCCGTTGAAAATGCGCGCCTTGGTCTGCGCGTAATCGCGCATGCCGCTGTAGCGGTCGAGATGGTCCTCGGTGACATTCAGCACCACGGCGGCATCGGCGGTCAGCGAGCTCGTCGTCTCGAGCTGGAAGCTCGACAGCTCCAGCACCCAGATGTCCGGGTTGCTGCTGCGGCCTTCCCACTCGCTCAGCGCGTCGAGCACCGGCAGACCGATATTGCCGGCGATCACCGTCTTCAGGCCGGCCTGCTCGCACGCCTTGCCGACCATGCTGGTGACCGTGGTCTTGCCGTTGCTGCCGGTAATCGCCAGCACGCGCGCGCCGCTGCCGCGAATCGCCCGCGCCAGCAGTTCGACATCGCCGGCGACTTCGACACCGCGTTCGATCGCCCGGGCGATTTCGGGCGTTGCCAGCGGCACGCCGGGACTGACGACGAGCAGTTCGGCGTCGGCGAAGGTCGCATCGCTGAACGCGCCGAAGCGGGTTGCGACATCGGGCAGTTCGGCCGTCAGCGTATCCAGGCTCGGCGGCGTATCGCGACTATCGGCGACGGTGACGCGCGCGTGGTGGCGCTTGAGCCAGCGTACGCACGACAGCCCGGTGACACCCAGGCCGACCACGATCACGTGTTTACCGTTGAAATCCATCGTCGTCTCCTCAGCGCAACTTCAGCGTTGCCAGGCCGACGAGGACCAGCAGCATGGTGATGATCCAGAAGCGCACCACAACCTGTGTCTCCTTCCAGCCCTTCAATTCGTAGTGATGATGCAGCGGCGCCATCCGGAACACGCGCTTGCCGGTCATTTTGAAACTGGCGACCTGAATCATCACCGACAGTGCCTCGACCACGAACACGCCACCCATGATCAGCAGGACGATTTCCTGCCGCACGATCACCGCGACCGTGCCGAGGCCGGCGCCGAGCGCCAGCGCGCCAACGTCGCCCATGAACACTTCGGCCGGATAGGCGTTGAACCACAGGAAACCCAGCCCCGCGCCGGCCATCGCCGCGCAGAAGATCACCAGCTCGCCGGCGCCCGGCACGTGCGGCACGCCCAGATAGGTGGCGAATTTGATGTTGCCGGCGACGTAAGCAAAGATGCAGAACGCACCGGAAACCAGCACCGTCGGCATGATCGCCAGGCCATCGAGGCCATCGGTCAGGTTGACGGCGTTGCTGGTGCCAACGATGACGAAATAGGTCAATACGCAAAAACCGATCGCCCCGAACGGGTAGAGGATTTCCTTGTAGAACGGAATGATGAAGCCGGTCTGCGACGGCAGTTGGCCGATATTGACGAGGAACAGCCCGGCACCGATCGCGATCGCCGACTGCCAGAACATCTTGGCCCTGGCCGACAGGCCCTTGGGGTTCTTGAGCGCGACTTTCTTGTAATCGTCGACAAAACCGATGATGCCGGTGGCCATGGTCACGACCAGCGTGAGCCAGATGTACTTGTTGGACAGATCGCCCCACAAGAGCGTCGTCAGGCCGATCGACAGCAGGATCAGCGTGCCACCCATCGTCGGTGTGCCGGCCTTGACCAGATGCGTCTGCGGGCCGTCGCTGCGCACCGCCTGGCCGACCTTCATATCGGTCAGCTTCTTGATCACCCACGGGCCAAGCACCCATGAAATCGTCAGCGCGGTCATGGTCGCCAGCACCGCGCGCAGGGTGATGTAGTTGAAGACGTTGAAGGCACGGATCGATTCGCCGAGCCATTGCGTCAGCCAAAGCAGCATGGCTAGTTATTCCCTTGTTCGTTGATCAGCGCATCGACGACGCGCTCCATGCGCATAAAGCGCGATCCTTTCACCAGCACCACCGTGTCCGCGCCCACCTCAGGCGTCAGCACTGCGAGCAGTGCCCCGATCGAATCAAAATGCGTACTACCGAATGCCGTCGCGGCCTTCGCCATATGCGTGCCGAGCGTGAACAACTGCTGCACGCCGGCCTGTTTGGCATAGGCACCGACTTCGGCATGCCGTTCTGGCGCGTCGGCACCGACCTCGCCGATATCACCAAGCACCAGCAAGGTGCGTTTGTGCTGCTCGACTCCGATGCGTACCAGCACATCGATCGCGGCCTTCATCGAATCGGGATTGGCGTTGTAGCTGTCGTCGATCAGCAGCGCGCCACTGGCGGCCGTTTTGCGCTCGAGCCGGCCTTTTACGCCGTGATACGCGGCAAGGCCAGCGGTACAATTCACAAGTTGAATACCCAGCGCCAGCGCGGCGGCGGTTGCGGCAAGCGCATTGCGGACATTGTGCAAACCCGGCACATCCAGCGTCAGCTGGGCGCGCCCTTGCGGCGTCGCCAGCGTGAAAGTGCTCGCCAGCGCACCGGTGGTGACAGCCACGCCGCGCACATCGGCGCACTCGTCCAGACCGAAGCCAAGCTGCGGATGGCCGGCAGCCAGTTCACGCCACAGCGGCGCATATTCGTCATCGGCATTGATGATTGCAGTGCCGCCGGCAGCGAGGCCGGCGAAAATTTCGCCCTTGGCACGGGCGACGCCTTCGACCGAGCCCAGCGCGGCCAGGTGCGCGGCGCCGGCGTTATTGACCAGCGCGACATCGGGGCGGGCCAGATGCGTCAGGTAATCGATCTCGCCCGTGTGATTCATGCCCATTTCGACCACGGCAAAACGGTGCTGCGCGCGCAGACTCAGCAGCGTCAGCGGTACGCCGATGTGGTTGTTCAGATTGCCGCGTGTCGCCAGTACCGCATCGGCGCCGGCATGCGCAGCCAGAATCGCAGCGAGCATTTCCTTGACGCTGGTTTTGCCATTGCTGCCGGTGATCGCGATCACCTTGGGCGAGATCACATCACGCCAATGGCTCGCCAGTGCACCGAGCGCCGCCAGCGTATCGGCCACGACGATGCGGTTGTCGCCACCGTCGGTTTCAACCAGCACTGCGGCGGCGCCTTGCGCCAGGGCGGTATCGGCGAAATCGTGGCCGTCGAAACGCTCGCCGCGCAGCGCAACGAACAGATCGCCTGCGCGGATATCGCGGCTGTCGGTGGTGACACGCGCGAACACCAGCGCCGGGTCGCCATGAAGGGCGCCACCGACGGCCTGCGCAGCAGCATGCAGCGTCAACATCATGATGCTTTCCTCGCCAGGGCGGCACGCGCTTGTTCGACATCGTCGAAGTGCGCTCGAACGCCCATGATTTCCTGATACGTCTCATGCCCCTTGCCGGCGATCAGCACGACATCGTTGGCACCGGCCAGCTCGATGGTCGCGGCGATCGCGCGTGCGCGGTCCGACTCGATCGAGTAGTTCGCCAGCCCGGTGCCGTCGACACCGGCAACACCGGCAACAATGTCGTCGATGATTTGTTGCGGGCTCTCGGTGCGCGGATTGTCGCTGGTCATCACGGTGGTATCGGCAAGGCGGCAGGCGATGTTGCCCATCAGCGGCCGCTTGCCGCGATCACGATCGCCGCCGCAGCCAAAGACGCAATACAGCCGCCCCTTGGCGGGCATGGCTTCGCGCAAGGTCGTCAACGCCTTGTCGAGCGCGTCGGGCGTGTGGGCGTAGTCGACGACGATCAGCGGCTGCGTGCCGCCGCCAAGCCGCTGCATCCGCCCCGGCGCCGATTCGATCGCTTCAAGCGCGGCCACGGCATCGGCCAGGGGCACGTCGGCCGCCAGCAGCACGCCAAGGCAGGCAAGCAGGTTGTAGGCGTTGAAGCGGCCGATCAGGGTTGATTTGATCGTTGCCTTGCCGACCGGCGTGACGACATCCAGCTCGAGTCCGGCCAGCGTGGCCGACAGGCGGGTGGCGCGGATATCGCCGGCATCAATGCCGTAACTCAGCACCTGCGGCGCGCTCGTCGTCGCCAGTAACTCACGACCGAAAGCGTCATCGGCGTTGATCACCGCCGCGCGCAAACCCTGCCAGACAAACAGTCTGGCCTTCTCGGCGCCATAGGCTTCAAGCGTGCCGTGGTAATCGAGATGATCGCGGGTCAGGTTGGTGAACACCGCGATATCGAAAGCCACCCCATGTACGCGCGCCTGCGCCAGCCCGTGCGAGCTGACTTCCATCGCCACATGATCGGCACCGGCGTCGCGAAATTGCGCCAGCCAGTGCTGCAGGGAGACCGGGTCAAGCGTCGTATGCGTCGACGATACCAGCGCCGGATAGACGCCGTTACCGAGCGTGCCGAGCACGCCGGTGGGGTGACCGAGCCGGTTGAATGCCTGCGCCAGCCAGTTGGCGATCGAGGTCTTGCCATTGGTGCCGGTAATGCCGATCACCGTCTGCACGGCGCTCGGATTACCGAGCAGATGACTCGCCACATTGCCCGCTTGCGCGCGCAGCTGCGGGATCGCCAGATTGGCGACCTGCCACGACGGTTGCCAAACGAAATCTTCGGCCTCCCACAACACCGCAGCGGCACCGGCATCGATCGCCGCCTGAATGTGCTGGCGGCCGTCAGCGTACTCGCCCTGAAAAGCGAGGAACACATCGCCGGCCTGAACCCGGCGACTGTCGGCCACGACGCGGCGAGATGCGGCCAGCGCATCGATCGCGGCAAAGTCGAGCGCAGGCAGTGGCCAGCTTAGGGGACCCATGCTTCGTCCTCGCCGTTGTTTCTGCTGTCGGGCAGCAGGATGTTGGTGGTGGGCGCATCCGGCGCAATGCCCTGCAGGCGCAGGGTGCCGGCGACGACGCTGGAGAACACCGGCGCGGCAACGGCGCCGCCGTAAATGCTTTTCTTGATGTTCGGTTCGTCGATCATCACCGCGACAATCAGCCGCGGATTCGATACCGGCGCCAGGCCGACGAAGGAGCCGACATATTTCTTTTCGGTGTAACCGCCGCCACTTTGCTTGCGCGCGGTACCGGTCTTGCCGGCCACGCGGTAACCGACCACCTGCGCCCGCGTCGCGGTGCCGCCCGGCTGGGTCACTTTTTCCATGTAGCCACGGATCGTCCGAGCCAGTTCGGGCGAAATCACCTGCTTGCCGGGCATCGGTGCCGGCTGCTTGATCAGACTGACCGGATGCTCGATGCCGTCGGTGGCAAAGATCTGATACGCCTTGGCCATCTGCATCAGGCTGACCGACAAGCCATAGCCGTAGCCCATCGTGCCCTGCTCGATCGGGTACCAGGTTTTGAACGGCCGTAACTTCCCGGCCGATTCGCCGGGGAAACTCAGGCCCGGACGCTGACCGATACCGACGGCGTTGAGCATATTCCACTGGGTTTCGCGCGGCATGCTCAGCGCGACCTTGAGCGAACCGATGTTGCTCGAATGCACGATGATGCCTTCGGGCGTCAGCATGCCGTAGTTATGCGTGTCCTTGATGGTGAAGCCACCCATCGACAGCGCGCCGGGCGAGGTGTTGAAGGTGGTTTTGGCATTGATGGTGCCGGCCTGCATCGCGGCGGCAATCGTGAACGGCTTCAGCGTCGACCCCGGCTCGTACAGGTCGGTAATCGCCCGGTTGCGCTTCTTGGCCGGGTCGATGCGCTCGCGGCTGTTCGGGTTGTACGACGGCGAGTTGGCCAGTGCGAGGATTTCACCGGTGCGCGCATCGAGTACGACAATGCTGCCGCCCACCGCTTCGAAGTCGGTCACTGCCTTGTTCAGCTCGCGGTAGGCGAGGTACTGAATGCGCCGGTCGATCGACAAGGCCAGCGTTTCGCCATCCTTGGGCGGAATGATGGTCGAGATATCCTCGACGATATAACCGCGACGATCGCGGATCACCGTGCGGCTGCCGGTCTGCCCGGACAGCAGCTTGTCGCGCGCCAGCTCCAGCCCCTCCTGACCACGACCGTCGATATTGGTGTAACCGACAATCTGCGCCATGATTTCACCGGCCGGGTAATAGCGGCGGTATTCGGCCTGGGCGTAAACGCCGGGAATGTTCAGCGCCATCACGTTCTTGGCGTCCTGCGGATTCATCTGCCGGCGCAGCCAGGTGAAATCGGGCCGGCTTGGCTTGCCGTCCTTGTCCTGGATGACCTCGCCCTTGTTGTTCTTGCGCGGGTCGGACAACTTCTTCACCACATCGGCCACCGGCACACCCAGCGCCTTCGCCAGACTCGCGACCTCCTCTTGCGACAGCGGCACCGGATCCTTGTCGTTGTCGGGCTCCCAACCGCTCGGGCGCGTCTCGCCTGCCGGCAGCAACGCAATGCTGCGCGGACTCGCCCAGATCGACTGCACCGGCGTCGAAATCGCCAGCGGCTCGCCATTGCGGTCGGTGATCATGCCGCGATTGGCTTCGAGCCGCAGCGTTCTGGCATAGCGCGCCTCGCCCTGACCCTGCAGGAACTCATCGTTGATGACTTGCAGCCACAGACCGCGGCCGAGCAGGATCACGAACAGGCCGATCAGCCCGGCCATGACGAACCAGACCCGCCAGCGCTCAAGTTTGAGCTGCGGGCTGTAGCGCTTGCGCGCTTGGGTCGGCGGAATCATCCGGTTCATCGCGTCACTCTGCCAGAGACTGCTTTGGCCGCGCGACGACCTGCCCTTGCGGCAAGATCACCTGGGTACGGTTGGCCGCCGGCAGCTGCATGGACAGCTTGCTGGTGGCCTCGGATTCGATACGCGAATGCATCGCCCAAGTGCTTTGTTCAAGCTGCAGCTGGCCCCATTCGACGTCGAGCTTCCTCGTCGCCTGATCTTCCTTTTGCAACTCGCCGTACAGCTTGCGAGCGTTGAACTGGCTGGTCGTCACCGACAGCGAGCAGGCGATCAACACGGCCAGCAAAAAGAGATTGAGGCGGGTCAAGATGCCGCCTCGGTTTTTTCCGCCACCCGCAAGATCGCACTTCTGGCACGGGGGTTCTGTTTGACCTCGTCGGCACTGGCCCTGATCGGCTTGCCGATGATGCGCAGCGGTGGCGGCGGGATATCGGCGGCGCGAATCGGCAAGCGGTCGGGCAGATCGTGCTTGCTCTGATCCTGCATGAAGCGCTTGACGATCCGGTCTTCAAGCGAATGAAACGCAATCACCGACATGCGCCCGCCGACGCTGAGGCGTGCCAGCGCTTGCGGCAGGATCAGCGCGAGCTCTTCAAGCTCGCGATTGATGAAAATCCGAATAGCTTGGAAGGTACGCGTCGCCGGGTCCTGGCCCGGCTCACGGGTACGGACTGCGCGCGCCACGAGCGCGGCAAGTTCACCGGTTGTGGACAATGGCCGCTCGCCGCGACCTGCAACAATCGTTGCTGCAACCTGTTTAGCAAACCGCTCTTCGCCATAATCTTTAACAACCTCCGCAATGTCTTTCTCATCCGCGCTATTGAGCCAGTCGGCGGCAGTCATGCCGCGCGTGGTATCCATGCGCATGTCCAGGGGGGCGTCGAAGCGGAAACTGAAACCGCGACTGCCGTCGTCCAGTTGCGGCGAGCTCACGCCCAGGTCGAGCAGCACGCCATCGATGCGCGGCACGTTCAGCGCATCAAGCGATGTTGCCAGCGCCGCAAAACCATCGTGAACGATGGTGAAACGCGGATCGTCGATGCTCTTGGCCTCGGCGATCGCGTGCAGGTCTTTGTCGAAGGCAATCAGCCGGCCGTTCGGGCCAAGCCTTGACAGGATCAGTCGCGAGTGACCGCCGCGCCCGAAGGTGCCATCGACATAAATGCCGTCCGCGCGAAGATTCAGCGCATCGACTGCTTCGTTGAGCAGGACGGTTCGGTGGATGAAGTTCACAGCACAATGCCTTGCATCTGGGTTTCAAGATCTGCCGGCGACAGATCGAAAACGGACTGGTTTTTCGCCGACCATTGGCCGTCGTCCCAAATTTCAAATTTGTTGCCAATACCGACGAAAGCGATTTCTTTTTCCAGGCCGGCAATTTGCCGCAGCCGTGGCGCAATCAGAATGCGGCCGGCGTTGTCCATTTCCATTTCTTCGGCATGGCCGACGACCAGGCGGCGGATGGGCGCTTGCGCCCCGGAAAGCTGATTGAGCGCATCGCGCACTGGAATCCAGTCGGTTTGGGGGTAAAGCAGCAAGCAACGATCTGGCCCTACCGTCAGCACCAAGCGGCCGGCGCTGCGCGCGAGCAGCAGTTCGCGATGCCTGGCCGGAATCGCCAGACGTCCCTTGCTGTCGAGATTGAGTGTTGCCACGCCGCTGAACATGAGCCTTGTCTCGTTCGGGAGAAAAAACCACTTTTTCCCACTTTTCCCCACTTTCGCCCACTATAGCAGCAATTAAAAACCGCCCACAAGAGAGCGGTTTTGCTTTCTCTTTTTGATACAATCACTTAGCCACTATTTACGTATTCAGGGCTGGGTCGGCGAAAGCGTCAAAGAATGAAATAGATATCTGGCATAACTTAAAGTGTCACTTTAACTTGGCGTCATGCCTTGTCAGCTTATGCTCGGTAAACCTTTCAAATTTTTGCTGCTCGCCTTCGCGCTGCTGCTGCTCTGGCGGATGTTGTCACCGGCGCGGCGGGCCGAAGCACATCGCGGCACGCAGATTGCCGCCAAAGTGCTACTGCTCGGCGCACTGATCGCGCTTGGCGTGCACTTCTTGCACTAAATTGGTCTAACAGCTGCCTGAACACCATCGCGATTGCGATCGGCGCCGGGCGTTGCTACGGAGGCCCGCATGTCGCAAGCCAGCCCTTCCCTCTTGCCGTCCGAGATCACCGCCGAATCGCTTTACCTCGACCGGCGGCGTTTTCTTCAGGCCACCGGCGGCCTGATCGCCGCCGCGATGCTGCCGGATGCACAAGCCGCAGCCTTGGTGACGCGCCCCAGCCGTTTCAGCAGCAATGAAGAAAAGAACAGTTGGGCGCAGATCACCAGTTACAACAACTTCTACGAATTCGGCACCGACAAGGGCGATCCGGCCCGCTATGCCGGCGCGCTGAAAACCCGGCCATGGAGCCTGCGTGTCGAGGGTGAATGCGAGGCGCCGAAAACCTTCGATATCGATGTGCTGATGAAACTGGCGCCGCTGGAAGAGCGTATCTACCGGATGCGCTGCGTCGAAGGCTGGTCGATGGTGATTCCGTGGGCCGGCTATTCATTGTCGGAATTGCTGAAACAGGTCAGACCGACGTCGAAAGCCAAATACATCGAATTCATTTCCCTCGCCGACCCCAAGCAAATGCCCGGGCTAAGCCGGCCGGTACTCGATTGGCCATATACCGAAGGCCTGCGGATCGACGAAGCGATGCACCCGCTTTCCATTCTCTGTGTCGGCCTCTATGGCAAACCTTTGCCGAATCAGGATGGCGCACCGGTGCGGCTGGTCGTGCCGTGGAAATACGGCTTCAAAAGCGCCAAATCGCTGGTGAAGATCGTGTTGCGCGAGACTCAGCCGGCGACCGCATGGAACAAGGCCGTGCCCAGCGAATACGGTTTCTATTCGAACGTGAATCCCGCGGTCGATCACCCGCGCTGGAGTCAGGCCAATGAGCGCCGGATCGGGGATTTACTCAGGCGCAAGACCTTGCCTTTCAACGGCTACGCCAATGAGGTTGCCGGCCTCTACAAGGGGATGGATCTGAAGAAGCATTTCTGATCGCGTCGCAATCGCCCAATGAATCACGGCGCCCGAGGGCGCCGTGATGGCTTCAGTGGTGATGGCCACCACTACCCGCCGCCGGCGCCATTTCCAGCACCGGTGCCGGATGCGCCAGATCGGCACTGTCCTGGCCTTCGGCCGGGATCTCGGTCCATTCGATCTTCTCTTTGCCGCACTGCTGCACCACCTTGAAGTAGCGCTTGCCCTGCTCGGGCGGCAATTTCAGCAGCAGCGAAAACTCGTCGAACTGGGCGTCGGGCAAGGCGCCGCCCAGCCAACGCACTTCAAGCACACCGTCTCGCACCAGCTTGCCGTCCGACTCGAACGGTCTGGCCAGCTTGCCGCTGCGGATATCCAGCTTCCAGCCCGGTTTGGGCATCGGCTTGGCCATGCGCATGCCATCCGGCAGCAGCACGCTGATGGCGGTGGTCGCGGCACCACTGCAACCGTGGCCAACCTGAAAGACCGCCTTGTAGTAGCTGTCTGCCGGCGAGTACTTTTGCAGCAGCGCAACATGCGCCCCGGCGCTGCCGGCGAGCAGTACGAGCGCAAGTGCGAGGGATTTGCCGACCAACATGATGTGGATTCCTTGAAATCGGAGCCAAGAGTCTAGCCGCGAACCGACCGACCTACCGGCCATCGGCGGCGAACGTAAAAAAAGCCCGCCTTGCGGCGGGCCTGGAAGCAGCACGAGTGCCGCTGGAGATAATCAGAGGTTGTAGGCTTTTTCACCGTGGCTGGTCACGTCGAGGCCTTCGCGCTCTTCGTCTTCACGCACACGCAGGCCGATGACCAGATCAACCAGCTTGTAGGCGACGACCGAGACGATGCCCGACCACAGGATGGTGATGCCGGCACCGATCGCCTGCACCTTGACCTGGTTGCCGATCGAGTAGCCATCGGCAACCTTGTTGGCGACGTAGTCCCACACACCGGTACCACCGAGTTCCGGCGAGGCGAATACGCCGGTCAGGATTGCACCGATGATGCCGCAGACGCCGTGCACGCCGAAGACGTCGAGCGAATCATCGGCACCGAGCAGGCGCTTCAGGCCGTGCACGCCCCACAGACCGGCAACCCCGGCGATCAACCCCATTACCAGACCACCGCCAACACCGACCAGACCGGCCGCCGGGGTGATCACCACCAGACCGGCAACGGCACCCGACGCGGCACCCAGCAACGATGGCTTGCCCTTGAGCAGCCATTCGGCGAACAACCACGACAGCACGGCGGCAGCGGTAGCGGCCCAGGTGTTGACGAAGGCCAGTGCGGCGGTGCCATTGGCTTCGAGTGCCGAGCCGGCGTTGAAGCCGAACCAGCCGAACCACAGCAGCGAGGCGCCGATCATCGTCATCGTCAGGCTGTGTGGCGCCATGGCTTCGCGGCCGAAACCGACCCGCTTGCCGACCATGAAGGCACCGACCAGACCGGCGACGGCGGCGTTGATATGCACGACGGTGCCGCCGGCAAAATCAAGATCACCCTTCTGGAACAGGAAGCCCGCGGTCGCATTGGCGGCATCGGCGGCGGCTTGCGAGGTATAGGCATCCGGGCCGGCCCAGTACCAGACCATGTGCGCCATCGGCAGATAGGAGAAGGTGAACCACAGCACCATGAACACCAGAATGGCCGAGAACTTGGCGCGCTCGGCGAAGGAGCCGACGATCAGGCCGCAGGTGATGCACGCAAACGCGCCCTGGAACACGACATAGATCAGCTCGGAAACGCCGACGCCCTTGCTGAAGGTGGCCGCGATCGAATCCGGCGTCACGCCGTTAAGGAAGAGCTTGGATAGGCCGCCGAAGAAGGCATTGCCTTCGGTGAACGCCACCGAGTAGCCGTAGATCACCCACAGCACCGCGATCAGCGAGAACACCACGAACACCTGCACCAGCACCGACAGCATGTTCTTGCTGCGCACCAGGCCGCCGTAGAACAGCGCCAGACCCGGCACCGACATCAGGATCACCATGCTGGCGGCGACGATCAACCAGGCGTTGTCGCCCTTGTTGACCGTCATCGTCGCAGCGGCCGGTGCGGCGGCGGCGCTATCGACGGCGGCTGCCGCTGGCACGGCCACGCTGATTTCAACCCGGCGGGCCTCGTTGGCATCGCCGCCGCCCTCGGTCACTGCCGGCTTTTCCAGGCTGATCTGCGCTTCGACCAGACCCCCCTTGAGCAGCAGAGCCTTGACCGCGATAGCACGCTGCTTGGCGATCTCGGCGTTCACCGCCGCGTCGCCGCTGGCGTCATGGAAACCGGCGATGCTGAGCACCACCTTGCCGTCCGCCTTGGCGAAGTCGATCAGCGGCTGCGCCAGCGCGGCGGCATCGGCGGGCAGCTCGGCCTTGCCGGTATCAAAGTAGAGTTTGGCGGCCGCCGGGGCATCCGCCGCGAGCGTGACGCCAGCGAGCATCAGCCCGCACAGCAGGGTCACGAATCTTGCAAGCCAGGTTTTCATGGGTCTCTCCTTCCTGATTTTTTGCTTTAGACGGCGGCTTCGCCGGTTTCGCCGGTGCGGATACGCACGACATGCTGCAGATCGAAGACAAAAATCTTGCCGTCGCCGATCTTGCCGGTATTGGCGGCCTTTTCGATCGCTTCCAGCGTCGCGTCGAGCTGGTCGTCGGCGATGGCGACTTCAAGCTTGACCTTGGGCAGGAAGTCGACGATGTACTCGGCGCCGCGATAGAGCTCGGTATGGCCCTTTTGGCGGCCAAAACCCTTCACTTCGGTAACCGTGAGGCCTTGTACGCCGATCGCGGACAGGGCTTCACGCACTTCATCGAGCTTGAACGGCTTGATGATGGCAGTGACGAATTTCATGGGGGACTCCCTTGGAAACAGGACGGTGACGTAGGAGGTCTAGCAGAAAGCATGCCAATCACCGGATAACACGATGATCGGGCGCAAAAGGCCGGGAGCACTGTTGCAAACGCACCGACACGGCGCAGCAAAGCGACGTTGCACCAGCCCGGCGCACCGTGGCGGTGCCGAGGAAAGCGGCAACTTCGCCGCCCCGGACGGGTCTACCTATCTGCTAGACTGCAAGCCTGAATCCACACGGGAGAACGCCATGCTGAAAGAAAAATTCTTTGACGATATCGCCAACAAGATTTCCGAAGCCATCGCCGCCAGCCCGGCCAAGGACGTAGAGAAAAACGTGCGCGCGATGATGTCGAGCGCCTTCACCCGCATGGACCTGGTGACCCGCGAGGAGTTCGAGATCCAGCAGGACGTGCTGGCACGCACGCGCGAGAAGCTGACCCAGCTTGAGGCGCGGGTGAATGCGCTGGAAGAAAAGCTGCTGGCCGGCAATCCCCAAGACGCCCTCTGAGGCACGGCCAGTAAAATCCTGCTGGCTGCGTTGTGCTCGCTTGCCGTACCTGTTTGTACTGTCTGCGCTTCGCACGCCTTGCCAGCACCGCTGCGCTGGAATTTCCCGGCCGTGCTGTGCCGACTTAGTGAATTGGATGGTTCGGACCCGGTTTGCCCGACGCACCCCGTCCGTTCAGGACGAAAAAAAGCCGAGGTTTTCACCTCGGCTTTTTTATTGCGATCAGTGCGAAGCCGGCCTGTAAGCCGGGTTCTGTTCGCACGGCGAACCGTGCGTGACCGCCATTCCTCTAGGCGCAGCGTTACCACTACGCTCAAGCAACCTACCCGCAGACTCGACGGGCCGTCTCAACGCCTGCTGCTTGGTCTTGCTCCGGATGGGGTTTACCCTGCCGGCGACTGTTACCAGCGCCGCGGTGCGCTCTTACCGACCCCTTGCGGGGCTTCCCTGACGGGAACACCTTTTCACCCTTACCTGTGCCCGGTCCGGCACGCTTCAATCGCACCCTTAACCCGGCCCATTCCACTTGCAAGCAAGCGAAACGGGGTGGACATCGCTTGCGCTCGGTCCACGCCATCGGCGGTTCAGCTCTCTGTTGCACTTTCCGTCGCCTCACGGCGCCCGGCCGTTAGCCGGCATCCTGCCCTGCGGAGCCCGGACTTTCCTCCCCCCCGATGACTCGGAGCGGCGGCGATCCGGCCGGCTTCGCGGGGCCATTATCCCGCGTCCAGTACCTCGCCGGCAAATGGCAATCCACTGGCTTCGGACAAAGCCCGTGCCAACGCCAGTTGCCGAACCCGTCCGGCGCGGGTTGCACGGCGGTGTGCGAAGGCGAAACGTTGGTCGCCATCGCCCTCGATCAGCACCCACAAGGTATCCGGGCCGGCGAGATTGGGATCGGTTTCGAGCACGATCTGCCGGAAAGCCGACACCGGCTGGCGACGGGTATACACCGGGAGCACGCCAAGCAGCATGGTTCGGCGCACGAACTCGCTACCGGTAAAACGGCGTTCGCTCGGCAGCGCCCAGAATCCCACCGCCAACGCCAGCATGCTGTACCAGAACAGACCGAAGAAGGCGCGCTCGAAATGCTCGGGCGCGATCAGCGGCTGGCCCCACCAGCCGGCAAAGGCCAGTACCGCGCCCGCTACCCACCAGCCCGGGCGGGCAATGTCGCGCGCAACGAAGACCATCAACCGGCCTGCCCGTCGCGCAGACGCCAAGACAGCGTTTCACCGGCGCGCAACGGCACCACGTCGTGTTCGCCAAATGGATAGCTCGCCGGCACGGTCCAGTCTTCCTTGACCAAGGTTACGGTGCCGGTATTGCGTGGCAGCTTGTAGAAATCCGGGCCGTTGAAGCTGGCGAAGGCTTCGAGCGCATCGAGGCGACCAACCGACTCGAACGCTTCGGCGTAAAACGCCAGCGCCGCGTGCGCCGAGTAAATGCCGGCGCAACCGCAGGCCGCTTCCTTGGTGTGCAAGGCATGCGGCGCGCTGTCGGTGCCGAGGAAGAATTTGCTACCGCCCGAGGTCACCGCCTCAAGCAGCGCCCGGCGATGTTCTTCGCGCTTCAGCACCGGCAGGCAGTAGTGGTGCGGGCGGATGCCGCCCTGGAACAGCGCATTGCGGTTCATCAGCAGATGCTGCGGCGTCACCGTCGCGCCGACGTTGGCGCCGGTATGCTGGACGAACTGCGCGGCCTGCTTGGTGGTGATGTGTTCGAACACCACGCGCAGTTCGGGCAGCCGCTGCAACAGCGGTGCCATCACCCGGTCGATAAACGCCGCTTCGCGGTCGAACACGTCGACCGCCGGGTCGGTCACTTCGCCGTGCACCAGGAAAGGCAGGCCGATTTCGGCCATTTTCTCCAGCGTCGGCATCACGCCGTCGAGCGCCGACACGCCGGCTTCCGAATTGGTCGTCGCGCCGGCCGGGTAGAACTTCACCGCATGGACAAAACCGCTGTCCCTGGCCTTGACGACTTCGGCGGGCGTCAAGCCGCCGGTCAAATACAAGGTCATCAAGGGGGTGAAGTCGCTGCCGGCCGGCAGTGCCGCGACGATGCGGTCGCGGTAGGCGGCGGCGAGCTCGACGCTGGTGACCGGTGGCTTCAGGTTCGGCATGACGATGGCGCGGGCGAATTCGCGCGCCGTGTGCGCCAACACCGAGGCCATCAGATCACCGTCGCGCAGGTGCAAATGCCAGTCGTCGGGGCGGGTAAGAGTGAGTTGGGTGGTCATGATTTAGCGCTTGCGGATCAGGAAGTGGAAACGGCCATCGGCCACGGTCGATTCGACCAGCGCGTGGCCGGTCTGGCGGCAGAAGGCGGCGAAATCGGTCGGCGTCGCCGGGTCGGTGCAGCTCACGAACAGCAGCTGGCCCGATTCAAGCGTCGCCAGCGCCTTTTTGGTGCGCAGAATCGGCAAGGGGCAGTTGAGGCCGGAAAGGTCGATCGTCTGGTCGGCGTGCATGGGGCGCGGGGACATAAATGAGGAGACAGAAGGATATTGTAGCGCCGATCCCGCTGCCGCTGACCCATGCGGCGTCAGCGGTGAAATAATGATGGCTGCCGTTTCAAGGCATTCAAGGACGAAAGCGATGCGAATCTTGCTGGTGGAGGACGATCCGCTGCTCGGCGACGGCGTGCAGGAAGGGCTGCGCGACGCCGGCTGGACGGTCGACTGGCTCAGCGACGGCGAAGCGGCCCGGACCACCTTGCAGGCCGACGCCGCCTTCGACGCGCTGGTGCTCGATCTGGGGCTGCCGCGCCTGCCCGGGCTGGATGTGCTGCGCTGGTTGCGCAGTGCCCGTATCAATATCCCGGTGCTGATCCTGACCGCGCGCGACGGCGTAGCCGACCGCATCGCCGGGCTCAATGCCGGCGCCGACGATTATCTGGTCAAGCCGTTCGCGCTCGGCGAGCTCGATGCGCGACTGCATGCGCTCGTACGCCGCGCCAATGGCCGCGCCGGCACCGATATCGTCTGGCGCGACATCCACTTCGATAGCAGCAGCCTGACCGCCAGACGCAACGGCGAGGTCGTCAACCTGACGTCGATGGAAGCGCGGCTGCTGCAACTGTTGCTGTCGCACCGGCCGCGCTATCTGTCGCGCGAGCAGATCGAGGTGCGGCTGTACGGCTGGCTCGAATCGGGCGAGAGCAACAGCCTCGACGTGCATCTGTCGCACCTGCGCAAAAAGCTCGGCGCCGGCAGCATCGAAAACACCCGCGGCCTTGGCTGGCGGCTGGCATGAAGGGCCGCCCGCGTTCGCTGCTGTGGCGCCTTGGCGCATCGCTCGCCGCCGCGGTCTTGCTGCTGTGGGTGGGGATGATCGTCGGCGTCGGTTATCAGGTGCGGCACGAGATCGGCAAGGCGCTCGATCACCAGCTCGAATGGAACGCCAAGCTCTCCTTGGCCGCGTTCACCGACGACCCGGTCGCGCTGCCGACGGTCGACCCGCACCGGACCGCGTTCGCGCTGTACGACGACCAGGGCCGGCTGCAGGAGGCCAGCACTTCGCCGCCGTTGCCGCTGCTGACCAGCGACCGGCACGAATTCGAGTTCGGCGGCCAACTTTGGGTGATCCGCGTCGCGACCTCGGCGCATCACACCATGGTGCTCGGTGAACCGCTGGCGGTGCGCGATTACACCGCGCTCGATACCGCCGGCGATCTGGCCTTGCCGATGCTGCTGGCGCTGGCGCTGCTGCTGCCGCTGGTGCTGTGGCTGGTGTGGCGCGGCTTGCAGCCGGTGCGCGATTTCGCCGACGCCGTCGCCGCGCGTACGCCCGAGCGACTGGAACCGCTGACCCTGCCGGCGCCGCCGGAGCTGGCGCCGCTGCAGGGCACGCTGAACCGGCTGTTCGACGAACTGGGTGCCGCCTTCGAGCGCGAACGACGCTTCACCGCCGACGCCGCCCACGAGCTGCGCACGCCGCTGGCGGCGGTACAGATCCAGCTCGAAGTGGCCGAGCGCGCGCGCGATCCGGCACGGCGCGCGCGCGCGATGGCGCAGGCGCTGGCCGCCTGCGGTCGTGCCAATCGCCTGCTGGGCCAGTTGCTGGCGCTGGCCAGGCTGGAGCAGCACGGCGCGGCGCAAACGCTGGCGCGCGAACGCATCGACTGGCCGCAACTGTGCGAGCGGCTGTTCGCCGAACTCGACGCCGCCGGCATCGTACCGCCGGCGCTGCAGATCCACGCCGCATCACCGCTGCTCGGCGATAGCGCCCTGCTCACGGTGCTGCTGCGCAACCTGGTCGACAACGCCCGCCGCTACGCCGGCAACGACGCCAGCGTGACCGTGCGGATTACCGCGCACACGCTGATCGTCGAGGACGACGGCCCCGGCGTCGATGCCGATGTCCAGCAGCGACTCGGCGAGCGCTTCTTCCGCCCGATCGGGCAGGCCTTGCCCGGTGCGGGACTGGGGCTGTCGATCGTCGCCCGCATCGCCGCGCTGCACCGGGCCGAATTCCGCGTTGGCAACCGCGACGGCGGCGGTTTCATTGCTCACGTTACTTTCCCGCTGCCGGCCTGAGCCGACCCCATTCGCTGGCTGCGTTTCGGGCGGGGACAAACTGCTTTGGCTCGCTCACCTGCCTGGATCGTCTCCTAGACTGGCTGCAAACGGAGGCAATATGGCCCACTCACATCACGACCACGATCATGGCCAGCAGGGGCATGACGACGGTCATCATCACGGCGTCGGCGCATCGCAAAAACGGCTGCTGTTCGCGCTGGTCATCACCGCCGGCTTTGCACTGGTCGAACTCGGCGGCGGGCTCTGGGCCGGCTCGCTGGCGCTGATTTCCGACGCCGGCCATATGTTCACCGACAGCGCCGCGCTCTTGCTGGCGGTGATCGCCAACGTGATCGGCCGCCGCCCGGCCGATGCGCAGCAATCGTACGGCTACGCCCGTGCCGAGCTGATCGGCGCGCTGGTCAACAGCCTGGCGATGCTGGCGCTGATCGCCTGGATCGCCGTCGAAGCGGTCAGCCGGCTGCTCGCGCCGCAGCCGGTCAACGGTGGCGGGGTGATGCTGATCGCGGTGATCGGCCTTCTGGTGAATCTGGTTTCGGCCTGGCTGCTCTCGGGCGATAGCCACAACCTCAACAGCCGCGCCGCGCTGATTCACGTGCTTGGCGATCTGCTCGGCTCGGTCGCCGCCATCGTCGCCGGCGCGGTGATTTATTTCACCGGCTGGCTGCCGATCGATCCGATTTTGTCGATCGCCGTCTCGCTCTTGATCCTGCGCTCGACCTGGCGGCTGCTGCGGCAATCAACGCACGAACTGATGGATGGCGTACCCAGCCATCTGAATCTGGCCGAGATCGGCCAGGCCATCGCCGCCGAGCCCGACGTGATCGAAGTCCACGACCTGCACGTCTGGCCGCTGGGTGGCGGTCGGGTGGCGATGTCGGCACATCTGGTGATCGACCACAGCGAACACTGGCCCGTCCTGCTGCTGCGCCTGAGCAATCTGCTGAATGCGCGCTTCGGCATCGCCCATTCCACCCTGCAGCCAAGCTGGTTCATCCATCCGCAAGGCCGAGTAATTCCGATCCGCCCGGCCCTGCCTCCGCACTAGGCTGTGCTAGCATCGCGGGCAATATCCGGAGTCTGTTTGATGAAACGTCTTGCCCTGATCGCCGCCTTCCTTGGCCTGTCCGTTAGCGTCCACGCCGACGAGTACAACAACCCGCAAACCTCAGGCGACAATACCGGCCTGAACATCATGGACATGCTCAAGGACAAGGAGCTGCCCGCGCCGGAAGAGAAACCTTTCGATCGCCCCGAGCTGTCGTCGCTGAAGCAGTGGGCACCATTCACGGTCAATTACGAATCGCGCGCCAATAAATTCTATATCGCCGTCGACTCGATCACCGTCAGCCCGGACGACAATCTGGTGCGCTACGCCGTCGCCGTCGTCCCCAAGGGCGGCGTATGGAATGTCACCTACGAAGCGATGGACTGCAGCACCGCGCAGTACCGCGTCTATGCCTACGGCAATTCGGAAGGGCAGTGGCAGGATCTGAGCCGCAAGTGGAAAAAAATCGTCAAGGCCAGCTACAACGCCTACGCCGGCGAGCTGATCGACAGCTTCTGCCGCTTTGACGACACGCTGAAGCAAAACGACATCCGCAGCGGCTTCGGCAAGGAGCGCGTCGCACCGGGGCAAAAGGCCGGTGCCAATCCGGGCGGCGGCATGGGCAGCTGAGTTCCGGCATGAGCCGACTTGACCCGGCGCTGGCGCAGGAGATCGTTGCGCGCACGATGCGCATCATCGATTGCAACGTCAACGTCATGGACGAACGCGGCACCATCGTCGCCAGCGGCCATCCCGAGCGGATCGGCCAGCTGCACGAAGGCGCACTGCTGGCGCTGGCACAGGCGCGCACCGTCGAAATCGATACCGCCACCGCCGATCGCCTCAAGGGCGTTCGCCCCGGCGTGAACCTGCCGCTTTCGAGCGAAGGCCGCGTGGTCGGCGTGGTCGGGCTGACCGGCGAGCCGGCGTCGGTGCGCCAGTTCGGCGAGCTGGTGCGGGTGACCGCCGAAATGACGCTCGAACAGGCGCGGCTGACCCGGCTGCTGGCGCGCGACACCCGGCTGCGCGAGGAGCTGGTGCTCGAGCTGGTCCGCACCGATGCGCCCGATGCCAACCTGACCGACTGGGCGCGCCAGCTCGGCGTCGATCTGGCCGCGCCGCGCGTCGCCGCGGTGATCGAAATCGACAGCGGCGAGCTTGGCGTCGATGCCGCGTTCAACGAACTGCAGCGGCTGCAGACCCTGCTGACCAGCCCTGAGCGCGACAACCTGATCGCCACGGTGTCGCTGTCCGAAGTCGTCGTGCTGAAACCGGTGGTCGAGCGCGCCGGTCGCTGGGACTTCGAATCGCACCGCGACCGCGTCTGGCAACTGCTGGCGCGGATGCGCGCCGAGAGCCCGCTCGGCGTGCGCATCGCCCTCGGCAACTACTTCGCCGGCGCCGGCGGCATCGCCCGCTCCTACCGCACCGCGGTCACGACCTTGCGGCTCGGCCGCCAGCGCGATCCGGACGAACACGCCTGGTTCTATCAGGATCTGGCGCTGCCGGTGCTGCTCGAAGGCCTGCACCAGAGCTGGCAGGCCGACGAACTGGCGAGGCCGCTGACCCGGCTGGCGCAGGCGGACCAGCGCGGCCAGCTGCGCGACACGCTGCTGGCGTGGTTCGGCAACGATATGCATCCGGGGCGCACCGCGCAGGCGCTCGACATCCACCGCAACACACTCGATTACCGGCTGGCGCGCATCGCCGACGCCAGCGGTCTGGTGCTCGAACGTACCGATGACCGCTTGCTGCTGTATATCGCGCTGCAACTGGATCTGACCCGCCCCGCTTAGCGCAGCAGGCAAAACCCTGCGGGCGGTGCGCGCTGGCCGCAGCGCTCATGCTGCACACGCTTGACCTTCATCAATCCGCCATAGACTCCCCCAAATATTCCAGATGATTTAGTGCATCTGCACGAAGACGTAGTCGATTCGGCGGCACTACCATCGGCGCCATAACAAAGATGGGAGTCGAATCATGGTGGAAGTCTCTACCCTCGGTGCCTTGGCGGCTTTGGTCGTCGCCATCGGCCTGATCCTCAAGAAAGTCCCGCCCGCCTACGGCATGATCGTCGGCGCGCTCGCCGGCGGCCTGATCGGCGGCGTCGATATCTCGGCCACGGTCGAGCTGATGATGGGCGGCGCCAAGGGCATCATCCCGGCGGTGCTGCGCATCCTCGCCGCCGGTGTACTCGCAGGCGTGCTGATCGAATCCGGCGCTGCGGCGTCGATCGCCGAAACCATCGTCAAGAAGCTCGGCGAAACCCGCGCGCTGCTGGCGCTGGCCGTGGCGACGATGATCCTGACCGCCGTCGGCGTGTTCATCGATGTCGCGGTGATCACCGTCGCACCGATCGCGCTGGCGATCGCCCGCCGGGCCGATCTGTCGAAAATGGCGATTCTGCTGGCGATGATCGGCGGCGGCAAGGCCGGCAACGTGATGAGCCCGAACCCGAACGCGATCGCCGCGGCCGATGCCTTCCACCTGCCGCTGACCAGCGTGATGGGTGCCGGCGTGATTCCGGGCCTGTGCGGCCTGGTGGCCGCGTACTTCATCGCCAAGCGGCTGATCCACCGCGGCAGCAAGGTGCAGGAAGCCGAGGTGATCCAGCACGACCACGGCAGCCTGCCGTCGTTCGGCGCCGCGATTGTCGCGCCGGTCGTCGCCATCGTGCTGCTGGCGCTGCGCCCGCTGGCCGGCCTCAATATCGATCCGATGATCGCACTGCCGCTCGGCGGCCTGCTCGGCGCGCTGGCGATGGGCAAGTTCAGGAACAGCAACAGCTACGCCGTCGCCGGCCTGGGCCGGATGGCGCCGGTGGCGATCATGCTGCTCGGTACCGGTACGCTCGCCGGCATCATCGGCGCGTCTCACCTCAAGGTCGTGCTGATCGACGTGCTGCAGGCGTCCGGCCTGCCGGCCTATGTGCTGGCGCCGGTCTCGGGCGCGCTGATGTCGCTGGCGACCGCATCGACCACCGCCGGCACCGTCGTCGCCTCGCAGGTGTTCAGCAGCACGCTGCTCGAACTCGGCGTGCCGGCACTGGCTGCCGCGGCGATGATCCACAGCGGCGCGACGGTATTCGACCACATGCCGCACGGCAGCTTCTTCCACGCCACCGGTGGCGCGGTGAACATGAGCATCACCGAACGCCTCAAGGTCATTCCGTACGAAACCGCCGTCGGTCTCGTCATCACCATCGTGTCGACGCTGATCTTCGGCGTGTTCAAGATCTTCTGAGGAGCAGACCATGAAAATCGTCATCGCCCCCGATTCGTACAAGGAAAGCCTGTCGGCGCTCGACGTCGCGATCAATATCGAAGCCGGCATGCGTGAAATCTGGCCCGACGCCGACTACGTCAAGCTGCCGGTGGCCGACGGCGGCGAAGGCACCGTCGCCGCGATGGTCGACGCGACCGGCGGCAAGATTGTCAACGTCGGCGTCACCGGCCCGCTGGGCGAATGCGTCAACGCCTTCTACGGCCTGTCCGGCGACGGCCAGACCGCGATCATCGAAATGGCCGCCGCCAGCGGCCTGGCGCTGGTGCCGCCCAGCCTGCGCAATCCGCTGCAAACCACCAGCTACGGCACCGGCGAGCTGATCCGCGCGGCGCTCGACGCCGGCGCCCGCCGCTTCATCATCGGCATCGGCGGCAGCGCGACCAACGACGGCGGCGCCGGCATGGTGCAGGCGCTCGGCGCCCGGCTGCTCGACCAAACGGGGCGCGAACTCGGCTTCGGCGGCGGCCCGCTGGCACGGCTGGCGCTGATCGACGTGGCCGGACTCGACGCGCGGCTCAAGGACTGCCAGATCGAGGTCGCCTGCGACGTCGACAATCCGCTCACCGGGCCCAAGGGTGCCTCGCACGTATTCGGCCCGCAGAAGGGCGCGACACCGGAAATCGTCGCCCAGCTCGACGCCAATCTGAAGCACTACGCCAGCGTGATCGGCCACGATCTCGGCATCCACGTCGACACGGTGCCCGGCGCCGGGGCCGCCGGCGGCATGGGCGCGGCGATGTTCGCCTTTCTGGGCGGCACGCTACGGCCGGGGATCGAGATCGTCATGGAAGCGGTCGGCCTCGACGCCATCGTCGCTAGCGCCGATCTGGTGATCACCGGCGAGGGCCGGATCGACAGCCAGACGATCCACGGCAAGACGCCGATCGGCGTCGCCCGCGTCGCCAAGCGCCACGGCAAGCCGGTGATCGGCATCGCCGGCTGCCTGACACCCGACGTCGGCGTCGTCCATGAGCACGGCATCGACGCGGTGTTCAGCGTGCTCTACCACGCGTGCTCGGTCGACGAAGCGCTGGCGAAAGCGGCCGGCAATGTCCGCATGGCCGCGCGCAATGTCGCGGCGACGCTGCAGATCGGCCGCCAGCTGGCGTAATCGCATCAACGCAGGACATCAACGGCGCCCGATGGCGCCGTTTTTTTGGCTCGCCGCTAAGGCAGCGGGCCATGGCAATGCGGTGCTTCAGCCCCAGCGCCCGCCCGGTGCAAACGCGCTCAGGCGTCGCCTTCCTGCTTGATGCCCTTGAGCAGCGCATAGATGGCCATCGCGTGGCCATGGCCGAGTTCGTAATCCGCCTTCAGCCACGCGACGATGTCTCCGGCCTTGACCGCCGGCGCCAGCGCGCCGTTGACCAGCAGACCGCGTTCGGTCGCGAGCCGGCGGAAATCATCGGGGGACTGGCCGGTCTTGGCCCGGATATTGTCGAGGTAAGTCTGGAACGACATGCACGCCTCCCGCGCCACCATGGCGCGCCGCCTTCATTGGAGACCATTACCGCCACCCCGGCAAGGTCGTCACGTCGCGGAGCGCGTGCTGCCTGTAAGCCTTTCATTCTTTAAGACCACAAAGCCATAACAAGCAAAAAACTAAGTATTAATTGATATATTAACCACATCCTTACCATGACCCCCTCCTAACAACACAACAGGGTGGGGCTATGCCAATACAGGGCATTCTTCCAAAGAAATTCGGCTTAGGGGTGCTTTGCGCCGCCGTGCTCGGCAGTCTGGCGCTCGGCGGCTGCGGCGGTTCGGACAGCAACGATGCAACGACCAGCACGCAGCAGGCCACGCCGGTACCGACACCGGTCCCGACGCCAACGCCGGTCCAGGCCGATGGCCGGCCGAACATCCTCTACATCATGGCCGACGACCTCGGCTATTCGGACATCGGCGCCTTCGGCGGCGAAATCGAGACGCCGAACCTCGACGCGCTGGTCGCCAACGGCCGCATCCTCACCAACCACCACACCGGCACCGTCAGCGCGATCACCCGCTCGATGCTGATCTCGGGCACCGACCATCATCTGGTCGGCGAAGGCACGATGGGCGCGCCGAATGACGAGCGCAAGGGGCTGCCGGGTTACGAGGGCTATCTGAACGAAAGCTCGCTGTCGGTCGCGCAGCTGCTCAAGGACGGCGGCTATCACACCTATATCACCGGCAAGTGGCACCTCGGTTCGAACATCGCCGGCGGCGCCGCCGGTGGCAAGACGCCGGATCAATGGGGCTTCGAGCGCAGCTACTCGCTGCTGCCGGGCGCCGCGGCCAACCACTTCGGCCATGAAGCGGCCGGCTCGAAGAACTACACCGAAGACGGGCGTTACGTGCAGCCGGGCCAGCCCGGTCAGCCGGGCGGCGTCGGCGGCACGCCGGCGGTGTTCTATTCGACCGACTTCTTCACCGACAAGCTGATTTCCTACATCGACGCCAACCGCAAGGACGGCAAGCCCTTCTTCGCCTATGCCGCCTACACCTCGCCGCACTGGCCGCTGCAGGTGCCGGAACCATGGCTGAGCCAGTACAAGGGCAAGTACGACCAGGGCTACGAAGCCGTCGCCGCCGTGCGTTATGCGCGCCTGCAGGCGAAGGGGCTGATTCCGGCCGGCCAGGCCAAATCGGTCGACGCGGTGGAAACGCTGACGCGCTCGGCCGCCACCGCCGGCAACGGCACCGTCGGCGCCAAGTACATCAACGCCGTCAATCCGGCCTCGGCCGGTTACACCGAGTACGGCCAGGGCCGCGTCAACAAGAAGTGGGCCAGCCTCTCGGCGGACGAGAAGAAGGCGCAGGCGCGCTACATGGAAATCTACGCCGGCATGGTCTCCAACCTCGACCACAACATCGGCCGGCTGGTGCAGTACCTGAAGGATACCGGCCAGTACGACAACACCTTCATCCTGTTCCAGTCGGACAACGGTGCCGAAGGTTGGCCGATTTCGTCGGCCGATCCGACCGCGGCCGATACCGCCAACGCGCAGCCGGGCCGCTACGAGAAACTCGGCACCGACACGCTGTTCGGCGGCCAGCCGGGGCTGTCGTACGGGCTGCGCTGGGCCGAAGTCAGCGCCACGCCGTTCTCGCAGCTGAAGGGCATGATGGGCGAGGGCAGCATCTCGACCCCGGCGATCGCCAAGCTGCCGGGCCAGAAGACGTCGCTGCCGCCGCTACGCGGTTTCACCCACGTGACCGACAACACCGCGACCTTCCTCGCGCTGGCCAAGGTGACGCTGCCGTCGCAGGCGGCGCCGCCGCAGATCGACCCGAAAACCGGCAAGAACCTGAACCGGGGCAAGCTGATCTACAAGGATCGCTACGTCTACCCGGTCACCGGCAAGTCGCTGCTCGATGTATTGCAGCAAAGCACGCCGGCGCCGTTGCGTGACACGCCGTTCGGCGAGGAAACCTACGGCCGCACGGCGATCTACAGCGCCGACGGCCGCTGGAAGGCGCGCTTCACCGAGCCGCCGTTCGGCCCGCTTGACGGCCACTGGGAGCTGTTCGACCTGAACAGTGATCGCGGCGAAACCACCGACCTGTCCGCGCTGTATCCGGCGCTGACCAGCAGCCTGATCGGCCACTGGCAGGGCTATATGAGCGACGTCGGCGGCGTGAGCCCGCTGCGCCCGAGAGGCTTCTACTAAGCCCCGCCGCCCCGTCTGCCGGTATCGGTACACGGGGCGGCATCACACCCGCCGGCCATGCCGGCGGCGCCCGGAACCGCAATGAACGTCATCCCCATCACCGCCGCACCACCCCGCGATTTCGCCTTCCATTGCTCGGCCTGCGGCCAGTGCTGCAACACCCCGCCGCTGCTGACGCTGGACGAGCTGTTGCGCTTTGAATCGCGCTTCATCGGCGCGCTGGCGCTGCGCCGGGTGCGCCGGCTTGCGCCCGGCGATGTCGTTGCCGGCACCACGCTCGACGCCGACGATCTGGCCGCGCAACACAGCCTGTTCGATGCGCTGCTGTACCCGGCGCCCGCCGGCAGCGGCGAAGTCCTGCAGATCAGCCTGCAGGCGATCGATTACCCTAGCCTGAACGCCTGCCCGGCGCTGGACGACACCCGCCTGTGCAGCCTGCATGCCGGCGGCAAACCCGGTGCCTGCGAGGTCGTGCCGCTCGATGCACTGCAAGCCGACCGGCTGCAGCACGCGGTACTCGCCAGCCGCCAGCGCGATTACCTCGACGCCGACTGCATCATCGCCGGCAGCCGCGAGGGCTTTGCCGCGTTGACTACCGGTGGTGCCGTCGTCGATCCGGCTTATCACGTCGCCCTGCAGCAACAGCGCGCGGCCATCGCCGCCGACAAGGCCCGCTGGGGCCAGCCCTTGCACGCCGCGCTGACGGCCGAGCTGCACGCGCCGGCGATGTGGCAGCGCATTCCGTACGACGGCTTTTTCAATCTGTCGCCGGTGCCGCTGCTCGCGCTGCTGGCGGCCTCCGCGCCGCACATGCCGGCGCGCTGCCTGCAATTCATCGACGCCCAGCTGCGGCTGATCGACACCACGCTCGCCGCCGCGCTGGCGCGCAAGCGCCCCACCGACCGGCCGATGACACAGCAGCTGCGCGGCTACGCCGATGCCTACCGCAAGCTGCGGCCGTCGCTCGTCCGCGCGGCCCGCATACCGAATTACGCCTGAACACCGGAAACCCCATGCACAGCACCGATACCCTGCACCACGCCAAACGCCTCAACATCAGCCCCGAAGCGCTGCAAGCCTGGCTAGCCGCCGGCGACAACAAACCGGGCCACGGCGTGAGCCGCTATATGCACGCGACCGTCAAGGCGGTCGGCTCGGCGTGCAACCTCGACTGCAACTACTGCTACTACCTGAGCAAGGAAGGGCTGCTCGACCAGAAGAACCAGCGCATCGGCGACGCGCTGCTCGAGACCTTCGTCGTCGACTACATCGCCAGCCAGGACGTCGAGGAGATCGTCTTCACCTGGCACGGCGGCGAGCCGACGCTGCTCGGCGTCGACTTCTTCCGCCGCATCGTCGCGTTGCAACAGAAGCACCTGCCGCCGGGCCGGCGCATCTCCAACGATCTGCAAACCAACGGCACTCTGCTCGACGACGAATGGGGCGCCTTTCTCGCCGAAGCGGGTTTTCTGGTCGGGCTGAGCATCGACGGCCCGCGCGAGCTGCACGACGCCTACCGGCCGACCAAAAGCGGCAAATCGAGCTTCGATGCGGTCGTTCGCGGCGCGAACATCCTGAAGCAGTACGGCGTGCCGTTCAGCACGCTGACGGTGATCAACCGCAAGAACGCGCTGCAGCCGCTAGCCGTGTACCACTTCCTGCGCGACGAGCTCGGTTCGACCTACATGCAGTTCATCCCGTGCGTCGAACCCAAGCAGTTCGAACACGTCGCGCCGGGCCATCTGGACAGCCAGCGGCTGGCGCCGCAAGGCAGCCCGCGCGCGCGGCCCGGTCATCCGCTGTCCATCGTCACCGACTGGAGCGTCGACCCGGCCGACTGGGGCAGCTTCCTGTCGACGGTGTTCGACGAATGGTTCGTCCGCGACCTCAACAAGATCAAGATCAACCAGTTCGAAACCACGATCGCGCAATTGCAGGGCAAACCGGCGCAGCTATGCACCAGCAGTCCGTTCTGCGGCAAGAACGTCGCGGTCGAGCAGGACGGTCGCGTGTATTCATGCGATCACTACGTTTACCCGGAATACGAGATCGGCAGGATCGGCGAGAAATCGCTGAGCAGCATGGTGTTCTCGCTGCGCCAGCTCGAATTCGGCCTCGACAAGTTCAACAGCCTGCCCGGCGAATGCCGCCGCTGCCCGCACCTGAAGCTGTGCTACGGCGAATGCCCGCGTACCCGGCTGCTCAAGACCCGGCCCGGCGAAGGCAACCTCAGCTATCTGTGCGAAGGCTGGAAAGGCTTTTACGACCATGCGGTGCCGGTGATGCGACGGTTGGCGCCCAAGGCCGTTCAGGCGCAGTGATAAGCCAGCCAGAAAGCCTCGCGGCAGGCGTTGTCGAATGACTTGCGGGCCGGCGTGATGCCGGCCCCGGCGCTGCCCGGCACCAGCACCTCGTAACCGATCCAGCATTCGGCGCAAGCCTGTGCATCGGGGAAATCGTCCTGCTCGACGGTCCGGCGGATGATGGCACCGTTGTCGAAGCGGTAGGTGGTGACCACCTTGCGCACTTCGAAGCCCTGATCCTGCCAGCGCTCGCTACGGGTCGTCGCGGCGACGATCGTGGGTATTGCCGCCTGCCCCAGAATGCTCGCCACGTAGTCGGCGAGTGGGCGCGTGGCCAGCAGCGGATTACCCGGCATCAGATCAGCCCTTTCAGCCGCAACAGACCAAACGCCGCGACAGTGACCGAATCGCGGATTTCGCCGTCGATGATCATCCGCTCGACCTCGGCGACGCGGAAGCTGCGGCTGATCAGCCCTTCTTCCTCGGCCTCCAGCGCGTTGCCGACGTGCGTCAGCCCGGTCGCCAGAAACACGCGGTACGCCTGCGTCGTCAGCCCGTAGGCAAGGAACAGCGGCCCGGCGTCGACAAGCTATTCGGCGACGAAGCCGGCTTCCTCGCGCAGCTCGATTTTCGCGGTTTCCAGTAGATCGCCGTTGGCCGCCTTGGCCACGCCCTGCGGCAGCTCCCAGTAGCGGCCCTGCACTGGATAACGGAACTGCTCGACCAGCTGCACTTGCCCATTGGCGACGGCGGCGATCACGGCGAAGTCGTCCTTCTCGACCACGCCGTACAGACCCTCGGCACCGCCGGGCCGGATGAAACGGTCCTCGCGCACGCGCAGCCACGGGTTTTCATAAACGATGTCGCTCGACAACGGCGTCAGTTCGGACGAAGGCACGGCTGGCTCCTGCTCGCGATGAGCAGGCCATTTTGCGCCGGATTACCACGCGGAGATACCCGCATGCCCATCCGCAGCGGTGTGCCCGAATACCCCGGCCCCTCTGCGATCGCGATGAAACAACGTATTCAGATGTCACGGTGCACCTGCGGCATCACCCCCGGCCGGACGACATGAGCCCGATGCTGCAGCCGAACGGATCCACCAGCATAGCGGCCTGCGCACCCAGGCTGGTGACGATAGGACCGCGATAAAGCCTGGCCCCCCGGGCCTGAAGCTGCGCGATCGACGCCTGCAGATCGGCCACCGCCCAGTACACCGTGGTGCCACCGATCCCGCCGGGGCACTTGTCGTCCGCCGGGTGGAAACCAAGTATCACGCCCGGGCCGCGCACGTAAGCGTAGAACGCGTTCTCGTATTCCACTTCGGCGGACAGCAAGGCCGCATACCACCGGGCTGCGGCTTCGATATCGGCGACAAACAGCACGACGGAATCAACAACCTTGAACATTGCGGCAATGCCTCCCATGTGCGGCCTGATATTTGAAGTTACTGCTGTGGGTTGGGCTGAAGCCGTGAAGCCCAACGTACCAATCCCATACAGGTTTGATTGTGTCTCGCACAATGTTGGGCTTTATTTCACCCAGCCCAAGCTACGCGCTGCTTCGATATCAGTGACAAAGAGCACGGCAGCGTTAATTGCATAAAACATAGCTGAAATACTCCAACGTGAGGCTTCACGTTTCATGTGAAGGGACTCCATAGCGATGAAAGGACTCCCCAAGTGCCACTTGGTGACAGCTCCTCTCAATAGAAATGTCAGATGCCGTCAAAACGTTACATATTTGCAACAACCCAGTATGCCCACTTGGCAGCAAGCAATGGCTACTTATATTTTCAGGTTACCGAAAAAAGGAGCCTTGCATGCAACCCATTTTAGAGTATCTAATCAATCCGCTTGAGCAATTCAAAGTGGCATGGCCGGTAGTAGCCACTTTTGTGATAATGAAACTAGGCAAAGCTTTCAAGCCAAAACTCACGAGTTACACCCAGAAACTGCACGGCACGATTCGTCGTTTCTTCCGCTCCAGGGCACGACGAACAGCAGTCCACATAAAAAATGATCGACATAACTGCAATAAAATCAATGTCGAAATTGCTAAAAATGCAGTTTATTTTTCTCTATTTGTCCTTAGTCTGTTTTCAACATGGGTTGCGGCAGTAATTCTGCTCGGACTGGGAAAAATTGGTAATGCTACCCCGCTAATATATTCTTGTGGAGCACCAATTTTGATATTTGAATTTCTTTGGCTATCCCAAAATACCTACGTCGAAGAACTGATCAAATCAGCGGCCAGATTGCGGCGCGCCTAAGTTCGAATAAATTAAAATTGTCCCTGCAGTACCGCCCACTAGATTTACATCCAAGCGATTTTGTGCAACACACAGGATGAATCCTTACAACAATACCTAGTTATTCCGATGCACCAATTCCAGCTCGTCGATATACCCCAACTCGTAGGTTGGGCCAAATGAAATGAAGCCCAACCTCGTGCAGGAAACGATCAAACCATCATGGGATGAGCGTGGCGGGCTTCACGGGTTCAGCCCAAGCTACGCGCTGACGTCCGTAATGGCACCTTGAAGCCTGCGCTCCATTCTCAGCACGTTGCCCTGCTCGCCGACTTGTTCAAAACCAAGCTTTTCGTAGAATTTCTTCGCCGAATTGCCGTTGAACACGCACAGGCGCACGGCTTCAAGGTTCCTGGCTCGGGCCAATGACATCGCGTGGTCGAGCAGCCGGGTGCCGATGCCTTTCCCTTGCGCTCTGGGAATGACCTGCAGGTCGTTGATGTACAGGTGCTGCTGATCGAAGCCAAGACGAATCACCGCAATGCGTTCGCCGTCGTTGTTCCGCACGACGTAGTTGTCGGTTGCCGCCAGGCTTGATGAGTAAGCCTTGTCGTTCCACTCGATCCGGTGCTGTGCATAGTGGTGCGCCATATTCTGGCGGGTCACCTTCTCGATGAACGGATAGTCCAGACTGCTCGCTTCGCTGATCATAGAACTCCAGGGGCCAAAGGGCGGAAACCGTCATCGCCCGGCATGGCCGCGACGGAACCGCTTACTCTACATCACCCCTGAAAGCGATATGAATCTTGTTGTCATCATGGTCGCGTATGTAAGCACCGTAATAGCCGGCACCGTAGTGCGGCCGCGGGCCGGGTGGGCCTTCATCCGTTCCCCCTGCCGCAATGCCCGCTGCGTAGGCCTGATCGACCGCCGCGGGTGACGGCGCGAGAAACGCAACCATGCTGCCATTGCCGGCGCTGGCAGGCTGCCGGTCGAACGGCAGGTAGACATAGAAGCGCGGCAACAGCCGATCCGGCGACACCCAGCACGCCGCAGCCGGCCCGCCGTCCGGCGTGACCACACGCCGTTGCAGGCCGATGGGAATCAGCACGGCATCGTAGAAAGCCGCGGCCCTTGGCAGATCGCTGCAGCCGACCGTGATATGACTGAACATCGGATCTCCTCTTTGCAGCCCCGGACATCACCGCTTGCCCAAGGTCCAGGTTCGGGGGTTTACAGCAGCACCAGATTGTCCCGGTGCACCAGCTCCGGTTCGTCGATATAGCCGAGCGTGGCCTCGATCTGGCCGGTGGGCTGGCGCAGGATGCGTTTGGCGTCCTTGCTCGGGTAGTTGGCGATGCCACGGGCGAATTCATGGCCGTCCGGGCCGACGATGCGGACGATCTCGCCGCGCGGGAAATCGCCGTCGATCTGGGTGACGCCGATCGGCAGCAGGCTGGAGCCCTTGTCCTGCATGGCGCGGCGCGCGCCTTCGTCGACATGGAGGCGACCGTGGATTTGCAGGTGGTCGACGATCCACTGCTTCTTCGCGGCCAGCGGCGTGGTTTGCGATACCAGCAGCGTGCCGATCGCTTCGCCGGCGGCGAGCCGGGTCAGCACTTGCGGCTCGCGGCCGCTGGCGATCACCGTGGCGGCGCCGCTGCGGGCGGCGCGCTTGGCGGCGATGATCTTGGTGTACATGCCGCCGGTGCCGACACTTGATCCGGCGCCGCCGGCCATGGCTTCCAGTTCCGCCGTGCCGGCGATGGCTTCGTGGACGAATTGCGCATCGGGGTTGCTGCGCGGGTCGGCGGTGTACAGGCCCTGCTGATCGGTGAGGATGACCAGCGCGTCGCCTTCGATCAGGTTGGTGACCAGCGCGCCGAGCGTGTCGTTGTCGCCGAACTTGATCTCGGCGGTGACGACGGTGTCGTTCTCGTTGATGATCGGAATCACCCCGAACGACAGCAGCGTGAGCAGCGTCGAGCGCGCGTTCAGGTAGCGGGTGCGGTCGGCCATGTCTTCGTGCGTCAGCAGCACCTGCGCGGTTTTCAGCCCGTGCTGGCGAAAGGCGGACTCGTAGGCCTGGCACAGCCCCATCTGGCCGACGGCGGCGGCGGCCTGCTTTTCGTGGATCGCGGTCGGCTTCTGGCTCCAGCCCAGCCGGGCGACGCCTTCGGCGACGGCGCCGCTCGACACCAGCACCACTTCCTTGCCCTGGCGGGCGAGTTCGGCGATTTCCTCGGCCCAGCGCGCCAGCGCATGATGATCAAGGCCGCGGCCTTCGTTGGTAACGAGGCTGGAACCGACCTTGATGACGAGGCGATGGGCAGACTGGACGAGCGACATGGCGATGGCGACACGGAATCGGAAAAAAACGATTATAAGGCGTGTCAGATCGGAGCGGCGGCTACAACCAAGCCATAGCGGCGCGGCGCATGGAAAAGCATCGCCCCAACCGTATCTGACGTCTGCGCATCTGCTTTGTGGAACCGTACCGATCCAGCGAAGGCCCAAGCATCATGATCCGCAATCTTAAAATCGCCGTCTTCCTGATCTGCCTGCTGCCGCTGGCGCGGCTGGTCTGGCTGACGCCAGGCGCCGTGAATCCGGTCGAATTCGTTACCCGCTCGACCGGCACGTGGGCGCTGATCGGCTTGCTGGTGACGCTGAGCGTGTCACCGCTGCGCCAGCTCACCGGCCGCAACGAGCTGATCAAATTCCGCCGCATGCTGGGGCTGTTCTCGTTTTTCTACGCCTGTTTGCACTTCACCACGTGGCTGGTGCTGGATCACTTTTTTGATTTCGCCGGCATGTGGCGCGATGTCTACAAGCGGCCTTTCATCACCGTGGGCTTTTCTGCGTTTATGCTGCTGATTCCGCTGGCAATCACCTCGAACGACCGCATGGTGCGCAAACTCAAGCGCAACTGGACCCGATTGCACAAACTGGTTTATCCGATCGGCATACTCGTCGTGGTGCATTACTGGTGGCTGGTAAAGCGCGATCTCACCGAACCGGCCATTTACGCCACGGTTTTGCTGCTGTTATTACTCTGGCGTATTGATCGTTGGCAAAAACGCCGCGCCGCCGCTGCGCGACAATCGAAGGATGCACACCTCGCCGCCCCATCCGCCCCCTGAACCGGCGCGTATTGCCAAACTCGCGCTCGACGCCGCCGTGCTGGTGCACCAGAGCGGCGGCGATACCGCGCGCACCACGGCAACGCTGAACCGCGCGGCCAGAGCGCTGGGTGCCGCCCGCTGCGATGCCATCGTGTCGTCGCTGAGCCTGGGCATCACCGTCTGCATCGACGGCCGCCAGGAAACCGCGCTGCGGCGCGCGCCGCACATGGGGGTGAATTTCCGCGTACTCAGCGGCGTGGAGCGGGCGGTCAACGCGCTCGAAGCGCGGCGCATCGGCCCGAACGGTTTCGCCACGCTGCTCGACGATCTGGAAAGTTATCCACACTACTATCCGGCGTGGCTGGTGGCCGTGCTGGTCGGCTTCGCCTGCGGCGCCTTTGCCGCGCTGTTCCACGGCGATCTGCCGGCCGTGGTGATCACCACGCTCGGCGCCGCTCTTGGCATGCGCGTGCGCCAGCTGCTGGCGCAGCGCCACTTCAAACCCTTCGTGTTCGCGCCGGCCGCGGCCTTTGTCGCGACGCTGATCGTCGGCCTCTTGAAAGGCGTGACCGGCACGCCCGAAGCGGCGCTGGCGGCGTCGGTGCTGTTCCTGATTCCCGGCGTACCGTTGATCAACGGCGCGGCCGATCTGCTCAGCGGCAGCTACCTGAATGCGCTGGTGCGGCTAACGATGGGCGCGGTCTTCGTGGTCGGGCTGGCGCTGGGGATGAGCGTCGCACTGAGGATGATCCCATGAGCGGCTGGCTGATTTCGCTGTGGGCCGCGCCGGCGGCGCTGGGTTTCGCGCTGTTGTTCAACGCGCCGCCGCGCGCGCTGTGGGCGGCGGCGATCCTCGCGGTCATCGGCCGGCTGCTGCGCGATGCGGTGATGCACGCCGGCATCGACATCACCCTCGGCACGCTGATCGCCGCGCTGGCGATTGGCGCGCTGGCCGAACTGTGGGCCAAGCGGGCGCGGCTGGTGGCACCGGTGTTCGCGATCTCGGCGGCGATCCCGATGGTACCCGGCGTGTCGATGTACGAAGCGGTGCACGCGCTGATGAAGTTGTCCGGGCTGACCGCCGGGCAGTCGGGCGAAGCCTATCTGGTCGACGCCGGCAGCAGCGCCGTGCGCGCGGCGATGATCCTCCTGGCGCTGGCGATCGGCATTGCAATGCCGGCGCTGCTGATGCGGCGGCGCTAAACGCGGTTTTACGTTCCATCAGCCTGCCGCACCAGTTCGCCCGCGCGCACCGCCACCAGATCGAGCAAGGCAGCCAGCGTATGCGTCGGGGTTTCGTCGGCGCGGGTCAGCGCATACAACGTCATCGGCAGCGCCGGTTGCAAGGGCCGGATCATCGTCGCCCCCAGCTGCGCACCCAGCGCGGTGAACGGGTCGACAATGGCGACACCGGCGCCGGCCTCGACCAGGGCACGCGCCAGTGGATAAGTCTGCACCGCGATGCGCACGCGCGGCGGCGGCTCGACCACGGCGAGGTGGTGTTCGAGCAGCGCCGACAGCGGGTCGTCGGTCGACAGCCCCACCAGCGGCGCATCGGCCAGCTCTTCCAGCGCCAGCGGCGTACCGGCTGCCGATTCAGGCCAGTAGCCGGCTGGCGCCAGCGCCACCAGCGTGCCAGTGGCAATTGTCTGCACCGCCAGCCCCGGGTGATCGGGCTGTTTCAGCGTCAGGCCGACGTCGAGTTCGCGCATTAGCAAGCCCTGCACCAGCTCGCGGGTGTGATGTGTGGATAACTCGCAGGAACTCTGTGGATATCGTGTGAGCCAGCTGGTCATAAGCTGTGGAAGAAGCGACAGCGCCAAGGCCGGCGTCGCCCCCACCCGCAACATCCGGCCGGGATTGCGCCGCAGGTTCTGCGCCAGCCGCCGCACCGACTGCAGGCTCTCGCTGACCTTGGCAATTTCGCGTTCCAGCTCAATCGCCTCCGGCGTCGCCTGCAGCTTGCCGCGCACGCGCAGGAACAGCGGAAACCCCAGCTGCTGTTCGGCGTGCTGCAGCACCTTGGTCACCGCCGGCTGCGATACATGCAGCAACTGCGCCGCGCCGCTGACCGAACCGCTCTGGCGGATCGCCTGAAAAACCTCGATATGCCGCAGCCGCATCGCTCAATCCATAACCTTTGCTTATACAAAGCGCATGTTTATTCATTATCGCGGCGCTGTCACTGCGGATTAACGTGAATGTCATCGACGGATTTCAATGGGCATTCGCAAGGCATGGCACAGATCTGCATCATCGGCGGTGGCGTCATCGGGCTGGCAACGGCCTGGGCACTGGTTCGCGACGGTTTCAACGTCACCGTGATCGAGGCGCGCGAACACGTCGGCACCGAAACCAGCTACGCCAACGGCGGCCAGCTGTCCTACCGCTATGTGGCGCCGCTGGCCGACGCCGGCGTGCCGCTGAAGGCGCTGGGCTGGCTCGGCCGCGACGATGCACCGCTGAAGCTGCAAGCGCGTTTCGATCCGGCGCAGTGGCGCTGGCTGGCGTCCTTCCTCGCCGCCTGCCGAGGCTCGGTCAACCGCAAGAACAGCGCGCATCTGTTGCGGCTGGCGCTGCAAAGCCAGCAAACGCTGGCGAGCTGGATGGCGGAGGACGGGCTGAACGGCTTTGAGTGGCGCCGTAACGGCAAACTGGTGACCTTCCGCGATCCGGCCAGCCTGGCCCACGCGGCCCGGCATCTGGCCGATGCCCGCGCGCAGCATGTGCTGTCGGCCGCCGAATGCAGCCTGATCGAACCGGCGCTGCCGGCCGGGCAGTTCGTCGGCGGTGTGTATACGCCCGATGAAGAAGTCGCCGACTGCCACGCTTTCTGCAAACGCCTCGCCGAGCGGCTGGCGGCCTCAGGCCGCTGCACCCTGCTCACCGGCCAGCGCGTCTCGAACATCGCTCACAAGAATGGCAAGGCGCAGGGCGTGATGGTCGGCGGCGAATTCATGCCCTTCGATCACATCGTCATCGCCGCCGGCCACCGCAGCACCGATTTCGGCCTGCCCGGCATCCGCCTGCCGCTGTATCCGCTCAAGGGCTACAGCCTGACCTTGCCGATCAGCGCCGCGCACACGCCGCCCGAAACCAGCATCACCGATTACGACCGCAAGATCGTTTACGCCCGCATCGGCGCACAACTGCGCATCGCCGCGATGGTCGACATCGTCGGTTTCGACGCCTCGCCCGATCCGAAACGGCTGGCGGTACTGCGGGCACAGGCGCGCGCCACCTTTCCCGACGCCGGCGATCACGACGCGGCGATCGAATGGGCCGGCATGCGCCCGGCCACGCCGACCGGCGTGCCGCTGATCGGCGCGACGTCTTATGCCAACGTCTGGCTCAACGTCGGCCACGGCGCGCTCGGCTTCACGCTGGCCAGCGGCAGCGGCCAACTGCTGGCCGAGCTGATCGGCCGGCGCGCGCCGGCAATCGATATGACCGGGCTTGGCCTCGCCACCGCCTGAAACCAACACAGGGAAACTCCGCATGTCACTGACCCGCATCGCCAGCAATGATCGCCTCTCCGGCGCCGTGATCGCCGACCACTTCGTCTTCCTGTCCGGCCAGGTGCCGACGGGAGGCGACAACATCGTCGAACAGACCAAGGAAGTGCTGGCGAAGATCGACGCGCTGCTGCTCGAGGCCGGCGCGCACAGGGACGACATCGTCAGCGCGACGATTTATCTGAAAGACATTGCCACCGACTTTGCCGCGATGAACCGCGTCTGGTCGGCGTGGCTGAGCCCGGACAAGGCACCGAGCCGCACCACCGTTCAGGCCGAACTGGCCCGCCCGGCGGTACTGGTTGAAATCACCGTCATCGCAGTCAAACCGCAGTAACGATCACCACTGGGAGTCCACGACATGAAAAAGCTGGCCATGACCACGCTCGCACTATCCGCCCTCGTCGCCAGTCTCGGCTGTGCCGCGGCCGAGGATTTCAACGGCACGCTGAAAAAGATCAAGGAATCGGGCTCGATAACCCTGGGTTATCGCGATGCCTCGATCCCGTTCTCGTATCTGGGGGATAACTCCGGCCAGCCGATGGGCTATTCGGTCGAGCTGGCGAAAAAGGTGACCGAACAACTGAAGAAAACACTGGGCATGCCCAATCTGCAGGTGAAGTACAACCTCGTTACCTCGCAAACGCGGATTCCGCTGGTGCAGAACGGCACCGTCGATCTGGAATGCGGCTCCACCGGCGTCACCGCCGAAAGAGCCAAACAGGTCGAGTTCTCCTACGGCTTCATCTACGTGAAGGGCCAGCTGCTGACGCACAAGGACAGCGGCGTTCGCGATTTCAAGGATCTGAAGGGCAAGAACATCGTCACCACCGCCGGCACCACCAACGAGCGCTACATGAAAAAGCTCAACGCCGACGAGCAGTTGAACATGAACGTGATCAGCGCCAAGGATCACGGCGAGGCCTTCCTGATGCTGCAATCGGGCCGTGCCATCGCGTTCTACATGGACGATGCGCTGCTGTACGGCGAGCGCGCCAAAGCCAAGACCCCGCGCGACTGGATCGTCGTCGGCACGCCACCGTCGCGTGAAATCTACAGCTGCATGCTGCGCAAGGACGATCCGCAGTTCCGCGATCTGGTGAACACCACGCTGGCCGGCGTGTACAAATCGGGCGAGATCAACAAGATCTACCAGCGCTGGTTCCAGGAACCGATCCCGCCCAAGGGGATTGATCTTGAGTTCCCGATGACGGCCGAGTTGAAGGAGCTCATCGCCCGGCCGACGAACGAACCGGCGAAGTAATCGGCTTGAAGCACAGCAGCGCCGCCGGTTGGCGGCGTTGTTGTTTGGGTCTGCTGTGTGGTCTGTCCCCATGCAGAAGGACAGAGGATTAAGCGCTAAGCGCTGAATGCTGCCGTTCAAACTCGACCGGTGCCAGGTAATCCAGCGTCGAATGGCGGCGGCGATGATTGTAAAATCGGATGTAGTCGAATATATCCGCGCGAGCCAAGCCATGAATCCGGCTCGTCTCGCTCCACTCCTCGGCGCTGGCGAACGGGGTGAAAAGCAGCGCATTTTTTGCCGCAACTGGTTTGCCGTCTGTTGGTTCACTGCCGGTTGCATACCACCCCGATCCCCTCAGAAGCGCCGAGCAGCGCAAGTCGACACGGGACCGTCGGGGATCGCTGTTTGAGCGCAGCGAGTTTGCGATTCCCGCCGTGGCAACTGAGCAGCACAGGGCACCCGCAAAGCGGGCGCGGATGCGGGGTCGCCTTTTCTTTGGATACTTTCTTTTGGCGAAGCAAAAGAAAGTATCCCGTCCGCCGGGCGGAACCGGCATCAAGGCCTTTAACACCGCGCCGAAGGCGCTTAAACCCCTGCCGAAAGCGGCGTTACTTCAATCCTCCGGCAACTCCACCGGCAATCGCCCCTCGGCGATCGCCGCCTTGAACAGCGCATAATCCGCCTCGGTCTGATCGGCATAGCGCATCGCGTAATCGGCAATGGCCTCGTCAAACGCCGCGCTGCTGCCCAGATAACCGGCAATCTCGGCCGACAGCCCGCTCGCCTTGGCGTGCGCGCGCGCCAGCGTCCAGCCGCACGAAGACACATAAGCACGCAGCATGTCGGCATCATAGGTTTCCAGCCTTGCCGACAATTTCATGTCGCGCAACTGCCGCACGTAAAAGTGCCGCCCGCTCGGGCCCATCATCCAGCCAAGGAAAAAATCGCTGCTTGCCTGCATCAGCCGCTGTCCGGAGACCACGCGCTCGCCCTGATGCGGGTACACCGGTTGCGGCAGCACACTGGCAAGCACCGATTCGCGCGCTTCCTTCAGTTGCAGGAACAGCGGCTGATCGTGCTCGTCCATCAGCAGGATCACCAGACAGCGGGTGCCGACGCTGCCGACGCCGACCACCTTGAAAGCGATATCGACCATCCGGTAGCGCGACAAGAGCTGGCGGCGGTCATCCTGCAAGGTGCCGAGGTACTGGGCGTAACTCGGCTGCATGATGTCGAGCATGTCGGCCGCCTGGCGCATCACGTCGTCGTCGGGCAGCAGTGAATGCTCGTTGTTGAGGTGGAAGATCACCGGTGGGTTGTCGACCAGCTTCAGCGTGCCGTCGACCTCGGTGGTGATCTTCGGCAGCAGCCGGTCGTGCGTGCGCTTGCGCGCCTTGGCGGCGCTCTGGTCGAGCTTGGCGACGATGGCCGGATCGTCGACGGCGTCTTTCAATGCCTCCATGCCGATTTTCTCGCACCACAGTTCCAGCTCGCTCATGCGCGCATACCCGGCCATGCGGATCCGGTAGGTCTGCACCATGCTCTGCGCCAGTTCGCGCGCCTTGGCGTCGCCAAAACCGCGCTCGCGCGCCGCCAGCACCACGCTGGTCGCCAGCCGCTTGATGTCCCACTCCCATGGCCCCGGATGCGTCTCGTCGAAATCGTTGATGTCGAAAACGAGGTTGCGCTCGGGCGTGGCGTAGACGCCGAAGTTCATCAGGTGGCAATCGCCGCAGATCTGCGTCGCCAGCCCGGTATCGGCGCTGCCGGCCAGATCGAAAGCCTGCAGCAGCGAGGTGCCACGAAAAAACGCAAACGGCGATGCCTGCATCCGGCCGTAACGTAGCGGCACCAGCGCCGGCACCCGCCCGGCGCTGGATGCCTTGATCAGCGCCACCGGATCGCGGTGGCGGTGCTGCGGCCAAAACGCATGCGCCGAGCGGGGTACCTGATCGCGGATCGCCTTGCCTGCGGCCTGGCGGAGCTTGCGGTTTTCGTTGGCCATGGGGTTCTCTTGGGCTTTCCGCCGGTCAGGCGGGTTCGGCGGCGAGGGTGTCGATTTCGCGGTACCAGCGCGCCTTGGCGGCGTCAGACATCCAGCTGGCCTCGATACCGTTTTTCGCCAGCTGCACCAGCTCGGCCTGGCTCAGATCCAGCCCGTCGGCACAGGCCTGCCAGTTTTCGCCAACGTAGCCGCCGAAGTAGGCCGGGTCGTCCGAGTTGATCGTCGCGACCAGACCGCGTTCGAGCAGCGTGCGCAGCGGATGATCGGCGATGCTGTCGAACACCCGCAGCTTGACGTTGGAGAGCGGGCAGACGGTCAGTGGAATGCGCTTCTCGGCCAGATAGGCCACCAGCGCGTCGTCTTCGAGCGCGCGCACGCCGTGATCGATGCGGGCGACGTCGAGCAATCGGATGGCCTGCCAGACGTAATCGGCCGGGCCTTCCTCGCCCGCGTGGGCGACACGCGCCAGGCCGAGTGCCTTGCAGCGCTCGAACAGCCGCGCGAACTTCTCGGGCGGATGGCCGTGCTCGCTCGAATCCAGGCCGACGCCGTCGATCTGCGCCAGATACGGCAAGGCGGTTTCCAGCGTGGCGAAACCATCCGCTTCGGACAGATGGCGCAGGAAGCACAGGATCAGCTTGAAGCTGATGCCGAGCTTGGCCTCACCGTCGGCGAGCGCACGGCGGATGCCGGTCAGCGCCGTTTCAAACGCGACGCTGCGCTCGGTATGCGTTTGCGGGTCAAAGAAAATTTCGACATGAACCACCCGGTCGGCATGGGCACGCTCGAGATAGGCCCAGGTCAGGTCGTAGAAATCGGCCTCGGTCAGCAGTACGCCGGCGCCGGCGTAGTAGAGATCGAGGAAGGACTGCAGATTGTGGAAATCGTAGGCGGTACGCAGCGCCTCGACATCCGGGTAGGGCAGCGCGACGCCGTTGCGGCGGGCCAGATCGAACATCAGCTCGGGTTCAAGCGTGCCCTCGATGTGCAGGTGCAGTTCGGTCTTGGGCAGGCGGCGCAGCCAAGCGGCGCGGGCGGGGTCGGACATCGTGTACTCCAAGGGCATGGCCTTGCGAGTTTAGCCCATGTGCCCGACCCGATTCTGTAATGACTTCACGCGATGGGCCAGATGAAAACCGGCCGCGACGCCAGCCCGGCCATCAGCGCAAAGTGCGGCCGAACAAGTCCAGCGCCAGCCGGTAGCCGGTCTGCGCCAGCTGGGCGTCGTAGCGCTCGCCCTCGTCGCGCATGAAGGCATGCTGGCCGTTGAATTCGTGCCAGCTGAAGTTCAGCCCGGCATCGCTCAGCTGCCGGTACACCTGCGCGCGCCCGGCCGCCGGGATATGCGGATCCTGCTTGCCCCAGACCATCAGTAGTTCGCCGCGAAGATCGGCCAGCCGTTCCATGCTGTGCTGGCCTGGCGAATTCGGAATCGCATTCGAGTGCAGGTCGGTCGCGTAGAAACACGCGGTCGCAGCGATCTCGGGCTGCAAGGCGGCACGGAAGGCCAGATGCCCGCCGATGCAGAAGCCCATCGCGCCGACGTGGCCGTCGTACCACGGCTGGGTCTTGAGCCAGGCGATCATCGCGGCATTGTCGCTGTCGTAACTTTCCACCGGCTTGGCCGCCTTGTCGGCATTGCCCTTGTCGCGACCGTCATCATCGTAGACGAGCACGGTGCCGGCCGGATTGAGCTCGTGAAATACCTCGGGTACCAGCACCGCGTAACCGTGGCCGGCAATCAGCCGCGCCGCGCGTTCGATCGGCCCGGTTTGCTGAAAAATCTCCGAATAAAGCAGCACGGCCGGCCAGGCGCCATTACCGGCCGGGCGGTGCACATAAGTGCGCATCAGACCAGTTGCGGTAGGCAGATCAACAAGGTGGCTCTGGGTAATCACGGGACAACTCCACGGGTGAGATTGGCCATGAGTGTAGAGCGGGATCGTCTCCGCTGCACCCGCAACCCGCGGGTAGCGCCTGCCGGCGAATCCCGACCGGATGCCGCCCTGCGCTTGCCGCCTGTCATTTGCTGCACAAACAGCGCGCGCCGATGCTAGCGTGAACCTTGCAGGTAAGAAGAGCCCGTCCCGACGATGCCCTGGCAGCACCGCCCGACATAACGACCCGCCGCGGTCGTCGCAATGATAGGCAAGCGGCACGGGTCATGCAGGAGAGCCGCATCATGAGCACCTCAACCGGCACCCGGTACGAGAAGCTGCGCCCGTCGCAAGGCTTCGTCATCATCGCCTTCCTCATCGTTGCCGTCATTTACTTCGTCTGGCGACCCAGCGTATTCAATCCCCAGGCACCGATTTTCTCGGTGCTGCTCTATGTGGCCGAGCTGTACGGCTTCTTCACTGCGCTGCTGCACCTGTTCATGACCTGGCGTCTGGCCGACCGCGACATGCCACCCGCGCCGGCAGGATTGAGCGTCGATGTGCTGATCCCGTCGCTGAACGAGCCGGTGGATCTGGTCCGGCGCACGCTGCTCGCGGCAATCGAAATGGACTACCCGCATCAGGTCTGGCTGCTTGACGACGGCAACCGGCCGGAAATGGCCGAGCTCGCCCGAACACTCGGCTGCGGCTACCACGCGCGTGGCGACAACGGGCACGCCAAGGCCGGCAACCTCAATGCGGGCCTTGCGCAAAGCCGTGCCGACTTTATCGCCGTTTTCGACGCCGACCACGCGCCGGCACGCCGCTTTCTGGTCGAGACGCTGGGTTATTTCAACGACCCGGAAGTCGCCTTTGTGCAGACGCCGCAGGACTTCTTCAATCTCGACTCCTACCAGCATCGTCAGGATAAAAAGACCACGATCTGGACCGAACAATCGCTGTTCTTCCGGGTCATCCAGCGCGGCAAGGATTACTGGAACGCGGCATTTTTCTGCGGTAGCTGTGCAGTGCTGCGCCGCAGCTCGCTCGACGCCATCGGCGGCTTCGCCACCGGCACGGTCACCGAGGATCTGCATACCTCGCTCAAGTTGCATAAAGCCGGTTTTCACTCGGTCTACCATCCGCATTCGCTGGCCTTCGGCATTGCGCCGGCCACGGTGGTGCCCTTCCTCAAGCAACGCATCCGCTGGGGGCAAGGGGCGATGCAGGTCTGGCGGCGCGAGGGGGTGGTGTTCGCGCGCGGGCTGACCTTGGCACAACAGCTCAATTATCTGGCGTCGATGAGCACCTATTTCGACGGCTGGCAGAAAGGCTTTTTCTACATTGCCCCCATCGTGGTGCTGACCACGGGCTTGTCGCCGATCTCGAGCTTCAGCGAAGGCTTTTTGATCCGCTTTATTCCCTACATCGTGCTGACCTTCTGGGTGTACGAGGAAATCAGCCGCGGCTACGGCCGCACGCTGATGATCGAGCAGTACAATTTCGCCCGTTTCTGGGCCTTTGCCTGGGCGACGCTGGCGGCATTCCGCGGCAAACTCAAATTCAACGTCACCAGCAAAGCCGCCACCGGCAGCAGCTACCGCCGCTTCATGATGCCGCAGTTCCTGATCATGGTGCTGTCGGTGCTGGCGATCCCGGTCGGCCTTGCCATGTACGCCCATTTCGGCAAACTGCCGCTCGATGGCCTGATCGCCAACTCGATCTGGGCGCTGATCAATGGCGCTTTGGCCTTGATGATGCTGCTGTTCACCCGTGCCAGCAGCCACAGCCGCCGCAATGAATACCGCTTCCCGATTCCGCTACCGGCGCGATTGCGCTTTCCCGACGGAAGCATCACCTATGGCACGGTCGATGATATTTCTTCGTCCGGCTTCCGCCTCTATGCGCAACTGCCCGATGGTATACGTAACGGCACCGAGGTCGAAGGCGAGCTTTATCTGCCCTCGGGGACCTTGCCCATCCGCGCCGGCATCGCCGCCACCATTCGCGCGCCATCAGCCTCACCCGGCGAAACCGGCTACATCAAGGCGATCGGCTGCGTGTTCGACTGGAAAACCAGCGCCGATCGGGACCGGCTCGATCTGTTCCTGTACGGCTCTGACCTGCAGTGGCAAGTGCAATCGCTCACCGAGAAAAACCGCACACCATTGCAGATTCTGGCCGACCTGTTCAGCGGCCGGCACCCGGTTCATGCGCACAAACGGCAGTGGACCACCGTGCTGTACAGCGATCAGCCCGGCAAGAGCGTGGGTAAGAAAATCGGCCTGTTGAGTCACGATCTGCTGTTGACGTTTTCACCGCTGACCGCCGGTAGTCATGATGCAACCACCATCACGCGCAAGGGGCTGGAACGCATCCAGATCAGAACAGGGGTCGAAACCATTTACGACAGCCCGGTCGCGCCCATCTATGGCCATGTGCTTGCCGCTGACCACGCTGAAACGCTGGCCACTACCGCACGGGCGCCTGCTGGCCGCGGCGGCTTGGTCGGGCAGGCTGGCATGATCCGTAAAGTCTGGGGGCGCTGATCCCGGCTGGCGCGGGAAAGATTGGCCGGCAAGGAAATACGGCATCGCAAAGCGATGCCGTATTTCTCATCCACACAGGCAAGACGGCTAGCGCAGCGCTACGTGGCCGAAGCGCGCGCCCGGCGTCAGCGGCGTCAATGCGCGGATGTGATCAAGGCGAACCTCGACCTCGCCTTCATGCGTACCCAGCACCAGATATTCGGCGTGGCCATGATCGCGGATATCCTGTGCCAGGCCGACGGCCGCTTCTCCGCCAAGCAGCTCGAGGTGCAACTTGTAGCGGCCCATACACGCGATCTCGAGGTAATCGAGCGCATCGCACGATACCTGATGAAATTCACCGTTGCTGCGCCCTTCCAGCGCACGCAGCGCCGGGTTAAGCGTGTAGGTACCGGTCAGCCTGGCTTCGGCCAGCACATGGCCCGTAATGGCCTTTTGTACCTCGGCGGCGCCAAACGTGCCCTCGAGCGCAAGCCGCTCGATATCCAGCGCGTACAGCGTGAACACATAGCGGTGCACCAGTGCATCGTTCCACGGCGGGCAAGGCCCGTCGTAACCGAAGTACTGGCCGGCCATGGCCGGATCCTGGCCAAACCAGCCGGTGAAGTCGTTGATGCCGTGACGCCAGCCTTGCGCCGCGGCCGGCCCCGGCTTGCCATGCACTGCAACGCCATCGGCGTGACTGCCGGCCTCAATCTCGCGCACCGTGGCGGGGATATCGATCAGCACCCAGTGGATAAAACTGACCCGCGGCAAATCGGTGGCGATCTCCCGCCCTACCTGATTGACGTCGTCGCCACGGCTGGGTGCATCCGGGTCATGCACGATCAGCGCGAACGATCGCGTTCCCGAGGGCACGTCCCGCCATGCCAGTTGCGGGTTGCGGTTGGCTGATTGCGCGACGTGAGTCGTGGCATCGATCTTGCCGAAAGCGAATTCGCTCGAGATCGGGCTACCGTCAGAAAAAGACTCGCTCCACAACTTCATGGCCTGCTCCTTTGATTGATCGAGTGATCCGCTCACCGCGTCATTTTCAACTTAGCCGAGTAGTCGCAATACCGCCTCGGGTGGCCGACCAATCGCAGCACGAATACCGTCGACAACGACGATCGGTCGCTCGATCAAGCGCGGATGCTTCACCATGGCGGCGATGAGCGTTGCATCGTCGAGCGCCGGATCATCCAGCCCCAGGTCGGTGTACTCGGCCTCGGTGCGCCGCATCAGTGCGCGTGGCGCAAGTTGCAGCAGATCCAGCAGCCGTTTCAGTGTGGCCGCATCCGGTGGGGTCGCCAGATAGTCGACGATGTCGGGATTGAAGCCGCGCTCGTTCAGCAAGGTCAGCGTTGCGCGTGATTTGCTGCAGCGCGGGTTGTGATAAAGGGTGATCTGTTTCATCGCACGTTTCCGTCAAAACACTCAGGCCGGGCGCAGCAGCGCCGGGATCGGCGCTGGCGGCAAATACAGTGGCAGCAGTCCGGCAACAAAAGCCTGGCACGCATTCGCCGTCGCCACATCGTGCGGCGCGCCAATGACGATATTGTTCGACACCACGCGTACGCACAGAAAGGGCACGCCATACTGGCCGCATACCTGCGCCACCGATGCCGCCTCCATTTCCTCGACCAGGGTGCCGTAGCGGGCGTGGAAGTGGGCGATCCGGTCGAGCTCGTTGTTCCAGACGTCGGATGAGCCGATCACGCCATCGACCACTTGGCCGGCCGGGTACGCGGCACGCCGGGCAGCAGCCAGCAGCGCCGGATCGGCGGCAAACGACATCGGTACCGGCAAGGTGAAATCGGCCGTTTCACTCTGATCCATCAAATCGAGTGGCCGCCATGCCAGCGTATCGCTGCCGGCACCGGGAGCGCGATAGGGGCTCTGGAAGGCGCCGAGATGGATCACCCGAGTCCCCAATACCAAGTCGTGCGGCAACAGCTGCGGATCGTGGCCGCCGGCGGTACCCTGATTGATGACCGCCAGCGGCGCATAACGCTCGATGGCAATCGCCGTGGCGGCTGCGGCATTGCTCATGCCCATGCCGGTACGGCTGATCACCACCGGAACACCGCCAAGCAGGCCACGCCAGAAGGTCCAGCCACCGGCGGTTTCGCACACCGCACCGCTGAGCCGGGAAACCAGCACGGCCACTTCGACCTGCATCGCCCCCTGAATCACTATCGGTTTACTCATTACCGCTCCTTCAATCGTCACGACACTTCGCGGCCGGAACGCATCCCGCCCCCACGCCATGCAGGCAGTCTACGGCAGCGCCGTAGCGATCCGATGCACAGCGGAAAAAACAAAACGGCGTGCCGATGGCACGCCGCTCCGTTAACCGTCATTGCCGCTTATTTCAGCAAGGAGGCGATCTGCTCGGCGTCATTGCCAAGAATCACGTGCAAGACCTTGTCGCTCACCGGCATCACCGCAATGCCGGCTTTTTCCAGCTCAACCTGCTGCAACAACGCCAGATCGTTCAGCGTCACCCGTATCCGCGTTACCGCGATGGCCTCGGCTTCACGCAAATTGCCCTTGCCGCCAAGCAGCTTGAGCAGGGTGGCAGCCTTTTGCCGCGCGGCATCGCTCACCGGGGCAGCGGCGACTGCGGCAGCCGGTGCAGCAGCAGCAGCCAGCGGCGCAGTCGCCGGGCCGTCGGCTTCGCTGCCGGCAGTCTTCAGATACAGCTGCATATCGGTCTTCAGGTTTTCCGAACGGGTCCCGAAGATCGCCTGCATGTTGTTGCCGACCTGCATCACGCCAGCCGCGCCCAGGGCCTTGAGCTTGGCCTGATCGACACGGGCCGGATCGGCCACCGAGATGCGCAGACGGGTAATGCACGCATCGAGCGACTGGATGTTCTTGCGGCCGCCAAAGGCCAGCACCAGTTGCTGCGACATGCCCGCACGATCGCCTTCGACCACACCCGACGCCGCCACATCCTCATCCTCGCGACCCGGGGTCTTGAGGTTGAATTTGGTGATGACGAAGCGGAACACCGCGTAGTAGATGAAGAAGTAGATCGGGCCGATGATCAGCGTCCACCACCAGCCCTGCGCGTACTTGCCGAAGGCATTGAACAGCAGGAAATCGATACCGCCCTGCGAGAACGTGAAGCCCATGTGCATGTGCAGGGTGTTGGCGATGAATTGCGCCGTCCCCACCAGCAAGGCGTGGATCACATACAGCTGCGGTGCCACGAACAGAAAGGAGAACTCGATCGGCTCGGTGATGCCGGTCAGGAACGAGGTCAGCGCGGCGGCGACCATCATGCCGCCGACCTTGACCTTGTTTTCCGGCTTGGCGCAATGCCAGATTGCAATCGCCCCACCCGGCAGACCGAACATCTTGAAGAAGAACGCGCCCGACAAGATGCCTGCGGTCGGATCACCGGCGAAGAAGCGGTTGATGTCGCCGTGGACAACCTTGCCCGCCGCGTCGGTATACGAACCGATTTCGAAGAAGAACGGTACGTTCCAGATATGGTGCAGACCGAAGGGCACCAGCATCCGCTCGACCACGCCGTAAACGGTTGCCGCCGAACGCGGATCACCCGCGGCAGCCCAGTGCGAGAAGATATCGATGACGTGCTGGATCGGTGGCCAGATGAAGGACAGGATCAAACCGACGAAAATGGCGGCGATACCGGTAACAATCGGCACGAATCGCTTGCCGGCAAAGAAGCCCAGATACGACGGCAGTTCAATCCGGTAATAACGGTTGAACAGCCCACCCGCCACGGCACCGATGATGATGCCGCCGAACACGCCGGTTTCCATCGATTTCATGCCCATGACCATTGCCGGAGTCAGGCCAAAGTACACGGCCATGACACCCAGGGTGGCTATCATCACCACAAAGCCGACGACTGCAGCAATGGCGGCAACGCCATCGTTGTCACTCAGGCCAAGCGCGACGCCGACGGCGAAGATGATCGGCAGGTTGCCGAAAATCGCCCCGCCACCCTGCGCCATGATCTGGTTGACGATGTCGGGGATGAACGAAAAGTTGGAACTGCCAATACCTAGCAAGAGGCCGGCTATCGGCAGCACTGCTACCGGTAACATCAGCGCCTTGCCGATCTTCTGCAGAAAGGCAAATGCTGCGTTGATCATGATTTGCTCACTCCTATGCGAGTGCGTCTAAAGTCCGACAAACATCGTCTGCGGCTTATTTTTTATATACATAGGCGCCGTATTACGGCGCCATTCTTTCGTCCGCAAGAAACGAACGACAGGCCCGCGCGGGTGTAGCGGCCGCGCGGGTGACTGTTGGATTTAGCTCGGGTTTAGCCGGCGGCCTTGCCCAGGCGCTCGCGCACCTCGGTCGCCGTGCCCAGTTGCAGCACCTCGGCGGCCAGTTTCTGGCAATCGGCCTTCGACAGCCGGCGCACCATCGCCTTGATCGCCGGAATCGCCGGTACGCTGACCGACAACTCGTCGACACCGATACCGATCAACAGCGGCACCGCCTGCGGATCGGACGCGATGCCGCCGCAGACGCCAACCCACTTGCCTTGGGCATGCGCGCCCTTGACCGTCATCGCGATCAAACGCAGCACGCCCGGGTTCAGCGCATCGGCCTGCTTGGCCAGTTTCGGATGGCCGCGGTCCATCGCCAGCGTGTACTGGGTCAGGTCGTTGGTACCGATCGAGAAGAAATCGGCTTCCTTGGCAAACAGCTCGGACATCACCGCGGTCGACGGCACTTCGACCATGATGCCGACCTTGACGTCGGCGCTGACATTCAGCGCGGCCTTTTCCTCGGCCACGATGGCCTTGGCGGCACGCAGCTCGTCCAGCGTCGCGATCATCGGGAACATGATGTGCAGCTTGGCGAACGGCGCGGCGCGCAGTACCGAACGGATCTGCATGCGGAACATTTCCGGCTCGGCCAGGCACAAACGCACGCCTCGAATGCCGAGGAAGGGGTTTTCTTCGGCCGGCTGCGGCAGGTAAGGCAACGGCTTGTCGCCGCCGACGTCGAGCGTACGCACGACGAAGGTGCGCTCGGTGCCCAGCGCCTTGGCGATATCGGTGTAGATCTGCGTTTGCTCTTCCTCGGTCGGCGCATCGGCGCGATCGAGGTAGAGGAATTCGCTGCGCAGCAGGCCGACGCCTTCGCCACCGAGCTCAACGCCCTGCTTGGCTTCGTCCAGCCCGCCGATATTGGCGACGACTTCGATGTGATGACCATCGGTCGTCACCGAAGCTTGATGCGCTGCGGCAAGCTCCTCGGCGCGTTGCTTGCCGAGCTTGAGCTGCGCTTCGCGGATCTGTGCCACTTCGGCCTCGGACGGATTCTTGCGCAGCGAACCCTTGCTGCCATCGAGAATCACCGCAGTGCCGTTGGCCAGTTGCAGTGCATCTTCGTCGATGCCGCAGATCGCCGGGATATTCAGCGAGCGCGCCAGAATCGCCACATGGCTGGTCGAACCGCCGCCAACGGTGGCAAAACCAAGCACCTTCTCGCGGTCGAGGCTGGCGGTATCGGACGGGGTCAGGTCTTCGGCGATCAGGATCGCGTTTTCCGGCACCGCCAGTTCGGCTTCCTTGACCCCGGCAATGATGCGCAGCACGCGGCGACCGACGTCGCGGATGTCGTTGGCACGGCCGGCGAGGATTTCGTTCTTCAGCGCCGCGAGCTTGTCGGCATAGGTCGAAAACGCCGTTTTCCACGCAAAACCGGCGCTCTTGCCGCTGCTGATGGCGTTGATGGCGATATCGAGCAGATCCGGGTCTTCCAGCAGCTCCTGGTGCGCGGCGAAGATTTCCGCCTTCGAGGCATCGGAAATCCCGCTCTTCAGCGCTTCGAGCTGCTGCTTTGCTTCTTTCAGCGCGGCATCGAGTTTGCCGCGCTCGAACTGGGCATCGCTACCCTGTTCGGCGACGTCGATCGCCTCCTGGCGAACCTGGAAAATCTGCCCGACGGCCAAGCCTGGTGAGGCGGACACGCCGAGCAGCACGTTCGGATCGCCCGATTTCGGCTTGGCCGGCGCCACCGCACGCTTGATCTTGGCCAGATGCTTTTGCGCCGCCGGCGAAATCACGCCGCCGACTTCCTCGCCCGAACCCTGAATGATCATGCCGGCGACGGCCTTGACCGCAGCATCGGCATCCGGACCGGCAGCCTTGACGCGGATTTCGTCGCCGTACTGGACTTCCAGCCCCATGATCGCCACCACCGACTTGGCGTTGGCGTTTTCGTCGCCACGCACCAGCTTGATGGTCGAAGTGAAGGTTTTGGCCAGATTGGCGACCACCGCAGCCGGGCGCGCATGCAGACCGGTCGGATTCGGCACGCGTATCGGTTCAGATTGCGCCTCGCCGCTCGTCGCCGCAGCGGCGACGGCCGCCGTCGCGCCGACCAGTTCCAGCGTCAGTACCACGGTCTGGCCGGCGCGAACAAACCCGCTGGCTGGCAGGAATTTGCCAACCCGGTCGCCATTGGTAACAACCATCTGCGTCAACAGACTGCGCGCCTTGCGGCTGACGGTATCGCCGTCGAATTCGATCAGAGCCTGGCCAGCGGTGACGACATCGCCTTCCTTGACCTTGGCAGTGAATCCTTCGCCCTTGAGCATCACCGTATCGAGGCCGATGTGGATCAGGATCTCGACGCCTTCCTCGGTCGTGATCGTGACCGCATGCTTGGCCGAATGTAGCTGGGTGATCTTGCCCGCCACCGGGGAGAGCAGCACGTTCGAGGTCGGGTCGATCGAGATACCGTCACCAACCATTTTCTGGGCAAACACAGGATCGGGTACTTGTTCGATCGGGACCAGCAGGCCGCTCAGCGGCGCAAACAGTTCTAGGCGTTGGGATGCAGCCATATCGACAACCTCATATTGAATATTCAACGGATTCTGTTTTTGCAATCGCGACTGGCAATTTATGCCACCGGATTATGTCATTCGCCCCTGATTTTAGAGTGCGAGTCCGTTTTCAACGTGTGAAATTTTGCGCTTGCCGAGTTTAAATCGATGAGGATGTTTGATCTAAGTCGGTTTTTACCTTATTGGCAATCCTCGACTGGGCGGTGACGAGGTCAAACCGGCCTGCGATAGATGCCCGATTCGGTGATCAATAGGTCTAGCGCGAGATCCCAACGATCGGCAGGCAGTACGTCGACGCGCTGGCAGTCAAAGCCAATACCGACCAACAAGGGCCGCCGCCAGTGCTTGCGGCCGCGACGAAAGTGGAAGGTCGTGTCGTAGTAACCGCCGCCCTGGCCGAGCCGGCGCAAAGCGGTATCGATGCCAACAAAAGGCACGAACACGATATCCAGTGCACGTGCGCTGCAATGCTCGACGTGCCGCGGTTCTGGAATGCCATACGCGCCTAGCTGCCAAACCGCATGTTCGTCAAAACGGACGAAAGACAGTTTGCGGCCGCGTCGCGGCACGACGGGGAGATAAACCCTGCAACCATGATGTTGCGCGGCCAGTATCAGCGGCCAGCTTGAACATTCACTACCAGTGGGAACGTAAGCGGCAAGGCGTCGGCCGCGTCGCAACAAGCCGGCCGAGCGAGCCCAGGCAACGATCTGTTTTGCCGCGGCGTGGCGCTGCGGCGGATGCAGCCCTGCACGGCGCTGGCGCAATTCCTTGCGCCAGCGAAGCTTGTCGCCGAGAGGGGGGGAAGGGTGAGCTGAAGTCACGCCAGGGAACAAAGGGGGCTTCCCGCGAGTGCCGTTTACGATCCGCATCTTGAACCCACAGGTTCAAGGGGCCACCGGCCGGGTACCATCAGGTGCGTCCGACTTGTGCCGAAACACAAGGAACACTCACAACAGGTACGCCTAAAAAGCTGGCAACCGGGTAACAGCTTATCGGTTCAAAGAATCTGGACCGAAACAAACACCGCAGGAAAGCGAGGGGTAAAACCGACTGCGTCTTTGACTACCACTGTAGCCATCAACGGCCGGTGCGACTTGATCTAGAACAAAGCTGTCTGATCTTGCAGCACCGCGTCGATCGTTGAATTCATGGCCTTGATTCTACGCTGGTAGGCGCCGATGTCAAAACCGCCGGCTTCCACATGCAGGTATTCATGGGCCAGATTGAGCGCCGCCATGATGGCGATCTTCTCGATCCCGACCACCTTGCCGCCGCTGCGGATCTCGACCATTTTGGCTTCGAGCAAGGTCACCGCCTGTTTCAGCGTTTCTTCCTCGTCGGCCGGGCAGGCCACGCGAAACTCGCGGCCCATGACGACAATATCCAGCTGCCGGGTCGGATTCATTGCATATCCTCGGGCAATGCATTCAGGATGGCGGCGACGCGATGACGCGCGCCTTCCACTTTGGCCTGCAATTGCTGGTTGTCCTGCTGCAGGCCAAGCACTTGCTGTCGCAGCTGGCGATTCTCGCTGCGCAAGGCCTGACAAAGGCCAACAAGCTGACCGAGTTTGTCCTCAAGACTGGCGAATTCGGCATCCATGGGCAATAGGCACGAAGTGGGTCAGCTGCGATTCTAAGTCATTTCGCCGCCGGCCGCGCGGCATCGATCACGCTGCAGAGCGCTTCGACCCCGTCGACCAGTCTTGGACCCGGGCGCAACAGCCTATCGTCACTCAGCACCTTCAACTGCTGGCGGGCGACGGCAGGCATGGCCGGAAAGCGCGACCAGCGCTGCCAGTCGGGTCTGGACGACGTGGTAATGACCAGCTCGGGAGCCAGCGCCAGCACCGCCTCGGCGCTCACAAGCGGGTAGGGCGCCACCGTATCGGCAAAGACATTCACGCCGCCACAATCGCCGATCGACCGGCCGAGAAAATCGTGGTTGGACACCGTCATCAAGGGATTGGCGCTGATCTCGAGAAAGACCTTCACCGGCCGACGCCCGGCATAGCGCTGTTTCAGCCCGGTATAACGCTGGCGCAGATTCTTCGCCAGCTGCGCCGCTTTGTGCGGTTGCCCCAGCAACACACCCAGCCGCTGCAGGTTATCGGCGATCTCATCCGGATTGGCAGGCCTGCTGACGAACACCGCGATGCCCTGAGCCGACAGTGACGCCAAGCTGCGCGCCATGGCATCGCCGGACCATGCCACCACCAGATCCGGCCGCAAAGCCATCACCGCTTCGACGTTGGCGCCATCGTAACGTCCTACCCGCGGCAATCCCGCCACCGCTGCGGGATAGTCGCTGGCGCTGTCGACCCCGACAAGGCTATGCGGAGCGATGGCAGCAACAAGTTCGGTTGCGCTTGGTGCCAGTGTGACAACCCGTTTGGCTGCCGAGGGCAGACGAACCGCTTCGCCACGGTCGTCTTTGACCTCAAGTGCAGCCATGGCCACCGACGCCAGGGCCAGAAAAGCCAAGCCTACGACACAGTTATGCACAGCAAAAAATGAAAATCGTTTCAAATCAATGACCTGACCCGTTGATAAATTGAATCATCCCTTGTGGATAAGCGAAAAACCAGCCAAACGCAGAGAACCATCACCAAATCCTCCACAAGCAGCATGGCAGGTTCAATGGCACATTAAAAGTAAGCTAAACCATTGAAACAAAACAATAAAAATGACTTACCCACAGAAAGGGGCAATCCTTATTATCTATTCTTGTATTCTCTTATCAACTGAATCAGTTAAAGCCTTTTCCGCTTCAAGCCTTTGAATTTCAAGCACCTCGGCCTGCTCGTCGAGCATGTCATCGGGCGTTTCCAGCGTCATCCGCCCAATGGTTGCACTGCGAAATTCGGTCAGCAGCAGTTCAGCTGTCTTTTGCGTATCAACGCGATTTCCAGCCACCACCGCCCCACGCAGACGACCTATACGTTCAAGCAGCTCTTCGACCCCACCTTCGAGCGATTTCAACTTGTAACGCGCCTGCAGGTAATCCGGATAACGCTGACGCAAGGTTTCCAGTGCAAACCAGGCGACATCTTCTTCGTTGTAAGCATTACGGCCTACCGATCCACCCATCGCCAGCCGATAGCCCCAGGTATCGTGTTCGATCTTCGGCCACATCAGGCCTGGCGTGTCGTACAGGATCATGCCGCCGCTAAGCTCGACCCGCTGCTGACTCTTGGTCACCCCCGGCGTATCGGCGACGTTGGCGATCTTTCTGCTCATCAATAAATTGACCAGCGTCGATTTGCCGACGTTGGGAATGCCCAGAATCATTGCCCGCAGCGGTTTGACTTCGCCGGTACGGTGTGGTGCCAATTTCAAACAGCGTTGCGGGATCTGTTTGGCTTCGGACGCCTTGTTGTCGATACCGAGCAACATCGCCGCACGATTTGGCTGGGCGTTGAACCAGTCCAGCCAGACCTTGTTCAGCTTGGGATCCGCCAGATCGGCCTTGTTCAGGATCGTCAGCGCCGGACGGTTCCGGTGCCGGCGCAACTGCTCGATCATCGGGTTGCTGCTGGAGAACGGCATGCGCGCATCGACGACCTCGATCACCACGTCGACCTTGGCCATGGTTTCGGCAACCTGCTTGCGCGCCGAGTTCATATGTCCTGGAAACCACTGGATCGCCATGACCCCTCCTCAAGCTCAAAAGCCGCGGATTATACGCTTGTCCACAAAGCAGTAATGAAATCAATAACTTGGCTTGTGAGCAAATAGAGGTTCCACTGTGTACAAGCCATGCTATCCACGACAGGATGAAACGATCCACCACTTCCCCACAGTGGTCATGTGGGTTTATCCGAAGAGATAGAAGATAGACAAGCACCTGATAATACAGAGAAAATCGAGTTATCCACAGGAACCAGCCGCCCTTATTATCTGTTCTTATATAGTCTTCTATTTAGATAAAGGAAGAGCTGATGCAGCACTGCAGGGGCTGCAGTACACTCGGGTGAACCACGAATGTGTTGTGATGGAAATCGGATGAAATTACGTTATCTGGGAATGCTGACAGCGGCGGTCATTATTCTGGCGACTGCTTACTTTGTTTTTGGCAAAAAAACTGCACCCGATGTCAGTTTTACAACGACAAATGGCCAGCAAATCGCACTAAGCGCTATGCAAGGCCATGTTGTTTTGGTTAATTTTTGGGCAACCAGTTGTAGCGGCTGTATGCAGGAAATGCCTGAATTGATAAAAATTCAGAAAAAATACACAGACCAAGGTTATAAAACGTTGTCTGTTGCCATGAGTTATGATAATCCGGAATACATTGAAAATTATCGGAACAAGATGGCATTACCCTTTATCGTTACCCATGATAAAAGTGGCGAAATCGCGAAGAAATTTGGTGATGTTACTTTAACGCCAACCAGTTTTTTACTGGATAAAAATGGACAAATTATCAAGCAATATATTGGTATTCCGAACATGGATGAACTTGAAAACCTGATTAAATCAGCGCTGGCTAAATCTTAAGAATTGAAGTTGAAATGCATTGCTGTAAAAAGCGATTTTCCATAGCTGGTTTTGTAAAAACTCGTTTAAATTCAAGTGCTTATATTTTGTGCTGATTTATGTTTAATATTCGTTTTATTGATTGTTGTTTAACAGAGTTGGATCGATATTTGTACGATCAAAATTGACTTCTATTTTTAAGCGTGATTTGACCGCGTGACCCTCTTTTTCGCCGGGACGAAAACGTGCCTGGCGAAATGCTTCAATCGCTGTATCACGAAACGCTGTCGGTAAATTGGTGGCATCCACTTCAATATCATCAACTAAACCGTATTCATTGATATAAATCCACAGAATCGCACTGTGTTTAGCCTCGTCGTTTTCTTTGACGTCCGGATAGGAAACGATGATTGTTGTTTCACTACTCGGCCCAACCGTTAACTGGCTTCTGCGGAAATACGCATTGCGTGGATCAACCGGCGCCAAAGCCAGTGGCGCAGTCTCCTGGGCTGGTTCGGCAGGCAAATCATCAACGGTAGCAGGCGTGGTAGCGACCGTTTCCGGGGCTTGAGCTACCACCGGTACGGTTGCACTGGATTCGTCTGCAACCGTAGCCGCCGCTGCCAAGCGGACTTGCAATGACGAACCGGGCGCAGGCTGTTGCTTTGGCTCGGCAGTTTCAAGCTGCTGCAGCAGCAAAATATGCACGGCAAGCGAAATCACCGCTGCAATGCCAAGACCATATCTGGCGCAAAAAAGGGCCCAGCATATGCCGGGCCCTGATGACGTTGGATGCGTGCGAGTCAATCGACCAATTCCCGCCAGGATGTGCGCTTAGGCGTACCCAGGCCACCGCCTGTGGCACTTGGATCTTCCTTGGCGGTGACACCGGCACCGGTATCGGTCACGATGGTCACCGTTTTTCCGCTGGGCAATTTCACTGTTTTAAGCCCGGCCACCAGTGCTTCGTTGGTCAAGCGCTGGCCCACTTTGGCATCGGTTGCCGTGCTCAGATTGGAGCCGGTATAGATATCAATGTTGTACAACCACGCATAGCCACCGCCGATGGTGCAGACGCTACTGTTGGTGGGGACGTTGCCGGCAAACGTCAGAATATTGTATTGCTGCTGCATGTCGATATTGACCCGTTCACCTGGTGATTTCAGATCGAAATACCAGCCAGATTTGCTTGCCCAGTCAACCGGATTACTGCTCGCGGTACGAATACTTTCGCCCTTGGCATTGGTCGCATCACTGATGACCTGATTCACCATATCGCTGCGTTGGCGCAGATTGCCAAGCCCGGTAGACGTCAGTTCATCCTTGAAGGCGTATAGCGATTGCTGGCTCTTGTCTACCGGGTCACCGATACCGAGATAGCGCCCGGTTCCTACGAAAATCGTGTTGTAGTTGGTGCCGGCCTTACTTAATCGTGCCAATTCAGGCTTGGTGGTAATGGGTTGCGTATTACCGGTAGTGTCTTTCAGTTGTGCGATGAGTGTTGCCTCGTGACCCGATGGCGCGATCGTGTCGTTGATGTCAAAGCGCCAGACATTACCCAGCAGATCGCCGCCATAGATCCGGCTGGCAGTATTGTCGAGCTCGTTGGAAATCCATGCATTGAGCTTGGCCAAGCCACTTGGTGTATTTGTATCGCCGGCTTTGGTTGTACCGCTTGTATAGGTATTGATCTGGCCATTACTGACAAGATTGCCGGTGCCGATATCGATGATGAACAAATGACCATTGCCATCACCCGGATTGACGTTGTTGTAACCCGAGGAAACGATCGCTACCCATTTACCATCGGCAAGCTTGGTGACGATCGGATTGCCGAACGAGTGGCCAAGATTATCGTGCGTGAATTCCCATAACGCCTTCGGTGCACTAGGGTCTGTTACGTCGAGTGCGTAATAGCCTCGGCCACCCTTGTTGAGACCGCCGACGATGACGGTTTTCCAGTTATTGCCGATTTTAACATCCGCGATCGTTGGCGAGCCGTCGACAAAATACTCATGGTTGTTGCCGTAGCTCCTGTCGAGCAATTTGTGCAATCTGGGCATTACCATGCTCGGAATATACGCCCAGCGTTCATCGCCGCTTGAGGCATCGAATGCATGCAACATACCGTCGTTGGCCGCTGCATAAACGCTTGCGGCACGGTTTTTTTGCTGCGTGACGAAGGTCGCGTAGCCATCGTCGACATACTGGAACGGCGGGGCTTTCATATACACCGGCACGGCATTGACGATGTCGCCGAGCCGGTGCGTACGCTTGCGGAACAATTGCGTCGTTGTCTCGCTACCCTCGTACTGGTTCTGGCCGCGCAGGTATTTGACCACATTGGCACCGGTTACCAATGCCTTGTCGGCGCTGGCCAGCTCGCTGCACTGGCTGAGCTTGGTGACGCTGCCGCACAAATCGTCAAAGTTTGCCTTTTGGCTGCCGTTAAGATTGTCGTAGTCGAACGAGCGCAGTTTGTTCGATTGCGAACCGTCGAAGAAATAAATGGAACGGCTATCGCTGGCGGAGGCAATTTTGGCGGCAAGCTGGCTTTTGGCCGACCAGGCATAGCTGCCGGCTTGCGGTTCACCGGTCGCGTTGTCTAGCTTCAGCGCGACGCTACCGGTATTGACGTCGAGGGTGACGGCGATCAGGTCACCGTACCATTCCTGGGTGCGGTACAAGGCGACATAAACGTAATTGTCACCGGCAACGGGTTCGAGGTTCGATGTTGCCGCTGCGGCGGCGGAACCCGAGCGGGCTTCGATTTTGGTAAGGGCATCGGACAGCGAGTTGGCGAGTTCGGTCGCATCATTGGCGCTGTAATAGTGACCGCGACCGTTGACCGCGGCATGCCACAGATCGTCTAGCCGTTCGCCACCGCTGTTGGAAATTGGATCGGGCCAGTTGATGCTGCCCTGGGCGATCTGCGTGTAGTACTTGTCCTTGCTGCCGTTCGGCACTGGATCGGGACTGGTGTCGTAATCGCTTTCGTAACGGATCGTGCCGGTCAGACCGAGACCGATCGTGTGCGTGACCATGCGCTGGACGTCGTAACTGTTGTCCCCGGGATCGAGGCATACATTGATCGAACCGCCAAGGCTGCCGCTGCAATTACCCAGTGTATTTGTGCGTAAATCGGTATTGTAGTAATACATCGCCACATCGGCGAGCGTATCGCTTTTTCCTAACTTGTCGAAGAAAGGGGCTTCGGTGCTGCCGCCATCCTGATTGCCGACGTCGCTGCTGCCATTAAGCTTTTTCGGGCCGAATGAGCCACCTTCGTTGTCGGTATTCCAGTAACCGTCAGTCGAGAGAATGGTAAAATTTTTCTGACATGAGTACTGGACCGGATCGTAATCCTGATCATCCAGTTTCTTGGCGTAATAACGACCAGCTGTTGATAGTGCAGCACGCAATGGTGTTGCACTACCTGGGTCAGCATTGAATAATCTATTATAAAATTCATTCTTTTGTGATTGATCAAAGTCACGCACGTGCAGCAGCTTGCTACCTTCGGTAGCACCACTATTGTGAATGGTCGAAAAGCCGATACGGAATTTATCGCCAAAGGGTTTGAAGGCCTTGCTGGCGGCTGTTCGTGCCAGGAATATCCGTTTTCGATAGTATGAATACCAATTGGCATAATTTTGTTTTTGCGTATCGTTCGGTAACACGGTAACGAGATTGTAATTGGAGTCTTCACAGTTCGTTTTTTTATCGGATTTAAGTGTTGAGTAATAATATTTGCTTCGGTTTCCTGCATCATTTTCGACCGTGCCGACACTCAGGTTGCGAAGGTTGGACAGGTCGGCATTTTCGCTGCCGGTAAAACCATCGCTTGGCGCACTGGTAAAGCTGACGTTGGGAAATGATGTACCATCGGCTTTGATCGGGGGAGTGTAAGTCGTATTTGGATCGTAGAAAGCCTTGTTATAGCCGTGATATCCGAAACAGCGCATATTGCGTTGGTTATTGAGTCCATCGGGAAGATAGTCCCAATCCATACTGCCCGAATCATCGAGGATGAACAGCACGTTCGGTTTGGCTTCGGCCTTGCTGGCGCTGGTGATCGGGCTATTGGCCAGATCGGTCAGCGCTGCCTGTACCGATGCGGTCAGTAGGGTCAGTGCCAATGGGGCCAGGCAGATCAGGGGATGACGACGCGCCATGATGTATTCCTTGTATATTGATTGGCCGTGGATCAGAAATGGACGATGGTTTCGGTGAAACTCACCGTATTTCTCGGGCCTTTGGCGCGGACGATGATCCGGTAATGCGGCCCACCGCTGCCGGAGAAGCGCTTGTCCTCGCCGTATTTCAGCTCGCCCATTTTCGGGCTGCTACCGGCGGCGGCGGCGCTGGCCTTGACGCAGCTGGTTGCGTTCGGGTCGGATTGTTCCTTGCATAGCCGGCTGATGAGGTAGGCGACGTCATTACCACCGGTGGCGGTGGCCGCGCGCGGGGCAATGCAGCCGCCAAAAGAGCCTTCCGCTGCGCTGGCGCAACCGTCGTCGTCCCAGTCGATCAATACCCGGCCGGTATTATCGCGATTGCCGGTTGGATCCAGGCTATCGAGCGCGGTGGCGTAGTAACCGTCTGCGGTGTGGTTCTGGTACAGCATCGGGGTGCTGCCGCTTGTGGTGCTCAGATTGGCTTGCAGCCACGCAATGGCCTGTTCGGTGGCGCGATCGGTGGATACGGTGGCGGCTTCCTTGAAGCCGAGATTGCCGATCATCAGCGATCCGCTGTCGACCGCGCGAACCAGTGCGACGCCGGCGAGCGACATCAACAGCAGCGAAATCAGGGCAATGAAAACGGAAACGCCGAGCTGGGAGCGGATGCGATGGCGCATTGTGCTTGGTCTCTTATTGTTGCCAGATCACGTTGCGCAGCGGGGCAACCGATTCGTAGGCCTTGTAGCGGTAATGTTTCCAGTCGCTGCCGGTTCCCATGACGAAATCGCCCCCGGACCATTTGGGTGCGGCAGGGGTGGCCTCCTCTTTTTCCCATTGTGTACTGCGCGACAGCACTGCCACGCGTAGCGCCAGCACGCGTTTCCAGCCTGTGCTGTTGCTGGGGGTGGTGGTGCCATAGCCGTCGATCACGCCGTCGTCGGCGGTGCCGCCGTTGCTGCCGTCATCCGAGCCGTACTGCGCCTGCAGATCGATGATTTGCGGGTACAGGTCGGCGGTGGCGCTGCTGCCATCGGATGAATTGAAGCTGGTAAGTTGCAAGGTCTGGTTATTGATGACGTAGACCTTGTTGACGAGCGTGCCGAGATTGATCAGGTGATCGTCCTTGCTGTAGCCGCCGGCCGGATAGAGATCGCCGTTGTTGCCGCCGGGCGGGTTCCAGATGGCGCTGGGGTTATGCTGCACCTGGTTCTGGCCTTGGCCGCCACCGCCTCCACTGCCGCTGGCTGCTTCCTTGGTTGCCTGAAACAGCGTGCACCACTTGCCGGCCGATGGGAGTGCTGGCACCGCGACCATCAAATCGCCCTGGTGAACGCCGAGATCGGAATCGACGAAGAATTGCGCCGCGCTGACCGGGTGGTCGACGGTGATCTTCATCGGCAGCGACCATGCATCCTTGGCACTACCCAGAAAACGTAGTTGATCCGGCGCGCCATTGACGCCATTGGTGATGGTGACCGGATTCAGCGTCAGCGACGCCGGCGTGCTGCTGCCATCGATCATCATTTTCATTTCACAGCCAAGCGCACCGGTGGTCGCGGCAAAGCCGTAACCCGCCATCTTGGCGTCACGCTTGATCATGTACAGCGCCAGCGCACCATTGCTTTGGGCGTTCGATCCCGATGCCGTGGTGCGCTTTTGTCCTTCCGAGGCGGTCAAGGTTTGCATCACCACCAGTGTGCTCAATAGCCCAAGGGTGATGCCAACCATCATTTCTACGAGACTGAAACCCGTTTGTGCGCACCGCATGATGTGGTCCTCAGCGGGCGATCGAGGTGGCCGCAACATATTTGTGCGGTGCTTCGTTCGGTGCCTGCCAGTTCACGGTGATCGTCACGTCGGCATTGGTGACTGCCACGCTTGCATCACCGTTGGGCAAGATGGCAGCGACCTTGTCGATCCAAGCGGTTCTGGCTGCATAGCTGCCGCCGTCGGTGGTGTCGTAGCTGTTCAGGTTCTTGACGTCGCCCCACATGCTGCCGACGAGTTCGTCGCTGAGGAAAGCGGCATCGGCGCGGTATTTCGATGCGCTGGTGTTCTTGGTCATCATGGTTTGCATGCCGACGACGGCCAGCACACCGGCGGAGAAGATAAAGATCGCCACCAGCGCTTCAAGCAGCGCGGCGCCTTGCTGTTGCGATGGATAACGGATTTGGCGCGTGTTCATGGCAGCTCCTTTTAGCACCGGCGCGAGTCGCCGCTGGCGCTGATCTGCGGATCGCACAGTTTGATCATGCCGCCGCTGGCGAGGACAAGGCGCAGCTTGCGGTCGTCGCTGCTGCTGCTAGCGCCCTGAATATCGATCCGGGTGATCGGCGTGTCTTTCTGCACGATCTGACCGAGGCCGTTGAAGGTGACACTGGATGCATCGTCAGGGGTGATATCGAGGCTGGCGCGCGGGTTGTTGCCGAGCACCGGCTGCTTGTCGATGATTTGCGGGGTGACGGTTTCGGATGGGTCGAGATCACATTTGTTGCTTGGATCGAACCGGCTCACGACCCAACCGGTGCCATTGGCGGCCGGTGCGCAATTGCTGTCGAGTGTTTTGCTACTGGCGCTGGTGACCAGCCAGAACGTGACGTTCTGGTTACGCTTGAGTGCCTCGGTGCGGGCGCGCTGCAATCCGCTTTGCAGCGATTCGGTAGCGCCGCGGATCTGCATGTTCTGTATCCACTGCTGGTAGCTGGGCACGGCCGCCGAAAGCAGGATGCCGAAGATGGCGACGGTGATGGCGATTTCGACCAGCGTGATGCCGGCCTGCCGGTGAGGCGTGCGGCTCAGCATTCGCTGCCTCCGACCAGCCAGCATTGCTTGGCCGGGCTTAATACGCCGCCTTTGAATTTGGACGTGGTGCGCACATTGGCATCGTTGGCGGTAAAGATATGCCCATCCGCTCTGGTGCCGGATTTTCCGGTTGCGGTGAGCGTGTAGGCTTGCTGGCCGGTGCCGCTGGTGGCGCAGGAAAAGGTGAAGTACTTGAGACCCGCTGGCGCGAAATTGACCCGATTCGCCGTACCGTCGTTGCCACAGGTCGCGCTGGTGCCGTAGTTGCGATTGTCCTGATAGAACTGCTCAAGTTTGGCGCGATAGTCCTGCAGGTAGGTGAATGCCTCCGGCAATTGCGCGCGGCGGACGTAATCGCTATAAGCGGGTAGGGCGATGCCGGCGAGAATGCCGATGATGGCGACGACGATCATCAGCTCGATCAGCGTAAAGCCGCGCGAGTTTGCGAAGGTGCTCATGTGTATTCCTCACTCTGGCGCGGTGGCCGGTCCGGTCTGATCGCCGGTCTGCGTGAATATGTTCAAATATTACTAATGGTTAATATTCTGATGTTACCGGTACAAGTAATATTAACGTTTCATTATGTTTGGCCGTGTTTCCAAGCTACAACACGGCTTGGCGAGCGCAAGTTGTCCCGGATGACCGGTGTAAAGGCATGGATTTGGCGCGATGGCTGACGGAAAAATTACGCTAATTTGCCAGGGTTATATCCCGGAAGCCGCGGAGGGCGTGATCCGGTAAACCCACATCAGGTGCTGACCTGATGAGTCAGCATTAAGCTGAATGTTTCAAGGCTTTGAGCGGCGCTGGAACGGGTGTTTTAGCCGTTCAGCGGCCGATCAATGGAGCAGGCCGCCGCGTTGCACGGCGGCCTTTTGCTGCGTGTTTATTCCGCGAAGTTGCGTGCGGCGGCGGCGATGGTTGCCGCGATGTCGGCATCGGAATGCGCGGCGGAGACAAAGCCGGCTTCGAACGCCGATGGCGCCAGGTACACACCCTCGGCCAGCATGGCATGGAAGAAGGCATTGAAGCGGCTGCGGTCGGACGCCATGACGTCGGCGAACGATTGCGGTGGCGTGGCGCTGAAATAGACGCCGAACATGCCGCCGACGCTTTGCGCCGAGAACGCCACGCCGGCATCGCGCGCGGCGGCACTCAAACCGGAGGCCAGCGAGGCGGTCTTGGCGCTGAGGTCGGCGAAGAAGCCCGGTTGGCGAATCGCCTGCAAGGTAGCGAGGCCGGCGGCAACGGCGACCGGGTTGCCCGAGAGCGTGCCGGCCTGGTAGACCGGGCCGAGCGGCGCGAGCTTGGCCATGATGTCGGCGCGGCCACCGAACGCCGCCAGCGGCATGCCGCCGCCAACCACTTTGCCCAAGCAGGTCAGATCGGGCTTGATGCCGTGCAGCGCCTGGGCGCAACCGAGATCGACGCGGAAACCGGTCATCACTTCGTCGTAGATCAGCACCGCGCCGTGTTGCTCGGTCAGTGTGCGCATGGCGGCGACGAATTCGGCCGACGCCTTGACCAGATTCATATTGCCGGCGACCGGTTCGACGATGATCGCGGCGATCTTGTCGCCCTCGGCGGCGAACAGCGCTTGCAGCGCGGCAACGTCGTTGTACGGCAGCACGATGGTATCGGCGGCCACGGCGGCCGGCACGCCGGCGCTCGACGGGTTGCCGAAGGTCAGCAGCCCCGAGCCGGCTTTCACCAGCAGGCTGTCGGCGTGGCCGTGATAGCAACCTTCGAATTTGACCAGCTTGTCGCGGCCGGTGAAGCCGCGCGCCAGGCGGATCGCGCTCATCGTCGCCTCGGTGCCGCTCGACACCAGCCGCACCTGTTCGAGCGAAGGCAGCATCTCGCACAGCAGGTCGGCGAGTTCGACTTCGCGCTGCGTCGGTGCGCCGAACGACAGGCCGTCACGCGCGGCGGCGATCACCGCGTCGATCACCGGCGGATAGGCGTGGCCAAGGATCAGCGGTCCCCAGGAGCCGACGTAATCGATGTAGCGCTGACCGTCCTCATCCCAGACGTAGGCGCCCTCGCCCTTGTTGAAAAAGCGCGGCGTGCCGCCGACCGAGCCGAAAGCGCGCACCGGCGAATTCACGCCGCCGGGAATGTGTTTTTGCGCGGCGTCGAAAAGTTGTTCGTTCAGAGTCATGTCTCAAATCCTTGCTGGCCGTGGCGATCAGCCACGGCGAGTGTGCTTACCAGCGGCAATACGGCCGCTCGGACAGCGCGCTGTTGTAATAACGCGGGTCGTCGGATACCTCGACACCGAGCCAGTCTGGCTGCTCGAAGGTGCTGTTGAATGCTTCAAGCTCGATTTCGGCGACGATCAGGCCGGCGTTGTCGCCGTGAAATTCGTCGATTTCCCACAGATGGGTGCCGACGGTGACGAGGTGACGCGTCTTGTCGAGTACGTTCGGGCACAAGGCCAGCAGCGCCTCGGCGTCGGCAGCCGGGATCGGGTACTCGAACTCGGCGCGGGCGATGCCCTCGTTTTTGCCCTTGATGGTCAGGAAACCTGCTGCGCCTTTCAGCCGCACGCGCACGGTGCGAGTCGGCTCGGTGCTCAGATAGCCTTGGGCGATTCGCGTCGATGCGTGCACGGCGCTGCGCCAGGTGTCGGAGGCGAGCAGGAATTTGCGTTCGATTTCAATGGCCATGCTTTTCGTCCTCAGAACGGTTTGACGACAACGAGAATGACGATGGCAAACAGCGCCAGCACCGGCATTTCGTTGAACACGCGATACCAGCGATGGCTGCGGGTGTTACGGCCGGCGGCAAAGTCGCGCACGAGCTTGAAGCACCAGCCGTGATAGCCGATCAACAGCGCCACCAGCGCGAGCTTGGCGTGCATCCAGCGCCAGCCGGGGCCGGCGTAGAAGTCGTAGCTCGCCCAGCTGGCGATGCCGAAACCGAGCGCCAGCACCGCCAGCGGCGTCATGAAACGCAGCAGTTTCTTTTCCATCAAAGCCAGCCGGGCGATCTCGGCCGGCTCGGAAGCCATTGCATGATTGACGAACAGCCGCGGCAGGTAAAAGAGCCCGGCGAACCAGCTGGTAACGAAGATGATGTGCAGTGCCTTGAACCAGAGCATCAGCGCTTGCCGTACTGCTTGGCTGCGGCCAGATACAGCGGTTCGACCTTGGGGATCTGTGCCTGCAGATCGCGGATCCGCGTGTTCGACGATGGGTGGGTCGAGAGGAATTCCGGCGAGCCACCTTGCGATGCGGCGGCCATTTTCTGCCACAGCGTCACCGATGCCTGCGGGTTGTAACCGGCGCGGGCGGCCAGCTCCAGCCCCATCACGTCGGCTTCGGATTCGTGCTCGCGGCTGTTCGGCAGGCTGTAACCGACGGCGACCAGCTGATCGGCCATGCCGAGCACGCCATCGTATTTGCCACCGGTCAGCAGTGAAAGACCCTGCATCGCCAGCTGTTTGTTGTACTCGCTGCTCATCCGTTCGCGTGCGTGTTCGCGCAGCGCATGGGCGATTTCGTGGCCCATGATCTGGGCGATTTCATCGTCGGACAACTTGAGCTGGGTGATGATGCCCGAATAGAACATGATCTTGCCGCCGGCCATGCAGTAGGCGTTCAGTTCCTTGCTCTGCTCGACATTGACTTCCCATTGCCACTTCAGCGCATCCGGACGAAACACCGCCGTTTGCGGAATGATCCGGTCGGAAATGGCGCGCACGCGCCGGGTCATGGCGGCGTCGGTATTGAGCTTGCCGCCGGACTTGGCCTTGTTGAGCGTATCGACGTAAGACTGCGCCGACATCTGCACGACCTGCTGTTCGGATACGAGCATGCTCATGCTTTGCTTGCGGGTGATATTGGTCGCACCGGTGCCGGTGGTATTGACCTGCTGACAGCCGCCAAGCAGCACGACCGCGGCGGCGGCAATAACAGTAAGTTGACGTTTCATTACACTCGCCTCAAACACGCATTCATCCAGTCTGGCTTCAGATTTCGATCATTTCAAAGTCGTCTTTGCGCGCGCCGCAATCGGGGCAGGTCCAGTTCGGCGGGACGTCGTTCCACGGCGTGCCGGGGGCGATGCCGTCTTCCGGTCGGCCATCCGCCTCGTCATAAATAAAGCCGCAAATCAAACACATATACTTTTTCATCGGGGCGCATCCCTAGCGTCGTTTAGAATCGGAATTCTACCCCAATCGTTCCAGTGCCCCGCCATGAATGCCGCCCCGCCGCTTGTACTTGTTTTCGCCGCCAATGATCCATCCGGCGGTGCCGGGATGTCGGCCGATATACTGACGCTGGCCGCGCTCGGCTGCCATGCGCTGCCGGTGATTTCCGCGCTCACCGTGCATGACAGCGCCGGTTTGCAGGAGTTTCAGCCGGTCGATCCGGAATGGCTGCACGATCAAGCGCGCTATGTGCTTGAAGACGCCGAGGTTAATGCAATCAAGGTCGGCATGGTCGGCAGCGTCGAGAACCTGACCGTGCTGGCGGAAATCGCCGCCGATTACCCCGAAATCCCGCTGATTCTCGATCCGGTGCTGCCGGGTGTGCACAGCGACGAAATGGCCGCCGACGAATACCTGGCCGCGTTGCGCGATCTGCTGGTGCCACATTCGCTGATCGTTACGCCGAATCAGCATGAAGCACGGCTGCTGGCCAGCGACGATGTTGACGAACAGGAAGACCTGCCGCTCGATGCCGCCGCCAACCGCATCATTCAACTTGGCTGCGAATACGTGCTGATCACCGGCTCGCAAGCGCAGACGCCCAAGGTGATCAACGCGCTGTTCAGCCAGAACGGCCGCGTGCGTACCGACAGCTGGGATCGGCTGCCGGGGCGGTTTCACGGTGCTGGCGCGACCTTGTCGGCGGCGATCGCCGGGGCGCTGGCCAATGATGTCGAACTGGTGCAGGCGGTGCGTGATGCACAGGATTTCACCTGGCAAACGCTGAAAAACGCCTTCCGCCCGGGCATGGGCCAACCGTTGCCGGACCGGATGTTCTGGGCTCGCGCGGGCGCGGAAGCCGATGAAACCGGCGCTGCCGAGCCTGAGGCATGAATCCCCTGGCGATGTTTCACGTGAAACATTGCAAGCTGACCAGCCGGTAACGTCGTTGGCATCGGCCACGGCGATGCCCAAGCTGCGATCAGCGATGAAGCTGCATGATTACGCCGTGGCTTGAAGCGTCGCCAGGCGTGCAACAGGCCGTTTCCCGCCTGCCGGGCTGGCCGTTTGGCGGCGCTTGCGGCATCCTTGGAGCTTATCCGGCCTCCTGGTCGGCAAGGATGATCGCGATGAGTGCCCCGGTACCAAATTACATCCCCGTCCAGTCCCGTCAGCCGCACCGGTTGATTCCTTGCCCGCGGCTCGAGCGTGCGGTGGACCGGATGATGCGCGAGATGTCGTCGCCACTGACGCTGGCCGATCTGGCCGATGCCGCCCACTATTCGCCGTGGTATCTGGTACGTCGTTTTCAGACCCGCTACAGCACCACGCCACAGGCTTTTTTGTGGAAAACCCGGCTGGAAACCGCGGCATCCTTGCTGCATTGGGCGCCGCATCTGCCGATCGGTGAAGTGGCGCGGCAGGTTGGCTTTTCATCGGCAGCGACGTTCAGCCGGGCCTTTCATCGTGAATTTGGCTTTACCCCGAGCGCCTGGCGCAAGGGCGAACCACAAACGCGCGACTGGTTGCGCGAAACGCTCGGCCCGCAAAGTTATCAGCCCGGTGGCCGTATTGCCGGCACCGAGGCCGATTACATCTGGTCGTTCGAGGAAGTTGCCGCCAGCATGGTGCTGGAAGAATGGCCGACGATGCGCTGCCTGTATCAGCGCGAGGTGGGCGACTACGGCTCGCATCTGAACGAGATGTGGGTGCAGTTTGCCAATTACTGTCGTCGCAACCAGCTGGATCAAAGCCACTGGTACGGCTTGATCTGGAACGACCCGGGCACCACGCCGGCCGGGCGGCGCCGCTACGATACCGCGGTACAGATCCAGCCGGGAACGCGGATTCCGCGTGGCTTTGGCGAATGCCGGATTCTGGGCGGGCGCTGGGCGGTGTTCCGTTTCAAGGGCACAACCGACGACATCGGCCCGCGCTGGCGCGATCTGATGCATGTGTGGTTCCCGCGCGCCGGGCTGACGCCGGATCCGTCGCGGCCACGGCTGGAGCGTTACACCGCCGATTTCGGCGACGGCGAGATCGATCTGTGTCTGCCGGTACTGTGATGTTGCCGCAAGTGATCGTCCTCAATGGCGCCAGTTCGTCGGGCAAGAGTACGCTCGCGCGCGGCCTGCAGGAACGACTGCCCGAGCAATACCTCTACTTCGGCATCGACCATGTCCTCTCGGCCTTGCCGCAATCGGACTGGCAGCGCATGTGCCGCGGTGAACAGATCACCCGGCCCGGTTACGATTGGGCCAAGCTGGTGCGCGGCTATCACTATTGCCTGCCGGCGCTGCTGCAGGCCGGCAACCGTTTGATCATCGACAACGGCTGGTGCGAGCGCGACGAAAAGCGCGAGCTGCTGACCGAGCTGGCCGGTTACGCCTGCGTGCTGGTGGCGGTGCGTTGTGACCCGGCCATCGCCCAGACGCGCGAAGCGGTGCGAGGCGATCGTGCGAGCGGACTGGCGGCGTGGGAAGCGCCGCGCGTGCACGCCGATTGGGTCTACGACCTCGAGGTCGATACCGGCATCCGTACCGCGGACGATTGCGCCGACGAACTCGCCGCGCGGCTGCTTGAAGCGCGGCATTGGCGTGCCGCAGCGGATAGTCTGGAAGTGCTGAATCTGGGCTGAATTCCGGCACCGATCGGGCCTAGTATGAAACACGCTACTCCCCTGATCACGTGCTTGTGCCCTGAACGAGGTTTGCCATGTCATTGAGTTATTTCCAGCTGTCGGTTCCGGTTTACATACGTATGCTCGGCAACTTGTCGCATCTGCTCGACAAGGCATCCGCTTACTGTAGCGAACACAATATCGATGAAGCGGTGCTGCTGCAAAGCCGGATTTTTCCGACCATGTATCCACTGGTGAAGCAGGTGCAGATCGCCACCGATCAGGCCAAGGGCAGCATCGGCCGGCTTTCGGGCATCACGCCACCCAAGCTCGATGACGATGAAACCAGCTTTGGCCAGTTGCGCGAGCGCATCGGCGCGGTGCTGAGCTACCTTGAAACCATTCCACCAGATGCGCTCGACGAGACCGCGAGCAAGACGATCACCATGCCGTGGATGCCCGATAACCCGATGCAGGGCGAGTTCTATCTGGTCAATTTCGCCGTGCCCAACGTCTATTTCCACATCACCACGGTGTACAACATTCTTCGCCACAATGGCGTGCCTATCGGCAAGACCGACTATATCGGTGAAATCTGAATCGCTTCCCTGACATGAAAAAAGCTGGCATTGCGCCGGCTTTTTTCATGTTTGCACTCGATAGCACCAATGCCACGGTTCGTAGATATAGCCGTAGCTATTGCCGGGCGGGAACGAGAGCACGAAGCCAAAGTCGCCGGCATGCGCGCTCAGCCAGACAAATGCGGCGGTGGTGTCGAAGGCGGTTTCCAGCACCGGCCCGCCCGGCTGGTAGATATCGACCGCGCAACCGGTGTGGTGTTCGCTGCAACCGGGCGGTGCCAAGCGTTCGAGTACCGCATCGATGGTTTCACCGCGATCGAGCTTGCTGCGAATCAGCTCGGCTTGGCGGTCTATGCCGCGCCACGCCGAGGCAATTCGCAGTGTGATGCCTTCACCGGCCGCGGCCGTCCGCATCGCCTGCCATGCTGCCGTGGCGGCCGGTGTGAGTCGCCATTCGCGGTCATCGTCGCCGACTTCGGCCAGCACCAGTTCGCTGGCATCATCGAACAGGCAAAGCCGTTTTTCGGCGAGCACCGATTCGTCTATGCCCAATGTCCGCCACAGCGCGGCGAGCGCGGTCTTCATCAGAACCCCGGCAGCTTCAGCGCGATCGGCTTGCCCTTGCGCGCGCGTTTGCCGACATAGGGCGCCATGCCGTTGGCGTCGAGCGTCAGCTCGGTCGTCTTGCCGCCGCGCCCGGCGCCGGTGAGCTTGAGCGTTTCGCCATCGCACACGGTGATCCCGGCCAGTTCGTCCTTGTCATCCAGCGCCATGGTGATCACGCCACGCCCGCCGCCAGCGAGCTGCTTGAACTCGCTGTAGGGGAACAGGTGCAGTTTGCCGGCCTTTGACAGGCACGCGACGATCGATGTTTCACGTGGAACAAAGGTCGAGATTTTCAGGATGGTTTCGCCCTCTTCCACCGAGATAAAGCTCTTGCCGGCCTTCTGGCGACTGAGCAGATTCTCGAATTGGCAGGCAAAGCCGTAAGCCGACGAATTGGCGATGACCACGTACTCATCGCTGCGCGCGGTCAGCAGCTGGACGATGCGGCTCTTGGCGGCCAGATCGACCAAGGTCGTGACCGGCACGCCATCGCCACGCCCACCAGGCACCACGGCGGCCTGAATGGTGTAGACGCGGCCGTCCGAGCCAATCAGCGCGATATTGTCGACGGTGCGGCATTCGATCGCCGCGAGCAGCTTGTCGCCATCCTTGAAGCTCTGGCTGACCAGTTCGATGCCATGGCCCTGACGCGAGCGCATCCAGCCCTTCTCGGACAGAATCAGGGTGGTCGGTTCGTCGACCACGCTGACTTCGACCACGGCCTTCTCGGCTTCTTCGATCAGCGTCCGGCGCGGGTCGGCGAATCTCTTGCGGTCGGCTTCGATTTCCTTGACCACCAGCTTCTGCATCGCCGCGGTATTGCCGAGCAGATGCTCGAGCCCTTCCTTCTCGATCATCAGCGCGGCCAGTTCCTGCTCGATCTTGATGCCTTCGAGCCTTGCCAGTTGGCGCAAGCGGATTTCGAGGATGTCTTCGGCCTGGCGATCGGAGAGATTGAAGCGCGCAATCAGCGCCGCCTTGGGCTCGTCCGATTCGCGGATGATGCGGATCACCTCGTCGATATTCAGGAAGACGACCATCCGGCCTTCAAGAATATGGATGCGGTCGTTGACCTTGCCCAGCCGGTACGCGGTGCGTCGGGTCACGGTGTCGAAGCGGAAGGCGATCCACTCGGCGATCAGATCGCGCAGGCTTTTTTGCCCTGGCCGGCCATCGCGGCCGATCGCGACGATATTGATCGACAGATTGGTTTCCAGCGAGGTATTGGCCAGCAACAGCGTCATCAGTTCGTCGGGATTCTGCCGCGACGATTTCGGTTCGAATACCAGCCGCACCGGCTGATCCTTGCCCGATTCGTCGCGTACCCGGTCGAGGACCGACAGCAGCAACTGCTTGGTTTGCTGCTGCTCCTGCGTCAGCGCCTTCTTGCCCTTCTTGATCTTCGGATTGGTCAGCTCCTCGATTTCTTCGAGCACCTTCTGAGTCGATGTTCCGTGCGGCAGCTCGGTCACGATCATTTGCCACTGGCCGCGGGCAAGATCTTCCTTCTCCCAGCGCGCGCGCGTTTTCAGGCTGCCACGGCCGTTCTCATACGCGGCAACGATGTCCTTCTTCGACGAAATGATCTGCCCACCACCGGGCAGATCCGGCCCCTGGATGTATTCGAGCAGCGCGGCAGTATCGAGACCGGGTTGCTTGATCATCGCAATCGCCGCGTCGGCGACTTCGCCAAGGTTGTGCGGCGGAATTTCCGTCGCCATGCCGACGGCGATGCCCGATGCGCCGTTGAGCAGCAGCATCGGCAGACGCGCCGGCAGCAGCACCGGCTCTTCGAACGCCCCGTCGTAGTTGGGGATGAAGTCGGTGGTGCCGGCGTCGAGTTCGGACAGCAGCAATTCGGCGATCGGGCTCAGCCGCGCTTCGGTGTAACGATAAGCGGCGGCCCCGTCGCCATCGCGCGAGCCGAAGTTGCCCTGGCCGTCGACCAGCGGATAGCGCAAGGAGAAATCCTGCGCGATCCGTACCAGTGCGTCATAGGCCGACTGGTCGCCGTGCGGATGGAATTTACCCAGCACGTCGCCGATGATGCGCGCCGACTTCACCGGTTTGGTGGTCGCGGTCAGCCCCATTTCGTGCATCGCGTACAAAAGCCGGCGCTGTACCGGTTTCTGGCCATCCTCGACTTGCGGCAGCGCGCGGCTCTTGACCACGCTCATCGCGTATTCAAGATAACTGCGCTCGGCGTACAGGCCCAGTTGAACCGATTCACCGTCGTCGGGTGCTTGGGTCGAAACCTCGGCGCTGATGTAACGGCGCTTGCCGCCATCGTCGGCCGGGCTGGATTCGGGGACTTTGGGAGAGTCGGTGTCGGGCAGTTCGTCGATTTCGGACATGGATCGCACAGGCTGTGTTTCGTCAGCGCGTATTGTAGCCCGAGCACTGCCGCCGTTTCAGCGCTAGCTTGGTTCCACGTGAAACATTGCCGCCTGTTGATGATGGGCTCGCCAGTGGCGCTTGAACGTGAAAAGCGCTTTTGCTGTGGTTGATTGGGCAACATATCAGCGGCTTCTGATGCGTGCTGCATCGGCGGCACGGCATACTGGACGCTGGCTTGAGTTGCCGCGCCGATTGTCGTCGGCGGGCAGGAAATGAGGGATATATGGTGTTTGGCGAATGGTTTGGCAACAAAGCCGGTCAGGCGCAGCTGCAGGACGAAGCACGCGTGCTGCGCGCCGAAAATGCGCGTCTCAAGGCGCTGCTCGACAAGCATGAGCGCGATACGCGCTTTCTGAACGAGATGCCGCGGGTACAGCCGAGCGCACCCTATGCGCAGCTTGCGTCGACGCTGGCGCATCACGATACGGCCGTGGCCGGCGTGGTCGAGCTGCTTGCCGGCGTGGCCGGTGGCGGTAGCGCGCAGCGGGAACAGGCCGAAACCCTGGCGCAGCAAAGCGGCCATGGCGCGAGCGTGGTCGCCACCGTGCATGATCGCCTGGCCGGGTTGGAGGCAACCACATCGCGTTGCCGCGATGATATCGATGCCCTCGAAGCGCAATCGTCGGGCATTGTTCGTTTCGTGCAGATGATCAAGGAAATTGCCGACCAGACCAATTTGCTGGCGCTGAACGCGGCGATCGAAGCCGCGCGCGCCGGTGAGGCCGGGCGTGGCTTTGCGGTGGTGGCCGACGAGGTCCGCAAGCTGGCCGAGCGCACCAGTGGCGCCACCAGCGAGATCACCAGCCTGGTCGGGGCGATCCGCCAGCGCACCGGCGACACCAGAGAAGGCATTGCCGCGCTGGTCGACGACGTGGCGGTGAGTCTGGTCAATATCGCCGACGCCGCCGCTGATCTGGCCGGCTTGCGCCAAACCGCAACCCTGCTTGTTGCGGCGGTTTCGACGGGCCACGCTGCCACGACGGACGTGGCGCGCCAGCTTGAGGCTGTGGCCGCGCGGCAGCGCGTGTTCAGGGCTTTGCTCGACAGCACTGCGCCGGAGCCTGCCGGCCAGGGTGGCGAAATCGTTCGCCGCTGGCGTGCCGGCGACTACGATGCGGCGGTGGCGGCACTGCGCTAGCCCTCCCCCGCTGGCAGACGGGGCGGCGCAATCTACAGCGTTTTACGCATCCTGAAGCGCTCGATCCGCACGCCGTTCCGTTCTACCCATTCGGCCTCGACCAGTGCATAGCCCAGCCTGGCCAGCCTGGGCCGCAATAGCCGGCTGGCTTCGGTATGCAGCTCGGTCGCGCCGCGCTCGCGGGCGGCGGCTTCGAGTGCGGCGATCAAGCGCGAGCCTATGCCCTGATCGACCCGATCGTGGCGCACGTAGAGCATGTCGAGGTGATCCGGGGTCGGGCCGAGATTGCCGAAACCGACGACGACGCCATCATCGACCGCCACCAGCACAATGTTGTCGGGGTCGAGGATGCCTGCGGCGAGGTGCACGGGATCGGGAGCGGCCGGCGACCACGCGGCACACTCGGCCTCGCTGTAGGCCGCCCTGCCCGCCTTGCGGACCGATTCATGCATCAGGATGGCCAGCGCGTGGGCGTCGTCGCTGCGGGCCGGACGGATTTCAGGCATCGCGTTGTTCCTGGTAACGGGTCAGTTTGCGCTCGAACCATGCGTCATCGCGCCAGCCGGTGAATTCGGCGTGTTTGACATCATCCCACAGGCTGAAAAAAGCCAGTCGTGCGGGCCAGCCCGGGGCTAGCGGGATCGCCGCCAGATAGCGCTCGAGCAGATGGAGGTCGGGCCGCGCGTCGGGCAGGTGGAACAGGTCGAGTTCGCGGTGGGCAAAACGCGCACCGGCGGGATCGATCACCGCGACGAGGCGCCATGTTTGCGGATCGACCAGATAGTTGCCGGCGTGGCCGTCGTCGTGGATGAAGGCCGGTGGATCGTCGGCCAGCGGCGCCAGCAGCGCATCGGCGTGCGCCAGCGTCGCCAGCAGCCGTGCCCTGAGGCCGGTGTCGATGCCGTCGGCGTGTTCGAGAAAGGCGCGGCGGCCGTCCAGATAGGCGTGATAACTGGCGGCGAAGCTTGTATAGCGGCTGCCGTCGAGATCCTCGAACGCATCGCCGGTCTGTGCGTGCCAATGGCGCTGCAGCGCGACGATGTCGGCGGCGAGCGCATCGGCGAATTCGGCCGGTGTCTCGGTGGCGTTGACACCGGCGACGAAGTCCATCACGAACGCATCCCAGCCGTGTTCGGCCGCAGCTTCGAAATGCAGAAGGGTTGGCACGGCGATCGCCGCCGGCGTGGCGGCCCGCAGCGCGCGCATTGCACGGGCTTCGTGGCGGGCAAAGCCGGCAATCCGGAAGCGCTTGACCACGCGGCGTTCGCCGTCGGCGAGCCGGACGATGCAGACTTGGCCGTAGAAGCCATCGATGACCTTGTCGATCGTCGGCACTTCGCCGAACCAGTTGAGCGAGCGCGTTTTGAACCAGTCGGCGATGGTCGGTTCAAGCATGGCGACTCCTTTGCGATAAGGTGCAAGCACGATAGCGCGTAGATTTACCCAAGTGAACTTCCACGGCATACGGCGACAACGCCGGCAAACTTACTCCAGCTGTTCGGCGAAGCGCTCGGCGATTTGCCGGAACACGCGGCGATACAGCTCGGCCATGGTTTCGGTCTCGTTCGCCGCAGTCGCGACGGCGCGGCTCTGGTAGGACACGCCGTCGACGCTCAGCGTTGCCTCGGCGATCACCGGCGGCCACGCGTTGCTCACTTCGTCGGCGGTGTACCAGCCGCCCGAGACCTGTTCCTTGCTGCAACCAATCTCGGTCATCGCCATAAATAGGGTGCCGCCAAGCAGCCCCGCATAGGCTGCGCTGAAACTGCCTACCTGTTGCTTCAACGCCACCGCGTTGTTGAGATGAACCGTATAGCTTTGCAGCGTCAACTTCCGGCCCTCAAGCCGGTCGCCGGCGAGCGCCTGCAGATCGCTTTTCAGCACTGCGACCTTGTCGGGATCGGTCTGGCTGTCGCCGATCTGGGTGATGCCGTAGTCGCAGCTGGTGATCAGGTACGACAACATCTCGTTGTTCTTCTCGACATCGAGCCGGCGCTCTTCGAGCGTGAAGCGCGGCTCCATCGGCGGGGTGTTGGCCAGTCTCAATGGCTGCTGCGAAGCGCAACCCACGAGTACGAGCGACACAAGTGAAAGCGAGCAGAGTTTCGTTGGGCTCATGGCTACAGGTCGGCTTCGACTTCGTTGCCGCGTGCCTCGAGCCAGGCGCGGCGGCTGCTGGCTTCGCCCTTGCCCATCAGCATATTCATCAGCTCGCGCGTGTTCAGTGAGACGTCGTTGGCGACGCCAACGCGCAGAACCCGGCGGGTATCCGGATTCATGGTGGTCTCGAACAGCTGCTCGGCGTTCATTTCACCCAAGCCCTTGAAGCGCGAAATGCTCCACGCGCCCTCGCGGATTTTCTCGGCGCGCAGCTTGTCGAGAATCGCATTGAGTTCGCCATCATCGAGCGCGTAAAGCTTGCGCGGCGGCTTGGCCTTGCCGCTGCCGGGTACGTCGACGCGATAGAGCGGCGGCTGCGCCACGAAGACATGGCCGGCGGTGATCAGCTTGGGGAAATGGCGATAGAACAGGGTCAGCAGCAGCACCTGGATATGGCTGCCATCGACGTCGGCGTCGGACATGATGATGATCTTGCCGTAACGTAAGCCGGACAAATCGGGTGTGTCGCCGGCACCATGCGCATCGACGCCTATCGCCACGGCAATATCGTGGACTTCGTTATTGGCGAAGATCTGGTCCTTGTCGATTTCCCAGGTATTGAGCACCTTGCCGCGCAGCGGCAGGATGGCCTGAAAATCCTTGTCGCGGCCGAGCTTGGCCGAGCCGCCGGCCGAGTCGCCCTCGACCAGAAACAGCTCGCAGCGCTCGGTTTCGTCCGAGGCGCAATCGGTCAGTTTGCCCGGCAGTACCGCGACGCCGGACGATTTTTTCTTTTCGACCTTCTGCGCGCCTTTTTGCCGGCTTTGCGCGACGCGAATCGCCAGCTCGGCGAGTTTCTTGCCCAGTTCAACGTGCTCGTTCAGCCACAGCTCGAATGGCGATTTGACCATCGTCGACACCAGCTTGAGGCTGTCGCGGCTGGTGAGTTTGTCCTTGGTCTGGCCCTGAAATTGCGGGTCGAGTACCTTGGCGCTGAGCACGAACGAGCAGCGGCCAAACAGGTCTTCGGGCAGCAGCTTCACGCCCTTGGGCAAGAGGCTGTGGAATTCGATAAAGGTTTTCACCGCCTGAAACACGCCGTCGCGCAGCCCCGATTCATGCGTGCCGCCGGCCGGGGTCGGAATCAGGTTGACGTACGATTCGCGGTTGACCGGGCCTTCCAGACTCCATAAAAACGCCCACGCGCAGCCCTCGCCGGGGGCGAAATTGTCGTCGTCGTCACCGGCGTATTTTTCGCCGCGCAGAATCGGCGTCAAGGTGTCATAGCCGGCGAGCCGTTCGGCCAGATAGCCGGTCAGGCCATCGGGATACGTCCATTCCTTGTGCAGGAATTCGCCGTTGGCCTGCTCCAGATCGAGGCTGACGATCAGCCCCGGCAGCAGCACCGCCTTGGATTTGAGCAGATGTTCGAGTTCGGCCGCCGGGATGGTCGGCGAATCGAAGTATTGCGGATCGGGTTTGACCGTCACCGTGGTGCCGGTGTCTTTCTTGGCGGCGCTGCCAACGGTGGCCAGCGGCTCGATCACGTCGCCGCCGGCGAATACGATCCGGTGCTGCGCGCCGTCGCGTTTGACCTCGACCTCAAGCCGGGTCGACAGCGCATTGGTCACCGAGACACCAACGCCGTGCAAGCCGCCCGAAAAAGCGTAGGCGCCGCCGTCTTTCTTGTCGAATTTGCCGCCGGCGTGCAGCTGCGTGAACACCAGTTGCACCGCCGGTACGCCCTCTTCCGGATGAATGCCGACCGGAATGCCGCGGCCATCGTCACTAACGCGCAGGCTCTGATCGCGCCACAAGGTGACGCTGATGCGCTTGGCAAAGCCGCCGAGCGCTTCGTCGGCGGCGTTGTCGATCACTTCCTGGCAGATGTGCAGCGGATTATCGGTGCGGGTGTACATGCCCGGGCGATGCCGGACCGGATCAAGGCCCTTGAGGACCTTGACCGCGGATTCGTCGTAACGTGGCGTGCTCATGGTTTCACGTGAAACATTGGATGCGGCGAGTCTAGCAAGCCGGGGGGGATAGCAGAAGGCAGTTTTTATAGGCGCCGCGATTCATTCCAGGCTGAAATGGTGCCGCTCGTGTTTCAGTGCCGTTTGGCGATTTTGATCGATATATCGCTAACGTCGGTTAAAATTCATAATGGGTTTACGTTGATAAAATCGGTTAATGATCAGCGATGAGCGGTTAATTGTCTGCATTGTGACGCCATTTGTACTCATTTTCCGATACAAAATCGGCTGAAAATGACACCCAAAAGATCGTCGGACGTGAACGCGCCGGTGATCTCGTTCAAGGCGTTTTGCGCCAGCCGCAATTCCTCGGCGAACAGCTCGATTTGCAGGTAGGCGGCATCGGCGCTGCCCAGGTGATCCTGGGCGCGACGGATCGCATCAAGATGGCGCTCGCGGGCGATGAACACCGCCTCGGTTTCGCCATGCCAGCCAACGCGCTCAAGCAGCTGCTGCCGCAGCGTTGCAAGCCCCAGCCCGGCCTTGGCCGAGACGCGGATGTCGTTGTTGCCGGGCTGCACGGCGATTTCTCCGGTTAGGTCGATCTTGTTGAACACCCGCAGTACCGGCAGCGTGGCGGGCAGGCGATCCAGAATCGCTCTATCGTGGCCGGTGATGCCGTCGCGGCTGTCGAGCAGCAAGAGCGCCAGATCGGCGCGTGCGATCGCCGTCCAGGTTCGCTCGATGCCGATTTTCTCGACCACATCGTCGGTCTCGCGCAGCCCGGCGGTATCGATGATGTGCACCGGCACGCCGTCGAGCTGGATCAGTTCGCGCACGGTATCGCGGGTGGTGCCGGCGATCTCGGTGACGATGGCGACATCCTCGCCGGCCAGCGCGTTCATCAGGCTGGATTTGCCGACATTGGGCTGGCCGATCAGCACGATGTGTGCGCCTTCGCGCAGCAGCTTGCCCTGGGTCGCGGTCGCCAGCACCGCCTGCAGTTGCGCGGCGATGCCGGCGAGCTTGCCGCGTGCATTGGCGGCTTCGAGAAAGTCGATGTCTTCCTCGGGGAAGTCCAGCGTTGCCTCGACCAGCATGCGCAGGGTGATCAGCTGATCGACCAGGGAATGGACTTCGCGCGAAAACGCGCCATCCAGTGATTTGAGCGCCGAACGCGCGGCGGCTTCCGATTGCGCGTCGATCAGGTCGGCGACGGCCTCGGCCTGCGCCAGATCGAGCTTGCCGTTCAGAAACGCGCGCTTGCTGAACTCGCCCGCCTCGGCATGGCGCGCGCCGAGTTCGGCGCAACGGCTCAAGAGCATCTGCAGCACCACCGGGCCGCCGTGGCCTTGCAGCTCGAGCACATCCTCGCCGGTAAACGAGTTCGGCCCCGGAAACCACAGCGCAATGCCCTCGTCGATCACGCTGCCGTCGCTTGCCTTGAAGCGGGCGAAATGCGCGTGCCGGGCGGTGAGCTCGCGGCCGATCAGCGCTTGCGTCAGTGCAACGAGGCCGGGGCCGGACAGGCGGATCACGCCGACACCGCCGCGCCCGGGGGCGGTGGCGACGGCGGCGATCAGTTCGGAGGAGGATGGCGTCATGGGATCGGTTTCACGGTGGTGGTGGCGGCGTCATGATACGGGCTGGCGGCGGGCGTGGCGCCGCCGCGCAGATGGTAGCTGCGACGAAATGCCGCTGGCGTCGTTGCCTTGTGGCGCACGAACAGCCGGTAGAACTGCGCCGGGCTGGGAAAGCCGCTTTGCTGTGCGACGATCTCGACGGGCACGCGGCTGTTGATGAGCAAATCGCAGGCGTGGCCGATGCGCAATTCGGCCAGATAGGCGCTGACGCTGCCGAGCGGTTGCCGCGCGAACAGCCGCTTCAGCGTCGCGGTGCTGGTATTCGCGATCCGCGCCATCTCGGCCAGTCGCACCGGTTCGCGGTAGTGCTGATACAGGTAGTTGAGTGCGGCGGCAAAGCGTGCGTCGTCCTGCGGCGGCGCGATTGCCGCACCGATACGCCGAATGTCGCTAGCCGCGATGACGACGTCCAGCAGCGCCAGCAGTGCGGTGAAACGCGCGGACCCATCGGCGATGCGCAGTGCATCGAACAATGGTGCTGCCCTTTGCGCGCTACGCTGGCCAAACACGATGCCGGCGCCAATGCCGGCGAGCCAGCGTTGCAGTGCCGATAGCTCGGGCAAGAGCGCGGTGAGGCTGTTCAGCCAGTCGGCGGTGAACTGGATGACCTGAACCTCGTGATGAAGTCCGTCGTCGCGGCTTTCGGCGTGCCAGGTGTGCGGCTGGTTCGGGGCAATCAAGGCCAGATCGAGGTCGCCGAAGCAATCGACATCGTTGCCGATATAACGGATGCCGCTGGCGTTGCGCGTCAGCGTCAGTTCGAACTCGGGATGATAATGCCACTGGAACGGCACCTGTTTGACGTCGAGATACTCGAAACGCCAGTGTGCGTCGTTCCGGTAGTCCAGATGCTCGCGTATCAGCATGAGCTAAAATTTACAGATTCAATGAGCTGATTGTAGAGAAAGCTGCGCCGGCTGGCGAAGTGCAAACGCACAGACGGCGATATGCTGCTGGTGTTAGAACCTATCCATGAGCTGCCGCGAGTCCCGATCAGCGACGCGCAGCAAGCTGCTGGCAGGTTCGTCATCAACGCCGGAGACTGCAAATGAATCGTTACAGCACCAAAGCCTTGCTGCTGGATATGGACGGTACCTTGGTTGATTCGACGCCAGGGGTGGAAAAAGGCTGGACCCGCTGGAGCAAAACACACGGGATTGATCCGCAAAGCGTGATCGACATTTGCCACGGCTGCACCTCCGAGTACGTGCTGGCGCGGGTGGCGCCGCATCTGGATGTAGCGACCGAAACGGCAATACTCGACGGCTTCGAGATCGAGTACGCCGGTGAAGCCATCGTGCGTCCGGGCGTCGCCGCGCTGCTGGCGTCGTTGCCGCCCGAGCGCTGGGCGCTGGTGACATCGGCGAGTCGTGAAGTCGCGGTGACACGCTTCAGGCTTGGCGGCCTGCCGTGGCCTGCCGTTGCGGTGGTGGCCGAGGATGTGAGTCAGGGCAAACCGTCGCCCGAGCCCTATCTGACCGCCGCTAGGGCGCTGGGGATCGCGCCACAGGATTGCATCGTCTTCGAGGATGCCGCCGCCGGCGTGGCCTCGGCACTGGCGGCCGGTTGCCGCGTGGTCATTGTTGGTCACCATGTGGCCATGCAGCCCGGCGTGATCGGCCGGATCGACGATTTCAGTGGTGTTTTGCTGCAGCAGGATGAAAACGGCCTGACCCTGACCTTGGGCTGAGTACCTTCCGGACATATCCCGCGCATGAAAAAAGCCGCCCGGTTGGGCGGCTTTTTTATCGGTAACGAAGACGGTCACGAATTTTTCGCGAGTTTGCCTTCGTTCTCGACCTTGCGGGTGATGTACCACTGCTGTGCGATCGACAGCAGGTTGTTGACCACGTAGTACAGCACCAGACCGGCCGGGAAGAACAGGAAGAACACGCTGAATACCAGCGGCATGATCTTCATCATCTTCGCCTGCATCGGATCCGGCGGCGGCGGGCTCAGCTGCTGCTGGATGAACATCGTCACCGCCATCAGGATGGGCAGCACGAAGTACGGATCCTTGGCCGACAGGTCGTGGATCCACAGCGCCCATGGTGCCTGGCGCAATTCAACCGCGGCGATCAGTGCCCAGTACAGCGCGATGAACACCGGGATCTGCACCAGCATCGGCAGGCAGCCGCCGAGCGGATTGACCTTCTCGGTCTTGTACATCTCCATCACGGCCTGCTGGAACTTCATCTTGTCGTCGCCGTGACGCTCCTTCAGCTGCTCCATGCGCGGTGCGAGCTTGCGCATCTTCGCCATCGAACGGTAGCTGGTCGCCGCAAGCGGGTAGAACAGCGCCTTGATCAGGATGGTCAGCAGGATGATGGCCCAGCCCCAGTTGCCGACGACCTTGTGAATCTGGTCGAGCACCCAGAACAGCGGCTTGGCGAAGATCGTGAAGATGCCGTAATCCTTGACCAGATCGAAGCCCGGTGCGACGTGGTCAAGCACGCGGGTTTCCTGCGGGCCGACGAACAGTTGCACGGTCTTGTCGAGCTTGGCACCCGGCGCGATCTGCGGCAGCGTCGCAACGACGCCGGCCGAGTACAGACCACCCGGCACTGCCTTGAGCTCGTAGCTGCAGGCGGTCTCGCCGCAGATCGACGGCTGGCCGGTCGGCGAGGCAATCCAGGCGCTGGTGAAGTAATGCTGCACCATTGCAACCCAGCCGTCCTTGGCCGACTTCTGGTAATCCGCTTCGCCCTTGTCGAGCTTGGCGAAATCGATCTTCTGGAACTTGCCGGCGTCGGTATAAACGGCCGGACCGGTAAAGGTGTGCGTGCCGAACATGCCGGTGCTGGTGCCTTCCGGCGATTTGCCGTCACGCAGCAGACGATAGTAGGCCTGCGCGCTCAGCGGCTTGGCGCTGCCGTTCACCAGTTCATAGGTGACGTCGACGGTGTAGGAGCCGCGCTTGAAGGTGTAGATCTTGGCGATCTTGACGCCTTCCGGACCGGGAGCCTCGAGGCGCACGTCGACCTTGTCCTGACCTTCGGCCAGCACGTAGCTGTTTTGCGCCGAAGTGAACACGCTCTTGTGCGTCGGCAGGCCGTCACCGATCAGGCCGGTTTGCGCCACATAGGTGTGCGCGCCGTCATCTTCGAGCAGTGCAAAGGGCTTGGACGGATCGTTGGTAGCACCGTACTTGTTCAGCTCCACCTTGCGCAGATCGGCACCATTGGTGTCGATTTGCGCGGTCAGCAGGTCGGTTTTCACCGTGATCCGCGCACCATTGGCGAGCTTGCCGGTTTCGGCCGCAGCGGTGGCCGCAGGCGCGGCCGTGGCGGTCGCCGAAGCCGTGGCTGCGGGCGGCGTGTTCAGATGCGGATATCGTTTCTCCATCCACTTCTGCCAGAAGAAGAGGATGCCGAACGAGACCGCGATGAAAAGAATCAGTCTTTTAGTGTCCATCGTGTACTCGGAAAGTCAGGGGACGGGGTCGTGACCACAGCCGCCCCAAGGATGGCAGCGGCAAATCCGGCGAATTGTAAGCCACCCGCCGTGAAAGACGCCATGTTTAACAATTGCCTCGATGGCGTAGTGTGAACATGTCGGTGTGTAACGGCAGCGCGGACCAATGAAGGGGCTGATGCACAGTTGGTAGAACCGGACGAAGCCGATTGCAAGTGCCGTGAGCAAACGCGCCATCATCCTGCCGGAGCGTGACGGGCACGTTGCTTGCGAAAAAGGCTCAGCAACGCACGTCGCGCGGCCTCGCCTTCCTTGCGGTCAAACGCACGGCGCGAGCGAACCACCAGATCAAGTCCGGAAAATTCGGCGGCGTTCAGGCGAAAAACCTCACGGGCACTGCGGCGGATGTAGTTGCGAACCACCGCGCGCTTGTGGGTCTTTTTGCCGACAACGAGGCCGATGCGGCCATGCGGCAAGCCGTTCGGGCGCGCGAGCACCTGAAAGAACTCGTTGCTGGACGACGAGCGCAAACTAAAAACGGATGAGTAATCATCCGTTTTCAGCAGGCGCAGTACCCGCGGGAAGCCATAGCGAAGAGCGGGCGCCATGCCGGCGCTCCTGACCTGATTAGGCCGACAGAACGGCGCGGCCTTTGGAACGGCGCGCTGCGATCACATTGCGACCACCGACGGTCTTCATGCGGGCACGGAAACCGTGAGTGCGCTTGCGACGGATAGTAGACGGCTGGAAAGTACGTTTCATGACTTAGAATTCCTATTCCTGAGCAGGCAAAATCGATAGTAAACCATTGATTCCACAATAATGCGAAGTGTTTGTCAACCCTTTTATCGGGCGTGTGCTTGGTGTGCCTGTGGATAACTTTGTCGGTAGCGAGTAGAATTCAGCCATTCCACCACCATCCCGCCATCGGCTTCACGCCGGCACGCACGCCTGAGCCCAACCGTTCCGGTATGCATTGCTATTGTCGTTGAAGCTGGCCATGCCTATGTCCGCGCTCGAAAATTGCTGGGCCCACTGCCTTACGGAACTTGAGGGCCGCCTTGGCGCCGACCAGTTCCGTATCTGGATTCGCCCGCTTGTGGCCGAGCCTAATGACGATGCGCTCAATCTGATCGTACCGAATCAGATTTTCCTGCAATTCATCCGCGACCGTTTTCTTGGTCTGATCGAAGAGGCGGCCGCCAATTTCTGCGGCGGCGAAGCTCCGGCGATCTCACTCAAAGTGGGCAGCGCCGCGCGCCGCGCCGCGCCGCCGGCTGCCGCCGCCAGCCCGGCAGTGCCGCGCCGCGCCAGCAGCAACCCGGCCAACCCTGCGCCGGTGCTCGCCAAGCCGGTGATCGCCGCCGCTGCGGCCAACCACGAAACCACCCGGCTCAATCCGAATTTCACCTTCGAGACCCTGGTCACCGGTAAGGCCAACCAGCTGGCCCGCGCCGCGGCGCAACAGGTGGCCGAGCATCCGGGCGAGAGCTACAACCCGCTGTTCGTGTACGGCGGTGTCGGCCTCGGTAAGACTCACTTGATCCAGTCGATCGGTAATCTGGTGCATCAGCGTAATCCGGCGGCGAAAATCCGCTACATCCACGCTGAAAAGTATGTGACCGACGTGGTCAAGGCCTACCAGCACAAGGCGTTCGACGAGTTCAAGCGCTACTACCATTCGCTTGATCTGCTGCTGATCGACGACATCCAGTTCTTCGTTGGCAAGGACAAAACCCAGGAAGAATTCTTCTACCTGTTCAATGCGCTGGTCGAAGGCCACAAGCAGATCATCCTCACCTCCGACCGGATTCCGCGCGAGATCGAAGGCCTGCAGGAGCGGCTGACCTCGCGTTTCTCCTGGGGGCTGACGGTGGCGATCGAGCCGCCGGAGCTGGAGATGCGCGTGGCGATCCTGATGAAGAAGGCCGAGCGCGAAAACTTCAAGCTCGATTCGACCGTGGCGTTTTTTGTTGCCAAGAATATCCGCAGCAACGTGCGCGAGCTCGAAGGCGCGCTGAAACGGGTGCTGGCGTATTCGCGCTTCACCAACCAGCCGCTGACGCTCGAAGCCGCCAAGGAAGCGCTCAAGGACATTCTCGCCGCCGGCAACCGGATGATCTCGGTCGAGAACATCCAGAAAACCGTCGCCGATTTCTACAAGATCAAGGTCGCCGACATGCACAGCAAGAAGCGCACGCGCGATATCGCCCGGCCGCGGCAGATCGCGATGACGCTGACCAAGGAGCTGACGCAGATGAGCCTGCCGGCGATCGGCGATGCCTTTGGCGGTCGCGACCACACCACGGTGCTGCATGCCTGCCGCACCGTGGATGATTTGCGCCAGAAAGACCTGGAGCTGGGGCACCAGTACGGGGTGCTGCTGCAAATGCTGCGTAGCTGATGCCTTGCCAATACGGCCGGGCATCGGCGGGCGCTGATTTAAGGTAAAATTCGGCGGTTCCACTTCTAACAATTTTCTCGCGGATGGGATGTCATGCAACTGTTGCAAGCTGAACGCGATGCGCTGCTCAAACCGCTGGCTACGGTCACCGGGATCGTTGAGCGCCGTCACACGCTGCCGATTCTGTCGAATGTGCTGATCCGCAAGGCCGGTGATGCGCTGTCGTTCACCGGCACCGACCTGGAAATCCAGATCGAAAGTCGTCAGAGCGAAGGCTTTTCGGGCGACGATTTTGCGATCACCGTTTCGGCCAAAAAGTTCTCCGACATCCTGCGCGCGATCCCGGATAAAACCGTGATCAGCCTTGAAGAGGCCGACGGTCGCCTGACGCTGAAGGCCGGCAAGAGCCGCTTTCAGCTGCAAACGCTGCCCGCCGCCGATTTCCCGACGCTGGCGGTGGATACCAATCTCAAGGCAACTTTGCGCATGCCGCAGGGTCAGCTCAAGGCGCTGCTTGGCCGTGTTCAATATGCGATGGCGCATCAGGACATCCGTTACTACCTGAACGGCCTGTTCGTGGTTACCGAAGGCAGCCACCTGAAGCTGGTCGCCACCGACGGCCATCGCCTGGGCTTTGCCTCGACCGAATTGAGCGCCAGCTTCGACAAGAACGAAGTAATCCTGCCGCGCAAGACCATCCTTGAACTGTACAAGCTGCTGGCCGACGTCGACGACGAAGTCGCCATCGACATCGCCGGCAACCAGGTCAAGTTCAGCTTCGGCAATATCGTCATCCACTCGAAGGTGGTCGACGGCAAGTTCCCCGATTACAACCGGGTGATTCCGCAGAACAACGACAAGCTGCTGACGATCGACCGTGCGTCCCTGCTGTCCTCCTTGCAACGCGCGGCGATTCTGTCGAACGAGAAGTTCCGCGGCGTGCGTCTGGTGTTGACCGAGGGTCTGTTGAAGATCCTCTGCAACAACAACGAACAGGAAGAAGCGCAGGAAGAAGTCGAGGTCGCCTATCAGGGCGCGCCGCTGGATATCGGTTTCAACATCCAGTACCTGCTGGACGTGCTGACCAATCTGTCGGCCGACGCGCTGCACTTCAGCTTCGGTGACGTGAATTCGTCGGTACTGGTGACGATTCCGGACAACGAGCACTTCAAGTACATCGTCATGCCGATGCGGATTTAACGCGCAGCATGACGCCAGGCCAGGGCGAACCTGGCCTTTTTGCATTTCAAGAGACACGACGACGACATGAGCGATCTTCCGAACGAGCAGAACGGCCAGGAATACGGCGCGGACAGCATCCGCATCCTCAAGGGCTTGGATGCGGTGCGCAAGCGCCCGGGCATGTATATCGGCGATACCCAGGACGGCACCGGCCTGCATCATATGGTGTTCGAAGTGCTCGACAACGCGATCGATGAAGCGTTGGCCGGCCATTGCGACACCATCAAGGTGGTGATTCACGCCGATAACTCGATCTCGGTCGAGGACAACGGCCGCGGTATTCCGACCGCGATCAAGGAAGACGACGAGTTCAAGCGCTCGGCGGCCGAAATCGTCATGACCGAGCTGCACGCCGGCGGCAAGTTCGACCAGAACAGCTACAAGGTCTCGGGTGGCCTGCATGGCGTCGGTGTCTCGGTCGTCAACGCACTATCCGACTGGTTGCGCCTGACGATTCGTCGCAACGGTCAGACGCATTCGATGGAGTTCCGCCGTGGTGATCGCGTCGAGCCGCTGAAAATCATTGGCGAAACCGACAAGCGCGGTACCGAGGTGCACTTTCTCGCCTCCGAGGAAACCTTCGGCGTGGTCGAGTTCCATTTCGAGATCCTCGCCAAGCGCATCCGCGAGCTGTCGTTTCTCAACAATGGCGTGAACATCACCCTGCTTGACCGGCGTCAGGGCAAGGAAGAAAACTTCAACTACACCGGCGGTGTCAGTGGTTTCGTCGAGTACGTGAACCGCAACAAGTCGGTGCTGCATCCGCACGTCTTCCACGCCATCGGCGAAAAGGACGGCATGACCGTCGAAGTGGCGATGCAGTGGAACGATTCCTACCAGGAATCGGTGCAGTGCTTCACCAACAATATTCCGCAGCGCGACGGCGGCAGCCACCTAACCGCGCTGCGCCAGGTGATGACGCGCACGCTGAACCAGTATATCGAGCAAGGCGAGTTCGCCAAGAAAGCCAAGGTCGAAACCAGCGGCGACGACATGCGCGAAGGGCTGACCTGCGTGTTGAGCGTGAAAATGCCCGACCCGAAGTTCTCCAGCCAGACCAAGGACAAGCTGGTTTCGAGCGAAATCGGCCCGGTGGTCTCCGAGGTGATCAGCCAGGCGCTGACCGACTTCATGCTGGAGAACCCGAACGACGCCAAGATCATCTGCAGCAAGATCGTCGACGCCGCGCGTGCGCGCGACGCCGCGCGCAAGGCGCGCGAGCTGACCCGCCGCAAGGGCATCCTCGACGGCATCGGCCTGCCGGGCAAGCTGGCCGACTGCCAGGAAAAAGACGCCGCGCTGTCCGAACTGTATCTGGTCGAGGGCGATTCCGCAGGCGGCTCGGCCAAGCAGGGCCGCGATCGCAAGTTCCAGGCCATCCTGCCGCTGAAGGGCAAGATCCTCAACGTCGAACGCGCTCGTTTCGACAGGATGCTGGCCAGCCAGGAAGTCGGCACGCTGATTACCGCGCTCGGTTGCGGCATCGGCAAGGACGAGTTCAACATCGAGAAGTTGCGCTACCACCGCATCATCATCATGACCGATGCCGACGTCGACGGCTCGCACATCCGCACCCTGCTGCTGACCTTCTTCTACCGCCAGCTGCCCGAGCTGGTCGAGCGCGGCTACATCTACATCGCCCAGCCGCCGCTGTTCAAGCTCAAGCACGGCAAGAGCGAAACGTATCTGAAGGACGAGCAGGAGCTGAAACAGCACCTGATGCGTACCGCACTCAAGGACGCCGAGATCATGCCGGGCGCAGGTCGCCCGAGTATCGACGGCGATGCGCTTGAAGCGCTGGCCAAGCAGTACTTCGTGACCGAAGCGGTGATCGAACGCGATAGCCGTTTCCTCGATCCGACCGTGCTGCAAGCGCTGCTGACCATCGAACCTATCGTGCTCGGCTCCGAGGCCGAAGCGCGCGACAGCGCGGCGCGGCTCACCACCGCAGTGGCGCATCCGGCGTTCAGCATCGAAGCCGATGAACTGGATGAGGAAGGCGGCTGGCAGCTCAAGATCGAACGCAAGCTGCACGGCGTGATCACCATGCAGTACATCGACGACGATTTCATCCAGAGCGGCGACTATGCCCAGCTGAAGAAAACCGCTGCCGCGCTGACCGGCCTGCTCGGCTCGGACGCGCAAGTGCGCCGTGGCGAGAAGCTGCAAAAGGCCGAGAGCTTCAAGGAAGCGATCGACTGGCTGATGGGCGATGTACGCCGCAACGTCTCGATCCAGCGCTACAAGGGTCTGGGCGAAATGAACCCGGAACAGCTGTGGGAAACCACCATGGACGTCACCGTGCGCCGGCTGCTGAAAGTGACCATCGACGACGCGATCACCGCCGATGAAATCTTCACCACGCTGATGGGCGACCAGGTTGAACCCCGCCGCCATTTCATTGAGCAGAATGCGCTGGTGGCGCGGAATATCGATATCTGATTTTGTAGGGCCTCATTGAAATCTAGATTTTTGGGAGTTTTTCGGAAGCCTCCTCGCGCGGGAGGCTTTCTTGTTATTGGCGCATTCAAACCAACCTAATTCGTACTAACGACTACTAATTTGTAATCGTAAGACATATCGCCTGGCTGAATACGCGTAATGAATTGATTTGTAATGATTTTTCTCAATAATTGACTGATATGCAATGAGGCGTAAACACCCTTCAGACAGGTTTAGCCGAAGTAGGTCAGTCGGTAGAGCAGCTCATTCGTAATGAGAAGGTCGGGGTTCGATTCCTCTCTTCGGCATCACTTAAAAGGGCCGCTCACATAGGCTGCCATTTTTGCATTGGAGCGGCTGACGAGTGGGCGCCTTGCGCTATGGTGGGGCTTTTAAAATGGCTACGAGCAATGTGCTCGGAGCATCGCTCGAATCGAGAACGGCCAAGGCATCGGGGATGGACACTCTGACTCCAGCGGAGCGTAGTGAGCGCATGGGTAGGGTCCGCTCAACGGACACACGACTAGAGATGGTCGTGCGTCGGCTCGTCCACGGGATGGGCTACCGCTACCGCCTACACCGGAAGGGCCTTCCCGGGAAGCCCGACTTGGTCTTCACGAGCCGACATAAGGTCATCTTCATCCATGGGTGCTTCTGGCACCGGCATGATGATCCTACGTGCCGCCTCGCAAGGCTACCGAAGTCCCGCCTCGATTTCTGGCTCCCGAAGCTGAGCGAGAACAAGGCGCGGGATGATCGAGTGCAACAACGCCTAGCCGATCAGGGCTGGGCAACCATGACTATTTGGGAGTGCCAAGTGCGAGACACCGAGGCCCTTAAACGTAGGATTAGAGAGTTTTTAGATTCATGAATGCCGTCGAACTCTTTGTTGGCGCTGGCGGATTGGGCATGGCGGTCAGCCAAGCAGGCTTCAAGCCTCAGCTGGTGGTTGATTGGGATCAGTGGGCGTGTGACACCATCCGCCAGAACCAGAAAGCAGGGCTCCAACCATTCGCAAGTTGGCCTCTCATCCAGGGTGACGTCCGGCAGATCAAGTTTACCGAGCTTGATGGTGTCATCGACATCGTGACGGGTGGTCCACCATGCCAGCCGTTCTCGATGGGCGGGCTGCACAGGGCCTACCTCGACGAACGCGATATGTTTCCGCAAGCTATCCGCGCCGTGCGGGAACTCCGGCCACGCGCCTTCGTCTTTGAGAACGTGAAGGGCCTCACCCGCGCGACCTTCGCGAACTACTTGGAATACATCCGGCTCCAGCTACGACACCCCGACGTCACCGCGAAGCCACGCGAAACTTGGCACGAGCACCTTATGCGCCTGGAGGACTACGAGACCAAGGGCAAGTTCAAAGGCCTCCAGTACAACGTCGTCATGCGCGTGCTGAATGCCGCGAATTATGGCGTGCCGCAGAAGCGCGAGCGGGTGCTCATCGTCGGCTTTCGCTCGGACACTGGCGTGGAGTGGCATTTCCCCGAGCACACCCACTCGCGGGACGCGTTGCTTTGGTCACAGTGGCAGACCGACGAGTATTGGGACCGACATAAAGTGGCAAAGCGCAACCGGCCGAAGGATCTCGTAGGAAAGGCCCGCGCCATGAAGCTGCACGAACAGCCGGCCGGGCTTCCTTGGCTTACCGTGCGTGACGCGATTGCGGACCTGCCCGACCCAGAGCAATACCCACTGCTCGCTGCCGCGAGATTCCCTGATCATCGGTTCCAGCCCGGCGCTCGCAGCTACGCCGGACATACGGGCAGCCCACTGGACGAACCCGCCAAGACACTGAAGGCGGGCGTTCACGGCGTCCCTGGCGGCGAGAACATGCTCCGGCGGCCCGACGGCTCCGTGCGCTACTTCACCATCCGCGAGTCTGCTCGGCTACAGACCTTCCCCGACGAGATGGTCTTCCACGGCTCGTGGAGTGAAACCATGCGCCAACTTGGGAATGCCGTCCCCACGAAGCTAGCTCAAGTCGTTGTGCAGAAAGTGCGCGACAGCCTCATAGGAACCGCTTGATTCGTTCCATCATCCGGGCCGAACGCTCATCTTGAGGCGCCTCACTGAGCTTCTGGATACTTGTCGCGATCTGCGCTTCAGCCTCGGCCTTACGCTGGGCAGTGCCAGCGGGCCGACCGCCACGTCCTGGGTGGAGCGAATCCCATAGTGAGGGGCGACCAGTCATTCGCTCCCCACCCACCACCTTACTGCCGAAGCCCATGCCGTTCCATGCGGGACGGAAGGTGGCGATGAGCACAGACTCGGCCAGTCCGATGTACGCGTCGTTGATTACGAGGTAACGACAACGGAAATCCTTTAGCCAGAAATCTGGATCAGTCCCTTTCTCCTCGACAGCACGGATCGATTCTGCGTGCTGGCAGAGCCGATCCCAAATTTTGGCCTTGGCTGTGGGTCTTGGGTTGAACCCCTGCTTCGCGTTCTCGCGAACAGCTTTCCCAATGTAGACGGGATACTTGCTCCCCCCCGTGCCGGCGTCCAAGTCGACGAGACCGGCGTACGCTGGGTGACGACCAACATAGTAGAGGGCATACACTCCGGCACCTGCAAATGACTCAGGGGGCGGCAGCTCTTGGAGAGGTTGCTCCAACAGTTCGACGGCGAGCGTGACGCCTATGTTCTCCACGGCGAGGGGGTCAAATGGTTGCATTTACATGCATTCTGTTGTCGAAGAGCACGGAGCGTACCCGACTTTTCACGCATCGAGCTAGACCCTCGCGGGGACTGCGACTAAGAAAAGGCCCTCCATTTGCAGAGGGCTTTTTCCTGGCGAGGCCGCAACGGGCTCAGTGATGATGCCCGTGCTCGCCATGTACATGCTGGTGGGCGATTTCCTCGGCGGTTGCTTCGCGCACGTCCAGCACCTTGATACTGAAACGCATGGTCTTGCCGCACAGCGGATGGTTGCCGTCCAGCAGCACGACGGGGCCTTTTATTTTGGTCACGAAGTAGTAGCGCGGTTCCCCGTCCGGGCCCGGCCGCTGGATCTGGCCGCCGACCTTGATGCCGGGCGGGAAGTCGCCTTTGGCCATGCTGGTGACCAGCGCGTCGTCGCGCTCGCCGAACGCGTCTTCGGGGGCCAGTTCCACCGTGGTCTGGAAGCCGGCTTCCCGGTCTTCCAGGGCGGCCTCAAGTTTGGGGAACAGGTTGTCGTAGTCACCGTGCAGGTAGGACATCGGTTGTTTGCCCTCGTCGTAGACGAGGCCATCGATGCCGGTGACTTTCAGACGCAGGGTAACGGCGGTGTTCTTGGTGATCTTCATAAGACGGATACAGGCTGAATGGAAGGCCGCAAGGTTCGCCCTTCTGCCTGGGGGTGTCAACTCGCTGCGATGGACCTCCCTCGAGGTCGTTGCGGGCCACATGACCCGCAATGACCTGATTGCCCCTAGTGGCTTGCCGCCGCCGCCCTGGCCCGCGCTACGTGCAGTTTCTTGTAGCTGTCGATCAGCCGCTGGTGCCGGTCCAGCCCCTCCAGTTTCATGCTAGTCGGCGTCAGGCCGAAGAAGCGCACGCTACCGTCCACCGAGCCCAGCACCGCGTCCATCCGCGGGTTGCCGAACATCCGGCGGAAGTTGGGCTCAAAATCGGCCAGTTCCAGTTCGTCGTCCAGCAGCACCTCCAGCACCACGTTCAAGGCCTGATAAAACAATCCGCGCTCGAGCGTGTTGTCGTTGTACTGCAGGAAGGCGCCGACGAGATCTTGCGCTTCCTCGAATCGCTGCAAGGCCAGATTAATCAGCAGCTTCAATTCCAGAATGGTGAGCTGACCCCAGGCGGTATTTTCGTCGAATTCGATGCCGATCACCGTGCCAATATCGGTGTATTCATCGGTGTCACAGTGTTCCAGACGATTCAGCAATTTCTTCAGACCGGCATCGTCCAGGCTGTGCAGGTTCAGGATGTCGGCGCGCAACGGCAGTGCCTTGTTGGTGTTGTCCCAGACCAGATCCTCGACCGGATAGATTTCCGAATAACCCGGTACCAATATGCGGCAGGCCGTGGCGCCCAATTGGTCATACACGGCCATGTACACTTCTTTGCCCATGGCTTCGAGAATGGCGAGCAGGGTCGCGGCCTCCTCGGTATTGGAGTTCTCGCCGTGGCCGGAGAAATCCCACTCGACGAATTCGAATTGTGCTCTGGCACTGAAGAAGCGCCACGACACGATGCCGCTGGAATCGATGAAGTGTTCGACAAAGTTGTTCGGCTCGGTCACCGCGTGGCTTTCAAAGGTCGGCCGGGGCAGATCGTTCAGGCCTTCGAAACTGCGGCCCTGCAGCAGTTCGGTCAGGCTGCGCTCCAGCGCGACTTCAAAGCTAGGGTGCGCGCCGAACGAGGCAAACACGCCGCCGGTACGCGGGTTCATCAGGGTGACGCACATGACCGGGTAGACCCCGCCCAGCGACGCATCTTTCACCAGCACCGGAAAGCCTTGCTCTTCCAGGCCTTGAATGCCGGCCAGAATGCCGGGGTATTTCGCCAGCACGTCTTGCGGCACGTCGGGCAGGGTGATTTCGCCTTCGAGGATTTCGCGTTTGACCGCCCGCTCGAAGATTTCCGACAGGCATTGCACCTGCGCCTCCATCAGCGTATTGCCGGCGCTCATGCCATTGCTGACGTACAGGTTTTCAACCAGGTTGGACGGAAAATACACCACTTCGCCGTCCGACTGGCGCACATACGGCAGCGAGCAGATGCCGCGTGCCACGTTGCCGGAGTTGGTGTCGTACAGATGGGTGCCCAGCAATTCGCCATCGGGGTTGTAGATGGGCAGGCAATAGTCGTCGAGGATTTCAACCGGCAGCGCGCCATCCGGGCCGGGCTGGAACCAGCGCTCGTTCGGGTAATGCACGAACGCCGCATTGGCGATGTCCTCGCCCCAGAAGCTGCCGGCATAGAAATGGTTGTTGCTCAGGCGCTCGATATACTCGCCCAATGCCGACGCCAAGGCGCTTTCCTTGGTCGATCCCTTGCCGTTGGTAAAACACATCGGCGAGTGCGCGTCGCGGATGTGCAGCGACCAGACATTGGGAACAATATTGCGCCACGAAGCGATTTCAATCTTGATGCCCAGATTCGCCAGAATGCCCGACATATTGGCGATGGTCTGTTCCAGTGGCAGATCCTTGCCGGCAATATAGGTGCTCGCTTCAGAAGCCGAATTGGGTATCAGCAAGGCCTGCGCGTCGGCATCCAGATTGGCGACCTCTTCAATCACGAATTCGGGCCCGGCCTGCACGACCTTTTTCACCGTGCAACGCTCGATCGAGCGCAAAATGCCCTGGCGATCCTTGGCGGAGAGGTCTTCCGGCAATTCGACCTGAATCTTGAAAATCTGCTGATAGCGGTTTTCCGGATCAACAATATTGTTTTGCGACAGGCGGATGTTTTCGGTAGGAATATTGCGAGTTTCGCAATACAACTTCACAAAATAAGCCGCGCATAATGCCGATGACGCCAGAAAATAATCGAACGGACCGGGCGCCGAGCCATCGCCCTTATAGCGGATAGGCTGATCGGCCACCACCGTAAAATCATCGAATTTGGCTTCAAGACGAAGCTTGTCGAGAAAGTTGACCTTGATTTCCATGGCAGATTTCCAAAATATCGCGCTAAATGATTTGGCCGCCATTATACGGTTTTTTCAGCCGTAATCCTGTGCTTTTCAGTCCGGCTGCCGGGCGGTGCCACGCCACCTTTCCGCAGCAGGCAAAGCCGCTGCCAGCCATTGATGAACAATCCTTGCGTACTGTCGCGTCGTGTTCTGTCGCTGCCTCAATGGCTCCTGACTTGAGGATGTGCGTGGTTTTTTCATTGAGTCCAAGGCAAGCAGGACTCCATTTTTTCAATGAATCACAGATGATGAAAGTATCTGTCGCTTGCTGAAATCGATCCTGGCGATCAGCATTGCTTTAACAGCAATTCGATCGAACCCGACGCTGTTGCATCAACAAAAGCAGCGCTTCAAGGTAATGGCGCGGACACCTTGGAATTCGGGCAGATATCCGGATTTTATACGATGTGTTCATATCAATTTCTTTGATGTTGAAATGAATGCTGGTCATCAGTGGATATTCAAGTAAGGGGGATACAATACACTTTTGTCGGGAAATCGAGCGTTCAAGGCTAAAAGTCGAGCTTTCCGGCACAAAGCCCGCATCGCGCTGTTTGTATGATGAATGCTCATCCAAGGAGTGCCTGCCATGAAACTGATGACTACCCTGATCGCGACGATTCTTTGCGCCAGCAGCGTGTTTGCTGCCGATTTCCAGCTCGGCAGCAACGATCTCAAAGCCAATATGCCGATGTCCAAACAGCATGAATTCGCTGGTTTTGGTTGCGATGGCAAAAATGTCTCACCGCAGTTGCAATGGCAAAATGCCCCGGCAGGCACCAAGAGCTTTGCCATTACCGTGTACGATCCGGACGCGCCCACAGGCAGCGGCTGGTGGCATTGGAGCGTGGTGAATATCCCCGCCAATGTGCAATCGATCGCGGCTGGCTCGGTGCCGGGTGGCGCACTCGAAACACGCACCGACTATGGCATGCCGGGCTATGGGGGTGCGTGCCCACCGGCAGGCGATAAAGCGCATCGTTATATCCATACGGTATGGGCGCTGGATGTTGCGCAATTGCCGCTCGATGCCAATGCCAGTGGCGCGCTGGTCGGCTATATGCTCAATCAGCACCAAATTGCCAAAGCGCAACTGATCGCAACGTATCAACGGTCGAAATAAATGCCCGTGCAAGGGGGCTTTGGCAAGGTGTGTGCGCTTCAGGCCTCTCGCGCGGTATTCGACGAGTCCGTATCATTTGCCATATGACTGCATCATGATAACCGCGATGAGCCAACTACAAACCCGGCAGATTCAACAGACCGTGATCCTTGCCAAGGCGACGCAGCAATTGCGTCAGGTGACGTGTCTGCAACCGGCGCTGATGCGGATCCGGCATGGTGAAAAACACATCTGGCTGAATGGGAAAACGCATATTGCGCGCATTGGCGATGTGCTCATCGCCCCTGCCGGGCTGGAGCTCACGCTGTCCAATCACCCCGATGCCAATGGCTATGCCTGTGAAGTGCTGGTTTTCGAGCCGGGCCTGATCCAGCACTTTCGGACGAGCTACCCCGATGCGGCCCAGGCGGTGATCAACACCGAACCGCGACTGTGTGAAAAGCTGACCCCCGTGATGGCGCAGCTCTGGGACGACGTCTTTGCCGCGACCGCCAGCCACGAGCCGGCGGCATTGCTCCATCATCGTGCCGAAGGCCTGTTGCTCGCGATGACGATGGCAGGATATGGCGCCGCCCTGTTGGTCAACCGGAGCGATTCGATCGCCGAACGCGCCCGGCACATCATCATGCTCGACGCGGCTCAAGACTGGACGGTCGATGCAATGGCCGAACGGCTGAATATGGGCGCTTCGACACTGCGGCGGAAACTGGATCAGGAAGGGAAATCGTTCCGGCAATTGCTTGAGCAGGTGCGGCTCAATATGGCGCTGGGGATGATTCAAACGTCCAGACAGGCTATCGGCCAGATCGCACTGCAATGCGGCTATGCCTCGGCTTCCCGCTTCAGCGCCCGTTTCCAGCAACAATTCGGCATCAGGCCCTTGCAGTTACGCGCAACGGTGATGTGAGGGGGGATGCCAGGAGTGGCGTGCCAACGTATAAAGCGCTATCCCTGCACTTTCTACCCGAGACCAAATCCATGCCCCTCGAATCACTTTTGAGCTTTCTCCACATCGCCAGCGTCACCATCTGGGTCGGCGGGATGTTTTTTGCCTACGCCTGTTTGCGCCCCGCCGCGGCGGCGCTGCTTGAGCCGGCGCAACGGCTGCGTTTGTGGCGCGCGGTGTTCGGGCGCTTTTTCGTCTGGGTCTGGATCGCCATTGCACTGATTCTTGCCAGCGGGCTGGCGATGCTGTTGCAGCTCGGTTTTGCCGCCGCGCCGCGCAACTGGCATCTGATGCTGACCAGCGGCCTGGTGATGATCGCGATCTTTGCCTATGTGTACGCTGGCCCGTATGCGGCGCTGGTGCGCGCGGTCGAGGCCGAGGACTGGAAAGCCGGCGGCGCGGCGCTGGGGCGTATCCGGCAGGCCGTCGGCATCAATCTGGCGCTGGGCGTGCTGACGATTGCGGTGGCGACGCTCGGGCGGCTGATCGCCTAGGTTTCGCACCCCGGACGATCAGCCTTCGCGGCGCAAAGCCGGAACGCTCCCCGCGCCGGAAAGCGTTCCGGCTGGCCCTTGTTCAGCGCAATACGTCGCGCAGGGCGCTGAGCGCCAGTGCGACGTTTTCGCGCCGCGCGCCGTAGCCCATCAGGCCGATCCGCCAGGCCTTGCCGGCCAGCGCGCCAAGCCCGGCGCCGATTTCCAGGTTGTAGTCGTTCAGCAGGCGGCTGCGCACGGCCGCATCGTCGATGCCGGGCGGGATATGCACGGCGTTGAGCTGCGGCAGCCGCCACGGCTCGGCGACGACGAATTCGATCCCGAGCTCGGTCAGCCCATGGTGCAGCAGCTGATGCATGTGTGCGTGGCGCGCCCAGCTGGCCTCCAGCCCTTCGTCGACCAGCAGGCGCAGCGCTTCGTGCAGCGCGTACAGCGTGTTGACCGGCGCGGTGTGGTGGTAACTGCGCTTGGCGCCGCTGCCCCAGTAACCCATCACCAGCGTCTGGTCGAGAAACCAGCTCTGCACCGGCGTCTTGCGCGCCTTCAGCTTGGCGACCGCCGCTTCCGAAAACGACAGCGGCGACAGCCCCGGCACGCACGACAGACATTTCTGCGTGCCCGAGTAGATCGCGTCGATGCCCCAGTCGTCGACACGCAGCTCGATGCCGCCCAGCCCGGTGACGCTATCGACGACGGTGATGCAATCGTAGCGGTGTGCCAGCGCGCACAGCGTCTGTGCGTCGGAGCGGGCGCCGGTCGACGTTTCGGCGTGGACGAAGGCGACGAAACGCGCGTCGGGATGGGCCCTGAGCGCGTCTTCGAGTGCGTTCGGGTCGACCGGCTGCCCCCATTCGTTGTCGACGACGACCGGGATCGCGCCGATGCGTTCGACGTTCTGGCGCATCCGTTCGCCGAATACACCGTTGCGGCAGACGATCACCTTCTCGCCCGGCTCGACCAGATTGACGAAACACGCTTCCATCCCGGCCGAACCGGGCGCGGAGATCGCCAGCGTCATCTCGTTGCGGGTCTGGAACGCGTACTGCAGCAGCACTTTGAGTTCGTCCATCATGCCGATGAACAGTGGGTCGAGGTGGCCCAGCGTCGGCTTGGACTGGGTATGCAGCACCGACGGATGAACGTCGGAAGGCCCCGGTCCCATCAGCGTGCGGCGAGGCGGAGAAAACGGCGGGAAGTTGGGCTTCATGGCGGGGCTCCGTGATTATTTTGTCGGCATCGATGCGAACGGGATTTTGCCAAAGTATCCGTCAGGCGCACGCGGCTGCGGCGCATCGCGGTGGCCCCGATCGCGCCAATGGTTTCTGCATAGATGCCTCCATGGGCTTTGTGCCACCGGCGGCGATATTCGGCGCCTCCGGTTCGTCGCAGCCCCGGGGTGGCCTCGGCGTATTACGACTGCTCGCCGTCACGCGCGGCGGCTTCGCGCAGCTTGTCCTTCTTGCTTTTGCGCTTGCCCTTGATGCCGCCGGTGCCGTCCGGGTCGGTCAGGGTGGCCGCCGGCGCGGCGGTTTCGAGCGGCTCGAAACCGTCGATGCGCTCGCGCGGCACGCGGCGCTGCTGGCGGTTTTCGATCAGCCGGAAATGCGCTTCGGTCGCGGCGCTGATAAAGCTGATCGCCACGCCGGTTTCGCCGGCGCGGCCGGTACGGCCGATGCGGTGCACGTAATCGACCGGCGAGCGCGGCAGGTCGTAGTTCACCACCGCCGGCAGCTGGGCGATATCGATACCGCGCGCGGCCACATCGGTGGCGATGACGATCTGCCAGCGGGCCGCCTTGAAATCGGCCAGCACCTGTTCGCGCCGGCCCTGGCTCAGCTCGCCATGAAACGGCGTGGCATTGAGGCCGGCGCGGTAGAGCTTGTCGGCGAGATTTTCGGCGGCGTTCTTGGTCGCGACAAATACCAGCACCTGCGGCCAGCGGTGTTGCTGCACCAGATGCTTGAGCAGCGCGGTGCGCTTGTTGCTGTCGACCTCGATCGCGCGCTGTTCGATCAGCGCGGCATTGGCCTGCTGCGAGGGCAGCTCGATCCGCGCCGGTTGCTGCAGCATGGTTTGCGCCAGCGCTTCGACCTGCGCCGGGAAGGTGGCCGAGAAGAACAGGTTCTGTTTGTGCGCCGGCAGCAGCGCGATGATGCGGTTCAGCTCGTCGGCAAAGCCCAGATCGAGCAGCCGGTCGGCCTCGTCGAGCACCAGCGTCGACACGTCGGACAGGCTCAGCGCGTTGTGGTCGAGCAGATCCAGCAGCCGTCCCGGCGTGGCGACGACGATGTCGGCGCCGCCGCGCAGCCGCAGCATCTGCGGGTTGATCGAGATGCCGCCAAAGGCGATCACCGTCTTGACCGGCGTGTCGATGAATTCGCATAGCGCGCGCAGCGTTTCGCCGACCTGGGCCGCGAGTTCGCGCGTCGGTACCAGTACCAGCGCGCGCACCCGGCGCGGCATGGTCGCCGGGGTGGTCAGCAACTGGTGCAGCAGCGGCAGCACGAAGGCGGCGGTTTTGCCCGAGCCGGTTTGCGCCGAGGCGAGTACGTCACCGCCCTTGAGGATGGCCGGGATCGCCGCCGACTGGATAGGCGTCGGCGTCAGGAAGCCGCTCTCGCGGGCGGCATGGGCGATAGCGGGGGACAAGCCTAGCGAGGCAAAGGGCATGGACAGGCTCTGGGCAGGGGAATCGGTGCGCGCCGGCAAGGCGCCGGGTGTCGCGGTGGTGGGGCAATTGTACGCTGTCACCCGTGGCGGGGCGGGATGCCGCGACGGCAGAAGCGTGGTGTTTGCTGACCGGGATCCTGGCAAAAACGGACAGCAGATGAAATGTTTTTTATCATGGCGTGGGCCGCCGTGGGCGTCGTAGCGAATCGGGGAATGTGATGAGTCTTGAATCCTGTGTACAGCAGCTGCCGCCGGACACCGCTCGCCGGGTGCTGGCGACGCTGCTCGGCAAATTCGTCGATCCGGCGTTCGGTGCCTTGCCCAAGCTGGAAATCGAATTGCTGGTGCTCGATGCGCTGATCGAGACCGGTTTCATCGGCCGCGAGCCGGACGTCTACGGGCTGGTGTCCGGCCTGCGGATCACGCGCAGCAAGGCGCGCAACCTGCTTTACAGCCGCGAGCTGCGCCATTCCTCGCTGGCGGATCTGGACCGCAAGGCCAAGGCGTTGTTGAAGCGCCCGCTAATCCAGAAGAACGGCGAGCAGTTCCTGCTCGAAATCGACAACCCGCTACTGGCCGACCATTTGCGCGCACGGGTGCAGAAGCGCGGTTTCGTTTCCGACGGTTCGTTTTCGCCCAACATCGTCAGGCTGGGGCTCGATGCGCTGTCGGCGCTGATCGAGGATTACCTGTCGGACGACGAGAAGGAGGCTGTGAGGCGGGTGCTGGTCGAGGCCGGCGCGCCGGATACCTCGTTTGCCGGGGTGCTGAAGGCCACGCTGAAGAAGATCGCCGGCAAGGTCGCCGAGGACACCGGCGAAGCGCTGATGGACAAGGCCTCCGAATACCTCGGCCCTATCATCGATGCCGGTATCGACCGCCTCAGGGAGCGTGCATTGCAGCTGTTCGACGAGGTGCACGACTAGGCTGCGGGCTGATTACGCTAAGGGCGGTGGTCTGGCTCAGCCGACGTCGAGTTCGCGAATCCGCGCGCGCATCAGCCACACCAGCAGCACGCCCGGCACGCCGACGGCGACCGAGAACACGAAGAAATCGGCCCAGCCGAACTGGGCGACGAGGTAACCGGCGGCCGGGCCGACGTAGACGCGGCCGAACGCCGCCAGCGCCGACAGCAGCGCGTACTGGGTGGCGGTAAAGCGCGGGTTGCACAGGCTCATCAACAGCGCCACCGCTGCGGTGGTGCCCATGCCGCCGGCGAGGTTCTCGCAGGCAATGGCGGCGAACAGCAGCGCGTGGTCGGGGACGCCGCCGGTGGCGATCAGCCAGTAGCCGAGATTGGTCAGCGCCTGGGCGATGCCGAACACCAGCAGCGAGCGGTACAGGCCGAGTTTGACCATCAGCGTCGCGCCGATAAAGCCGCCGACGATGGTCGCGATCAGCCCGAACACCTTGTTGGCCTCGCCGATGATGGTCTTGCTGTAGCCCATGTCGAGCAGGAATTTGGTCGACAGCGAGCCGGCGAAGGCATCGCCCAATTTATAGGCGATCACCAGCGCCAGCAGCAGCCAGGCGCCGCGGCGCGAGAAGAACTCCTTCCACGGTTCGACCACGGCTTCCTGCAGCGTTTTCGGTGCGCGCGCCGCAGTCTGCGGTTCGGGCGAGAGGAAGGTGAACACCGCCAGCACCGCGACCACCGCCGCCATCACCCAGTAGGTCTGCTGCCAGTTGAACAGCGTGTCGGCAAGGATCAGCGCACCCGCGCCCGAGGTCAGCATCGCCATGCGATAGCCGAACACGCCGACCGCCGCCGCCGCGCCGCGTTCTTCGTGGTGCACCAGCTCGGTACGGTAGGCGTCGATGGCGATGTCTTGCGTCGCCGAGAAGAACGCCACCAGCAGCGCCAGCACCGCATAGGTCATCAGGTGCTCGGCCGGGTTCAGCCCGCCCATGGTGGCGATTACCGCGGCGAGCAACAGCTGCATCACCATCATCCAGCCGCGCCGCCGTCCCGGTGGGATCGGAAAGCGGTCGAGCAGCGGCGACCAGAGAAACTTCCACGTATACGGCTGGCCGACGAGGGTGAACAAGCCGATGGTTTTGACGTCGAGCCCGGCATCCGACAGCACCGCCTGCAAGGTCGAGCCGGTCAGCGCCAGCGGCAGGCCCGAGGCAAAGCCGATGAACATCGCCGCGGCGATGCGGCGGTTCGAAAACACGGAGAAGTAATCGCGGAAGGCCATGGGAAACCGGTGGATGGGCAGGTTGGCGGCTATGTTACGCCGCTTTGCCGGGCAATCCGCCTCAGTCGGCGCGTCGGGATCGTGGCAGTAGATAGAGCGCAGCTAAGAAAACCCAGTGCAACGGTGCTGGCAAGGCGTGCGAAACGCAGACAGTACAAGCAAGTACGGCCAGTGAGCGCAACGCCGCCAGCAGGGTTTTATTAGTTGTGCTTTAGAACGGGTAGTCGTAATCGATGACCAGCGGCGCGTGGTCGGAGAACTTCTCGTCCTTGTAGACGAAGCCGGCCTGCGCGGTGGCGGCCAGTGCCGGGGTGGCGATCTGGTAGTCGATGCGCCAGCCGACGTCCTTGGCATAGGCCTGGCCGCGATTGCTCCACCAGGTGTAGCCGGCGACGTCCGGGTAGAGCGTGCGCCAGACGTCGACGAGCTTGAGTTCGCTGAAAATCTGCCCGATCCACGCCCGTTCTTCGGGCAGGAAGCCCGAGTTCTTCCGGTTGCCCTTCCAGTTTTTCAGGTCGATCTCGTTGTGGGCGATATTCCAGTCGCCCAGCACCACAACATCGCGCCCCGAGGCGGCGAGCTGCGCCAGATGCGGCCAGAACTTGGCCATGAAGTCGAATTTGACCTGCTGGCGCTCCTCCGAGCTGGAGCCCGACGGCAGGTAGAGCGAGATCACCGACAGATTGCCCCAGCGCGCTTCCAGATAGCGGCCCTCGGCGTCGAACTCGGCGATGCCGAGGCCTTCGATCACCTCGTCGGGTTCGCGGCGGCAATACAGGCCGACGCCGCTGTAACCCTTTTTCTCGGCGTAATGAAAATAGCCGTGGTAGCCCTCGGGGGCGCGCATCGCGTCGGAGAGGTCCGGGCCTTGCGCCTTGAGTTCCTGCAGGGCGACGACGTCGGCGTTCGAGTTCACCAGCCAGTCGAGAAAACCCTTGGTGGTGGCCGAGCGGATGCCGTTGAGGTTGGCGCTGACAATACGCAAGATATTCTCCTTGGAGGGGTGTTCAGACCCGCTTGACCCGCGTGATATGCTGTTTTTCGTCACTATGGCTCCGAAAATGGTCAGGTCTTCACTTACAATAAGCTGAAGGCGGTCGGAGCGTAACACCATGAAACAGGAGTGTATCCATGTCCGATTTCCGCCGGGAATTCATCGAATTCGCCGTGGCACAGAACGTGCTTTTGTTTGGCGAGTTTATCACCAAAGCCGGGCGTACCTCGCCGTACTTCTTTAACGCCGGGCTGTTCAGCGACGGTGCGTCGGTCGGCGAGCTGGCGCGTTGCTACGCGCAGGCCGCACTGGCTTCCAGGGTCGAGTTCGACGTGCTGTTCGGGCCGGCCTACAAGGGCATCGTGCTGGCAGCGGCAACCGCGGTGAAACTGGCCGAAGCCGGCCACAACGTGCCGTTTGCGTTCAACCGCAAGGAAGCCAAGGATCACGGCGAAGGCGGCGTGCTGGTCGGCGCACCGCTGAAGGGCCGGGTCTTGATTATTGATGATGTGATTTCCGCCGGCACCAGCGTGCGCGAATCGGTGAACCTGATCCGCGCCAACGGCGCCGAGCCGGCCGGCGTGCTGATCGCGCTCGACCGGATGGAACGCGGCACCGGTGCCTTGTCGGCGGTGCAGGAAGTGGAACAGCAGTTCGGCATTCCGGTGATCCCGATTGCCACGCTGAACGATTTGGTGGGCTATCTGGAAAACGGCGAAGGCATGGCCGACAAACTGGCCAAGGTTAGCGAATATCGCGCCCAATACGGCATCTCATAAGCCGGGGCGCGCACACAACGATAAGAGGAAGTGCGATGCGTGGGGTGGTTTTGGGTTTGATGCTGATGGCAATGTCGGTACAGGCGGCGCCGCTGTATCGCTGGGTCGACGACAGCGGCAATGTGCAATTCAGCGATAAACCACCCGCCAATGCGCCCAAAAACGGCGTGTCCGAGCTGGATAGTCGTGGCCTTGTCAAACGCGGGCCACAGAAAGCGGTGTCCGAGGACGAGCGCGTGCGCCAGCAAGCCGAGGTGCAGCAACGCAAGGATGCGCAGCGGCGCGACAAGGCGCTGCTGCAGTCGTTCTCGACGCCGCAGGAAATCGACCTGCTGCGCGATCGTCAGGTCGATGCGCTGCAAGGCGGCATCCAGACCAACAAGATACGTCGCCAGACTGTCGAGCAAAGGTTGGCTCGCCAGCAGCAGCAGCAACAGCGGCTGCAAAAAGCCAAGAAAGCGATACCGGCCGACCTTGGCGCCGATATTTCGGTCAGCCAGAAGGAAGTGGCCGATATCGATGCCGATACCAATACCAAACTGGCCGATATCGACACGGTGAAACGCCGTGCCGATGCCGACAAAAAACGCTTGCTGGAGCTGCGCAGCAGCGCTTCACGTTGATCCGGCGCAGTGCTGAGGTTTTACCTGCTTGACTTTGTGGCTGTCGGCGGCAAACTTCCGCCGATTGATCGACAAGGGGCAGGGTATGGACAGCGCAGCACCGGTAGCAGTACTGGGTATCGACATCGGTGGTACCGGTATCAAGGGGGCGCCGGTTAACGTCGTCACCGGCGAGTTGCTCGCCGAACGCTACAAGATCGATACCCCGCAGCCGTCGACGCCCGAAGCCGTCGGCGCCGTGGTGCGCCAGCTGGTCGAGCATTTCAGCTGGACCGGCCCGGTCGGTTGTACCTTTCCGGCGATTGTTCATAACGGCGTGACGCTATCGGCGGCCAATGTCGACCAGACCTGGCTCAACGCCCCGGCCGAACGCATCCTTTCCGATGCGACCGGCCTGCCGCTGACGCTGGTCAACGATGCCGACGCCGCCGGCCTTGCCGAGGTGCAGTTCGGCGCCGCCCACGGCCGCGGCGGCAAGGTCGTCGTCATCACCCTCGGCACCGGCATCGGCTCGGCGCTGATCGTCGACGGCCGGCTGATCCGCAATACCGAGTTCGGCCATCTGATCTTCCCCAAGGATGCGATCGCCGAAAAATACTGCTCGGCCAAGGCCAAGGAAGAGCTTGAGCTGAAATGGAAGGACTACACGCCGCGGCTCAATGCCTACCTGCAGCACCTGGACCTCTTGCTGTCGCCCGATCTGGTGATCATCGGCGGCGGCATCAGCAAGAAGCACGAAAAATTCATCCCCGAGCTGACCGGGCTGCGCTTTGAGGTGGTGCCTGCGGCGCTGCAGAACAACGCCGGCATCGTCGGCGCCGCGGTCGAGGCTGCGCGCTGTGCCGACCTGCTGGCGCGTTGACACGGGCCACCGCGCTCGGTGGCCGGAATCAGCCGGGCGGTTCTAGAACGCTTCGTTGATCTGGAAATACACGCCGGCGGTATCGCGGCCGACGCCGAAGTCGAGCCGGATGTTGACGCGCGGTTTGAATTCGAAGCGGTAGCCGACGCCGACGGTTGGCAGCCACGGCGCATCCTTGCCCAGATCGCCGACCGAGTCGGCCAGCGTGCCGGCGCCACCCCAGAACACCACGCCGTGGCGGCCGGTGATGTGGTGGCGGTATTCCAGCTGCGCCGAGACCACGTTCTTGTCGCGGTACTGGCCGAGGAAATAGCCACGCATCCGGTTGCCGTTGCCCATCTGCGACATCATCGTCCACGGCACGTCGCCCCAAGCCAGATGGCTGTAGACGTCGAGCGCCAGCACGTCGCGCTCGCCGACCGGCAGGTAGTAGTCGTAGATCGTTTCCAGTGTCTGGAAGCGGTTGTCGCTGCCGAGACCGGGGGCGTAGAACGCCGCGTTGAGCTGCAGCGTCTGGCCGTACTTCGGGTTGGGGATGAAGTCGCGCGTGTCGTAGTAGAAATGCGCGGTGATGCCCGATGCAAGCACCGATGCGCCATCCGGGTCGGTCTCGATCGCGCTGCCTGCCTTGATCTCGGTCGCGTGCGTCTGTTGCAAACTCCAGCCCAGCCCGGCATAGGTGTTCGGCGCGATCCGCTTTAGCAGCTTCGGCGAGAGCGAGAACTCTTCCTTGGTGTAGCCGTGCTTGTTGGCATCGTTGCTGCCGGCGTCATAGCCGACGCCCCAGTACGAGGTCGGCAGGTTGACGATCATGCCGCTGGCGAGGAAGCGCCAGCTGTCGTCGCCGAAGAAGGTGTTGTTGTCGAAACCGACGCCCATCGCGCCGACCGAGCTGACGAAACCCTTGAGCGTCAGCGTCGACAGCTGGGTTTCGGCCTCGGCGCCGGGCGGTTTATACAGGCCGACCGCGGCCATGCCGATGCCGACGCCCATTTCCGGGTTGTAGAACGGCCCGGGCAGCACGCCCCAGTCCATGCCGTGGCTGAGGTCGACTTCCTTCGACGCCCCCAGTTTGGTCAGCGTGCGGTCGAGCCAGCTCTCGTCGGCATGGGCGGCGCCGGCGGCGAGCATCAGCGCGCACAGCGCCAGTGGGCGGATATTCATGGCGGGCTTAGAAGCGGTAGAAGGCACTGAGGATATAACCCTGACGCGCGCCGAAGCCGAGCTCGGCGAGCAGGCTGATATTGCGGTTGACCATCCAGTGGAAGCCGGCCAGCCCGTTCCACGGATTGGCGATCTTTTCGTCGATGCTGAAATTGAGCTGGGTATCCTGGCCGATCATCTCCGCCGTCGGCGCGGTGAAGGTGCCGGTGATGGTGACGCTGGTGTTGAGATAGGTCGCACCGATGTAGGTCATCATCGTGCCGTAATCGCCGAGCTGCCAGTTGACGCCCATGCGCGGGGCGATATTCCAGCTCTTGGCGTTGGAGTCGGACATCGACACGTTCGACACCGTGTACGTGACCGGCAGCGCGAAGTAGACGCTGTCGATATTGCCGGCGAGCGTGAAGCCGGCGCCGTAGGAGTAGCCGTCGTAATTGGCGTGCGCGGTCGCGGCGACCGTCTTGCCGCACCAGTCGGGCTTGCGCCGGCCCGAACAGGGATCCGCGCCGGTGATGAACTGCACCGCCTCGGCGGCCGACATCGAAATGCCGATATCGCCACCGCCCTTGATGTGGCCGACGAGGCCGTAGACGTTCAGGAAGGGAAAGATCCACGCGCCCAGCTGTACCTGTTCGGAGCGGTTCTCCAGCGTGCTCTTGGGAAACGAGACAAAGCCGGCGGTGCGCAGTGGCTTATCGTTGAGCGAGACCTTCAGATTGCTCAGCAGCATGTTCTGCGTGCTGTAGTAGTACGACAGGCCGACGTCGTACGGATTGGGCAGGTTGTAGCCCTTGTCGATGACGCGCTGGGCGAAGAACGGCAGGGCGTGATCCCACTGTTTCGGCGCCGGCTCGGCGGGCTTGCTGGCCTCGGGCAGCACCTCGAGCGGCTCGGGCATCGGCGTTACCCGACCTTCGTAGCCCAGGTTCGGGATCAGCGGTGCGGACTGTGCCGATACCGGCTCGGTGGAGAGGGCGAGTTCGCCGGCCGTGGCGCAGACCGGCAGCAGCAGGAGCCAGGGAAGCAGGGCGCGAATCATTGTTTTCATTGTTTGTCTTTGCAGCGGCGCCGCGACGGTGTGCGGGCCGGTTTCTGTGGGCCCGAGAAGATACAGGCCGATGAGCGCAGATGGTAGCGTGCAGGCCCGGTTTTGTCCGGCGCTTGATGCGCGCCGGCGCAGCGCATGCATCGTGTACAGCGTGGAACAACGGTGCTGCGGCGTTCTGGCCTTAGCGGCCGAGCACCCGTCGCGTGGCAAGGGCATCGGCATAGTCACGCAGCGGGCCACCCAGTTCGCGCACCTTGGCGCGCAGCGTCGCCGGAGGCAGGCTCAACGCCAGCCCTTCGGCGCTGGCCGTGTCGCCGCCGACCCGGTACAGGGCCTCGAATGCCTCGGCCGCGGCGGGCAGGTCGCCGAGGCCGTACAGGTTCCACGCCGCCAGCGGGGCGCACTGTTCGGCCGGCACGCCGAGCGCCTGTGCCTGCGCCAGTGCGGCCTGGCTGTCGTGATAGCGTTTGTCGGCGCTGGCGTTGCGCGCGCGCGTGAACGCCAGCTGCCCGAGCAGGGCGTCGCCACGCGGATCGGCTGCGAGTGCCGGCTGGGCGAGCAGCGCGGCGACCGCGTCGTTGCGCCCCTGCCGTTGCGCAACCGACGCGAGGCCATACAGCGGCTCGCTGCGCGCTTCGCCAAAGGCGATCGCCCGCTCGAACCAGGCCTGTGCCGCCGCATCGTCGCCGGTGTTGAACGCGGCCCAGCCGGCGCGCGTGGCGCCGGCCGGATCGCGGCGCATGCGGATTTCGTCGGCGAGCGCGGCCGGTGCTTCGCCGCTGGTCCACGCGGCGAGCCGCCGCTGGTAGCGCAGCGTGGCGAATTCGGTGTCGCTGGCCGGATCACGCCGGCCGTCGCGCGCCTCAATCGCGACCAGTGCGTCGACCTGCGCGGCGGTGAACAGCGCTTCGGCCTTTTGCAGGCTGGCGATGCGTACCTGCGCCGGCTGGCAGCCAGGGAACAGCGGCCGGTACAGTGCCCATGCACCATCGACGTTGCCTTGTGCCGCATGGGCGTCGGCGACGCGCCACAGCACGTCGATGTGCTGGCAGCTGGCCAGCGCCGGCCGGGTGGCGACCAGCGCCTGCAGCGCGGCGGTATCGCCGTCGGCCCGCGCCGCTTGCAAGGTGGCGGCATCGCCGCGCCGCTGGCGTTCGTCGCGCAGCGCGCGCGATGGCTGCCAGCCCGGTGTCTGGCGCAGTTGCGCGTCGAACTCGGCCAGCCGCCCGGCGTGCAGCAACGCCCAGAGCGGGCGCTCGTCGGGCGCATTGCGGTGTTTGCCGGTCGCTGGCGGTGGAGATGCAAGGGTCGGGGCGGCTACCGGGGTACTTGTCAGGCGCGGTGACGGTTTGCGCAGCGCCGCCTGCTCGGCATATTCGATCTCGGCGCCGTTGCCGTGCAGACGCACGCCGGCGTCCTGCGGTTTCTGTTGCTGCCGCAGCAGATTGGCCTGGGCAGTGCCGCCACCCGACTGCGACTGCGCCGAGGGAGCCGGGGCGGCGATCGCCTCGGGCCGGTACACGGCGATGCGCACGAAGGCTTGCGGATAGCGCGATCGCAGCCCGGCCAGCGCCCGGCCGGCGTCGGCCGGGTCGGACCAGAAGCCGGCGCGCAGCACGTAGTAATCGCCGCGTCGCTCGACGCGTACGTGCGGCACGCCGGTCAGCGTTGCCTGTGTCGCCTGCAGCGCCTCGGGCCGGGAGGCCGACAGCAGCTGGATTGCGTAATAGTCGCGGCCCTGCTGCGGCGCTTCGGCGTACACGGCGGTGGCGCTCAGTGCCGCCAACAGCGGGATCAATCGATTCATCGGCGTACCTCGGTTGCAGCCTGCCGGCTCAATAGCTCAAGCACGGCTGGATAATAGTCGCGGTTGTCGCCGTCGCCAAAGCGCACCGCGCCGGCGGCTTGCCGAAGCAGTGCCACGATCGCGTGGATGCCCGGCTGGGCATCGGCCGGATCGATCGCATTGCCGTCGAAGTCGGTCCATGCCGGCAGATGGTCCGGGTGGGCATCCCAGAACGCGAGGAAAGGTGCGATCCGTTCCGGCGTATCGAGTCCGGCCCAGGCCAGGTACAAGGGCACGCGTAAGGCATTGTAGCCATAGCGGCGCGACATCGCCGGCGTGAGCGTCTCGCCGACCTGCAGCCAGTCCGGCGGCAACTGCCATTGGCCGAAGCGGCCGGCTGCCAGCAGCGCCAGCCCGCTCTGGCGCAACTCGGCCCACACCGGTGCACGGTCGGCACGGGTGAATTCGGCAAAGGCCGGGAACAGCCAGTACGACGGGTTGACGATGGGGCCTCCGGGTTTCTCGAAGCCTTTCTCGGCCGGCAGCAGCAGCGGGCCGAAGCGCGAGGGCTTGATCAGCTTGCTGCGCACGTCGGCGAGGATCTTCAGCGCCTGGCCGCGATAACGCGGCTGCTTCCAGCGCTCGGCCGCCCGCAGCAAGGCCCAGGCGATCAGCAGATCGCCATCGCTGGCATTGTTGCGGTCGCCGACCTTGCCGCCGCTGGCGTCGGGTTGCCATTGCCACGAGAACAGCGCGTCGCCACGGGTTTGCAGCCGGCGGTGCGTCCATTGCCAGACGCGCTCGAAACGGGCGCGATCATTGTGCGCGACGGCGAGCAGCATCGCGTAGCCCTGACCTTCGCTGTGGCTGATGCCGCCGTTGCCGCTATCGATGACGCGACCGTCGGCACTGATGAAGCGCGTGGCGAAGTCATTCCAGCGCGCGCTGCCGGCAGCATGGGCGCCAAAGGAAAGCAGCAGCATCAGCGGGATCAGCCAGCGGTGAATCACGGCGTTTCTTCCTCGACCCCGGCATGGTGGCGTAGATAAAAACGCCGCAGCAGTTTCACCGTCACCAGCGCCAGTACCGCGACCAGCAGCAGCGTGATGGCCAGCCACAGCAGCGGATATTGCGAGAACGCATAGCCGATCCGGCCGATGAAGCCGATTTTGCCGACGTCGTAATAAGGGCCGACCTGCTGGCTGACCACGCCCGGCTCGCCGATGCGCAGCAGTGTGACGTCATGCGCCAGACCATCCCAGTTGCGCGCTTCGAGCAGCTCGGCGCTGCCGCGGCCGACATCGGCCGGATTGCCGCCGATGAAGACCGTAGCGGTACGGTCATCGTCCAGTGGCGAGCGGTATTGCATCATCAGCAGCTGACCGGCCAAGGTCGCATCGGCACTGATCGCGGTCGATGCTGCTTGTGGGGCGGTGGCCGGGCTGGCGCCGCTCAGCCAGACCCACTGGCGCGCCAGCCAGCCGACGCTGTCCTGCGGGATCGCACCCTGAGCCGGCTGGGTGAACTGCATCGGCGTTCCCGATTGCCACGGCGCGCCCTTGAGCAGCGCGGCCGGTGGCTTGCTGCCGACGATCAGCAGATGGCGATCGGCCGGTGGCGTATCGAAGCCGATGTGGGCGGCGGTCAGTGGCAGCGCCTGTTGCTGCGCCAGCTTGCCGAGCAGGCTCCATGCGGCGCCGATGGTGTCGCTATGGCGTTCGGTCACCATGATGCCGATCCGCTCGCCGGTGGCGGCCACCGCATAGGGGAAGCCGGTGGCTGCGAAACGGTGCAGATCGGGCAGTTGAGCAAAATGGAACAACTTCGGCAGGGTGAGCGTGCTGTCGTCGAAAATCGTCAGTTGCAGGTTTTCGGTCTGATGGGTCTGGCAGTTGCCGCTCACTAGCGGCGTCATCCGCGGCTGAAACGACAGCGTGTTTTCGCCGGGCTTGAAGTTGCGCAGCGGGATTTCCAGCCGGTAATGCTCAACGGTGCCACCCTTGTCCTGATCGAGTGGAATCACCTGGGCGAACTGGCCGTTGACAAGGACGTTGAGCACCGAATCGGCGCGCATCTTCGCGCCGACGGCGTAGTTCAGATCGACCTCGACCTTGCTGTCCTCGGGGCCGTAGAGGTCGGCCGGCAGATGGATGCGGGTCTCGATGGCCTCAGGAAACATGCCCTTGACGTTGCGGCTGCGAAAGCCGAGATCGCGCAAGCGGTAGCTGCCTTCGGTACTGATGCGCCGCGGGCCGGCATAGTCCTGCAGTGTGGCGGGCTTGACGTCGCGTACCGCCAGCTCGGCCTGACGCGGGAAGGGGAAACGCTGCCAGGCAAACGCATCCACGGCCTTGCCGACCTCGGCGGCATCACGGCCGGTGGCGATCAACAGCAGCCGGCTGGCATCGCCCGGCAGCGGGTAAACGCCGAGAAAGCCCGACTGCACCCTGGCGGCCAATGCCGGCGACAGGTAAGGCTTGAGCTGTGCCAGCGTGCCCACCAGCAGAATGTCGCTGCCGGCCAGCGCGGCGGTATCCAGCCCGCTGACCGGGCCGTCGCCGCGGCCGGCGCTGGCGACGCGATGCTGCACCGCCAGCGGCTGGTAACGCAGCCGCAGCGCGGCGCCCTGGGCCAGCCGGGCGCCCCAGCCAAGTTCGTTGCTGCCCAGTTGCGCCAGCCCGGTGGTGACGATATTCAGCCTGCGGCTGTGCCACTGTGCCGGGTCGAACAGCGCATCGAGGCGATCCAGCGTCGGCGTCAGCGTTTGCAGTTCGGAGTCGATGCGCAGTGTCGATTGCTGCATGTCGATCTCGCTCCACAGCTCGGGGGCGGTCGGATCCTCGCATTGCAGCGTGTAATGCTGCGCGGCGACGAAGCTGAGCCGGTTGTAGCCGGGCTGGAGCAGATTCAGCGGCAAGCGGATGTCGGCGGTGATTTCGGGCTGCTTCGGCGACAGCGGCAACTGGGCGATCACGCGGCCGTTGAGCTGGATTTGCAGTTGCGAGCGCTCGGGCAGCAGCGCGGTCGAATTGGTCGCGACCAGATGCAGCATGGCGCTCTTGATGTTTTCGCGCGCACCGATGGGCAGCGTGATCGATTGCTGGCTCGATGCACCGCTGATGCGCAGTGGCTGCGCGTTGCCGGTCAGCGCCATCAGGGGTACGTCGCGGCGTTCGCGCGGGGCCTCAAGGCTGGCAATGGCGCTGCTGCAGCTCAGCAGCAGCATCAACAACAAGCCGCGCAAGGCGGATCGGTAAGTCATCCAGGTTCTCCAGCTTTTTTAATCATTATCCTGCCCAAGTCCATCGCCACAGCCGCCGGCCCTGGCGGACGAGCGCCACCGGTGCCGGTTTCAGGCGCAGCCACAGAAAGCGGCCAGCGGTGATCAGAATCGAATAGTAGTGTTGCAAGGCATAACGCCCGCCCAGGCGGACCAGCAGCATCAGGCTGGCGAAAATGCCGAGCTTGCGCGCGCGTTCCTTGCGGTAGTCCTGCCAGCGCTGGCTGTCGCCGTGCACCAGCGCGACGACCTCGGCGACCTGCTGTACCGCGACGTCGACGAATTCGATGCCGAGCGTGTGCTGATGGGCGTCAAGCGGCCGGGCGTTGTGGATATGTACCGACAAATGCGTATAGCGCAGCAGCGCCGGGTTGTAGATTGCAATCACCGCCAGATCGCTGGTCAGCGGCGGCAGCTGTGCGCTCGGAACCAGCAGCCGGGCGCCGCTGGCCGAGAGGTCGTCGACCCGGCAGGGCAGGTGAGCGCCGCTGCCGTGCAGGATCAGCTCGGCATCCAGATCGGCGGGCATGCGCGGATTGGCGCGGCGCTGGCGGCGCTCGAACAGCGCGCCGATCGCCGCATTCAGCAGCAGCAGGTTCAGCGTGTTCCACGCCAGCGTCACCAGCACGATGTCGCGCTCGAGCGGAAAATTGACGTAGCGCCAGATGCCGGCGCCCATACCGACGACGACCGCCAGATAGACGAGGTAGAACGGCCCCGACAGCTGCGAAATGAAGTCCTCGTCCAGATGCTCGCCCTTGGGGGTGACCTGGAAGGTCGGTGCGCGCGGATTGCGGAACACCTTGAAAATCGCCGGCAGCGAGAACATCGACTGCAGCAGCTCGTACAGCTCGGAGACGAAGGCCCAGCGCACCTTGTCGAACAGATAATCGGATACCAGCATCACGCCGATCACGTGCGGCAGCGCGTAGGCGAGGAAGTCGGTCAAGGTCGCCTTGTAGATGTGCAGGCCGAACAGCAGAAAGGCCAACGGCGCGAGCAGGAACATCAGCCGGGCGTAGCCGAAGAACCAGAAGAACGAGCTGGAGAAATAGCACAGCCGCTGCCACAGCTTCAGCCCCGGTACGCGAAAGGGGTTCTTCAGCAGGAAGATCTGCACCATCCCCTGCGCCCAGCGCACCCGCTGGGTGATGAAACCGGTGAAGGTTTCCGGCTGCAGCCCCGAAATCAGCGGAATGCCGAGGTAAACGCTCTTGTAGCCGCGCGCATGCAGGTCGAGCGCGGTTTCGGCGTCTTCGGTGATCGAGGTGCCGGCGATGCCGCCGACCTCCTCGAGGCAGCGCCGCCGCAGCACCGCGGCCGAACCGCAGAAAAAGGCCGAGTTCCAGAAATCCAGCCCGTGCTGGATCACCGAGTAGAACATTTCGTTCTCGGACGGAATCTGGCCAAAAATGCGCAGATTCTTTTCGATCGGATCCGGGTTGATGAAAAAGTGCGGCGTCTGCACCAGGAAGAGTTTTTCGTCGCGCAGGAAGAAGCCGACGGTTTTCTCCAGGAAATCGACCGTCGGCACATGGTCGGCGTCGAGGATCACGATCAGTTCGCCGTGCGATTCCTTCAGCGCGGCGTTGATGTTGCCGGCCTTGGCGTGTTCGTTGCGCGCGCGCGAAATGTAATGCGCGCCGTGGCGCTGGCACAGCTTGCGCAGCCATTTGTGCCGGGTGATCGCGTCGAGCGCCTTGGCTTCGTCGGCCTGGCCGCGCTTTTGCACCGTGCCGCCGTCGTCGAGCAGGTAGACCTTGAGCTTGTTCGCCGGGTAACGGATGTTCATTGCCGCGCGGAGGGTGACTTCGAGCAGCTCGGGTGATTCGTTGTAGGTCGGGATGTAGACGTCGACGGTCGGCAGCAACGAGGGGTCGGCAGGCAGCGGCACCGGCTTGCGTTTCAGCGGCCGGATATTGACGAAGATACCCAGCATCGCGACGACAATGCCGTACAGCTCGGCGATATACAGCAGTAGCGCCATCGCCATATCGGCCGGGCCGTCGAGGCTGAGCGTGTGCGTGGTGCGCCAGTACACATAGCGCAAGGTCAGAAAGGCGGCGAGAAACAGGAAGAAGGCGCGATAGCGCTCGGGATGGCCGATATGGCGCAAGGCCAGCAGCAGGATCACGATGACTGCCGCCAGCCATAACTGGGCGCCGAGGTCGACGTTGGCGACGACAAGCAGCCCGCCCAGGACGCACAAGCCGGCCCAGACCCAGAGCAGGGCGCGGTTACCGAGCGGATCGAGCATCGCATGAAGATGCTTTGTAAGAATTTTCATTACTTGTTGCGTTGCTGGTCTGTCGGTATGAGTAAGCTTGCGCGAATGATAAAGCATTGGCCGATAAACGTGCCGGATTTGATGCTATATGGGTAGAAATGCTTACATTGTTGTCATTTGGCGGGTGAGCGTCCTCATGCCGGCGGGGCGCGGAGGTGAAAAACCGCGCCGTGGCGCGGGGTCTGCCCTAAGTGATTGTTATCGCGTAGAATATTGCCCCCGTACCCCCCATTCGCGCAGAGAGTTCCCCATGCTTTATCCCACCCGTTACGACGTGATCGTCGTCGGCGGCGGTCACGCCGGCACCGAGGCCGCGCTCGCCAGCGCGCGCATGGGGCGCAAGACGCTGCTGCTGACGCACAATATCGAAACGCTCGGGCAGATGAGCTGCAATCCGTCGATCGGTGGCATCGGCAAGGGCCATCTGGTCAAGGAAGTCGACGCGCTCGGCGGTGCGATGGCGCTGGCGACCGATATGAGCGGTATCCAGTTCAAGACGCTGAACGCCAGCAAGGGCCCGGCGGTGCGGGCGACGCGCGCCCAGGCCGATCGCGTCCGCTACAAGGCGGCGATCCGGGCAGTGCTGGAAAACCAGCCCAACCTCGACCTGTTCCAGCAGGAAGTCGCCGACCTGACGCTGGCCGGCGATCGCGTCACCGGCGCGGTCACGCAGATCGGCATCCGCTTCGAAGCCAGCGCGGTGGTGCTGACCGCCGGCACCTTCCTCGGCGGCAAGATCCACGTCGGGCTCGAGAACCATACGGGCGGGCGCGCCGGTGATCCGGCGTCGATTTCACTCGCGCTGCGCCTGCGCGAACTGCAACTGCCGGTCGGCCGGCTCAAGACCGGCACCCCGCCGCGTATCGACGGCCGCACCATCGATTTCTCCCGGCTCGAAATCCAGCCCGGCGATACGCCGGCGCCGGTGTTCTCGGCCCGCGGCAATCTGGCGATGCACCCGCGGCAGCTACCGTGCTGGATTGCACACACCAATCTGCAGACGCACGAGATCCTGCGCAGCGGCTTCGACCGTAGCCCGATGTTCACCGGCAAGATCGAGGGCGTCGGCCCGCGTTACTGCCCGTCGGTCGAGGACAAGATCAACCGCTTTGCCGACAAGGACAGCCACCAGATCTTCCTCGAACCGGAAGGGCTCGATACGCACGAATACTATCCGGGCGGCTTCTCGACGAGTCTGCCGTTCGACATCCAGATCGCCGCGCTGCAGTCGATGGTCGGGCTCGAAAACGCCCGCATCCTGCGTCCCGGCTATGCGATCGAATATGACTACTTTGATCCGCGCGCGCTGAAGCAGTCGTTTGAATCCAAGGCGATCGCCGGGCTGTTTTTTGCCGGCCAGATCAACGGCACCACCGGTTACGAAGAAGCCGCCGCGCAGGGCCTGTTCGCCGGGCTGAACGCGGCGCTGTACGCGACCGACGAAGCGCCATGGACGCCGGGCCGCGATCAGGCCTATCTCGGTGTGCTGGTCGACGACCTGACCACGCTCGGCGTGACCGAGCCGTACCGGATGTTCACCAGTCGCGCCGAATTCCGGCTGCAGCTGCGCGAAGACAACGCCGACCTGCGCCTGACCGAAGAAGGCCGAAAGCTCGGTCTGGTCGGCGGCGAACAATGGGCGCTGTTCTGCACCAAGCGCGACGCGGTCGAGACCGAGCTGCAACGCTTGCGCTCGACCTGGGTGAATCCGCGCATCCTCGACGCCGCGGAAGCCGAGCGCGTGCTCGGCAAGGCGATCGAACGCGAATACAGTCTCGCCGACCTGTTGCGCCGGCCCGAAGTCAGTTTCGACAGCCTGATGAGCCTCGAATGTGCCCGGCCCAAGGACGGCGCCGTGATCGGCGATCCGCTGGTCGCCGAGCAGGTCGAAATCCAGGTCAAGTATCAGGGTTATATCGAACGGCAACAGCACGAAGTCGCCAAACGCGATACCCTCGACGACGTGAAGCTGCCGGCCGATTTCGATTACACCGCCGTGTCGGGCTTGTCGAAAGAAGCGCAGCAAAAGCTTACCCAGCATCGTCCCGAAACGCTCGGCCAGGCCGGGCGGATTTCCGGTATTACCCCGGCGGCCATCGCGCTGCTGCTGGTTCATTTGAAGAAAAAACAGCTCGCAGCGAGTGCGGGCCAAGACAAGGCCGCCTGAGACCATGATGATTGAAGCGCAGACCCCCAAGCTGGCCGTATCGCTGTCCACCGGCCTGCAAGAACTCGGCCTGACACTGGACGAATCGCAGCAAAGCCTGCTGCTCGCCTACGTGGCGCTGCTGGAAAAGTGGAACAAGACCTACAGCCTGACGGCGATCCGCGAGCCCGAACGGATGGTGCCGCACCATCTGCTCGATTCGCTGGCGCCGCTGGCGCATTTCAAGGCCGCGGCCGGCGCGCGCATTCTTGACGTCGGTTCGGGCTTCGGCACGCCGGGGATTCCGCTGGCGATCGCCCGCCCGGACTGGCAATTGTTTTTGCTCGATTCCAACCACAAGAAAACCACCTTTCTGCGCCAGGCGGTAGTCGATCTGAAGTTGACGAACGTCACCGTCGTGACCGAGCGCGTCGAGGCGTTCCGGCCCGAAGCGCCGTTCAACGTCATCACCAGCCGGGCGTTCTCCGATCTGGCCGAATTCGCCAAGCTGACCCGCCACCTGCTTGCCGCCGATGGTGAATGGGCCGCGCTGAAGGGCGTGTACCCGCACGAGGAAATCGCGCTGCTGCCGGCCGACGTCAAATCGGTTGGCGTTGACACCCTGAGCGTGCCCGGCATCGATGCCGAGCGGCATCTGGTGCATATGGTGGTGGCATGAGGATTTTGGCGATCGCGAACCAGAAGGGCGGCGTCGGCAAAACCACCACGTCGGTCAATCTGGCCGCCAGCCTTGCTCATCTGGGGCGCCGCGTCCTGCTGGTCGATCTTGACCCGCAGGCCAATGCGACCATGGGCAGCGGCATCGACAAGACCAAGCTCAAGCACACGATCTATACCTTGCTGATCGGTGAATCGACGATCCGCGACACCATTCAGTATTCCGAGTCCGGGCGTTACGACGTGCTGCCGACCAACCGCGAGCTGGCCGGCGCCGAGGTCGAACTCGTCGACGCCGAGCACCGCGAAACCCGGCTCAAGACCGCGCTGGCCGAAGTGGCCGACGACTACGATTTCGTCATTCTCGACTGCCCGCCGGCGTTGAACCTCTTGACGCTGAACGGCATGGTTGCCGCCGACTCGGTGATGATCCCGATGCAGTGCGAGTATTACGCGCTCGAAGGACTCTCCGACCTGGTCAGTACGCTGCGGCGCATCAAGCAGAGCCTCAACCGCAAGATCGAGATCGAAGGCCTGCTGCGCACCATGTACGACCCGCGCTCGACGCTGGCGCAGCAAGTTTCCGATCAACTGGTGAAGCACTTCACCAGCAAGCTCTACCACACGGTGATTCCGCGCAATATCCGCCTCGCCGAAGCGCCGAGCTACGGCCGGCCCATCCTCGCGTACGACAAATCGTCCAAGGGTGCGCAGGCATATTTGCAATTGGCCGAGGAATTGCTGGCGCGGCATAATGCCCTCGATCCGGCGCCTGTCCTCTAAGGGCGCCTTTCTCTTTCCTGCCGACGGGACGCAATGGTCAGCAAAAAATTCAAGGGCCTCGGTCGCGGCCTCGATGCGCTGATGGGCGACACGGCCGCTGGCGAATCACTCGCCAGCTTGCCGATCGACAGCCTGCAGCCGGGGCGTTATCAGCCGCGCAAGCTCATCGATGATGCGGCGCTGGCTGAGCTGGCCGCGTCGATTCGCGCTCAGGGGCTGATGCAGCCGGTGCTGGTGCGTGCAATCGGCGGCGATGAACTGGGCGAGCCACGCTACGAAATCATCGCTGGCGAGCGCCGCTGGCGTGCCTGCCGTCTGGCCGGCTTGAGCGAGATCGCCGCGCTGATTCGCGACGTTGCCGATGACGCCGTCGCCGCGATGTCGTTGATCGAAAATATCCAGCGCGAAGACCTCAATCCGCTCGAGGAGGCGCAGGGCCTGGCGCGGTTGATCGATGAGTTCGGTATGACCCACGAGGCGGCAGCCGATGCGGTCGGCAAATCGCGCGCCACCGTGAGCAATCTGTTGCGCTTGCTGCAACTGGCCGAGCCGGTACAAAAACTGCTGCTCGATGGCGCCATCGACATGGGCCACGCGCGGGCGTTGTTGCCGCTGGAAACGCTGACCCAGCTCGATGCCGCGCAAACGGTCGCTCTCAAGGGCCTGTCGGTACGCGAAACCGAAGCCTTGGTGAAACGACTGCAGGACGGTGTTGCGGCCAAGCCGCAGGCCCGCCCGGATCCGGATGTAGCAAGGCTGGCGGAGGAGATCGCCGGCAAGCTCGGTGCCAGCGTATCGATTCGTCAGGGCAAGAAGGGGGCAGGGCGGATCAGCATCGCCTACACCAGCCTTGATGAACTGGATCGGCTGCTGCAGCGTTTCTGATGGGTGCACCAGCGCTGTGCGCCGCAAACCTGCCCTAGATCAAGGTCGGACAGCGGCGAGGGGTCGAAGATGTAGTTTGCTACACGCAACTTTATGTAGTTGACTACGGGAAAGTGGATAAATGTCTTTATCGTCAATGGGTAAAATTGACGCGTATCAACGCAGCTCCGTATAATCGCGGGGCTTTGCAGGCGGTGGATATGGTCGCGCAGGCACAAATCAAGGGCGTGATCTGCCTCAAGTTGGGGATCACGCTGGTAGTGATGCTGCTGTCCTACCTTTTATGGGGACGCAGCGCGGGAATTGCAAGTGGTTTGGGGGGCGCGATCGCTCTGGCTGGCTCGATGCTGTATGCACGCATCGCCTACCAGCTGGCGTACGGTCCGCCGGCCGCGCTGATGCGGCTGCATTTCGCCGCGGAGGCGGCGAAGATGGCGTTGACCATCGTCGCGTTCGCCGCGGTATTTGTTTTTTACCGGCAGGTAGCTTGGATGTGGTTGTTTATCGGTTACATCGCCGCTACAAGCGCCTACTGGTTCGGGCTTTTGATTCAATTTAACGGCAAAAAATAACCATGGCTGCAGAACACCACGCTCCACCGGCGAACGCCACCGAGTACATCCAGCATCACCTCACGTTCAACCAGACCGCCAGCGGTTTCCATCTGGATACCTTCTGGATCTCTCTGGCGCTCGGTTTCCTCTTCGTCGGCGTGTTCGCCTTCGTTGCGCGCCGCGCCACCAGCGGTGTGCCGGGCAAGCTGCAGAACTTCGTCGAACTGATCGTCGAGATGGTCGATTCGCAGATCAAGGACGCCTTCCACGCCAAGAGCAAGGTCATCGGCCCGCTGTCGCTGACGATCTTCTGCTGGGTGTTCCTGATGAACGCCATGGACTTCCTGCCGGTTGACCTGCTGCCGTGGATCGCCAATCACGTCTTCGGCATCTACTACCTGCGCGCCGTGCCGACCGCCGACGTCAACCTGACCTTCGCGATGTCGATCTCGGTGATGTTCCTGATCATCGGTTTCTCGATCAAGGCCAAGGGCTTCGGCGGCTGGATCAAGGAAATCTTCACCGCGCCATTCCACGCTTCGGGCCCGATCGGTACGATCATCCTGGCACCGGCCAACTTCGTCATGCAGATGGTCGAGCTGCTGGCCAAGCCGATTTCGCTGTCGCTGCGTCTGTTCGGCAACATGTATGCCGGCGAACTGATCTTCATCCTGATCGCGCTGCTGCCGTTCTGGATCCAGTGGGTGCTGGGCGCGCCGTGGGCGATCTTCCACATCCTGATCGTGACGCTGCAAGCCTTCGTGTTCATGATGCTGACCATCGTTTACCTGAGCCTCGCCGTCGAGGATCACTAAAAGAATCGGGCCGGGCAGGTATCGCCTGTCTGGCACGTGTTTTTCTCCATCCCCCCAACCTCAACCATCCTTTTTGGAGTTATTAAAATGGCTGTTGCTGAAATCGCTTCCGTACAAAGCTTCACGGTGATCGCTGCTGCGATCATTATCGGTCTGGCTGCCATCGGCACCGCACTGGGCTTCGCTATCCTTGGTGGCAAGTTCCTCGAGTCGTCGGCTCGCCAACCGGAAATGATCCCGGTTCTGCAAACCAAACTGTTCATCATCGCCGGTCTGCTGGACGCGATTTCGATGATCGGTGTTGGTGTTGCAATGCTCTACACCTTCAACAACCCGTTCCTCAATGCGGTTATCGCAGCGGCTCAATAATCAAGCCCCCGCTTTAACTTAACCCTGGAGGACGTTCAGCGTGGATATCAATATGTCCCTGCTGGGTCAGATGATCACTTTTGCGATCCTGATCCTGTTCACGATGAAATTCGTATGGCCTCCGCTGACCCGGATGATGGACGAGCGCGCTACGCGCATCGCTGATGGCCTGGCGGCAGCAGATCGCGCCAAGCAGGATCTGGCCAATGCTGAAAAGTCATCGGCCGACAAGCTGCGTGAAGCCAAGCAGCAGGCCAGCGAGATCATCGCCCTAGCCGAGAAGCGCAGTGCGCAACTCGTCGACGAAGCGAAGGATGCGGCCAAGCTGGAAGGCGAGCGCCTGATCAAGGGTGCACAGGCCGATATCGAACAGCAGGTTCAACAAGCCAAGGAAGTGTTGCGTCAGCAGGTTGCAGACCTTGCCGTCGCCGGTGCGCAGAAGATTCTCAAGTCCGAGATCGACGCGACCAAGCACGCCGCGCTGTTGAATACTCTCAAAGCGGAACTGTAAGACAGCCATGGCAGAACTCATCACCGTCGCTCGACCCTACGCCGAAGCCGTTTTTCGCATCGCGAAAGACGCTGGTACGCTGGATCAGTGGTCGGACGTGCTCGGCAAGCTGTCCCTGATTGCTCAGGATCCGCTCGCCGATGACGTTGCGGCCAACCCCAAGTATTCCGCTGCTCAGGTTCAGCAATTGCTCACCGAGCTTTTGGGCGGGAACGTCAGCGATGAAGTGAAAAACTTCATTGCCGCCGTACTGGAAAACCGCCGCTTCACCGTGCTGCCGCAGATTTCGTCTTTGTTCGAAACCTACAAGGCTGCAGAAGAAGGTGAGGTTGAGGCCGATATCATGTCGGCCTTCCCGCTCGATGATGCGCAAGTGGCCGAGCTCAAGACCGCGCTGGCAACCCACCTGCAACGCAAGGTGGCTGCTAAGGTCAGCGTCAATCCCGACTTGATTGGCGGCGTCAAAGTGACGGTCGGCGATATGGTGATTGATGCGTCCGTGGCCGGCAAGCTTTCTGCCCTTGCGACGAGCCTGAAGAGCTAGGAGATTTTTAATGCAACTCAATCCGTCCGAAATCAGTGAACTGATTAAAGCCCGGATCCAGAATTTGTCGGAAGGCGTCGAAGCCCGTACCACTGGTACGGTTGTTTCGGTCACCGATGGTATCGTTCGCGTGCACGGCCTCTCCGAGGTGATGCAGGGCGAAATGCTGGAATTCCCGGGTAACACCTTTGGTCTGGCGCTCAACCTTGAGCGTGATTCCGTCGGCGCCGTGGTGCTGGGTGATTACACCCACATCTCCGAAGGCGACGAAGTCAAGTGCACCGGCCGCATTCTCGAAGTGCCGGTCGGCCGCGAACTGATTGGCCGCGTGGTGAACTCGCTCGGCCAGCCGATCGACGGCAAGGGCCCGCTGGGTACCACGCTGACCAGCCCGATCGAAAAGATCGCGCCGGGCGTGATCGCGCGTCAATCGGTTGACCAGCCGCTGCAAACCGGCCTCAAGGCCATCGACACCATGGTGCCGATCGGTCGTGGCCAGCGCGAGCTGATCATTGGCGACCGCCAGACCGGCAAGACCGCGGTGGCACTGGATGCGATCATCAACCAGAAGGGCACTGGCGTAACGTGTATCTACGTTGCCATTGGCCAGAAGGCATCGTCGATCGCCAACGTGGTGCGCAAGCTCGAAGAGCACGGCGCACTCGACCACACCATCATCGTTGCCGCTGCGGCATCCGAATCGGCCGCGCTGCAATACATCGCCGCCTACTCGGGTTGCTCGATGGGCGAATACTTCCGCGACCTTGGCGAAGACGCACTGATCGTTTATGACGATCTGTCCAAGCAAGCCGTGGCGTATCGCCAGATTTCGCTGCTGCTGCGCCGTCCGCCGGGCCGTGAAGCCTATCCGGGCGACGTGTTCTATCTCCACTCGCGTCTGCTGGAGCGCGCTTCGCGCATCAACGCACATGAAGTCGAGAAGCTCACCAATGGTGCGGTGAAGGGCAAGACCGGTTCGTTGACCGCGCTGCCTATCATCGAAACCCAGGCAGGCGACGTGTCGGCTTTCGTGCCGACCAACGTGATCTCGATTACCGACGGCCAGATCTTCCTGGAATCGGACCTCTTCAACGCAGGTATCCGCCCGGCCATGAACGCCGGTATCTCGGTATCGCGCGTCGGTGGTGCGGCTCAGACCAAGGTCATCAAGAAGCTCGGCGGCGGTGTGCGTCTGGCGCTGGCCCAGTACCGTGAACTGGCTGCGTTCGCGCAGTTCGCTTCCGATCTGGACGAAGCCACCCGCAAGCAGCTCGAGCGCGGCAAGATGGTCACCGAACTGATGAAGCAGGCGCAGTACAGCCCGCTCAAGGTCGGTGAGCTTGGCGTGACCCTGCTCCTGATCAACAAGGGTGTGTACGACGACGTCAAGGTCGACCGTGCGCTTGCTTTTGAAGCCGCTTTCCTGTCGTACCTGAAGGCCAACGCAGCCGAGGCACTCGCTCGCGTCGATGAAAAGGGCAACCTTTCCGAAGACGACGAGGCGACCATCCTCAAGGCCGCGGCAAGCTTCAAGGCCGGCAACGCCTTCTGATTCGAAACTGATTAAAGAGGAATCGAATCATGGCAGGCGGTAAAGAGATCCGGACCAAGATCAAGAGCGTCAAAAACACGCAGAAGATCACCCGCGCCATGGAAATGGTGGCGACGTCCAAGATGCGCCGTGCGCAGGAGCGCATGCGTGGTGCCCGGCCTTACGGTGAAAAAATCCGCAAGGTCACGGCCCACCTGAGCGCTGCGCTGGTGGACTACGCGCATCCTTTCCTTCAGCCGCGCGACACCGTCAAGCGGGTGGGTTTCATCGTCGTCACGTCGGACAAGGGCTTGTGCGGTGGTCTGAACACCAACGCACTGCGCCAGACGCTGAATGCGATGAAGGAATTGCACCAGAAGGGTGTGGAAATCGCCGTCACCGCCATTGGCAATAAAGGCTTTGGCTTCATGAACCGCAACGGCGCGAAAGTGATTTCGCACGTTGTGGGTTTGGGCGACACGCCACATGTCGAGCAGCTGATCGGACCGATCAAGGTCATGGTCGACGCTTATGTGGCGGGTGAAGTGGACGAGGTTCGCCTCGTCTACACCAAGTTCGTCAACACCATGAAGCAGGAGCCGACTGTCGAGCAGCTGCTGCCGCTGTCCGGTGAGGCCATCGGCCAGCCGGACCACGGTTACAACTGGGAATACCTGTACGAGCCGGATGCCAAGACCGTCATTGACGATCTGATGATCCGTTACCTCGAAGCACTGGTGTACCAGGCTGTGGCCGAGAACATGGCCAGCGAGCAGGCAGCGCGGATGGTGGCGATGAAGGCGGCCACCGACAACGCCGACCAGGTGATCGGCAATCTGCAACTGCTGTACAACAAGACGCGTCAAGCGGCGATTACGAAAGAACTTTCGGAAATCTGCGGCGGCGCTGCAGCGGTTTAACAGATCGCCAACCCGAATATACTGATTAGGAACCCTAAGATGAGCCAAGGGAAAATCGTACAAATCATTGGCCCGGTGGTCGACGTGGAATTTCCGCGCGACAACCTGCCCAAGGTGTATGACGCGCTCAAGCTCGCCGCCCAGGATCTGACGCTGGAAGTCCAGCAGCAGCTTGGTGACGGTGTAGTGCGCGCGATCGCCATGGGCACGACCGATGGCTTGAAGCGTGGCCTGCTGGTGGACAATACCCACGCACCGATCTCGGTGCCGGTGGGTACCGCCACGCTGGGTCGCATCATGGACGTGCTGGGCAACCCGATTGACGAAGCTGGCCCGGTGCAAACCGAAGTCCGCCGCGCCATTCACCAGCCTGCACCGAAGTTCGACGAACTGAACCAGTCGATCGACCTGCTGGAAACCGGCATCAAGGTCATCGACCTGGTGTGCCCGTTCGCCAAGGGCGGCAAGGTCGGCCTGTTCGGCGGCGCCGGCGTCGGCAAGACCGTCAACATGATGGAACTGATCAACAACATCGCCAAGGCACACTCGGGTCTGTCCGTGTTCGCCGGCGTGGGTGAGCGTACCCGTGAGGGCAACGACTTCTACCACGAGATGAAGGACTCCAACGTCCTCGACAAGGTGGCGATGGTTTACGGTCAGATGAACGAGCCGCCGGGCAACCGTCTGCGCGTGGCCCTGACCGGCCTGTCGATCGCTGAACACTTCCGTGACGAAGGTCGCGACATTCTGTTCTTCGTCGACAACATCTACCGTTACACCCTCGCGGGTACCGAAGTCTCGGCACTGCTGGGCCGTATGCCGTCGGCGGTGGGTTACCAGCCGACGCTGGCCGAAGAAATGGGCGCCCTGCAAGAGCGCATCACTTCGACCAAGAGCGGTTCGATCACGTCGATCCAGGCCGTTTACGTGCCTGCCGATGACTTGACCGACCCGTCGCCGGCAACGACCTTCGCCCACTTGGATGCAACCGTCGTTTTGAGCCGTGACATCGCCGCGCTGGGTATCTACCCGGCCGTTGATCCGCTCGATTCGACCTCGCGCCAGCTGGATCCGCAAGTCGTCGGCGACGAGCACTACAGCGTTGCACGTGGCGTGCAGCAAACGCTGCAGAAGTACAAGGAACTGCAGGACATCATCGCGATTCTGGGTATGGACGAACTGTCTCCTGAAGACAAGCTCGCCGTGGCCCGTGCGCGTAAGATCCAGCGCTTCCTGTCGCAGCCTTTCCACGTGGCCGAAGTGTTCACCGGCTCGCCGGGCAAGTACGTGCCGCTGAAGGAAACCCTCAAGGGCTTCAAGGGCATTCTCAATGGCGATTACGATCACCTTCCGGAGCAGGCCTTCTACATGGTCGGCGGCATCGAAGAAGCGATCGAAAAAGCCAAGACCTTGCAATAAGGGGATAGCCGATGGCCATGACCATGCACGTGGATGTGGTAAGCGCCGAGGAACTGATCTACTCCGGTACCGCCGAGTTCATCTCCGCGCCTGCCGACAAGGGCGAGATCGGTATCCTGCCGCGGCACGCCCCGCTGCTGACCCGGGTTCGCCCGGGTGCGCTGCGGATCAAGCCAGCCAACTCGAACGAACCGGACGTGATCCTGTACGTCTCGGGCGGGCTGCTTGAAGTGCAACCGCACGTAGTGACGGTGCTGGCCGATACCGCTATTCGCGGTGCCGACATTGACGAAGCTAAGGCTCTGGAAGCCAAACGCCGTGCCGAAGAAGCCCTCAAGGGCAAAACCGGCTCGGTGGACTTCGCCATGGCGCAGGCTGAACTGTTCGAAGCCGTCGCGAAGCTCGCGGTGCTCGAAAAGCTCAAAAAGCGCGGCCACTAAGCGTCCCAAGCGCCTCAAAAACCCCGGTCTTCTGGCCGGGGTTTTTCTTTTTCTGCGCGCCGATCTGGCGGATGGCCCGGTGTAAACCCGATACCGCCAGGTCACATGTCGGCGCTACAATGCGACTATTCTTTCTCGTCGATTCAGGAATTCCATGACTCACCCGCTCAACGTCGTTGTCCTTGCCGCCGGTCAGGGCAAACGCATGTACTCGAAGCTGCCCAAGGTGCTGCACCAGATCGCTGGCAAACCGCTGGTCGGCCATGTGATAGACACCGCTCGCGCGCTCGGGCCTGCCAAGCTGGTGGTGGTGCACGGCCACGGTGGTGAGCTGGTTCAGAGCGCGTTCGCCGGCCAGACCGATCTGGCCTGGGCGCATCAGGCGCAGCAGCTGGGTACCGGCCACGCGCTGGCGCAGGCGTTGCCGCAGCTGGAAGGCGGAGTGACGCTGATGCTCTATGGCGACGTGCCGCTGACCCGCTTAGCCACCCTGCAAGCGCTGCTGGCGGCGGTGGAAGGTGGCAAGTTCGGCATCCTCACCGATGTGCTCGACGATGCCACCGGCTACGGCCGCATCGTGCGCAACGGTGCCGGTGAAGTGCAGGCGATTGTCGAACAGAAGGATGCGACGCCGGCACAGGCGGCGATTCGTGAAATGAATACTGGCATTCTGGCGCTGCCGACCGAGCGCTTGGCCGGATGGCTGTCCGAATTGAAGAACGACAACGCCCAGGGCGAGTACTACGCGACCGATCTGGTGGCGCTGGCGGTGCGTGACGGCATCGCCGTGGCGACGGTGCATCCGCAAGACCACTGGGAGGCCGAGGGCATCAACAACAAGGTGCAACTGGCGGCGCTGGAACGGATTTATCAGCAGCAGCAGGCCAGTGCGCTGCTCGCCGGCGGCATCACGCTGCGCGATCCGGCGCGCTTCGATCTGCGGGGTACCTTGACCCACGGCATGGACGTGATCGTCGACGTGAACTGCGTGTTCGAGGGCAAGGTCGTTCTCGGCCATGATGTCAGCATCGGCGCCAATTGCGTGCTGAAGAACGTCACCATCGCTGACGGTGCGGTGATCCATCCGTTCTGCCACATCGAGGGTGCGGTGATCGGCGCCGGCAGCCTGATCGGCCCGTATGCAAGGCTACGCCCGGAGGCCGAGCTGGCCGAACATGTGCACGTGGGCAATTTCGTCGAGGTGAAGAAATCGCTGATCGGCGTCGGCTCCAAGGTCAACCACCTCAGCTATATCGGCGACACCACCATCGGTCGCGACGTCAATGTCGGCGCCGGCACCATCACCTGCAATTACGACGGCGTGAACAAATTCCGCACCGTGATCGAGGACGAGGCGCGCATCGGTTCAAACAACTGCCTGGTTGCCCCGGTGACCATCGGCGCACGCGCGACCACCGGCGCAGGCTCGGTCATTGGCAAGAATGCGCCGGCTGGCGAGCTGACGGTGGCGCGGGCCAGGCAGGTGACGATTGCCGGCTGGGAACGTCCGGAAAAGCTCAAGAAATAATCAAGCGGCGGGCGGCGAGCTATCTTGCGCCGCCTTGTGGTGTCGCGGCCGAATCGGCTCGGCGTACAGACTGGGTTTGATCGGCGCGCCGCGTGCCTCGGCGACGGCCTCGGTGAGTTCGGCGCCGAGCAGCAGGATCAGCGCCGAGTAGTACACCCACACCAGCAGCACCACAACGCTGCCCGCCGGCCCATAGGCGCCGCCGATATCGCTGTTGGCGATATAGACGCCGATGGCGATCTTGCCGAGCAGGAACAGCACGTCGGTCAGCAGTGCCCCGATGAGTGCATCGCGCCAGGCGATTTGCGCGTCGGGCAGGATCTTGTAGATCGCGGCAAACACGAAGATGAAGACCGCGGTCGAGACCGCCATCTCGATCACCTGCCAGATCACGGTGTCGCCCGGCACGAACAGCCGGATCAGGGTGCTGGCGGTGAACGAGATCACCAGCAGGAAGGCAACCGCCAGCAATAGCCCGAGTGCGTTCAGCCGTGATCGCAGCCAGCCGAGCACCGCGCCGCCGGGCTTGGCGCGCAGCCCCCAGACGCGATTCAGCGCACCCTGCAGTTGCGCGAACACTGCCGATGCACCGATCAGCGTAATCCCGAGGCCGATGAGTCCGGCCAGATTGCCGACATTGGGACGGCTGCTGGCATTGTGAATCACCATGGCGACGGCATCGGCGGCTTTGGGCCCGACCATTTCGTTGAGTCCGCCGATCAAGCGCCCCTGATAGTCGGGGCTGAGCGAGGCGACCACCCACAGCAGCAGCACCAGCAGCGGTGCGAATGACAGCGCCGAATAGAAAGCCAGCGCGGCAGCGCGGGTCATCAGCTCGTCGTCGAAAAAGCCGTCCACGGTTTTTTCGATCACGCGCCGGATGAGCAGGTACAGCGCATGAACTCGCTGCCACATCGGCAATACTCCAGACAGGAACAGTTTTCAGGTTAATCGCTCGCCGCTTTGAAATCGAGCGCTCATGCCGATTGCATTCCGTCCGGGAGGCCAGGGGCTGCCTTGTTACCAGCGGGAATGACAGCCGGAAATGCTACAATCGGCGTTTTTCCCGACCTTTTGCCATTCGTGCAGGGGTTTGATTGATCAAGGATTTTTCCCGATGAGCCTGCAATGCGGCATTGTCGGCCTGCCCAATGTCGGCAAGTCGACGCTTTTCAATGCACTGACCAAGGCCGGCATCGAAGCCGCCAATTACCCGTTCTGCACCATCGAGCCGAACGTCGGCATCGTTGAAGTGCCCGATTCGCGCCTCGGCGATCTGGCCGGCATCATCAATCCGCAAAAGATCGTCCCGGCCATCGTCGAATTCGTCGATATCGCCGGCCTGGTCGCCGGCGCCTCGAAGGGCGAAGGTCTGGGCAACCAGTTTCTCGCCAACATTCGCGAGACCGATGCCATCGTCAACGTGGTGCGCTGCTTCGAGAACGACAACATCGTTCACGTCGCCGGCCGCATTGATCCGATCGACGACATCATCGTCATCGGCACCGAACTGGCGCTGGCCGACCTGACTGCGGTCGAGAAGGCGATGCAGCGCGAAGGCAAGAAGGCCAAGAGCGGTGACAAGGATGCAATCGCGCTGATCAAGGTGCTGGAAAAGCTACAGCCGCACCTGAACGAAGGCAAGCCGGCACGCTCGGCCGGCCTGAGCGACGACGAAAAGCTCGCGATCAAGACGCTGTGCCTGCTGACGATCAAGCCGGCGATGTACGTTGCCAACGTGGCCGAGGACGGTTTCGAGAACAACCCGCTGCTCGACAAGGTGCGTGCGCATGCCGAGGCCGAAGGTGCGCCGGTGGTCGCTGTCTGCGCCGCGATCGAATCGGAAATCGCCGAACTCGATGACGCCGACAAGGCCGAATTCCTCGCCGAACTCGGCCAGAGCGAACCGGGCCTGAACCGGCTGATCCGCGCCGCCTACCAACTGTTGGGTCTGCAAACCTACTTCACCGCCGGGGTGAAGGAAGTCCGCGCCTGGACCATCCATATCGGCAACACCGCACCGCAAGCCGCCGGCGTGATCCATACCGACTTCGAGCGCGGTTTCATCCGCGCGCAGACGATCTCGTTTGCCGATTTCATCCAGTACAAGGGTGAACAGGGCGCCAAGGAAGCCGGCAAGATGCGCGCCGAGGGCAAGGACTACGTCGTCAAGGACGGCGACGTGCTGAATTTCCTGTTCAACGTTTAAGCGCGTGAATCGAGATTGAAAAAAAGGAGCCGCCGGCTCCTTTTTTGTTTTCAGCATGCTCAGGCCGAGGCGGCGGTCAGTGCTTCGACCTCATCCCACGTCGCCGCGTATGCGCCGGCGTGGCTGGCCGCCAGCGCGGCGGCGGCGGCGGCGTGGCGCAGGTGGGTGGCGACCGGCGCACCGGGCGCGTGCAGCACGCTGGCCATCCAGCCGCCCATACTGGCGTCGCCGCAGCCGACGGTGTCGATCACCTGCACCTTGAACACCGGCTGGTCGATCACCGTATCGCCGTGCAGCCAGCGCATGCCATCGGCGCCGCGGGTCAGCAGGATCTCGGCGTGCGGCGCGAGCGTGCGCAGGCTGGCGAGCGCCTGATCCGGGTTTGAGCCCGGGAACAGCTGGCCGAGGTCTTCGTCGGACACCTTGATATAGCTTGCCAGCGCGGCGAGAGTGCGGAAGGTCTCGGCGTAGTGCGGTGCGTTCATCGGTTCGCGCCAGTTCGGGTCGAAGGCGATGCGCTTGCCGGCCGCGAAGGCTTGGCGGGCGATCTCGACGAGGCGCTCGGCCAGCGGTGGGCGCGCGAGGCTGATGCAGCCGAACTGGACGATCTCGGCGCTAGCCAGCCAGCCGGCCGGCAGTGCTTGCGGATCGAAGGCAAGATCGGATTCTCCGACGAAGAAGTACTGCGGCGGCCGGGTCGACGGCACCATTGCCAGCAGTGGCGCGGCGTCGGTGCGCTGGATGAAACGCGCATCCAGCCTGGCCTCGGCGGAGAGCCGTGCCAGTTCGTCGCCGAATACATCGGTGCTCAGCGCGCCGCCGTAGCCGGTGGGGATGCCGAGGCGGCTGGCGACGCGGGCGACGTTCCAGCAGGCGCCACCCGGTTGGGCGAGCCAGTGCGTGTCGTCCTGGCGGATGAAGTCGGTGAGGGCTTCGCCGAAGACGACGAAACGGGGCAAGGCAGACATCGGTGAACTCCCGGCAAAACGGTCGATCTATGCTGCCAGAGGCTGGCGCTGGCCGGTAGTGGTGAACTACCTTGCTAGAACGACGTCAAGCGCTGCGGATGTGATCTTTGCCGCATCGCCGCTCACGAGCGTCCGGCATAATGCCAAGCTGATTTTGACTGATGGAGAAAGTCCGATGCGTAAATCCCTGATTGCTGCCCCCTTGCTTGGCGCGCTGTTGCTGTCGGCATGCGCAACCAATGATCTGGGCGAAAGCCGTGATCTGAATAAGACCGAAATGGGCGCGATTCTTGGCACGCTCGGCGGCGCGGCGATCGGTGCGGCGGTGAGCCACAACAACCGCGGCAAGGGCGCGCTGATCGGCGCGGTCGGCGGCGGTCTGGCCGGCGGCGGCATCGGTTACTACATGGACAGCCAGGCCAAGGATCTGCAAAAGCAGCTGGCGCCGGAAATCCAGAAGGGCGAAATCACCGTGCAGAAGCAGGCCGACAACACGCTGCTGGTCAGCATGACCTCGAACACCGGCTTCGACAGCAGTTCGGCCGTGATCAAATCGGGTTACACACCGACGCTCGACCGGATTGCCAAGGTCGTCAACCAGTACGGCAAGACCTCGATCACCGTGGTCGGCCATACCGACAGCAGCGGCAAGGCCGACAAGAACATGGTGCTGTCGCAGCAGCGTGCGCAGGCGGTGGTCGATTACTTCACCGGCCGATCGGTCAATCCGGTGCGTTTGCAGGCCGTCGGCAAGGGCATCACCGAACCGCGCGCCGACAATGCCACGCCGGCAGGTCGAGCGCTCAACCGCCGTGTCGAATTGTGGATTGCACCGGTACGCGCCGACTGATCGTCAGTGCTTCGTTCGGCAGCAAAAGCGCGGCATGCCGCGCTTTTTTCATTTTCTGGATAAATGGGTGTTGGCTGTCATCAAACGTCAACACAGGTATGATTCAATGTTTCGCCTTAAGGAGATTGTCCCCCATGAGCCGCATGGTCCACTGTGTAAAACTCGGTCGCGAAGCCGAGGGCCTCGACTTTCCGCCGCTGCCTGGCGAGATGGGCAAAAAGCTGTATGACAACGTCTCGAAAGAAGCCTGGGCGGCGTGGGTCAAGCACCAGACGATGCTGATCAACGAGAATCGCCTCAATCTGGCCGACCCGAAAGCACGCCAGTACCTGCAACAGCAGCTGCAGAATTACTTCTTCGGTGCCGGTGCCGACGAAGTTGCCGGTTTCGTACCACCGAGCGCATAACCGATTCGTAATGCCGCAGGCCGCTACACGCGGCCTGTTTCCATTTTCCGGCCGCACAAGCGGCGCGACGTGTGAAGCGAGCCATGATTTACAAACCAGCCGACAATCAGTTGATGCTCAATCGCGAGCTTGGTCTTCTGGAGTTCAACCGCCGCGTATTCGCCCAGGCCGAGGATGTGAGCAATCCACTCCTTGAACGCTTGAAGTTCCTCTGCATCGTTTCCAGCAATCTCGACGAGTTCTTCGAAGTGCGTGTCGCCTGGCTGAAGGAAAGCATCCGCCAGTCTCCAACCCGCTTGCTGCCCGAGGGGCTGACGCCGCAGCAGACCTTCGATTTGGTTGCGCGTGAAGCGCACGATGTCGTCGAGCGCCAGTACCGCCTGTTCCGCGAGGTGATGCTGCCGGCGCTGGCCGAAGAAGGCATCCATTTTCTGCGCCGCAGCCTGTGGAACGAAGCCCAGAGCGCCTGGGTGAAGGATTTCTTCTTCCGCGAGCTGATGCCGGTGCTGACGCCGATCGGGCTGGACCCGTCGCACCCGTTCCCGCGGGTGCTGAACAAGTCGCTCAATTTCATCGTCGAGCTCGAAGGCCGTGATGCCTTTGGCCGCAGCGCCGAAATGGCCATCGTCCAGGCGCCGCGCATCCTGCCGCGCTTTGTGAAGATGCCCAAGGAAATCAGCGGCGTCGAGCACGGCTTCGTGTTCCTGTCGTCCATTCTGCATGCGCATGTCGATGAGCTCTTTGTCGGCATGAACGCGCTCGGCTGCTATCAGTTCCGTGCGACGCGCGATTCCGATCTCAGTGTCGACGACGACGATATCAAGGATCTGCGCGCGGCACTCGAAGGCGAACTGAGCCAGCGGCCGTTTGGCGATGCAGTGCGGCTCGAAGTCGCCGACAATTGCCCCAAGCATCTGCAGGACTTCCTGCGCCAGCAGTTCGGCCTGGCCGAGATCGACGTCTACCGCGTCGGCGGCCCGGTGAATCTGGTGCGGCTGATGCAGGTTCCCGATCAGGTCGATCGGCCCGATCTGAAGTTCGAGCCCTTCATGCCGGGGATTCCGCTCGAGTTGCGCAAGCAGGCCGATATCTTCTCGGCGATCCGCCACGGCGATGTGCTGCTGCACCATCCGTTCCAGAGCTTCACCCCGGTGATCGATTTCCTGCAGCAGGCGTCGACCGATCCGAAGGTGGTGGCAATCAAGATGACCATCTATCGCACCGGCAGTGATTCGGCGTTGATGGATGCGCTGGTCGAGGCGGCGGCGCGTGGCAAGGAAGTCACCGTGGTGGTCGAGTTGATGGCGCGCTTTGACGAGGAAGCCAACATCAACTGGGCCGCCAAGCTCGAACGTGCCGGCGCGCACGTGGTTTACGGCGTTTACGGTTACAAGACCCACGCCAAGATGCTCCTGGTGGTGCGGCGTGAGGGCGACAGGCTGCGCCGTTATACCCACGTCGGTACCGGCAACTACCACCCGCGCACCAGCAAGCTCTACACCGACTTCGGGCTGATGACGGCCAACGAAGAAATCACCAGCGACGTCAACGATATCTTCATGCAGCTGACGGGGCTCGGCCTTGCCGGCGATCACCTGCGCCTGTGGCAGGCGCCGTTCACGCTGCAGCCGAACATCATCAAGTCGCTTGATCGCGAAATCCTCCACGCCCGCGCCGGCCGCAAGGCGGTGGTGATCGCCAAGATGAATGCGCTGCTCGAACCGACGGTGATCGAAAAGCTGTACGAGGCGAGTCAGGCCGGCGTGACCATCCACCTGCTGGTGCGCGGCGTGTGCGCGCTGCGCCCGGGCATGCCGGGGCTGTCCGAGAATATCAAGGTGCGCTCCATCATCGGCCGCTTCCTCGAACACCACCGGGTGTTCTACTTCTATAACGACGGCGCCGAAGACGTGTATTTGTCGAGCGCCGACTGGATGGGCCGCAACCTGTTCCGCCGCATCGAGATTGCCTTCCCGGTACTCGCGCCCAAGGTCAAGCGCCGGGTGATCCGTGAAAGCCTGCGCGGCTATCTGGTCGACAACACCCAGACGTGGGAAATGCTCTCGGATGGTCGCTACCGCCGCAAGAGTGCGCGGGGTGGCAAGCGGCGCAATGCCCAAGCGACCTTGCTGGCCGAGCTTGGCGCCAAGCAGCGCAGCTGAGGGTGGACACGGATATGGAACATCTGATTTTGTGGCGTCATGCCGACGCCGAAGACGGCTGCGGCGACGATTTGGCCCGGGCGCTGACGCCCAAGGGGCGCAAGCAGGCGCAAAAAGTCGCCGCCTGGCTGAACGAGCAGCTCAAGGGCCAGCCGATGCGGTTGATCGTCAGCGAGGCCAGGCGCGCGCAGGAAACCGCCAAGGCGCTTGGCGTGGATATCGAAACCAGCGCGCTGCTCAACCCCGACCACGGCCAGTCCGCGCACTATCTTGAGGCCGCCGGCTGGCCGCAGGGCCGCGATCCGGTGGTGGTGCTGGTGGCGCATCAGCCGACGCTGGGCGCGGTGGCGGCGCTGCTGCTGACCGGACGCGAGCAGGACATGGCACTGAAGAAAGGCGGGCTGGTGTGGATCGAGCTGCGCCGGCGCGGCGGTAGCTGCGAATACGTGCTGCGGGCGGCGATCACGCCGGAGCTGCTGGCCTGAGTCTCGGCTTCGACCGACGAACGCGCGAACTTGGATCGCTCAACACCACTCCTACCGCAGACGAAGTTCGTTCAACGGAGTGCCGGCGATGAAGCCACCACAAATCCCGGGGCAGGGACAGCCTGCCCGCAGTGCATATCCGGATGACTTCCTTACCCGCCATCGCGGTGACGCAGCGTTTTCGTGGATTTGCTGCGCATCGGTGCCAGAGTTGATGATGACGGGAAAAGGCAGGTCAGTGAAACGTCACCCACCGGGCTGAGGTCTGGCACGGGTCGTTAAAAAAGCCCTCCGCAAGGAGGGCTTTTACATGGGCCGTAGCGCTTCAGCGCGCCGGTATCGCCAGTGCCAGACTGGCGCGGTAGTGGCGGTTGGCCTCTTCGGGACGTTCGAGCCGTTCGAGCAGCGCCGCAAGCTCGGTATGCGCCAGCGCGCTTGGCGCCACGGCGATACTGGCCTCGAAGTAGGTCTGTGCCTTGCCCCACAGTGCGCGCGCCGTGCACAGCCGGCCCAGCGTGAGCAGCAGCTTGGGATCGTTCGGGTGCGTCTTGAGCCAGGTTTCGGCCTGCTGCAATTGCGACACCAGCGCATCGCCGCTCAGGCCAAGCATGCCGTAGCGTTCGGCCAGCTCGCTCGACCAGTTTTGCGCCAGCGCGGCTTCGATCGCATCGCGGGCGGCTGCCGGTTCGCCCTGAATGGCGTAGGCATCGGCCAGCGTGGCAACCAGTGCCGGCGCACTGCGGTCGGCGGCGGGCAGCTTCTGCCACCAGTCCTTGAGTTCACGCGGCGTTTTCGGCTGGCGTCGCAGCACGTTCTGATAAGCCTGCAAGCGGATCGCCTGCGCCTGACTGGCATCGAGCGCATCGCCCTTGGCCAGTTGATCGACCAGTTTGACGATGGCTGCGGCGTTGTCCTCGCGCTGGCGCAGCCGCAGTTCCAGTTTGAGCATGGCGGTGAGCTTGGGCGAGAGGCTGCGCGCCTCGGCCAGCGCCGCTTCGGCATCCTGATTGCGGCGCTCGTCCAGATACAGTTCGGCCATCGTCATCGCCAGCGCCAGATGGCGCGGGCCGAGTCGCTCGCGCAGCTTGCCGAAGTACTGGTCGCGCTTGGCGAAGTCGCGCATCAGATGGGCGGCGCGTGCGGCAAGGAGGCCGTTGACGGCGAAAGCATCGGCTTCGCGGCTGACGGCCAGCGCCTCGCCGGCGAGCTTTTCGGTGCGCTGGTAGCGGCCCTCGAAGAAGGCGATGCGGGCATCGCGCTCAAGCTGCACCGATGCATCGCGCGCCTTGCGCAGGCGGTAGGTTTTGACCCGGTCTGGCAGGCCGCCAAGCTCGGCAAAGATGCGCGTCAGCCCATACAGCAGCGCCACCAGTGCAAGGATGCCGACGATGAAGACATTCAGCGAAATCTCGACCCGCCACGGCGGCACAAAGAGCAGCGCAAAGCCGGTATTGAGCTGCGCGAACAGCGTCAGCCCGACTGCGAGCGCGAACAGCGCGATCAACCACAATAGGGCTCTCACGGCTTGGCCCTCTCGCTGGCCAGCCGGCTCTGGCGTACCGCGGTCAGGCTGGCCGACAGATCCGGAAGCTTGAGCGCCAGCGATTCGCGTGATAGCCCTTCGAGTGCGTTGATGGTATTGCGCGTGGCCGGGGTGCTGGTGTCGAAGTAGCGCTTCAGGTAGTCGGCGGCGGCCTTCAGATCTGCGTGGAACGTGCTCTCGTTACGCATCAGCAGCGCGGTACGCGCATTCAGCAGCCGCAGTTTGACGTTTTCGCGCAGGAAGAACGCCTCGTCTGGCGTCAGCAGCATGGCATCGGGCTGGTCGATGCGGCGGATTTTGATCAACTGGCGGAATTGGCCCCACAGCTCGCTGCCGGCACGCTGCAGCATGTTGGCAGGCTGCGCTGGCGCCGTTGCCGCCGCCTTCGGGTCGCGATTGCCATCAACCGCCAGCGGCAGTCTGTCGATGCCGACCACCAGCGTATCCAGGCGCGCGGCAATGCCGACCACATCCAGATACGGTTGGGTCTTCAGTTGATCGATATCGTGGCTGATGCTTTTGCGCAGCGAGATCAGCTCGGGGCGGTTCAGCGCGGCCAGTTTCTGGTCGATGGCGTTGAGCCCGACCAGCGCGGCGTCGACATTGCCGGCCAGCTGCAGCTGCTGGCTGGCAAACGCCAGCGTTTGCTCGGTTTCGGCCAGCACCCGCTGGGTTTCGTTGCGCGTCAGCGCCTCGTACATCGACGATAGCGCCGTTTGCTGGCTCTGCGTCTCGTTCTGGCGGGCGGCGACGTTGGCCAGTTCGCGCTCCAGCGCCTGGCCGCGTAACTGTGCCTGCGCCTCGCGCTCCTGCGCGCTGCGCAATTGCTGCTGGCCTTGGGCGAGCTCGCGGCTGACCGCCAGCCGCAGCGATTCCATCGCATGTTGCTGGTACAGCCAGACGCCGCCGGTGGCGACGAGAGCAACGATGGCGGTGGCCAGCGCCGGCGACACATGCGGCAGGCGGCGGCGGGGTGAAGTCAGCGCGGAGGGAAGCGAATCTTGTTCTTGAGTCATGGCTGGTCCGCGAAATAGTGGCAGAGCGAGTCAACGGTTCCGGCATCGCCGGTGGCGCAAGGCTCGACGCGTGTTGCGCCATGCGCGTGCAGTGCGGCGACGATGCGAGGATGCGATGCGAAGTACAGCAGCGATTGTAGCCGCTCGCGCGCGGCGCCTCCAGCCAGCGTGAACAGGCGATCCGCGGCTTCGGCGCTGCTGATCACCGTGGCGTCGATGCCGGCGGCGAGCATTCGGGTCAATTCGGCGAGCGACAGCGCCGGCGGCGCGCGTCGGTAGGCCGAGACGATGGTCAGCGCGGCACCGCGTGCCATCAGTGCATCGGGCAGGGTATTGCGGCCGCCTTCGCCACGAACCAGCAGCACGCGACGACCGGCGAGCGCTTGCATCTCGGCCTCCTGCAGCAGCCCTTCGCTGTCGTGCTGCGCCGGCGGCGAGATCACCGTGCTCGCGCCGAGCTGGCGCGCGCGCGCGGCACTACCGGGGCCGACCACGGCAACCGGGATGCGTGCCGGCCACGGCGCGCCGAGTTTGGCAAAGCTCAGATCGAGTGCGGTCGGGCTGACGAAAACGACCAGATCGAATGACGCCAGCGTCGCTAGCGCCGCCTCGAACGGCGCCGGGTCGGCCGGCGGGATGATCTCCAGCAGCGGCTGGCGGATCGCCACGCCGCCTTGCGCTTCGATCAGCGCCGTCAGCGTGCCGGCCTGCGCTTGCGGACGGGTGATCCAGACGCGGCGGCCGCTGAGGGCTGGCATGTTAATGCTCGAGCGCCTTGAGGATGTCACCGGCGCCCTCGCACATCAGCAGGTCGGCGACCTGACAACCGAGGCCGTCGGCGGCGGCGCGGGTGCCGTTGGATTCGGCGTAGACCGCGTGGCTGCCGTCGGGCATCGCCACCAGACCGCGCAGGCGCAGGAAGCCGTCGTCGTCTTCGGCGAACGCCGCCAGTGGCAACTGGCACGAGCCATTGAGCCGGCGCGACAGCGTGCGCTCGGCGGTGACGCAGGCGGCGGTGGCGGCGTGGTTCAGCGGCGCGAGCAGCGCATGCAGATCGGCGCGGTCGGCGCGGATCTCGATGCCGAGCGCGCCCTGGCCCGGCGCCGGCAGGCTGGTTTCCACCGCCAGTTCGGTGCGGATGCGGTCGGCAAAACCCAGGCGCTTGAGCCCGGCGGCGGCAAGGATCAGCGCGTCGTAATCGCCGGCGTCGAGCTTGCCGAGTCGGGTGCCGACATTGCCGCGTACCGGTTTGAATTGCAGCTGCGGATAGCGCGAGCGCAATTGCGCTTCGCGCCGCAGGCTGGCGGTGCCGACCACGGCGCCGGCCGGCATCTCGTCGAGGCTGGCGTAGGCGTTCGAGACAAAGGCATCGCGCGGGTCTTCACGCTCGGTGATCGCCGCGATGGCGAAGCCCTCGGGCAGCACCATCGGCACGTCCTTCATCGAGTGCACCGCGAGGTCGGCACGACCGTCGAGCAGCGCTTCTTCGAGTTCCTTGACGAACAGACCCTTGCCGCCGACCTTGTTCAGCGTCTTGTCGAGAATCTGGTCGCCCTGCGTCGTCATGCCCAAGAGGGCGATCTCGGTGCCCGGCAGCAGCGCGGCCAGCCTGGCCTGGATGTGCCGGGCCTGCCACAGGGCGAGCGGGCTTTCGCGGGTGGCGATGACGAGGCGGGCGGGTTGCGGGCTGGCGGACACGGCGGTGCTCACGGCGAAGATGAAAAGCCGATTCTACCACCCGCAGCGCTGCGAGCCCGGCGGCCTAGCCGGCCGGTTCGATCCGCGCGACCGGGCGCGAGATCGGTTTGGACAGCACCAGCGAGGTGGTGAGGTTGCCGTGCGCGGCGAGTGCGTCGACGACCGTTTCGAGCGATTCGGGCCGGGCGATCGCGCAGCGGACCAGCAGGCAATCCTCGCCGGTGATGCGGAACACTTCGAGCACCTCGGGCATCGCCTCGCACTGCGCCAGCACCTGCGGCAAGCGGGCGTGATCGCTGCGCACGCGGATCAGCGCCTGCAGGCCGTAGCCGACTTTCTGCAGATTGAGCCGCGCGCCATAGCCTTCGATGATGCCGGCGTCTTCGAGCTTGCGGATGCGCTCGCTCACCGCCGGCTGCGACAGACCGATGCGTTTGCCCAGCACCGACAGGCTCTGGCGGGCATCGTTCTGCAGCGCGTCGAGGATGTGCCAGTCCTTGCTGTCGAGTGGAAACGATGGATTCATGGTTTGCCCTGCAAAAAAACGATGATCGAAAAGAAAACCGGCCGATGTTCGAATGACCCTGCATTCAGCGTAATCGGCCGGCGAAATATCCTGTTGTCATCGTGATCGAAGACAGCGGGGTGAGCAAGATGCGCGGATTGTGGACGTGGTGGATGGCAAGGCGCAGCCTGGCACGGCAACTGGCCGAATTGCGCGGCATGTCGGCGTACCAGCTCGCCGATCTCGGGGTGGCGGCGAGCGATATCGACGCGATCGCCGTGGGAGCGTTCGAGGCGCCGGTGTCGCGCCGACGGAAACACCAGCTTGAAGCAATGGGGGCTGGCGCTGCCGGCAAAGCGGCTTAGGCGATCGGCGCGCTGGCCCGGAACTGGATGACATTGCCTTCGGGATCGACGCCGTCGCAAACGATGAAGTCGCCGAAGCGCCATTCCTTGTCGGCCGGCGGCAGCGCGCCGCCCAGGCAGGCGGCGACGGTGCGCGCGGTGACGAGATCGGTGACAAAGAACACCGGCTTGATCGCCGTGTTCGCACGTGGGCGCGGCGGCGTTTCGATCGTGATCGTCGCGGCGATATCGGCCGGTACGCGCTGGATCACCAGCTCGACGCTGCGCGCGGTCAGCACGATGTACGCGTCGTCGGCATGGCTGACGGTCATGTCGAGCACGCCGGCGTAAAACGCCGCGACGCGCTCGATATCCACGGCGTACAGCACCGTGCCGGACCGGATGGTTTTGCTCATGGTGTTGGTCTCCTTGCTGCAAAGCCTAAGACAATTCACCCACGCCGGCCATGCGTCAAAGCCCCAAGACGGGCTGTGGCATGATGGCGCGCGATCAACAATTCATTCCTGGCGAGGAACCCATGTCACTTACCGGCCGCTTGGGCGCTGTGTTGGCCGTACTGCTCCTGCTTCAGGGCTGCGCGGTCGAACTGTTCAAGAATCCGAATGCGCACAGCGGTGCGGTGTCGGATGCCATTACCTATGCCATTGCCGGTCACAACGGCAATACCGCTTCGTTTCGGATTGCGAAACGCGAACCGATACCGGTGTCGTCCCAAGGCTGGCGCCTTTGTTCGGCCGAGGAACTTGCAGGCTTTACGCCGCGTGACCTGCAGTTGCTGTGTCGTCCGGCCTATTCAAGCGGCGATCCACAATGCCGGAATACGCAAGGCTGCGTGGCACTTCAGCTCGATCCGTCGGGGTGGTCGGATCCGGAAATGCACGCCGTTGTCGTGCAAGCATTGCACAACCCCTGCCGGTTCATTCCACAGGCCGGTATCCCCGACGAGCATTGGGCCGGATTTTTCCATTCGAAGAACCTCAACCGGGCGTGGCTCAATTGCGATTCGGGCAGGCTGCCGTATCGCAAGGTCGTGATTCAGGCGGGGGCGGACGAGCACGACATCGAGATCGACTGACCAAGCCGGGGCTTGGTCAGTGTCGCGCGCTGGTGATCAGTGCGCCTCGTCCCAGTTGCCGCCGACGCCGACTTCGGCCACCAGCGGCACGGCCAGTTCGGCGACCTGCGCCATCTTCTTCGGCAGCTCGATCCGGATCAGCTCGAGCTCGTCGTCGGGGACTTCGAGCACCAGTTCATCGTGTACCTGCAGCACCAGCCGGCTTTTGAGCTTCGCATCACGCAGCCACGCATCGACGGCGATCATTGCGCGCTTGATCAGGTCGGCGGCGGTGCCCTGCATCGGTGCGTTGATCGCGGCGCGTTCGGCGCCGGCACGGCGGCCGGCATTGCTCGACTTGATCTCGGGCAGCCACAAGCGGCGGCCGAACACCGTTTCGACGTAACCCTGTTCCTTGGCCTGCGTACGGGTGCGTTCCATATACGCGGCGACGCCGGGGAACTGGGCGAAGTAGCGGTCGATGAAGGTCTTGGCGGCGACGCGGTCGATTTCGAGCTGCGCGGCGAGGCCGAATGCGCTCATGCCGTAGATCAGGCCGAAGTTGATCGTCTTGGCGTAGCGGCGCTGTTCGGTGCTGACTTCCAAGGGCGAGACGCCGAACACCTCGGATGCGGTCGCCTTGTGGACGTCCATGCCTTCGGCAAACGCTTTCAGCAGCGCCTTGTCGCCCGACAGGTGCGCCATGATGCGCAGCTCGATCTGCGAGTAGTCGGCCGACACCAGTTTGTGCCCCGGCGGCGCGATGAACGCCTCGCGGATCTTGCGGCCCTCGGCGGTGCGGATAGGGATGTTCTGCAGGTTCGGATCGTTCGACGACAGCCGCCCGGTCGCGGCGACGGCCTGACTGAAGTTGGTATGCACGCGCCCGGTTTCGGGGTTGACCATCAGCGGCAGCTTGTCGGTGTACGTCGATTTGAGCTTCGACAGGCTGCGGTTTTCCAGCAGCACCTTCGGTAGCGGGTAATCCTTGGCCAGCTCGGTCAGCACGTCCTCGTCGGTCGACGGCGCGCCTTTCGGCGTTTTCTTGATCACTGGCATGCCCAGCTTCTCGAAGAAGATTTCGCCGATCTGCTTGGGGCTGCCGAGATTGAACGGCTGGCCGGCGAGCTCGTAGGCTTTCTGTTCGAGTTCGATCAGTTTGAGGCCGATGGTGTGGCTCTGGCGGTTGAGCCGGTCGGCATCGACCAGCATGCCGTTGCGCTCCATCGTGAACAGCACCTCGCGCACCGGCATCTCGAGATCGCGGTACAGCGTCTGCAGCTGCGGCTGCTGCGCGAGCTTGGCACTCAGCGAAGCCGCCAGCCGCAAGGTGATGTCGGCATCCTCGGCGGCGTAGGCGGTGGCGGTATCGACGCCGACCTCGTCAAAGCCGATCTGCTTGGCGCCCTTGCCGGCGACTTCCTCGTACTTGATCGTCGTTTCACCGAGTTCGCGCAGCGCCAGATCGTCCATATTGTGGCGTTCGTGGCTGGCGAGCACGTAGCTCATCAGCATCGTGTCATCGCTAATGCCCCTGAGCGCAATGCCGTGATTGGCGAACACATGCTGGTCGTACTTGAGGTTCTGGCCGAGCTTCTTGTGCGCCGCCGATTCCAGCCACGGGCGCAGTTTTTCCAGCGTGGCATCGAACGGCAGTTGCTCGGGCGCCTCGGTGCCGCGGTGCATCAGCGGCAGATAGGCTGCTTCGCCGGCATCGACGCAGAACGACATGCCGACAATCTTGGCGCGCATCGGGTCGAGGCTGTTGGTTTCGGTGTCGAGCGATACCACCGAAGCGGCCATCAGCCTGGCGATCCACGCGTCGAGCTGGGCATCGGTGAGGATGGCTTCGTACTTTCGCGCCACTGCGGACAACGGTACGGCAGCCGGCGTATCGATAACTGCAGGCGCTACGACGACCGCAGCCGTCGGCACATCCAGCGGCGCGCCGAACAGGTCACCGGCCGGTGCCGGGATCGCCGGCGTGGCGCCGAGCCGGGCTTCGGCTTCGCGCAGCCAGTTGCGGAAGTTGTAGCGCGCAAACAGCGCGTGTAGTGCGTTCCAGTCTTCTTTCCCGGGGGCGAGGTCGGCGATGCCGTTGGGGAGTTCGGCGGCGAGATCGACGTCGGTCTTGATGGTGACGAGTTCCTTGGCCTTCGGCAGCCAGTCCAGGCTGTCGCGCAGATTCTGGCCGACCACGCCCTTGATGGCGCCGGCGTTGGCGATGATGGCGTCGAGGCTGCCGTACTCGGCCAGCCACTTCGCGGCGGTCTTGTCGCCGCACTTGGGCACGCCGGGAACGTTGTCGACCGCGTCGCCCTTGAGGGTGAGGAAGTCGACGATCTGGTCCGGGCGGACGTTGAATTTGGCGAACACGCCGGCCTCGTCGAGCACTTCGTCGGTCATCGAGTTCTCGATGCGCACGTGCGCGTCGACCAGCTGCGCCATGTCCTTGTCGCCGGTCGACATGATCGCGGTCATCCCCTGCGCCGCGGCCTGACGCGCCAGCGTGCCGATCACGTCGTCGGCCTCGACGCCGTCGATGATCAGCATCGGCACGCCAAACGCCGCCACGGCTTTGTGGATCGGGTCGATCTGGCTGCGCAGGTCGTCGGGCATGCTCGGGCGGTTGGCCTTGTACTCGGGATAGAGATCGTCGCGGAAGGTCTTGCCCTTGGCGTCGAACACGCAGGCGATGTAGTCGGCCGGCGTGGTGGCGCGCAGCTTCTTGAGCATATTGATGAAGCCGTAGATCGCGTTGGTCGGCGTACCGTCGGGTGCGGACAGATCGCGGATGGCGTGGAAGGCGCGGTACAGGTAGGACGAACCGTCGATCAGAAGCAGGGTGGGCATGGCATATCCGCAAGCCACCGCCCGGTGGGGCGTGGCTATACTCGTTTGTAAGCAAGGGCGAGGACGCGCGCGATGAAGCTCAAGGACAAGCTGCCACAATTGGCCGATCCGGAGATCGATGCCGAGCATCAGGGAACGCGCGCGCGCGAGGCGTGGCGGGTGTTCGAGATCATGGCCGAGTTCGTCGAGGCCACCGAACGCCTGCAAAGAATACAGCCGGCGGTGTCGATTTTCGGTTCGGCGCGGATCGGGCCCGACCACGCCTATTATAAACGCACCGAGGAGATCGCCCGGCGCTTGTCGGATGCGGGATTTTCGGTGATCTCCGGCGGCGGGCCGGGCTTGATGGAAGCGGCGAACAAGGGTGCCTATTACGGTGCCAGTCCCTCGGTCGGGCTGAACATCCAGCTGCCGCACGAGCAGAGCAACAACCCGTATCAGGACGTCAGCCAGAGCTTCCGCCACTTCTTCGCCCGCAAGGTGATGTTCGTCAAGCACGCCAGCGCCTACGTGGTCATGCCCGGCGGCTTTGGCACGCTGGATGAATTGAGCGAGGCGCTGACGCTGATGCAGACCGGTAAATCGCACAAATTCCCGGTCATTCTCGTCGGCAGCGAGTTCTGGCGAGGCCTGGTCGACTGGTTTCGCGAGCGGCTGGTCGCCGATGGCATGATTGCGGCGGCCGATCTGCAACTGGTGCAGCTGATCGACGATCCGGCCGAGATCGTCGAAGCGATCTTCCGCTTCTTCGAGAGCCGTGGCTTCGAGATGTCGCCTGCCGAGCGCGAAATGCAGTTCAGCCTGTGAGGCCGGGCGGTGCTTTGGGTAGAATGGGCGGACAACAGGCCCGCCGGGCCAAGGGGAGTCCATCATGAAAACGATGCTGTGCAGTCTGGCGCTGTTGGCAAGTACGGCCGCGCTGGCCGAACTGCCGCCGCTCGATCCGCCGCCGCCGCCGCCGCAATCGGTGCCGGCCGAGCAACTGCCGCCGGTGGTCAAACCCAAGGCCAGCAAGCCGGTGGGCGAGCCCGAAGTGCGCATTGTCGAGAAGGCCGATGCGACCGTCGCCGAGTATCGCCTGAACGGCAAGCTCTACATGATGAAGGTCACGCCCAAGGTCGGCGAGCCTTATACCCTGTACGACCATGAAGGCAATGGCCAGTTTGTCCAGATCGATAACGCCGATTCGGGCGGTGTCCGCTTGTCGGTGCCGCAATGGGTATTGTTTTCCTGGTAAGCGTGACCGCCGGTGCTCGTCTGCGCCGGCGCGCTTGCGTACACTCCGCCCCTGATTCGACCGTGCAGCGCTGAAAAATCATGTCCGTCTTTACTACCGTCACGCCCGACGATCTGAGCGTTTTTCTGAAGCGCTATTCGATCGGCAGCCTTGTTGAGCTCAAGGGCATTGCCGCCGGCATTACCAATACCAATTACTTCGTCACGACCACACATGGCCGTTACGTGCTGACGCTGTTCGAGACGCTCAAGCATGACGAGCTGCCTTACTACGTCAATCTGCTCGCGCATCTGGCGCAGCACGGCATTGCCGTCGCCGCGCCGATTGCCAATCTCGATGATGCCAATGTCGATACGCTGAACGGCAAGCCGACGCTGCTGGTCAACTGCCTGCCCGGCGCGGTGATCGATCACCCGAACGCCGCGCAGTGCCGTCAGGTGGGCGAGATGCTGGCACAGATGCATCTGGCTGCGCGTCACTATGCCGGGCGGATGGCCAATCCGCGTGGCCCGAGCTGGTGGGCGCAGACCGCGGCCGAGGTCTATGGCTTCATGGGCGAGGCCGATGCTGCGCAACTGCAGGCCGAGATCGCGCTGCAGGCGCAGCACCGTTTTGATCACCTGCCCGCCGGGGTGATCCACGCCGACCTGTTTCGCGACAATGCCTTGATGGATGGCGATCGCGTCGGCGGCTTTATCGATTTCTACTACGCCTGCAACGATGTGCTGCTGTACGACGTGGCGATCACGCTGAACGACTGGTGTGTCGAAGAGAATGGCGATATCGACGCCGAACGTGCCCGTGCGCTGCTGACCGGCTACCAGAGTGTGCGGCCGTTCGAGCCAGCCGAAACCGACGCCTGGCCGCTGATGCTGCGCGCCGCGGCGATCCGCTTCTGGGTATCGCGGCTGTATGATTTCCATAAGCCCGCCGCCGGCGAAATGACCTTCGCCAAGGATCCGGCGCATTTCCAGCGCGTGCTTGGCCTGCACGCCGGGCGCAGCGATTTCTGGCTGTAAACACCGCCCCTGACCGACCGACATCGCCGGCCGATATCATCGATATCCCCGGCGATGTGCATTTGGAGACGACCATGTCGTTCATGACCGAACTCGCCGCCTTGCTCGACCCGGCCGGCATCCTCACCGGCGCGCAGATCGACGGCTATCTGCTCGACAACCGCCGTCGCTACCACGGCGCGGCGCTGGCGGTGGTGCGACCGCGTTCGACCGCGGAGGTCTCGGCGGTGATGCAGCTGGCGCATGCGCACCGCGTCCCGGTGGTGCCGCAGGGCGGCAACACCGGCAATTGCGGTGCGGCGACCCCGGACGACAGCGGCACGGCCATCGTGCTGTCGCTGGAGCGGATGAACCGCGTGCTGGCGGTCGATGCCGACAACAACACGATCACCGCCCAAGCCGGTGCCGTCGTCGCCGACGTGCAGGCCGCCGCGCGTGGTGCCGGGCGGCTGTTCGCGGCCGACTGGGGCGCGGTCGGCTCGGCGCGGATCGGCGGCGCGCTCGGGACCAATGCCGGCGGCGTCAATGTGCTGCACTACGGCAATATGCGCGAGCTGACCCTCGGCCTTGAAGTGGTGCTGGCCGACGGCACGATCTGGGACGGGCTGCGCGGACTGCGCAAGGACAATACCGGTTACGACCTCAAGCAACTGTTCATCGGCTCCGAAGGCACGCTCGGCGTGATCACCGCCGCGGTACTGAAACTGTCGCCGCAACTATCGGCACAGGCGACCGCCTTGGTCGCGCTGGCTACGCCCGAGGCGGCGGTGACCTTGCTGCGCGGCCTGCAGGATCAGGTCGGCGAGCGCGTGACCTCGTTCGAGCTGATCTCGCGCCGCTGCTGGGAACTGCTGGCCGAGCATTGCCCCGAACTGCCGCAACCGTTCGACGTATTGCCGCCGTGGGCGGTGCTGGTCGAGCTGTCGGACGGCGGCGAGGCGATGGCGCTGACCGAGCGGCTGGCCGAAGCGCTGTTCGCGCTGGGGCACGAGGATGTGTTGCTGGCGCAAAGCGTGACCGAGGCACGCGATTTCTGGCGACTGCGCGAGCACATCCCCGAATCGCAGCGCCGTCGCGGCGTGAGCATCAAGCACGATATCGCGGTGCCGGTGTCGCACATCCCGGCGTTCATGCGTGAGGCCGAAGCCGCGCTGGCTGCGGCCTATCCGGATCTCGATCTGGTCGCCTTCGGCCATGTCGGCGACGGCAACCTGCACTACAACGTCTTCCTCGGCGATCTCTCCAAAGGCGTGTACGAGCAGGAGCCGGCAGTAAACGCCATCGTCTACGAGATCGTCGCCAGGCATCAGGGCACGATCAGCGCCGAGCACGGCGTCGGCCAGCTCAAGCGCGATCAGCTGCCGCTGTACCGCAGCGAGATCGAACTGAGCCTGATGCGCACCATCAAGGCGGCGCTGGATCCGCAGGGGATCATGAATCCGGGCAAGGTGCTTTAGCGACGAAGGGAGATCTTGTCCGCACCTATCCAAGCCGGAATCGTTTTCAGTAGATGAGCGAGCCGATGCAGTTTGGCTCCGCCCGAAGCGCAGACACCGGAGTGGACATGGGGTCCACGAAGATGTCGAGCATCGGACGGGGGCAAAATGCGAAGGCGCAGCCGCCTAATGAATACGATTCTCAGCGGTTCTGCGTCGCCCATTGATACCAGCTCTCGAATGACTTCGGGTGGCGGGCGGCCACGGCGGAGCGGCTCCAGACGTCGCAGTGCCAGTAATCGCGGCGCTTGAGCGTGCCGAGTGAGCATCCGGCTTCCTCGGCGATCAGCGCGCCGGCGGCGTAGTCCCACAGCTTCTGGGCGCCGTGCAGCATCAGATCGAAACGCCCGGCGGCGAGGTAGCACCAGTCGACGGTGGCGGCGCCATAGTTGCGCTGGCTGGCGAACGGCGCGACGGTGACGATGCGTGTCGGCAGATGGCCGCCCAGATACTTGGGCTCGAGCGCGGCAACCGATTCGGCGATCCGCGTCGGTTCGGCCGGGGCTTCGAGCCGTTCGCCGTTGAGCCACGCGCCGTGGCCGCGCCGGGCGGTAAAGCACTCGTCGAGTACCGGCAGGTAGACGGCGCCCAGCTCGCTGCGGCCATGGCGCACCAGCGCGATCGATACCGAGAAAAAAGGCAGGCCGTGGGCAAAATTGGTGGTGCCGTCGATCGGGTCGACGACCCATAAACCGTCGGGATTGGCGGCGAACAGCGCCTTCTGTTCGGCCGCGCACATCTCCTCGCCGAGCACCGGATAGGGCGCGATCAGCGGCAGCTCGCGGGTCAAATAGGCCTGGCTGGCGAGGTCGGCCTCGGTCAGCAAGGTGCCGTCATGCTTGCGCTGGGCGACGACGTGCCTGAAGCGCGGCATGATTTCGGTGGCCGAGACGGCACGGGCGCAGTCGGCAATGCGGGCAAGCAGGTCGGAATCGGGCACGGCTGGCTCCATCGGTTGACTTCCAGTGTGCCTGCCTGCGGGGAGCGCGGGCAAGCGCGAATCCAAACAAAACAGCCCGCACGAGGCGGGCTGTTTCAGTTGCCGACCGGGGCGCTGGCCCCGATGCAAACCGGTGTCTTAGTACGGCCAGACCCAGTTCTTCACTTCCGGCAGGTCGTCGCCGTGCTCGGCAATGTACTGACCGTGCTCGACCAGCTTGTCGGCAAACTTCTGCCGTACATGCGCGCCGATCTTGGAGAGCTTCGGCACGCGGTCGATCACGTCGATCGCCAGGTTGTAACGGTCGAGCTGGTTGACCACCACCATGTCGAACGGCGTCGAGGTCGAACCCTCTTCCTTGTAGCCGCGGGCATGGATGTTGGCGTGACCGTTGCGACGGTAGCAGAGGCGATGGATCAGCCACGGGTAGCCGTGGAAGGCGAACATCACCGGCTTGTCGGCGGTAAAGACCGAATCGAACTCGCGGTTCGACAGACCGTGCGGGTGCTCTTCCTTCGGCTGCAGCGTCATCAGGTCGACGACGTTGACGAAGCGGATCTTCAGATCCGGGAAGTGCTGGCGCAGCAGGTCGGTCGCTGCAAGCGCTTCCATCGTTGGCACTTCACCGGCGCACGCCATCACTACGTCCGGCTCGCCGCCGTCGTCGTTCGACGCCCAGTCCCAGATACCCAGGCCCTTGGTGCAGTGCTTGATCGCCTGATCCATGGTCAGGTATTGCAGCGCAGGCTGTTTGCCGGCGACCACGACGTTCACATAGTGGCGCGAACGCAGGCAGTGATCGGTCACCGACAGCAGGGTGTTGGCATCAGGCGGCAGGTAGACACGGATGACTTCGGCACGCTTGTTGACGACGTGGTCGATGAAGCCCGGATCCTGGTGCGAGAAGCCGTTGTGATCCTGACGCCAGACGTGGCTGGTCAGCAGGTAGTTGAGCGACGGCAACGGCTTGCGCCAGTTGATGTGGCGGGTGGTCTTGAGCCACTTGGCGTGCTGGTTGAACATCGAATCCACAACGTGGATGAATGCTTCGTAGCAGCTGAAGAAGCCGTGGCGACCGGTCAGGTTGTAGCCTTCGAGCCAGCCCTGGCAGGTGTGCTCGGAGAGGATTTCCATCACGCGGCCGTCTTGCGACAGCGAGTCGTTGTGTTCGTCTTCCGGCAGGTAATCGGCGAACCAAGTCTTGCCGGTTTCCTCGAACACGTTGTTCCAGCGGTTCGACGCGGTTTCATCCGGGCCGACGATGCGGAAATTGCGCTGTTCTTCGTTTTCCTTCATCACGTCGCGCAGCAGCTTGCCCATTTCGCGGGTGGCTTCGGCGTTGACGGTGCCCGGCTTGTCGAACTTGACTTCGTAGTTGCGGAAGTCCGGCATGCGCAGGTCTTTGGAAGCCTGGCCGTGAACGACCGGGTTCGAGCCCATGCGGTGCTGTGCGGGCGGTGCGAGTTCGATCAGTTCGGCCTTGACGCTACCGTCGGTGTTGAACAGGGTTTCCGGTTCGTACGACTTGAGCCAGTTTTCCAGGTTGTGGACGTTTTCGGCGTCGATATCCGAGAACGGCACCTGGTGGCTGCGCCAGTAGTCTTCGACCTTCTTGCCCTTAATTTCCTTCGGACCGGTCCAGCCCTTCGGCGTACGCATCACGATCATCGGCCATTGCGGACGGGTGATCGGCTTGCCGGCGGCGATTTCGGCCTTGGCGGCTTCGCGGATCGCGTTCAGCTCGTCAAGGCAGGCATCCATCGTCGAGGCCATCTTCTGATGGATATCGTGGAAGGTCGCGTGCTTGTCGTTGAAGGTTTCGTGCTTCAGTTCAACGAAGTGCGGCTTGTAGCCATAGCCTTCGAACAGCTTGGTGATTTCGTCTTTCGACAAACGTGCCAGCACGGTCGGGTTGGCGATCTTGTAGCCGTTCAGGTGCAGAATCGGCAGCACGAAGCCGTCGTTGACCGGGTGCAGGTATTTGTTCGAGTGCCAGCTCGCGGCGAGCGGGCCGGTTTCGGCTTCGCCGTCGCCGACCACGGCGATGACGACTTGATCCGGATGGTCGAACGCGGCGCCAAAGGCGTGCGAGACCGAGTAACCGAGTTCACCGCCTTCGTGCATCGAACCCGGGGTTTCCGGGGCGACGTGCGACGGAATGCCGCGCGGGAAGGAGAACTGCTTGAAGAGACGCTGCATGCCGCCTTCGGTGCGGTCGATGCTCGGGTAGAACTCTTCGTAACTACCTTCCAGCCAGGTATTGGCGACCAGACCCGGGCCGCCATGGCCAGGACCGGTGATGTAGATCATGTTCAGCTCGCGCTCTTTGATGAGGCGGTTGGCGTGAACGTAGATGAAATTCAGGCCTGGCGTGGTGCCCCAGTGGCCCAGAAGACGCGGCTTGATGTGCTTGCGCTCCAGCGGCTCCTTCAGCAAAGGGTTATCGAGCAGATAGATCTGACCGACCGACAGGTAGTTTGCGGCCTGCCAGTAGCGATGCATCTTGTCGAGGAGGTCTTGGGAAAGCGGTTGTTGAGCCACGTGTTCACCTCAGTGCGGAAAGAAATGGAGCGTTGGCAGGAGAAGCGCCGATGCCAACGGTTGAAGCCAGTATATGCCCCCGGGCTGACAAGCTTATGACCGAGGTCAAAGCCGGACGCGGTATTTTGTTCCGAAACCGTACGCGCATCCGTGGGGGCGCTGGCTCAGCTTTAATCAACTGTCATGTAATGACTATTGGGGTTAACGATAAGTTCGGTGAAATATTGAAGGCAGTGAAAAATACCCGCCGGTTGGGCACCGGCGGGCAGCGTTCGTCAGTAATGGAAGAACAGCAGCGAGGTGATGGCAAAGCACGGCAACAGGATTACCACCGACCACGCCATGTAGCCGAAGAAGCTCGGCATTTTCACGCCGCGGTCTTCGGCGACGGCCTTGACCATGAAGTTCGGCGCGTTGCCGATGTAGGTCATCGCGCCCATGAACACCGCGCCGGCCGAGATCGCCAGCAAGGTCGACGCCATCGGCCCCATCATGTGCGCGGCGTCGCCGTGCGCCAGATTGAAGAACACCAGATAGGTCGGCGCGTTGTCGAGGAAGCTCGAGAGGATGCCGGTCATCCAGAAATACATCGAATCGATCGGCGCGCCGCTGCCGTCGCTGACCAGCCGGACCAGCGCACCCAGATGGCCGGCTTCGCCGGCGCGCAGAATGGCGATCGCCGGCGCCATCGCCAGAAAAATCCCGATGAACAGTTTGGCGACTTCGAGGATCGGCTCCCAGTTGAAGTCGTTGCCGGCGCGGACCTGCTTGGGCGTGAACTTCAGCGAGACCAGCGCGATCACGATCAGCGCCACATCGCGGGCGATGTCCTGCAGGCCGACTTCGGTGCCGAGCACATGGAAATCGATGCCCGGCTTCCACACGCCCGACATCACCACGGCGGCAACGACGGCGGCGATCAGCAGGAAGTTGAATTTGCCGAACAGCTTGATGCCTGAGTCCGGCGTCGGATCACGCGTCAGCACTTCATCCTCTTTCTTGTAGAAGTGGCTGTCGACGAAGTAGAACAGCACCAGCAGGATTGCCGCGTTCAGCGCCACCAGCGGCAGCATGTGCTCCAGCGTCCAGAAGAAGCTCACGCCTTTCAAAAAGCCGAGGAAGAGCGGCGGATCGCCGATCGGCGTCAGCCCGCCGCCGATATTGGCGACCAGGAAGATGAAGAACACCACCACATGGACGTTGTGCTTGCGGTTGTCGTTGGCCTTCAACAGCGGCCGGATCAGCAGCATCGCCGCGCCGGTGGTGCCCATGATCGACGCACACACGGTCCCCAGTGCCAGAATCGCGGTATTGACCTTGGGCGAGCCGTGCAGATTGCCCCAGACCAGAATCCCGCCCGACACCGTGTACAGCGCGAACAGCAGCAGGATAAAAGGGATGTACTCGTCGATCAGCGCATGCGCGATTACGCCACTGGCGGTGCCGATGCCAAAGGTCACGCCAAACGGAATCAGGAAGGCCAGCGCCCAGAAGGCCGAGATCTTGCCGAAATGCGCATGCCAGAAATGCGGCGCCAGCAGTGGAAAGAGTGCGATCGACAGCAGAATGCCGACAAAGGGCAGCGCCCAGGCGAGGCTGAGCTGGGCGCCGTCAAAGTCGGCGGCGTGTGCCAGCGCGGGTAGCATGGCAAGCAGCAGGGGGAGAAGTCGTTTCATGTCGTCCAATCGGTCGGTGCGGCGCGGCCGCGTTACTGGGCGTGCTTCTGGATGAATTCGATCTTGTAGCCGTCCGGATCTTCGACGAAGGCGATGACGGTTGTGCCATGCTTCATCGGACCCGGTTCGCGCACGACCTTGCCGCCCTTGGCGCGCACGGCCTCACAGGTGGCGAAGATGTCGTCGGTTTCGATCGCGATATGGCCGTAAGCATTGCCCAGCTCGTATTCCGCGGTATCCCAGTTGTGGGTCAGTTCGAGCACCGTGGTATCGGCTTCGCCGCCGTAACCGACGAAAGCGAGCGTGAAGCGGCCTTCCGGATAATCCTGGCGCCGCAGCAGCGTCATGCCGAGAACGTCGGTGTAGAAGGTCAGCGCGCGGTCAAGATTGCCGACGCGGAGCATGGTGTGAAGAAGGCGCACGGGAAGTTCTCCTGCCAGGAAAGGGGACTGCAAAAGTGTAGCCTGATGTGAGTATTGCCATACAGCGGCATATTGCCGCAGCATTTTCTCGGTGCCTGGCGCACTTCCTTGCAGTCATGGGGTTGACAGCGATGCTGGCTCTGATAAAATGCGCCTCTTGTTTTGGAAGGGTCGTTAGCTCAGTTGGTAGAGCAGCGGACTTTTAATCCGTAGGTCGCAGGTTCGAGTCCCGCACGACCCACCACTCCAAAACTTGACAAGCTGGCGATTGAATCTATATAGTTGCCGCTCTCGGGTTGTTAGCTCAGTTGGTAGAGCAGCGGACTCTTAATCCGTAGGTCGAGTGTTCGAGCCACTCACAGCCCACCAGTTTCACCAGAAAAGCCAGTCGCCTAGACTGGCTTTTTTGCGTTTGGTCACTTGGCGTGTCTTGCACAAGACATGTTGCCGGGGTGGCTGCGGAATAAGCCTCGCGACTGGAGCGACTTTAGAACAAGTCGTGCCGCCGGGGGCGTCGGGATCAGCAAATGGAAGTAGCACGACTGCGACAATGGGGTATCAGACTGGCCGGGCTGTTGGGGCCCTATGCCTTGTTGCTGGGGGCCCGGCTGTTGATCGATAGCGATTGGGCGCCGCCGAGACTGGTGTTCTCGCTCCTCGTTTACTTGGGCTTTGCGGCGTTGCTGAACCGCTGGGCTTCTGTGGGCATCGTGACCGGGCTGGAAGGTTTCCTGACTCACGCCAACTGGAGCAAGGAATCGCTCACCGGCGAAACGCTGGTGGCGCGCGATGTGCTTGAGGTGTCGCAAGGCGCCTCGCTCTCGAGTTACCTCGGCTGGGAAATGGCGGCCTTCGCCGCGCTCTTCGTCATTGCCTTGGCCATAGGCGTGTGGAAACGGCCCCGCTTCTCGTGGAAGCGACTCGCGCTCGGTTTGCTGTTGCCGGCGATGCTGGGCTTGCGCCTGGCCGATGCCGGGCCGGCGGGCAAGGCGGTCAACACCGTGCTGTCCGATGTGTTCAAAACGCACTATCTCTCGTACAACTTCAACGAAAATGCCAAGCAGAACGGTATCTTCGCGCATCTGTATTTCACCGCCGAAAGCATCAAGCTCCCCAAGCGCGGCCCGCATGACTTTTACGCCACCGCAGCGGCCAGCGTTGATCCGGCCCCCGCACTCGCGCCGGAGCCCGACGTTGCGCTGATTCTGTGCGAAGCCTGCTTCAGCACCGCCGATGACCGCTTTCGCACGCCCATCGCCAAACTGGCCGAGCGCGGCTTTACCCAGTCACGCGTGGTCAGCCCGGTTTACGGCGGCGGCACCTCGGAGGCGGAGTTCGAGCTGCTGGCCGGGTTGTCATCACAGGTGCTGCCGGGGGTCGATTACCAGAATTTCGGCCCCGATTACCGCGATGGTGCCGAATCGCTGATCTCGCATTTCAAGGCCGCCGGCTACCACACGGCCGGGATCCACAATTTCTACGGCTCGTTCTGGAAACGCGACACCGTGTACCGGCATTTCGGTTTCGACGAGCAGCATTTCATCGAAACCATGGACTGGCATACCCGCACCTGGCCATCGGACGCGCTGCTGTACCAACGCGCGCTCGATGTTTATGCCCATCTGCCGGCGAAGCAAAAGAGCTTCATGTTTCTGGTGACGGTGATGACTCACGGCGCCTACCGCAGCAGCGACGAGGGCGAAACCGATTACCGCAACCGCCTGGGCGCGGCGGTCGACGAGATGCAGCGTTTTGTCACCGCGCTGGAAAAACGCGCCAAGAAGCGCAAGCGCCCGGTCACGATCATTGTGGTCGGCGATCACAAACCGTCGCTGACTTCGGTCTTCGCGCGCAAGGGTATTTTCGATCGCAGCTATTTCCGCACGACCGGGACGAGCAACGGTGATTTCCGCTTCGCCTTCAAGCTCACGCCGGCGCAATACCGCGTTCGTGGCGAGGTGCCGGTATTCATCAAGGCGAGTGGCAAGAGTGCGGTGGACCCGGCGGCGATGGCGGCGCGCGTGGCCGAACGGCCGATGTTCTGCCTGTCGAGTGAAGTCGCACGACTGGCGAACGGCAAGGACCGCTTCTGGCCGACGCTGGCGGGGATCTGCGAGCGCGGCCCGGATGCGCTGTCCAGGCACGGCAAGGCCGAATGGCAGCAGGTTTTTCCGTTGCCGCTGTACGCCGAAAGGCTGTTCTGACTCAAGCAAAAAGCCCTCGGATGACGAGGGCTTTTTGTTGCGCTGCGGCGTTTCGGGCTCAGGCCAGCGTGGCGAGCTTTTCGATGCTGGGCGCAAAGAATGCACCGCCGCTGACCGCACGCGAGTAGTTGAGCAGATGATCGACACGGCCGTCGCTGGTCGGTGAAATCATCCGCGCCAGCATCTTCTCGAAGACCTGCGGCGTGTGGCAGTAGCTGGCGAAGTACAGGCCGCGTTCGCCGCCCGGCGTGCCGTAGGGCAGCGAGTGGCGCAGCATCGCCAGTTCCTCGCCATCTTCCTCGATCACCACCCGGCTGATATGTGCGGTCGCCGGCTTGTCGTCGTCGTCGAGTTCCTCGTCGGTTTCCTTGGTGCGACCGATCACCGCTTCCTGCTGCTTCACCGGCAGCTTGCGCCACGATTCGAGCCGGTGCACATAACGCTGGGTGTGGATATAGCTGCCGCCGGCCCATTCGCCCTCGGCGACCAACGCCACGGCCGGGCGTTCATCGCTGTCCGGATTTTCGGTGCCGTCGATAAAACCGGTCATGTCTCGCCCTTGGCTGCGACGAAAGCCGGCGATGTTTTCAACCGGCTCCAGCCAGTCAGCCAGCGCATGGACACAGGCGTCAGCCAGATCAAACAGCCGATCCAGATGTTCGCCGCGCAGGTGCAGCAACACGTCGGCATCGCTGACCGGGGCCGCATGCACCGCGCCGGGAATGCGTGGAAACGCGCGCAGCTCGCTTGGGCGCGTGCCCTCGAAAACATCGCCGAACGTCTCGGCGCCAATCGCGACAACGCCGAGGCAGTCTTGCGCGGCGAGCCGGGTCTGCAGCATGGCCAGGCATTCACGGCTTTTCGCATCGATGCGCCGGCCCAGACGGCGGCGCAGCAGGATGAAGACGGCGTGTGACGAGGCGAGCGGCAGGATGCCCGATTGCGGTGTGGTCATGCTTGTCCTTGTGCAAAATCCCAGATGGCGGGCAGCCATGTCGGGTAATTCTGAAATGCATGGTCGCCGCCTTCAATGACGCTTTGACGGCAACCGGCGTATTTATCGACGGCTTCACGGTAATCGAGGACCTCGTCGCCCGTTTGTGCCAGCAGCCAGTAGCGGCGCGGGTCGCTGATCTCGCGTTCCAGCGTGCGCAGCGCCGGTGCGAAACGTGCGTCGATGATGTGGTATTCGCCGGTCTGATAGTTGCGCTGCGGGCCGAGGTGCTGGTTGATCAATACATAGGGCTGGATCGCCGGGTTGACGAGGATGGCGCGGGCGCCGTATTCCTCGGCGGCCCAGGTGGCGAAGTAGCCGCCGAGCGAGCTGCCGATCAGGCAGAACGGCTCGCCGCGCAGCCGGGTGATCGTGGTTTCGATCGCCTCGCATGCCGCCTGCGGGTCCATCGGCAGTTGCGGGCAATGGAAGTAATCTGCCCGCTGCTGCTCGGCCATCCACACGGCGGTGTCCTGCGCCTTTTGTGAAAAAGGGCTGGAAAGAAAGCCGTGCAGATACACGAGGTGAATGGCGGGCATGGCGTCTCGCTAGGGCTGAAGCAGGGTGGAGCCGGTGGTTCGGCGGGCTTCGAGTTCGCGGTGTGCTTTGGCGGCATCGGCCAGGGCAAAGCGCTGGCCGATTTCGGCGACGACGTAGCCGCGTGCGATCGCGGTGAAGTAATCCTCGGCGGTATCGAGCAGCTCGTCGCGTGTCGCGGTGTAGTGGCCCAGTGTCGGCCGGGTCAAAAAGAGTGAGCCTTTCTGCGCCAAAAGGTTGGGCGAGAACGGCGGCACGGCGCCGGAGGCATTGCCGAAGCTGACCATCATGCCGCGTGGCGACAGGCTGTCGAGCGAACCATCGAAGGTGACCGCGCCAACGCCGTCGTACACCACCGGCACACCGGCGCCCAGGGTGATTTCGCGCACGCGCGCGGCGAAGTCATCAACCCGGTAGTCGATGACGTGATCGCACCATTGGCTCGCCAGCGCGCATTTCTCGGTGCCGCCGGCGGTGCCGATCACGATGGCGCCGAGCGCGCGCGCCCACTGACTGGCGATCTGGCCGACACCGCCGGCGGCGGCGTGGATCAGCACCGTCTGGCCGGCCTTGAGCGGGAAGGTGCGCTTGAGCAGATATTGCGCCGTCATGCCGCGCAGCAGCGTGCCGGCGGCGACGTCGTCGGAAATCGTATCCGGCACCGGCACCAGCCTGGCGGCCGGGACGATCCGGTGCTGCGCGTACGCGCCCGGCGTACCGCCGGCGTAGGCGACGCGATCGCCGGGGCGGAATTCCTTCACACCGTCGCCGACCGCCTCGACCACGCCGCAGGCTTCCTGACCGAGACCGGTCGGCATCGCCAGCGGATACAGGCCGCTGCGGTGATAGGTATCGATGAAATTGACACCGATCGCCGTCTGGCGGATCAGCACCTCACCGGCGGCGGGGGCGGCCAGCGTGATGGTTTCCAGCTGCAGCACATCGGGATCGCCGTGCTGATGGATGCGTATGGCTTGCGTATTCATATGTAGTCCTGAATGGCTGGTTACATTCTAGCGGGGTCGTGCTACGAACGGCCGGCAATAGTGCCGCAAGCATACGCCGGATTCGCTTGGCATATCAGCCTGCGCGCGATGCTTGGCAAGCCCGGTGCGCGCCGGGTTTGACCTTGATCAAGCGGGCTTGGCTTGATTAGGCAAGGCGGCGATCAACACAATATATTGTGTCCATACGGCGCTAATGCACCACATGTTGATAAATTGTTGATGAATAGTTGATAACTCTGATGACCCACACTCCCCAGTATGTGACCAAGCGCGACGGCCGCGTCGCGCCGTTTGCCGCCGATAAAATCGCCGCCGCGATCGCCGCGGCCGGCAAGGCCAGCGGCGAATTCGATACCGACTGGGCGCACGCGCTCGCGGTCACGGTACTCAACCACCTGGCCGCCGACACCACGCCGTCGATCGAGGCGATCCAGGACGCGGTCGAGGAAACGCTGCTCGCCGCCGGCCACCTGAAAACCGCGCGTGCCTATATCGCCTACCGCGAAGCGCATGCGCGTCTGCGTGCCGATACCCGCACCGTGGTCGACGTCGGCGCCAGCATCAACGAATACCTCGACCGCTCGGACTGGCGCGTCAATGCCAACGCCAACCAGGGCTACAGTCTTGGCGGGCTGATCCTCAATACCAGCGGCAAGGTGATCGCCAATTACTGGCTCAACCATGTGTATCCGCCCGAAATCGGCGCCGCGCACCGCTCGGGCGCGATCCATGTACATGATCTGGACATGCTCTCAGGTTATTGCGCCGGCTGGTCGCTGCGGCGCCTGCTGACCGAAGGCTTCAACGGCGTGCCGGGCAAGGTCGAGGCCACGCCGCCCAAGCACATGGGCAGCGCCGTCGGGCAGATCGTCAACTTCCTCGGCACGCTGCAGAACGAATGGGCCGGCGCGCAGGCGTTCTCGTCGTTCGATACCTATATGGCGGCGTTCATCCGCGTCGACGATCTGTCGTACGAGGAGGTCAAGCAGCACATCCAGGAGCTGATCTACAACCTGAACGTGCCGAGTCGTTGGGGCACGCAAACGCCGTTCACCAACCTGACCTTCGACTGGGTGTGCCCGGAGGATCTGAAAGAGCAGATCCCCTATATCGGCGGCGTCGAGATGCCGTTCGCCTACGGCGATCTGCAGGCCGAAATGGAGATGATCAACCGCGCCTATATCGAAGTGATGATGGCCGGCGACGCCAAGGGCCGTGCATTCACTTTCCCGATCCCGACCTACAACATCACGCCGGATTTCGACTGGGATCACCCGAACACCGAACTCTTGTTCGAGATGACCGCCAAGTACGGCCTGCCTTACTTCCAGAACTTCCTCAATTCCGAGCTGCAGCCGCATATGGTGCGCTCGATGTGCTGCCGCTTGCAGCTCGACCTGCGCGAGTTGCTGAAGCGCGGCAACGGCCTGTTCGGCAGCGCCGAGCAGACCGGCTCGCTTGGCGTGGTGACGATCAACTGCGCGCGGCTCGGCCATGAATTCCGCGGCGACGAGGCCGGCCTGTTCGCCCGCGTCGATACGCTGATGGATCTGGCCAAGACCTCGCTCGAACTCAAGCGCAAGGTGATCCAGCGGCTGATCGACAACGGCCTGTATCCGTACACCAAGCGTTATCTCGGCACGCTGCGCAACCACTTCAGTACCTTGGGCGTGAACGGCGTGAACGAGATGATCCGCAACTTCTCGGGCGACAAAATCGACATCACCGCACCCGAGGGCCATGCGCTGGCGGTGCGATTGCTCGATCACATCCGCGCGCGGATGACCGAGTTCCAGGAAGAAACCGGCCACCTGTACAACCTGGAAGCGACGCCGGCCGAAGGCACGACCTACCGCTTCGCCCGCGAAGACAAGAAGCGCTATCCGGAGATCATCCAGGCCGGCAGTGTGGATCAGCCTTACTACACCAACTCCAGCCAGTTGCCGGTCGGCTTTACCGATGATCCGTTCGAAGCGCTGTCGCGTCAGGACGAGCTGCAACGCAAGTACACCGGCGGCACCGTGCTGCATCTGTATATGAACGAAGCGGTATCGAGCAGCGCGGCGTGCAAGGCACTGGTGAAGAAATCGCTGTCGAGCTTCCGCCTGCCCTACCTGACGGTGACGCCGACGTTCTCGGTCTGCCCGACCCACGGCTACCTCGCCGGCCATCACCAGTTCTGCCCGAAGTGTGATGCCGAACTGATCGCCAAGAAAACCGCAGCCTGCTGCGACTGATGCACGGGCGGCCTCTCAAGGTCGCCGACCAGACCCCGAACCATTTTCAGGAGAAAAACATGACCGATCTTTCAATCCAGTCCCAACTGGCCACCGCCGAGGTGCAACTGCGCGATGAAGAGCGCACCCGCTGCGAAGTGTGGACGCGAGTGATGGGTTATCACCGCCCGGTGACCAGCTTCAACACCGGCAAGCAGGGCGAGTTCGCCGAGCGCACCTTCTTCAACGAGCCGGGCCGTGGCTGAGGCTGCCGCCCGCTTGATCGCATCGCGTGATCTGCCGAATCCGCCCCAAATCGGTGGATTCGTGCCGTTCTCCAGTTGCGATTACCCGGGCGAGCTGGCGTGCGTGGTGTTTCTGGCCGGCTGCCCGTGGCGTTGTCACTACTGCCACAACCCGCATTTGCAGGCGCGCCAGCAGGTCGCCGGCGTGCCGGTGTGGGCCGAAATCGTCACGTGGCTCGAGCAGCGTCGTGGCCTTCTGGATGCGGTGGTGTTCTGCGGCGGCGAGCCGCTGGCCGAGAAACACCTGCCGGCAATGCTGCGCGACGTGAAGGCGATGGGCTTCAAGGCCGCGCTGCATACCGGCGGCGCCTACCCGGCGCGGCTGGCGCATTGCCTGCCGTATGTGGACTGGGTGGGGTTTGATGTCAAAACCGGCTTTGCCGATTACCAGCAGGTGACGCTGGTGCAGCGTAGCGGCGATCCGGCACGGGCGTCGTTGCAGCAGGTGATCGATACCGGCGTGGCGTTCGAGTGCCGCACCACCATCCACCCGCAACTGCACGATGATGCGGCACTGCTGGCGCTGGCCGACACGCTGGCCGGGCTGGGCGTGCAGGATTACGCGCTGCAACGCTATCGCCCGCAAGGCTGCGAATCGGCGCTGCTGGGCAGCAACCCGCTGCCGGCCGGCTACCCGAGCGCCTCAACGTGCGCGGCGATCGCAGCGCGGTTTGCCAGCTTCACCGTTCGCAACGACTAAGCCGATAGGCCGCGATTCGCCGGACGTGCCTGCCGTATTGCCGCGGTGAGCCCGCCCGACAGGCGGGGTTTTCGGCTGGCATCCTGCCGATATGCAGCGTGAATGCTGCCAATCCACATGCCGGCGTCGCCGTCCTTGCGCTAGATCAACATTTTTTGCCGACCAAACGATCACACTTCAGCCTCGTATAAATCCACCGGTATACCAGCCGGGATAAATCGGTGCTGCAGCAGTCGGCCACAAGGCCGCGCGTACGGCGCCTACAAGGATACATCGGCATGCTTGCACATCATTTCGAACCACTGATTATCAAGGGCAAGAAACTCTTGCCCATCGTTCAAGGCGGTATGGGCGTTGGCGTTTCGGCGCACAAGCTCGCCAGCGCCGTGGCCAGCCAGGGCGGCGTCGGCACCATTGCCTCGGTCGATTTGCGTCACCACCATCCTGATCTGCTCGCTCAAAGCGAAGGCACGAAGGATCAGGCCACGCTGGATGCGCTGAACCTGATCGCACTCGATCGCGAAATCCGTCAGGCTCGCGATACCGCCCAGGGGCGCGGCATGATCGCCGTGAACGTGATGAAGGCCGTGGATGCCCATCCCCAGCATGTACGCCAGGCGTGCGAATCCGGCGCCGACGCGATCGTGATGGGCGCCGGCCTGCCGCTTGATCTGCCTGAAATGACCGCCGACTTCCCGAGTGTGGCGCTGATCCCGATTCTTTCCGATAGTCGCGGCATCAATATCGTCCTCAAACGCTGGATGAAGAAAGGCAAGCTGCCCGACGCCATCGTGATCGAACATCCGGCCCATGCCGGCGGCCACCTCGGCGCGGCGAGCATTGCCGGTGTCCACGATGAGAAGTTCGAATTCGAGCGCGTATTGGCCGAGACCCACGAGATTTTCGCCAAGCTGGAAATCGAGCCGATTCCGCTAATCGTCGCCGGTGGCATCAACAGCCACGCCAAGGTCGCGCACCTGCTCGGTTGCGGCGCCAACGCCGTGCAGCTGGGCACCGCCTTTGCGGTGACCGAAGAGGGCGACGCGCACATCAATTTCAAGAACGTGCTCGCCGGCGCGCAGAAAACCGACGTGGTCGAGTTCATGTCGGTCGCCGGCCTGCCGGCGCGCGCGGTCAACACCCCGTGGCTGGCCAAGTACCTGAAAATGGAAGCCAAGGCCCAGGCCAACGCCAAGGCCGATCCGCGCCGCTGCACCCAATCGCTGAACTGCCTGACCGTCTGCGGCTTCCGCGACGGCCTCGCCAAGATCGGCCAGTTCTGCATCGACCTGAAACTCGCCGCCGCCGTGCGTGGTGAAGTGAATCAGGGCCTGTTCTTCCGTGGCTCGGAAAACCTGCCCTTCGGCAGCGCCATCCGCCCAGTGAAGGAACTGATGGATTATCTGCTGACCGGGCACAAGCCGGCCGGCTTGGCGCTCTAAGCGCGGCGAGGCAACGCTCACCCATCACCAAGGCTATCGGCCGGCATGGGCTTGGCCGATAATCGGGTTCTCTTTTGAATGCCGAAGCCGTCATGACGATCCCACTTGATCTGACCTCGTTAGCCAGTGCGATCGACCGCCTGGCCGAAGCGCTGGATGCCATACACGCAGAACCGGAGAACCTGCTGTATCGCGATGCCACGATCCAGCGGTTTGAATTTACCTACGAAATCGCCCACAAAATGTTGCGGCGCTATCTGGCGCAGGCAGCGGCCAATCCCGAAGAAATCCACGAAATGGCCTTTGCCGATCTGATCCGGGCAGGCAATGCCCAAGGTCTGCTACAGGGGGATTGGCCGCGCTGGCGCGAATTTCGTCAGGCGCGTGGCACCACCAGCCATACCTACGATGAAGCCAAGGCCAAGCAGGTTCTGATACTGATACCGGATTTTCTGGCAGAAGCACGGGGCTTGTTGCTGGCTTTGCAAGCGCGAACCGTTGCTACGCCATGACCGTGCCAATCGGCCTCGACCTCAGCCCGGAACAGTGGCAAATCATTTATCGTATTCTTGCCCAACACCTGCCCGATCGGAAGGTCTGCGTATTCGGTTCACGCGTGCGCGGCACGGCACGGCCATTTTCTGATCTTGATCTGGCTATCATGGGCGACGAGGCATTGCCGTTATCGGCGCTCGCGACACTGAACGAAGCATTCACCGAATCGCCGCTACCGTTCAAGGTAGATCTGCTCGACTGGGCCGATGCCAGCCCGCGCTTTCGGGATAGCATTCGCGCCGATCTGCTTCCGATCACTGATGAGATACCAGGTGATTAAACATCATGCCCGCCACTGCGCTGCGCGCATGGCCGGCCAAGCTTGCCGCAAATGGTGAGGACAGGTGCCGCAGAACGTCACATCGGGACGGTGGAAAGCAAAAAGGGCAGCTCCGAGGAGCTGCCCTTTTCACTTCAAGTGGTGCCGGAGATAGGAGTCGAACCTACGACCTTCGCATTACGAATGCGCTGCTCTACCAACTGAGCTACACCGGCTAAAACCGAAACTTGTGTTGAATCCTGTCCGGACGGGCTAGTGCCCCACCGCGGAAAGCCTTGCTGCGCTTGGCTTTCGTACTGTTGCTACCTACGGCATCGCAACAGCAACCGGCCGGATTATACGGAAAACCCGCCACGACACCAAGGGCCGAACGCAGAAATGTGCGGATTGCCGGAAGCTGGCACAGCCCTTGCTTATGTAGTTGGCACGCGGCAAGTGGCTGCGTTGGCCACCGAGCCTACCCACTCAAAGATGTTGGAGATGAGCAAAATGAAAAAGATGCAACAGGGCTTCACCCTGATCGAACTGATGATCGTTGTGGCGATCATCGGTATTCTTGCCGCCGTGGCGATTCCGCAGTATCAGAACTATACGATCCGCGCCAAGATGTCGAACGCGGTTTCGGCTGCCGAGCCGCTGAAGCTGGCAATGTCCGAGGCTTTTCAGGCCGATGGCACATTTCCGGCTGATGCTACCGCACTGACCGATAAGGGCACGACCTTTGCTGCGACCAACGAAGTCAGCGCTGCAACGATTACGGGTTCTGCTACGGAAGGTAAAATCGAATTGACCCTGAAAGCGTTGGGTACTGGCGTGGATGTGGGCGATAAAATTACCTTTATCGCGACTCCGGTTGAAGGCGAATCCAGTATTAAGTGGGTGGCCTCTACGGATTCAACAAACAAAGCTGCAGTCGAATATGTGAAAAAGATGAGTGCAGGTTCGGGTTCGGCTTCCGCCTCTGCGTCGTAACTTAATTTTTCTGTTAAAAGCCCTCCTGTTCAAGGAGGGCTTTTTCGTATTCTGGAGGGTGGCTTGGGGTCGATCACCGCTTCCCGGTATGCCGGCATCGTTGTGGCTGCCGTATTTGCCGTTGCCAACGTGGCGACATATTTGGCTTCTGATGCAACATCTAGCGAATTCCCACTATGGGCGCTCTCACTGTTTGTATTCCTGTTTTTTATTTCTGTGCTTGGCCGCTGGAAATACCTTGTGTGGGCTTTGGCGCCAGCACTATTACTTGCACCATTTGAGTTCCTCTACATCTGGCTATACCAAAAGCCAAGCTCGCCACATCTGTATGGAATTCTGGCCGAGAGCAATTTGGCGGAAACCATAGAGTTTTTGTCCCCTTTGGGCGGGTTCTTGGGCTTGGTCATCTGCATATGTTGGGTGTTCGGGGTGATCTGGTTATGTCGATGGGCGAGAGCATGGCCTGCTGTGAGCAAGAAGATGCGACTGATCTTGCTGCTGCTCAGCACCAGTGCGTTAGGCGGTGTGGCATTGGCGCATGAAGCAACCATGTTCCCCAAAAATTCCGATGCGGCTTCAGATGCACTGTCTGAAAAAACATCGAATGATGTGTTCTTGGATCTTAAAAGCACGTTCTTTCCCGGTATCTATATGAGGCTATTGAGCTACTTGGATGAGCGGAGAAACATGTTGCATGTGATTCACGAAAAATCTGGATTCAAATTCAATCCAAAATACATCGGCCCAGAAAAACAGATTGTTGTACTTATTATTGGTGAGTCAAGCCGGAAAGATAGGTGGTCTTTATATGGTTACCAACGAGCGACCAATCCGGAACTGGCCAAGATCAGGAATTTGGTGGCTCTTCGCGATATGGTCACGCCGTGGGATTCGACGAGAATGTCGGTTCCAGTAATGATTTCACGGAAGCCGCCATTGTCCTCGGCGATGGTGTTCCCGGAGAAGAGTCTCGTTTCGCTGTTTGAAGAAGCCGGATTCTACACGTACTGGGTGTCCAATCAACAAACGTATGGCCGCTATGACTCTCCCATTACGCAATTCGCCAGTGAGGCTAATGAACGCTTCTACCTGAATCCGGCCGAGTACAGTGGCCCAGGTAGCATGGATGGTGTGTTGGCCGGAAAGTTAGAAGAAATATTGAAACGAAATCAACAGCGCATCTTTGTCGTTCTTCATATGCTGGGTAGTCATTGGAATTATAAGCACCGCTATCCGGGCGAATACGATATCTTCCGACCCTCTCTCAACGATGTTGGCGATGTTGCGCTTCAAAGCGCTTCTTCCCGCCAAGAGGTCAGTAATAGTTACGACAACACAATTGTATACACTGATCGAGTGTTATCGGATGTCGCGAAATTACTGTCATCCCAGAAAAATCCAGCAGTTTTCTGGTATACGTCGGATCATGGCGAGGATTTACAGCAGGTGGATTGCAAGTTGCGTGGACATGGGAATTCGACACGTAGTAGCTTGGAGGTTCCCTCCGTTGTTTACTACAATCAGGCTTTTTTTGATATCAATCAGTCCAGTATTCAGATCTTATTGAAGAATGCAGACAAAAAAATATCGACTCAAGCTGTTTTTTATGGGTTTCCTTGGCTGGTAGGAGTTCGTGCTGCAGCTCTTGGTGGTGATAAAGCATTATCCAGCGCTAGTTTTGAAGAGGAAAAACGAATGGTCAATGGACAACGAAAATTATCGTATGACGATGTTGTGCAAAAATCGCGGTGCCAACCCATTTAGATATTCAAATCAGGACGAAAATGAACATGCTAGGTGCCAGAATTCCGATTCCAGTTATATCTGCATTCATGCTGTCAGGGATGTCAGGTCTCATTTATCAAATTTGTTGGCAACGACTATTATTTACCAATTTTGGTGTCGATGTTCATTCAGTTACTATTTTGGTGTCTGCATTCATGGCGGGGCTAGGGCTTGGTGGATGGGCCGGAGGTCGAATTGCTGATAAGGCTGGCCGCAGGGGCTTGCACATATTCGTTGGCGTTGAACTAATGCTGTGTTTACTTGGATTAGTCAGTCATCGCGCTATCCTTTGGCTTGGTGAAGTCACTCCCGCCGAGAACATATGGTTGCCAGGGCTGGCTAATTTTATTTTGCTGCTGCCGCCTACATTTCTTATGGGGATGACATTGCCGTTGTTAACAACCTATTTCTCCAAAGACAAGAGTCAGGTAGGTTCTGCAATTGGTGGTCTTTACACCGTCAATACAATCGGTGCTGCGGTAGGCGTTGTCTTTGCCGGGTTTGTCGCGTTCAATTTCATGACAATTGCCGATGTAATCCGAGTGGCTGCTCTGGGTAACTTCATTGTTGCGCTTGGAATGGTGGTTTACCTTCGTAGGGAGAAGGTGTGATGCCTGTATTTCTTGCCTTCTGGAGTGGCTTCGCCAGCCTGAGTCTGGAAATTGTTTGGTCCAAACTTGTTGGATTCAGGTTGTTCTCGTTACCGCAAGCATTCAGTATTGTCTTGCTATCTTATCTGATTGGCATTGCTGCAGGTTCCTGGGTTGGAAGAAAGCTCTGCTCAGGCAATTCCAATCTGATGCAAGTGTCGGCAAAATTTCTGGTTGTAGCTGGTGTCATTGATATGTTGACACCTTTTTTTTACCCGATCTCGATCGAGTTATGGCCAGTGCTGCCAACGACAATGGCGTTGATATTCATCGGAGCGATGCTTAAGGGGGTTGTCTTTCCGATTGCTCATCACCTAGGGAGTATGAACGCTGAGAAATCAAATTTGGGGCAATCTATCTCTAACGTATATTTTGCAAATGTCCTAGGTGCAACGTTTGGCCCCGTTTTCGTGGGTTTCTTCTTGTTGGATTTTGTGGGGCTACAAAAAGCATTCGTGCTGCTTGGTGGAAGCCTGATCTTGTTAGGAGTTTATATTTTTTATCGGCAGAGGGCATATGTGAATTCCATCGGTGCTTGTGCTGCTCTGCTCGTGCTTCTTTTCTTGGGTGGGGTTTCTCCGTCGGTATTGCTGCTATCGCTAATCAGAAATGATCATGGTGCAGAGGAATCGCTGGTTCATCTCATCGAGAATCGTTACGGAATTATATATACGCTTGGAAATACTAATGCTGGAGATGTTATCTACGGTGGTAATGTGTACGATGGCAGAATCAATACAGATGTTGTTCTGAATAGCAATAAAATTGACCGTGCATATGTTAGCTATCTCTTGCGGCCAGAAGTGAGCAAGGTGCTCGTTATCGGTTTGAGCGGTGGGGCATGGGTAGAGGCTATTCGCCACTTTCCGGCGGTCAAGAAAGTCGATGTCGTCGAACTCAACCCGGGCTATGTTGATCTAATTAAAAGGTACCCATCGGTAGCTGGATTGCTTTTGGATGAAAAAGTGAACCTGCATATTGCCGATGGCAGGAAATGGCTCAATGCGTCGAGTGAGAAATATGATCTCATATTGATGAATACTACTTTCCATTGGAGAGCCTATTCTAGCAATTTATTGGGGGTGGGTTTTGCTGAAATTGCCAAGGCTCATTTAAAGGAGGGGGGGGGTGTTTGCGTTCAACAGCACGTGGTCGCCGGATTCAATCATGACCGCCTCCAGTACATTTAAAAATGCATTCCAGTATCGGAATTTCATTTATGCCAGTGACAGTTCACTGGAAGTGCCGACTTCTACGGATAGAATGGAGGCCCTTCTCGGAAGGATTGACTGGGCTACGAGCGGTAACTTCCGTGATAATGTTGATTATCCCAAGGCCCTCGCAAAGGTTATTTCAAGCGAGCCGATACTGAAGGCTATAGATGTCGAGCGAAAAACCGGGCGCCACTTGCATGTTATTACTGAAGAAAACATGCTGACGGAATTCAAGTACGGTAGATCCCTATTAAGCGTCAAATAGAAGAAACGGGCCGTTGGCCCGTTTTTTTATTTAACGCTTATATATTGCTGCTATGTCCAGCGTTTCCCAATGCGGAAAATGCTTCCGCACTAACGCATTCAACTCCAATTCAAACGCCCGCAATCTCGCCAATTCATCAGCCTCGCCACTCACGCCGTGTGATTCGGCCGCAGCAACAATCATCCCCGCACCGGCGGTCGCGTTGGATAGCCGGTCGATGATGATGAAGTTGCCGGTGCCGCGGCAGGCGGTGTAGGGATCGAAGACCACCGGGGCGTTGGTTTCGATGGTGACGAGGGCGATTTCGTTCAGTTGCAGCGAATCGGCGCTGGCTTTATCCAGCGTATTCACGTCGATGCGATGCTCGATGCGGCTGACGCGGCCGTAGACGCTCTTGCCGCCGAGTTTGAACTGGTATTCCTTGCCGACCAGCAGCGGGGCTTCGTTCATCCACACCACATGAGCGCTGAAGGCCTGGGCGACGGTCGGTTGCACGTCGCAGGCGCGCACCAGCAGATCGCCACGGCTGACGTCGATTTCGTCTTCCAGCGTCAGCGTGATCGCCTGGCCGGCGAAGGCGGCGGCTTGTTCGCCCTCGTAAGTGACGATGGCCTTGACCTTGGACGACTTGCCCGACGGCAGCGCGATCACTTCATCGCCGGGCACGATGTGGCCGGCGGCGATGGTGCCGCAGAAGCCGCGGAAGTCGAGGTTGGGGCGGTTGACGTATTGCACCGGCAGCCGGAAGGCATCGAGCTGGGCGTCGCGGTTCACTTCGACGCTTTCCAGCAACTGCATCAGCGTTTCGCCGCCGTACCACGGCGTTTTGTCGCTGGCGTTCACCACGTTATCGCCGCGCAGCGCCGAGATTGGCACGAAGCGCACATCGGCGATGTTCAGCTCTTGGGTGAAGGCGAGGTATTCGCGGCGGATTTCATCGAAGCGCGCTTCGGCGAAATCGACCAGATCCATCTTGTTGACCGCGACCACCACGTGCTGAATGCCAAGCAGCGAGACGATATTGCTGTGGCGGCGCGTCTGCGTCTGCACGCCGTAGCGCGCGTCGATGAGGATGATCGCCAGATCGCAGGTCGATGCGCCGGTGGCCATATTGCGCGTGTACTGCTCGTGCCCCGGGCAATCGGCGATGATGAATTTGCGCTTGTCGGTACTGAAGTAGCGATAGGCGACGTCGATGGTGATGCCTTGCTCGCGCTCGGCCTGCAGGCCGTCGACCAGCAGCGCCAGATCGATTTCCTGGTCGGTGGTGTTGTACTTTTGGCTGTCTTTCTGGATCGCCGCGAGCTGGTCTTCAAAGATCAGCTTCGAGTCGTGCAGCAGCCGGCCGATCAAGGTCGATTTGCCGTCGTCGACATTGCCGCAGGTGATGAAGCGCAGCATGTCTTTGTTCTCATGCTGCTTGAGGTAAGCGAGGATGTCGCTGGCGATCAGGTCGGATTGGTGGGACATGGTGTGATCTCGCGTAGGGTGGGTTAGCCGTCTTGCGGCGTAACCCACCGGGCAATCGTAAGAGTATCGCTGCGGTGGGTTACGGCCTTTGGCCTAACCCACCCTACATTTCTGAGAGCGGCTTCAGGCCAAGGCGTCAGCACCGCAGCCACCGCAACGTACGAAAAGTACCTGAGGATGGCGAGGCGCGCACAACGCCGGCATGGCGCCGCGCAGCAAGTGGATGGGCAAGTTTTAGAAGTAGCCTTCCATCTTTTTCTTCTCCATCGAACCACTGGAATCGTGGTCGATCATCCGGCCCTGGCGCTCGCTGGTGGTTGCCAGCAGCATTTCCTGGATGATTTCCGGCAGCGTCGCGGCGGTGGATTCGACCGCGCCGGTGAGCGGATAACAGCCCAGCGTGCGAAAGCGCACCGATTTGGTGGTGATGCTGGCCTTCTGCTCGGGCGTCAGGTATTCGAGAATGCGGTCGTCGTCGATCATCACCAGCGTGCCGTTCAGGTTCACCACCGGCCGCTCGGCCGAGAAGTACAGCGGCACGATCTCGATGTTTTCGAGATAGATGTATTGCCAGATGTCGAGCTCGGTCCAGTTCGAGATCGGAAACACGCGGATCGATTCACCCTTGTCGATGCGCGAGTTGTAGATGTTCCACAGCTCGGGGCGCTGGCTCTTCGGATCCCAACGGTGATTCTTGTCGCGGAAACTGTAGACGCGCTCCTTGGCACGGCTCTTTTCCTCGTCGCGGCGCGCGCCACCGAAGGCGGCATCGAAGCCGTACTTGTTCAGCGCCTGCTTTAGGCCCTCGGTCTTCATCACGTCGGTGTGCTTGGCGCTGCCGGCGGTGAACGGGTTGATGCCGGCTTTGACGCCTTCCTCGTTCACGTAGGTGATCAGGTTCCAGCCCTCAAGGATCTGCTTTTCGCGCAGCGTGTACATATCGCGGAATTTCCACGTCGTATCCACGTGCATCAGCGGAAACGGCGGCTTGCCCGGCGCGAACGCTTTCTTGGCCAAATGCAGCATCACGGCCGAATCCTTGCCGATCGAATACAGCATCACCGGGTTATCAAACTCGGCGGCGACTTCGCGGATGATGTGGATCGACTCGGCTTCAAGCTGCTTGAGGTGAGTCAGCCTCGCTTCACTTACAAGATTCATGGTGCTCCACGGCGGGCCCATCTCGGGCCGGGACAATACGGATAAGTGTGAATTTACCGTAATAAAACCAGCCCATAAAGAATCGCTGGTTATAAGGATATGGGAAGCGTTATCCCTTGCCTCGTCGGTACGGCGGACAGCAAAAAGCCCGGCAGGGCCGGGCTCTTCGGGGCGAAACACCGCAGTACTTAAACCGCGCTCCAGTTCTTGCCGAGCGGGTTGAAGGTCGGCTTCTGGCCGCCCCACAATTGTTCCAGATCGTAGTAATCGCGTACCGCCGGCAGCATCACGTGCACGACCAGTTCGCCGGCGTCGACCAGTACCCAGTCGCCGTTCTCTTCGCCTTCGGTGCCGACGATGTCGTAACCCTTGCCCTTGAGTTCTTCGCGAACATTATTGGCCAGTGCGCGGACTTGGCGGTTCGAATCGCCGGAGCAGACGACCATGCAGTCGAACAGGTCGGTCAGGTCGGTGGTGTCGAGGGCGAGGATTTCCTTGCCCTTGATGTCTTCGAGCGCGGCGACGGCAACGTCGCGCATCGCTTGGGTAAATTCGTTCATGTTGTTCCTAAGGTGGATGCTGGTAGAGGCCGCTGGCGGCGAGTTCGTCTGCAATCGGCGTCAGTGCCGATATGTCGTCGCCATTCGCCAGCTTTGCGCGTAGTTCGGTCGACGAAATCGTCGTCAGCGGGCTCGGTAATCGGCTGATTTTACCGCGAGCCAGCGCTTCGGGTGCGGCTGTTACCAGCCGTTTGGCATATTCACGGCCAATTTCGCCGGATAAGCGGCCAAAATCAAAGCCCGGCCGTGGCGCGACCACGAGGTGGCCGAGATCCAGCAGTGCCTGCCAGCGGTGCCAAGCGGGCAGATCGGCGAGCGAATCGGCACCGATCAGCCACACCAGCAAGGTGTCCGGATACTCGGCCTGCAGCTCGGTCAGCGTGTCGACGGTGTAGCAGTAACCATCGCGGCGGATCTCTCGGTCGTCGGCGGTGAGACCGGATTCACCGGCCAGCGCCAGCTTTACCCAGTCAAAACGCTGCTGCGGCGAAATGCGCGAGGCGGCGCGATGCGGCGGCAGGCCGGTCGGGATCAGCCTGACCTCGGGCAGCGCAAAGGTATCGCGCAGGCAGCGCGCGAACGCGAGGTGGCCGTTGTGGATCGGGTCGAAGCTGCCGCCGTAGATGCCGAGTGTTTTCATCGTTGTCATTAAAGCAAACGGCCCGCCGCGTGGACGGGCCGTTGCGTGTCGATCTGGCTTAAACGCGGATTTCGCCGTCGCCGAGCACGATCCACTTCTCGCTGGTCAGCCCTTCAAGGCCGACCGGGCCGCGGGCGTGGATCTTGTCGGTCGAGATGCCGATTTCGGCGCCGAGGCCGTACTCGAAGCCGTCGGCAAAACGGGTCGAGGCGTTGACCATCACCGAGGCCGAATCGACTTCGCGCAGGAAGCGCCGCGATTTGGTGTAGTTCTCGGTGACGATGGCATCGGTGTGGTGCGAGCCATAGGTGTTGATATGGTCGATCGCTTCGTCCAGATCGGCGACGATCTTGATCGCCAGAATCGGTGCCAGATATTCGGTGCGCCAGTCTTCCTCGGTCGCGACCAAGGCGTCGGGCAGGATGTCGCGGGTCTTGGCGCAGCCGCGCAGCTCGACGCCCTTGGCGCGGTAGATTTCGGCCAGCGGCGGCAGGATCAGCTCGGCAACGGTGTCGTTCACCAGCAGCGTCTCCATCGTGTTGCACGGCGCGTAACGGTGGGTCTTGGCGTTGTCGGCGATGCGGATGGCTTTTTCCGGATCGGCTTCGTCGTCGATATACACATGACAAATGCCGTCCAGATGCTTGATCACCGGCACGCGTGCGTCGGCGGCGATCCGGGCGATCAGGCTCTTGCCGCCACGCGGCACGATCACGTCGACGAATTCGGTCATGGTGATCAGCTCGCCCACGGCGGCGCGATCGGGGGTTTCGACGATCTGCACCGCCGCGGCCGGCAGGCCGGCGGTTTCCAGACCTTCCTTGACCAGTTTGGCTATCGCCTGATTGCAGTGAAATGCTTCACGGCCGCCGCGCAGGATGGTGGCGTTGCCGGATTTGATGCACAGGCCGGCCGCATCGGCGGTGACGTTCGGGCGGGCTTCGTAAATGATGCCGATCACGCCCAGCGGCACGCGCATCTTGCCGACCTGGATGCCGCTCGGCCGGTACTTGAAGTCGCCCATATTGCCGATCGGATCGGGCAGCGCGGCGATCTGCCGCAGTCCCTCGGCCATGGTGGCGATGGTTTTGTCGGTCAGCTGCAGCCGGTCGAGCAGCGCGGCATCAAGGCCATCGGCGCGCGCTTGCGCCATATCGCGCGCATTGGCGGCGAGCAGGTCGGCGGCATCACGCACCACCGCGTCGGCGATCGCGTTCAGCGCTGCGTTCTTGGCGCCGGTATTGGCCTTGGCCATGGCGCGGCTGGCGGCACGCGCCTGGCGGCCGACTTCGTGCATATAGCTTTTGATATCCATCGTATCCATCGCGACACACTCCAATCGAATCGGTCCATTCTACCGAAAACCGCGTTTGGCAGCCCGTCCCGGACGTCGAGCATCGCACGAGGCCGGGATGCGCGGGCGTCGCCTCCGAATCGGCTCAGGGGCGTTCGGGCAGTTGCAGCACGGTCACGGCGACGTTGTCGGCCTTCTTGCGGTTGAACCAGTCCGGCGCCGAGCTTTGCACCGCGATCAGTTGCGGGCCGTCGGCGGTGTCGATGAACAGCGGCGAGCCCGAGTCGCCCGAGAGCGTGTCGCAACGATGATAGAGCGTGTTGTTGCTGCGGAAGCGCGTGATGCGGCAGCCGCGATGCGCGGTGAGGATATCGTCGTGGTCTTCGGCGAATCCGGCTTGCGTGGCTTTGTTGCCGGCGGTTTTGAGTGCTTGCGCCAGTGTCTGGCGATCGCCGTTGAACAGCGGGATCGGTGCCGGTGCGGCACCGTCGGCGCGTTCGAGCTTGAGCCAGGCGATATCGTAGCGCGCGGCCGAAGGTTCGATGTAAACGTCATCACCCTTGTAGACGAGGCCGGCACGGAATTTGGGGTGGAACACCTGATCGACGACGCGATAACGCGCTTGGTATTTGCCCTTGTGGAAACCGGCCTTGAACCAGCGGCCGGCGTCGAGCTTGCCCTTGTCCATCAGGAAGCAATGCGCGGCGGTGACGGCGAGATCGGGTGCGACCAGCGTGGCGGTACAGGTGCTGGCGGCGCGGGTTTCAAGCTGGCCGATCGCGGCGTACGGCGCGGCATAAGGCGCGGCGATGGCGACGCGGTTGTCCTGGCCGAAGAACAGCGCCTTGTACTCACTGTTCTGGTCGGCGTGCGCGGTGAGGCTGAGTGTGCTCAGCAGGAGAAAAACGAGGGAACGCAAGATCTGCAATCCTGAAAATGCAAAAAACGGGAACAGTGTCCCCGTTTTTTTTAGCTGATGCGAGCCAGTATTACTTGGCTGCAGCTGCCGAAGCGGCCGAAGCTGCCTTCTTGGCTTGAGCCTTTTGCACTGCCGAAGCGGCCGAAGCTGCCTTCTTGGCTTGAGCCTTTTGCACTGCCGAAGCGGTCGAAGCTGCCTTCTTGGCTTGGGCCTTTTGCACTGCCGAAGCGGCCGAAGCTGCCTTCTTGGCTTGAGCCTTTTGCACTGCCGAAGCGGTCGAAGCTGCCTTCTTGGCTTGAGCCTTTTGCACTGCCGAAGCGGTCGAAGCTGCCTTCTTGGCTTGGGCCTTTTGCACTGCCGAAGCGGCCGAAGCTGCCTTCTTGGCTTGAGCCTTTTGCACTGCCGAAGCGGCCGAAGCGGCCGAAGCTGCCTTCTTGGCTTGGGCCTTTTGCACTGCCGAAGCGGCCGAAGCTGCCTTCTTGGCTTGAGCCTTTTGTGCTGCCGAAGCGGTCGAAGCTGCCTTCTTGGCTTGAGCCTTTTGTGCTGCCGAAGCAACCGAAGCGCCCTTCTTGTGGGCGTGCTTTTCAACCTTCACAGCCTTGACGCTGGAAGCCGGCGAAGCATTAGCAGCGATGCCAGCGGCGGCGGCAGTAGCGAACACACCAGCAACGAGAACGGCGATCAGTTTTTTCATGATGATTGTTTCCAAGTAAGAAGAACACGTCTTGTGTTGGAGGCGATTATCAGAAAACCGGCTTACAAGGTCGATGCGCGCTTGGTAGCGACGTGTAACGCCGTGTACGTGGCGTGAGCTGGAAAGATGATGGATAGCGGGCGAGCGGCTGGCTAGAGCTTGCCGGCATCACGCAGTGTCGTCGGCCACGACAGCAGCAGGCGGGCGCCGCCGAGCGGTGCATCCTCGATACGCAGTTCGCCGCCATGGCCGCGCATGATCATCGCGACGATGGCCAGCCCCAGGCCGAAGCCGCCGCTGCTGCGGTTGCGGCTGCCTTCGAGCCGCTCGAAGGCCTTGACCAGCCGTGCGCGCGCTTCCTGCGGGATGCCCGGGCCGTCGTCATCGACGATCAATTGCGCGATGCCGTCGGCCCAGGCCAGCGTGACCTCGACGCGGCCGCCGCCGTAGCGCCGGGCATTGCTGACCAGATTGCCGAGCGCGCGTGACAGGTAGTAACTATCCGCTGCCAGCCACGGTGCCTTGACCGGTGTCGCGTTGATCAGCGGAATGGCGTTGCCCGAGACGCTGAGTTCGTCGAGCTGGCGCGACAGCCACGGCAGGATTTCCAGCGGCTGCAACTCCATCGAAAGCTTGCTGGCTTCGAGGCTGCGCAAGGTCAGCCATTCCTCGATCAGCGCGTCGATATTGTCGAGGTCGCGGTTCATGCCTGCGGCGATGTCGTCGCTGCCGGCGCCGGCCTTCAGCGCCTCCAGCCGGTAGCGCAGTCGTGCCAGCGGGGTGCGCAGATCGTGCGAAATCGCATCGATCATCGCCTGCCGGCTGGCCGACAGTTCCTCGACATCGTGCGCCATCCGGTTGAAGGTCGCCCCTAGCGGCGCCAGCGGCGAGGCTTCATCGAGCGAGACGCGCACGCTGAAGTCGCCGGTGCCGACCTTGCGGCTCTGGCGGATCATCGCCAGCAAATCGCGCCAGAACGGCCGCAGCCACAGCCAGGTCGGCAGGCCCAGCGCCAGGCACATCAGCGCCAGCGCGACGATGTCGGGCCAGGAAATATTGTCGAGCCGCTCCAGATACGACACCGGGCCGAGTACCACCATCAGATCGGTTCTGGGGATGCGGTGCAGATAGAACCCGGCATCGGCGACCAGAATGATGTCGCCCGACGCGAGCGCGACGCGGTTGTCCGGGCTGAGGACGTAGGCGTCGAGCGCCTCGACCTGTACCGGCACCGGCAACTTGCCGCGCAGCCGGCTGATCTCGTCGTGCCACAGGGATTGCGGCAGATCACCGAGTTCTTCTTCGATGATGGTGATCGTCGACTGGAAAATATCGGTCAGATAGCGCTCGTTGGTGCGCTCGATCATGTGCTTGTAGAACGAGCCGACCAACAGGGCGGCGGCGAGGAAGCAGATGACGACGGTTAGGTAGAAGCGCAAAAATAGCTTACGCATTACTCATTCCATCGTGCTCTCGGCTGCGCATCTTGTCAGCGCGGTTGTGTGCTGTCGTCGCTGCGCGTTCACGGCCGAATGCGCTGCGGAAGATCACTCGCCGTTGTTCGTTGGGGCGAACAGGTTCGCTGCGCGACGCAGTATCGGGACGAGCGAGCCGGTTTGCGACAAGGAGGCAGCACCGCAGCAGCCGGAATGGGCTGTTTGCCCATGAGGACTGCGAGGAGCGCCCGACGCAGTGGCAAGCCGGCGTAGCCGTCCGTGCCACTACTCTTGCCACCAGATGTCGGTGGCGAAGAGGTAGCCCTTGTGACGGATGGTCTTGATCTTGCGTGGCTCGTGCGGATCGTCGTCGAGCTTTTTGCGCAGCCGCGAGATCGCCACGTCGATGCTGCGATCGAGCCCGTCGTAGTCGATGCCGCGCAGCTTCTTCAGCAGGTGATCGCGCGAGAGGATGTCGCCGGCGTGGCTGGACAGCTCCCACAACAGGTCGAAATCGCCGGTCGACAGCCCCAGCGGCTCGCCCTGATAGTTGGCGGTGCGGTTGCGCAGATCGACGGTGAGCTTGCCGAAATTCAGCGTGCTGCGCTCGCCGGCCGCGGCCGGGGCGGCGGTGAGCTGGGTCGACGATGGCGTGCTGCGCAGATGGGCGCGAATCCGCGCCAGCAGCACCGCCGGCGGCGTGGTTTTGACCACGTAGTCGGACGCGCCGATCTCGAAGCCGAGGATCTGGTTCATATCGCTATTGAGCGAGGTCAGGATCACCACCGGGCCGGTGTAGAACTCGCGCAGCTCGCGGCAGATCGTCAGCCCGTCCTTGCCGGGCAGCATCACATCGAGCAGCACCAGCGCCGGCGGGTTGGCCCGGACGCGCTCGATCACGTCGTTGCCGTCGGCGACGTGATCGACCTCGAATTCGAACGAGCGCAAAAAACCGCCGATCAGGCCGGCAAGTTCGAGATCATCCTCGACGAACAGTATGGTTTGGGTCATGCGGACATCCTTGGTGCATCCCGCCGCGGCAGGGTGAACCCCCGGCGGCGCGTGCCGACGAGTTTACCGCAGCATGAAGGTCTCGTACTCAAGCCGATCCAGCTTGCGGTTGAGCAAAAGCAAACCCGTGGTCACGGTTAGCAGCAGCGCCAGCGCAAAACCGTAGCCGTACCAGCTGGAGCCGAGCTGGATCGACAGCCAGCTGAGGACGGCGTTGGCGACGACGAACAGCGCGGTCAGCCCGAGCACGATGCGCCGGGCATCGAGGTAGAAGAACACGTTCAGCACCGCCAGCAGCGCCACCTGCAGGCCGGCGGCGAAAACGTCGACGTACAGCAGCGGCAGGTACAGCGGCGACAGGCCGAGCCAGGCGAAAATCTCGCCGGCGAGCATATAGGTGACCAGCATCGCCAGCCCCTGGATCTTGGCGATCTCGGCCAGGCCCTGGCGGATCGAGAACACCATCTCGTTGCGGTAGGTTTCCAGTTGTTCAAGCGAGCCGCCTTCGCGCACCGCGTCGAAAAAGCGGTTGTAGTAGTCGACGAAATCGGTTTCGATCCGCACCAGAAACACCGCCATGCCGGGAATGATCGACAGGTAGGCGAGGAAGATCGGGAAATCGTAGATCGGCGATGCGCGCAGCGGGCCGATGACCGCCTGACTGGTGCCCGGGTGGATCCAGAAAATGAACTTGTCCAGCCAGATGCCGAGGTTGTAGAAAAGACCGGTGAGGATCAGCGCCGGATACATCTGGCCGCGGCGCATGAACTGCAGCGAGATCAGTTGTCGGGACGGATAGTTCTGCCACACCAGAAACCACAGCCCACCGGCGAGCAGTGTATGCCCGGCGACAAAACCGGCAAGCAGGCCCTGCATTCCCCATGGTCGCAGCCACAGCGCGATGATCACGGTGGCGCCATAGCCAAGCGCGAACACCAGCACGATAGCGAGATAGCGCTTCATGCCCGACAGGAAGACTGCGGCAATCCAGATCAGGCAGAGCAGTACAAAGCCGTTGAACATCAGCAAGCGGTAGCCGATCGGCTCGTGCGCGAACGCGGTGAAGCACAGTGCCAGCGCCAGCGTACCGGCCACGAGCAGGGTGACGAACTGGGCGCCGACAAAGTTGGGCAGCACCTGATCGTCCAGTTTGCGGTACAGCTGGTCGGCGATGTAGCGGGTGAAGGCCAGCTGCAAGGGGCCGGTAACGATGAGGCTGGCGGCGAGCAGCCAGGTCACCGAGACCTGGAACTGTTCGATGGCGATTTTCGGGATCACCACCGTCAGTCTGAGCAGACCGATCAGCTGTACGCCGATGATGGACAGAATCCACGGCCCGGCGCTGATCAGCCCGGCGTAGGCATAGGCCTGCAGCTGGCCGAGGTAGCTTTCTCGGCGCAGCAATCTGCGCAATTCGAAGCCGATTCCCGCCATCAGGCCATCTCCACGACAAGGGCGGGCCGGTACAGCTCGCGATAGCTGGCGAACATCTGCGTCTGGGTGTAATAGCGTTCAACCCGGGCGATGGCAGCCGCTTGTGCCGGATGCCAGTGTTCGGGTTCGAGCAGCTTAAGTGCGGCCTCGGCCAGTGCTTGCGGGTCGGCAACGCCAACGATGCGGCCCGATGCGCCGAGTGCTTCATCCTCGACACCGTGGCCGTACACCAGTTGCCGGCAAGCGCCGACGTCGGTCGACATCGCCGGCACGCCGGCGGCGTAGCCTTCCAGCAGCACCAGCGGCAGCGCTTCGGAAATCGAGCTGAGTACGACGACGCCGATCTTCGGCAGTAGTGCGTCGATGCGCTGGAAGCCGAGGAAATGGACCTTGTCGGCGAGACCAAGGCTGACCGCGAGTTCGTGGCATTCGCGGGCGTATTCGGGGGCCTCGTCCTCGGGGCCGGCGATCCACGCTTCGGCGTCGGGGCGACGATTCACCACGGTGCGCATGGCGCGGATGAAGGTTTTGACATCCTTGATCGGCACGACCCGGCCGATCAGGCACAGCACCGGTGGAATCGTATCGCCGCGTTGCGCGCGCAGCGGTGCGAGCCGCTCGAGGTCGATGCCGTTCGGCACCAAACGGGTGCGGGCGGCATCGGCGCCGTCGCGGATCTGCCGCTGCCGGTTGGTTTCGTACAGCGCGACGATCTCGTCGGCGGCTTTGTAGCACTGCCGGCCGATTTGCTCGAAAAAGCGGATCCACAGTTCGCGGAAGTAGCCGATGCGGCTGGCTTCACGCTCGAATACGTTGCGGTTGTCGCGGATCCACTCGTTCTGATACAGATCGATCTTGCGCTCCTTGGTGTAGATGCCGTGCTCCGATAACAGCAGTGGCGTGCCGGTGCGGCGCTTGAGCAGCGCACCAAGAAAGCCGGCGTAGCCGGTCGATACGGTGTGATAGAGCCTGGCCGGTGGCAGCCGCCCGGCGATATCGGCCAGCAGCCAGATCGGCGCGTGCATGGCGCGGATGGTCCAGAAGTAGTCGACGAAAGACGGGTCGGTCGAGTGCAAGCGGTACTGCTCGCAGATGTAATGCCACGCCGCTTTGCTGAAGAGGAAGTCTCGCCGGGCCATCAGGCCGTCGAACAGGCGTTCCAGCATTTTTTCGACCGCTTCGGGCGAGGTATCCAGATCGTTGGGGGTACGAAAGTGCGCGTGCGCCTTGGCGATGATCTCGAACTCGGCCGTGTCGCCATGGCGCGCATGCGGTTGCTCGTTGTCGCGGACGTCGTGCAAGTAATGGCAACTCAGCCAGATGACGTTATCGGGCAGCGTGTATTGCATTTCGCCGTAATCCTGGCGGCGGCTGCCGAGAAAAACGATGCCGAAACTGAGCTCGGGAAAGCCGCAGATGATCTGCCTGACCCAGCTGGATACCCCGCCGCTGACATAGGGAAAAGTGCCTTCGAGCAAAAGGCAGACATCGACGGCTTGACGGGGATGGTCGGTGATCATTGGCGGCTCCAGTAGCGCATGACCGGCTGCAAGGTATCGTTGGCGTGCAGCAGCTTGAGGCTGGAAAACAGCGAACGCATCGCCGCGAAGTCCCGGCGGGCGTAGGCGAGTTCGGCCAGATAGGGAAGCAGTTTCACCTGGGGATAACCGAGGGCGCCGGCGGTTTCGAAAGCTTCGCGCGCCTGCGCAAGATCGCCGTTGCCGAGCGCGAACTTGCCGCGCAGCACCCACAGATCGGCTTCGTGCGGCTGCGCGCCCTGCGCTTCGTCCAGATAGCGTTTGACCTCGCCCAGTGCGAAATCGCGCACGTCTCCTTGCGCCAGATCGTGATAGATCAGTTCCCAGTACAAAAAGGCCAGCACGCGCGCGGCGCTGAAGGAACCGACGCGATGGCGTTCGAGCGCGGCATTGATCTGCTTGTCGAGGCGTTTTTCCTCGCTTTCTAGCATGCCGTAGGCCAGCAAGCGCAAGTCTTCTTCCGGATCGTCGAGCAGATCGCGCAGCAGTTCGCTGGCATGGCGGGTTGGTATTGATTTGAGTGTCAGCAGCGCCGATAGCCGTGCTTCCGGCTGGGTGTGCGGATCGGCCAGGCGCATGCGTACGCCGCCCATACCGTAGCTGATGGTGCGGCGATTGCGGGTGGTGAACACCGGCGCCGGCAGGATGCGGAACGGCGGGGGCGCGGCGGTGTGGCGCTGGCGTACGCCCAGCCATGCGGCGAAGCTCAGGCTGGGCAGGCCCACGGCCGGCAGCAGCACCGCGGCGGTCAGCAGCAAGGCCAGCGTCAGCCGGTACGGACGTCGTTGGGCGGCGGGAATCAAGTACCCTGCCAGCAGGATTTCGGCGCTGGCGATCGTGGCGTGCAGCCACAGCGCGGCATGCGTGATCTGTTCGCCTTGGGCGGCGTGGATCAGCACGCCCAGATTGACCGCCGGCAGGAACAGCCAGAGCAGCAGGCTGGCGGCGATGTTCACGCGGCCACCTTTTCCGGCTGAGACACGATGCTGCGGTTCTCGCGTAGCAGGCCCTGAAGCTGGATCCATGCGTCCGGCTTGGACAGGGTGACGCTGTGGTAGCTGATTCCGGCTTGCGCCAGCGTTTTGCCGAAGCGTTCCCGGATCAGCGTCTCGACCCGGGCGATATAGCCATCGACCACCTTGACCGTCGACAGCGGCATCAGTGTGATCAGCGCGTGGGTCGGCTGGTTTTCGATCGCCCAGATCTGATCGAGCCCGCGCTGGCTGCGCAAGACCGCATTGAAAATATCGTGTTGCTGGGCGCTGCTGCGAAAGAACTGCACAACGATGGTGCTGGTCAGGCCGCTTTCGCGCTGGACGCGCTGCAAATTGAAGAGCTCATAGGCAAAGCTGGCCGGGCAATCGGGTAGCGCTTCGAGCAAGGGGGCCGCCAGCTTGCGCACCGAGACCTGCTCGGCATAGTAGGCCGACAGCACCGAGATCATTTGCAGCGTGTCGTCATTGAGTGCAAAAAAGGGCATGCGCTTGATCGCGAGCACGCCAAGCGTCGTGCCGACGCTGTTGCGCAGCGGTACGGCGACCAGTAGTTCGGTTTCGGTACTCTCCAGCGTTTCGGTCTGGATATGGCAAAGCGCGCGATGGCGGATGGCGTAGACAAGCAGGGCGTCGTCGCAGCGGTAGTGAGGATCGTTGCCGATCAGTGCTGCCGGCGCTTCAACGAGTTTGCCGTTGCGCCATTCAAACAGCGCCGCGGCTTCGAGCTGGCAGAACTGCGCCATGAAGTCGAGAAACGCCTGACCGACCGGCAGCCCGCCCCGGCTGTGGTTTTCATCGAGCAGGCCGCGTAGTCGTGCCAGCGCATCACGCAAGGTGACCGGTCGGCTGATGAGATTCTGCTCCAGCCGTTCGTGCGACAGCCGCAGCAGATGATGCTGGCGCGCGAGCCGGTCGAACCGCTCGTCGAGATAGAGGTTCAGCTCCTCGACCCGGCGTACCCGGGTGCGCCAAGCGCTGCAGTACTGGCCGGCGATCATGACCATGATCAAGCCGCCGATGAAGTAGCCGGGTGGAACGGGGGCGCCACGAACGAGTATCGGCCAACAGACCAGCAATACGGCCGATGCTGCCAGGCCCGGCAGCATGCCGTAGCGCAAGGTCACCAGCAGTGGCGCCAGCCATAACCATGGAAAGGTCGCGGTCACGCCATAGGGATCGGCGGGCCAGAAGTAAACACCAAGGGCGAGCGCGATGGCCGGCATCGCGACCGCTTCGGTCCAGTGCCACCATGGCTGGCGAGCCTGGACGAGGTGCGCCTGCCACTCCCAGTTAGCGAGTTTCAGCACCGGTATGCTCCGACAATGGCAAGCCGTTGATGAGATTGCGCATCAGCTTTTGCGCCACCGCCGCGAGGCTTTCGCGCGAGAAGCCGCTTTTGCCGCCGACGCCGCTCCAGACGACCTGGCCGGTTTGCAGGTCCCAGACGCTCAGGCTCAGGCCCACCGCCGGTTCGCCGTCGATACCGACCTTGTAGCGCCATTCGTCGACGCTGCCGCCGATGGCGTAACGCAGGCCTTCCTCCTTGGCCCAGTTGCGCGCGGCGTCGAGCGTCGCGCGCTCGTCCGGTGCCAGCATGGTGTCCTTCGACAGGCTGCTCGGATAAGGGCGCAAATCGCTCAAGCCGCGCTGGTGCAGCAAGGGCTGGAGGATGGCTTCGGCGCGCAGGCCGGCCAGCGGGGTTTCGGTGTGATTGACGATGGGCAGCATCGCCCATTGCGCCTTGGCCGGCAGCGGTGCGCTTGTCGAGACGTCGACGACGGCACAGGCCGACAGGCCCAACATCAGGCACAGTGCCGCCAGCCGGCCAAGCAGGGAAACGGTGAGTCTTTGCATGATGGTCCTCGTCATTGTTTGGTGTGTTGCGTCGGGAATCAAAACAACCATTGGTAATACATGCCCAGATACAGGCTCGTGTCGCCACGATCGGTGTTGCCGCGCTGGGCGTAGATCGACATCCGGTCGCCGCCGAAGACGCTGCCGCCGACGCCAAGCAGCCAGCCGTACTCGATGCCGCTGAGCGTCTGGTAGCCAACCGTCATCAGCCCGTACGGATTCCAGCTGCGACGCGGCATCGTCGCGGCCTCGATGTCGTAGCCCAGGCCCAGCGTGGTGCGCTGGAAATGCTCGGGTAACAGCGTGCCGGCACTGATGTTCTGGCCCGGTGCAAAGTCTTCCGGTGTGTGCAGCACGACATCGCGCGCATTGGTCCACATGGTTTGCGACATCAGCTCGGCCGAGATCAGCCCGGCAAAGCGCCAGCTGATATTGGCGAGCAGCTCCCGCTTGTCGCCGAGCCGGGTGCCGTCCTGCAGTGCGTAACGGGCCAGATTGGCGCGCAGTTGTGCCGAAAGATTGTTGCGCAGCCGGTAGCCGGCGCCGAAGGAGAGCCGATCCTGGCGGCCGAGCAGCGTCAGCCCGACGGTGTCGTCGGTCGGTTCGTTGAGTGCCGCCTCGGCCAGCCAGTCGATGCCGCCGATGCGGTCGGCCCAGTGCAGCATGGCGCCAGTGTTGTCTTCCCATGCTCGCCGCTGCAGCAACGAGATCGACCAGCGTGCATCGCCGGCATTGCTTTCCGCTCCGCCGATGTCGGACAGCGTCAGCACCAGCAGCCCGTTGTTCTGGCGATAGCCGCTGGGCGAATAGGTATAGGGCGTTTCGGCGAGCTGCATGGTCACTCGCAACGTCGGCGTCAGCGCAAGCCGTGTGCCGACGATGGTGCGCGTGCCCTTGAGCGTATCCTGCAGCAGCCGGTCGACCTGCACGGTGATACGGTTTGGCCTGTCCATGATCAGCTCGGTTTCGAGCGCCAGATGCAGGCCATCGTTGTCGGGCGCGCCTTCGGCGGAGGCGTGCGCCAGCGAACTTGTCAGCGATTTCTGTCCGGCAGCCTTCGCCAGCAGTGTTGCGTCGGCGGGTTGGGTGGCGATGCCGTCGCGTTCGAGGGCCTGTGCAATGGCGGCTTCGTCGCCACGCAGCAGGGCGCTTTGCCGAAGCAGATAATGAGGATCGGCTAGCTTGCGGGCATGTCGGCGCCAGTACCAGTAGCGCGCGCGGGCATCGTCATCGCGGCTGGCCAGCCAGGTGTAGGCGAGTTCGTCGACCGCCGCGTCCTGGCGGCTGGCGGGCGCTTGGGCGAGCAGCGCGGCAAACAGCGTGCGCTCGGCGGCATCCGGCCGTTCGAACATCAGTGTCGTGCGCAACGCGGCCAGCAGGGTGTCGAGATTGCCCTCGGGTCTGGCCGGACGGCGTTGCAGGGCATGACGGCGAATCCGCCATGCCAGATCGGGGTTGCCGGCCTGTTCGGTCAGGTCGGCGTAGTTCAGCAGCCAGACGAAATCGTTCTCGCGCCCCGGCAGCAAGCGGCGCTGCCATGCCAGCGCCTGATTGATTTTCCCCAGCGCTTGCCAACCGGCTGCGACTGCTTCGGCCAGCACCGGATCATTTGCCGCGGCGGGTTCCAGTCGGGGCAGCAGGCCAGCCAGCGCATTGGCATCGGCTTGCTCGATCAGCAGCCAGACCAGACCCACGTGCGCGCTGGCCAGTGCCGGGTTGAGCGCCAGCGCTGCGTTGTAATCGGCGCGTGCCGCCGCGAACTGCTTGCCTTGCTGGCTGTAACGAGCCCGGAGGAGCAGAAAATCGGTATCCGTTCCCAGTTTTTTGCGCTGGGCGGCGGTCAATCCGGCCAGCCGCAGCCGGATCGCTTCGCGATCGTCCCGGTCCAGATCAATCGCCAGGATCTGGTTCAGATAACGTGGATCGTTGAAGCGCAGCCATGCGGTTTCGGCCACGGCCCGGCGTGCGGTGACATCGTTCTCGGGCAGCAGAGCCAGCAGCCGGCTGGCATCGACCGCTTGCCATTGCGCCGCGCCCGGAAGGTGCTGGTAAGCCTGGCGTGCGACATCATCGTGCTGTAGTTGCCATGCCAGATCGCCGAGCAGGCGCCAGTAGTCGCCGTCGGCATCGGTGGCGACGCTGCGGGCGTCGGCCAATGCACGATAAGCACCTTCGACATCGCCACGGCTGTAACGCAGTGCGGCGAGCGTTCTGGCCCAGCTCACCCGCTGGCCGAAACGGGCCAGCAGCGTTTGGTAGTTGCCGATCGCGCCGGCATCATCGCCGCTGCGTTGGCGCAAAAGGGCGGCGCGTTCGAGCAGGCCAGGCTCGGGACGGGTTTGAAACTGCGCCTCAAGAAAGCGGATGCCGGCTTCGGGACGCGCCAAGCGCTCGTACAGCGAGCTCAGTTGATCAAGCTCGGGCCCGGACAGCGGGCGCCGGCGCGCTTCGCGCTCCTTGGCCAGCAACAGCGCTTCATCGTCGAGCAGGCCGGGAGCGAGGCGAAAAATGGCTTGCCAGGCATCCTGATCATCGGCACGGGTTGCCAGCTTGCGCCACGCGGTCAGCGCCTCCTGCGGATGGCCGCTCCATTCGGCCACCTGCGCATAGCGCTTGAGCCAGCCCTTGTCGTCGGGCAGGGCCTTCAGCGCTGCGGTGGCAACGGCGAGGGCATCGTCGAGCTTGCGGTTGGCAACGAAGACATCGAATGCCAGCTGGAAGGATTCGGCGTCGAACGCGGCATTGGGGGCGGTACTGACCCGTACCGGCGTCATGCCTCGCCAGGCCGCCGGCGGCAGGGCGCCGGGGGCGGTCAGCAGTAGCCTTGCCGCTTGGGCATCCAGCCAGGCCATCCGCACCAGTCGTCTGGCGTATTTGTCGGCGGCGTTGCTGTCGCCGGCGGCGCGCGCCAACCGCGTGAGCGTGAGCAGCACGTCGCGATCCCCCAGCAGCTCGGCGCCGTGGGTATCGGCCGCCGCCAGCGCTTCGGCGAGCAGATTGCCCGATCGCAACGCGGCTACGCCGGCCAGAAAAAAGCGTTTGCGGTTGTCCGGCGACCGGCTTGCCGCCTGTGCGGCGAAATAGCTTGTTGCCGCATCGCGATAACGACTGTGGGCGAGGGCGAAGCGGGCCGCCGACTCATGCCAGTACGGCGCACGCGCCTGATCCTGTACGGCCAGCCTCTGGTACAGGGCCGGTAGCCGCTCCGGTGCATAGCGGCGCAGCTTGTCAATCAGCCCGTCGGTTTCGCCCGGCTGCGCGTCCTCGGCGATTTGGCCCAGCAGGATGCGCAGCTGCGCCAGATTGGTATCGCGCATCGGCCCCGGCGGGAGTGCTGTGGTGCGGGCTTCGGCAATGGCGAGATGTTTTTGCCGGCTTTCACGTCGGTGCTCAAGGGCGCTGCTGCGTTCCCAGGCGGGCAGCAGGGCCTCGGCATCGCTATAGCGCTGCTGCAGCATATAGCCGTCAAACAGGGCCCGGCGCACCTGATCGTCCTGAGGATGTGTTTGTAGCAGTGCGCGCAAATAGTCGACCGATACCGCATCGTTGCCGCGCCTTGCGGCAAGCTTGCCCAGCGCCGAGTCGTTGGTGCGCAACAGATAGAGGCCGCCCGCCGTGACCGCGATCAGCACGATCATCGCCCAGGGGGCGACGAGGCGTGCGCGCGCTGGCGGCTCAACGGCAGCTGATATCGATCTGGGCGGCATGGCGGCTCAGGGAATAGCGTTGCAGGGTAGCCTCGTTTCGCGGGCTGAGGACGACATCGTCGGCACGCACGCTGCAACGCGCGGCGTTGGCCAAGGCGAAGGTCAGCGGGCGGGTGGAATCAAGGGTAAAGCTGAGCTTGTCCGGCCCGGCTTGCCACTTTTTCAGTACGCCGCTGGCATCGGCGAGATAGGGCTGGGTGGGCGCGCTGGCTTGCAGTGCGAGATAAGCGTTGTCGTCCGCCAGGTGCACGTAACGCTCGTTGCCGTGCTCGCTGAAGCCGGCGATGTTGCGGCTGGCGGCAAGGTCGGGGTAGCCGAGTTCCGCCGGAATCCGCACCGTGCGTAGCGCGCCGGCGTGAATGGCAAAGCCTTTGTCGTCGCGTGCGATGGTGGCGGAAAAAAATGCGTTGGCGCGTTCGATATATTGCGAGGCGTATAGCGGATTGATCGGCTGGCGCAATGTCCAGGCAATCACTTGCTGCACGGCATCAAGCGAGGCGCGCTTGGATGCGGCGTAGAAATGCAGATAGACGTTGATCGGCTTGAAGCGCCGTACCCCGTCGGTGAGCTCAAAGGTTTCGAGCACGCGGCGGTAGCCATAGAACGGCCCGGTCCAGTCATTGGTGTAAACGTTTTCGTTCTGGTTTGGCGCAAAGATCTGCAGCTCGCCACCAAAGGGCAGGCCGACCGGTGCAATGGCCGTCATTGAGGGCAGGCGCTTGGTGATGACAGTATCCCCACCATTCATATTGAGCACACCGGCCTGGCGGGTCTGCGCTACGGCATCGGGCATGGGCTTGCAGTCACCGGTCCAGAGGAACACCTTGGTCCGCTTGCCTGGTGGCGCGAGCCGGTGGTTGGTGTAATCGATCGAGCCGGCGATTTCGCGCTTCAGGTCGAAGGTATAGCCGGGTATTTCAAGGTGGTAGTTACCGCTGGTGTCGTCGGCCGGATCGGTGCCGGCCTTGGCCCATTCGAATGGGTGCGAGTAGGAATGGCTGGCGATTTCGACATTCGGCAACGCAAAAATCTGCCGGGCAATGGCCTCGGCTGCAGCCGAATCCTTTGGGTGCAAGCCACTCGGGCTGATTTCGCCCTCGATCACTGACACGGTCGCCGGTAGTCCGTATTTTTTCAGCACTTCCTTGAGCATCACTTCGCCCGCGAATGCTCGGCCCGGCATTTCGGCTCGCGATACGAAGCCATCGCCGTCCAGATGCATCAGGAATACCCGGCGGCCATTTTCGGTGGTGACATCGGCAATGGGCCCGGGCGGCAAGCGTAGTGCACGCTGGAAGAAGGTCACCGGATCCAGTTGCCAGCGATTGCTGTGATCGGGCATCTCGCTGCGGAAATACGGATCGAGCGCGTAGCCGCCCCAAGGCGTAATTGCCGCGGCATCGAAGCGTCGGCCATTGGCGTCGGCCAGGCTGAGCAGCGGCTCTCCCTGCTTGAGGGTGAGCCCACGAAAGCCGTCACGCTGGGGGCGCGGGGCAATCTCGAAGCCGTAAAGCGGCGATTGCGCCACGATCTTGCGCGCCGGTACTTCGGGCTTGCCATCGTCGATCAGCCCCAGGCGCCGGGCCCATTCACCGCGGGTTTCAACGCCAAGGCCGGCAAAAGTGACCCAAGGCAAGCCATCGTCGATGGCCCGGCGCAGCCAGCCTTGCGCGGCGGCAGGGAGCATCACGCCATCCAGCCAGCTGACGATACCGGCATAACGGCCAGTCAAGGCGCCGCCAGGCAGGGGGCCGTGTATATCGACGAATTCCGGCGTCAGTCCGAGGTAGTTGAGCGGTGTCAGCAGCGCCAGCAGATCGGAGCGCATCGGTGTCGGGAAGCGCTGGCCGTCGTAGAGAAACAGTACTTTGCGCGGCTCGACCTCGCGCAGGCCAACGCCGAGCGTGTTGAGGTAGGGATCGGTAACCCAGGGAATGAAACCGTCTTTACGAATCTGCCCGGCAACACGACGTGCCTCGGTGCGTTGGCCCGGCGCCACGTAGTCGATGGCAATCACCGGCAGTCGGTAATCGTTGACGATGGGCTTGAGCTGCTGCTTCAGCCAGCTTCGATCCGCTTCGCTCACGCTGCGGTACTGCTTCCTGGCTTCGTTCCAGCCCTGATACAGCGATTCGAAGGCCACGGCGCTCAGGTCGCCATGGATGCGCGGCATGACCTCGAAGCCCCGGTTGGCGATCAGGCGGATGTCGGGGTGGCGGGCCTTGATGGCCTTGATGACCCGAACCAGTCCGTCGGCCTGCGCTTGCTGCGCTGCCGGCCCCTTGGCAAGGTCGACCCAGGAGTCGAGCGTATCGAGAAACAGGCCACGATAGCCCTGCTGCCAGAGTGGCGTGACCATCTTGTCGACAACGAATTTTGGCCAGTCGGCCTGGCTCTGATCGACGATGACGCCGCCCCAGGCGGCATTCTTGCCGAGTACCCAGTTAGCGGGCAGTGCCTTGGCATAGGGTCGGTCGGCGCTGATTTCGCCGAGGCTGACATAGGCAAACCAGTGTGTTGCGCCGCGGCCCGGAGGCGTCGGCAGCTTGCTGGGTTCGACGACCACCCAGTCAAAGGTGGCGAGGGCGTCAAGTGGCGGCGCATCGCCGTAGTAGAAGGCGACGCTGGGCTGAAGCGGCGCGGCGCAGCTGACTGCAGACAGCAGCCAACCGAGAAACACGGCTAGCCACTGACGAGGGTTGCAGCTGACACGATAGGTGCAGGAAGGACGAAGCATGGCACCTTGAACGCGGGTAATTTATAAAATTGTCGCTATTCATAAGACTGGGCTTGTTGGACATCGCTGCCCATTTGCCATGCTGAAGCTAAGCAAACCTTCCTTTGCATTACAAGGTGAGACAGTAAATATTGTTACATCTTGTAATCTATCTCCTGCTTTATTTGCCGCTTACCTCGATGATGCGAAGGCTATCTGCGCCGTTGATACCGCCACGCTGAGAGCCGAAAGTCAGCGCAACCCGGTCTCGCGGTGCAACGACCTTGGCTTGCAGCAACGCCAGTTGTGCATGCGCCAGTTGCGCTTCGCGATCCTGACCGACTGCTGCGGGGATCAGCATCGGCTGCACATGGCGATATAGCGCCAGCTTGCGGTAGGTATCCAGCTCAAGCGTGAACGTGTAGATCGGGATGTGGTTGTTGTAACGCGACAGCCACAGCGCCGAGGTGCCCGAATGGGTCAGCGCGACAATCGCTTTCAGCGGCAGGTGGCGACTGGCATAGAGCGCGGCCATCGCGACGGTCTGGTCGACGCGGTCGAACTGCGTTGCGCTGTTCAGCTCGCTGTCGACGCGGCATTCGCCCGAACGCTCGGCCTCGATGCAGGTGCGCACCATCGCCTCGACCGCCTCGACCGGATACTTGCCGGCGGCCGATTCGGCCGACAGCATCACCGCGTCGGTGCCGTCGAGCACCGCGTTGGCGCAGTCGGACACTTCGGCACGGGTCGGCACCGGGCTGGAGATCATCGATTCCATCATCTGCGTCGCGGTGATCGTCAGCTTGCGCTTGGCACGGGCGCGCTTGATCATCATTTTCTGCAGCGCCGGCACCGTGGCGTCGCCGACTTCAACCGCCAGATCGCCCCGCGCGACCATGATGCCGTCGGAGGCGTCGAGGATTTCGTCGAGGTTGGTGATGGCTTCGGTGCGTTCGATCTTGGCGATCAGCCCGCCGGTGCCGCCGGCGGCGCGCAGCAGCGTGCGCGCCATGTACATGTCGGCGGCGCTCTTCGGGAAGGACACCGCGATGTAGTCGGCCTTCAGTGCGGCGGCGGTCTTGATGTCTTCCATGTCCTTGGCGGTCAGCGCCGGCGCGGTCAGGCCGCCGCCCTTGCGGTTGATGCCCTTGTTGTTCGACAAGGTGCCGCCGACCAAGACGGTGGTGTAGACCTCGGTGCCGCGCACTTCGAGCACTTCGAGCTGGATCTTGCCGTCGTCGAGCAAGAGGATGGCGCCGGTTTCGACGTCGTTGGGCAGTTCCTTGTAATCCAGACCCACGCGCTCCTGGTTGCCCAGCTCGCAGGCGGCGTCGAGGATGAAACGCCCGCCCTTCTTGAGTTCGATCTTGTTCTTCTCGAACTTGCCGACGCGAATCTTCGGGCCTTGCAGGTCGGCGAGCACGGCGACCGGCACGCCGAGGCGGTCGGCGATCGCGCGCACGGTATTGGCGCGGTCGGTGTGATCCTGGGCGGTGCCGTGCGAGAAGTTCAGGCGCACGGTGTTGACGCCGGCCTTGAGCAGTTGTTCGAGGACGGCCAGATCGGTCGAGGCGGGGCCGAGGGTGGCGACGATTTTTGTACCGCGGGGCATGGCATAACTCCTTGTCATCATCGGGCAATCGGCTCGAGCACTGCCTCTGGCGGGCGTGCATTCGGCCAGACTGCGGCAAAGGCTACCAGCGTCGCGGGCACAGTGCTTTGATCTGACATATGTGACTGTCGTTTTTGGCCCCGTGCTCATGCTGTGGCGCAGGCCATTCCAAAGAGCGCCATATGGCGATTTTGCTGACGATGCAATCCCCGTTTTTTACTCAAATCGGGTAATTATTAAGGGCGTTTGCCTGATGCTTTTTGCGGGATTACTTTGTAGGCTATAAGGGCTTTCAAATGCATCCGGTTGCTCGGTAAGTCCGTCCCGGCTCAGCGAATGCCGGTCATGGGCATTGTCGCTGTGTGCTAAAGGCCGCTGCGCAGATCATCGGCGTGGCCAGGGGACTCCCGTTATGCGAGGCGGTTGCAGTGAGCGCTTGCTCCGGATTCCCACAAACCATCTAGGCTCATCATCATGGCGCCATTCAAATTTCATTTCGCTGGCCTGACCGCGGCCGGGATCTTTTCGCTGGGTGCCATCGGCGGCCCGGCCTTGGCGCCGGCTCATGCCGCCAGCGCCGTTGCCGAACAATTCAGCCACTGGCGCAACAATGCAACGGTGACACGGCGAATCAGTTTGAGCGGCCTCGGCATTACCTCGCCGCTCATTCTCAGCGGAGACAGCCAGCGTGATCTGTACCTGCCGGTTCCGGCCGCGGTACCGATCAGGGATGCGAGCTTGCAGCTGAGCGCGAATTACCTGCGCGGCAACGGCGGCCGCACGCTGTTGCAGTTTTCGGTTGATGGTGAGCCACTGGTATCGAACCGGATTACCGAGGACCGTGGCGACGCTTCGCAGCAACTGGCGCTGACCGGGCTGGCGCGCAATAGCGGATTCGTACATTTGGGCGTGTCCTGGTCATCGGTATTGTCGGATCTTGAATGCGCCGATCAGCGGGCGCCGGGCAATATCCTGCGCATCGCGCCGACGTCGGTGCTGAGCTACAGTTTTGATCCTCGCGATATCCGCAATCTCGCCATGGCCTGGACCGCAATGCCGGTTGCGCCGGTACTGCTGGTTAGCCAGCGTTCGCTGAAAGTACCTGCGTTTGATGCCGCCTGGCGTATGGGGCTGGCGCTGGAACAGGCGGGCAAGCGGGTGACGATCAAGGCCTTGCCGGCCATTGGTGATGCGGTCGATTTGAGTGGCGTATCGGTACCGGAAGGCTTGCGCAGTGTGCCGGCCTTTGCCGCGCTGGCCAGCGGCGGTCCAGCTTACCGCTTGGGCAATGAGGCGGAACTGGGCGCGCTGATTGCCCTCGGGCAGAACGGACCGCTTGCCGCCGACGTCCTGATCCGTGATGCCGCATTCGTCGCGCGGCTGCAGGCCGCGCTGAATGCGCTGGGTCAGCAGGTGCAAGCCGCTGCGCCCGATGCGGTGCCGGTTTACGCGGACTGGTTGAAGCAGGACGCCTCGGCGCTATTGGCGCAGGGCGCGCCGACCCGGCTGGTGACGCTGGGTGGCAACCGGGTCATTGCGGTCGATGAGGCCGCCGGTGCGCAGGCGGCCAGTCTCTTTACGAGCCAGTGGCGCAGCGTAGCGCTGAGCCAGGGGGTGACTGTGCGTGCCGCTTCGGAGCCGGCACGACTGGCCAACACGGTCGCGCTGAGCCAGTTTGGCGTGATGGCCGGCACGCTGGACGTGCTGGCGCGTAGCGATCGCAGCATCGGTTTTGATCTGGGGGCGGTCGCCGCAAACGGACAGCTGCCGGCTGAAGTGGCCTTCAAGCTGGCTGCGGCGCCCAACCTGGCCGGCGAAGCGCCGGTGGCTTCGGTGTTCTTCAACGATTATCTGATCGGATCGACCAGGATGAACGCGGACGGCAAGCCACAGTGGCTGCGTGCCGATATTCCCAACCGGCTGCTGGCATCCAGAAACGAGCTCAAGATCAGCTTCCTGCGCCAGCCCTCCCGCGTGCACTGCCATGATCCGGCCACGAGCTACCCGGTCAGCATCTTGCCGGGCAGTTATATCCGTCTGGCCAAGGGCAGTTTGACGGCCGATTTCATTGGCGTTGCCGCGGCATTCGGCGCAAAGCACGAGGTGATCGTGCCGGCCGCCTGGCTTGGCGACGCACCGGCGCAGCTCAAGCGCTTGATTCGTATCGCCGATGCGGCGGGTTTCCCGCTGGCGCAAGCGCAACTGCAGGTCGTGCCGGCCGGTCAGGCGCCGCGTATCGATACTCCTTTTCTCGCACTGGATGTGCCCGTCGGCCAAGGCACCGCGCTCACTTCGGTCGACAACGGCCGCCTGATCATCAATGACGATGACAAAAAGCCGCTGCTGGATCTCGCCACGCTGAATCAGCTGGCCGTTGCCGAAGTCGCCGAAGTGAATGGCCAGATGGGGGTCGTGTACCGCAGTGTGGGCAAGGATGCACCGGTGTACCGCCAGGCGTTCCGCTTTACCCGGGGTGATGTCGCCGTGCTTGGCAACGATGGTCCTATCCTGCAAACCGGCAGCCGGCAAGGCGCCGAGCTGGACGGGGCAACTGCAAGCGGTCCCAAGGCGCTGTGGGAGAAGCTGTCGCTGACGTGGCGACTGATTCTGGGCGGCGTCGCGGTGCTGCTGATCATTGCGCTGATCAGGCGACTGCGCCGGAAAACCGTGAAACAGGGGTGATACCGCTGACGCCATACTGTCGTTACGACGGTATGGCGTTTGCTGCCGCTGCGGAGCGATCGGCCCCCGTGCCCTCGACCAGGCGGGCACGGGCAAAGAAAATGGCCAGACAGGGTGTCTGGCCATTGGTGTTTCCGTGGACCGAATGAGGATCGAACTCACGACCTCCGCATTGCGAACGCGGCGCTCTCCCAGCTGAGCTATCGGCCCAAGTGCAGAACCAGATTAGCCAAGCGCGCCGGGCCGCGTCAAGCGTGCCCGGCAGTGGTGTGGCTCAGGAAAGCTGGCCGTGGCAGTGCTTGAACTTCTTGCCCGAACCGCAAGGGCAAGCGTCGTTGCGGTTGACGCCGGCAAAGCGGATATCGCCCGCACCGGACTGGGCCGAGAGGGCCGCAATCGCCGCCTTGATCTGCTCGTCGTTGCCGCTGGCCAGCAGTGCTTCGATATCGGCGTGCTGGAACTGCAGCGCCGATTCCGGCACCGCGTGCGGCGCAACCGCGTCGACATCGGCCTGGCTGCGCACTTCGACGTTCATGATGATCTGCACCACATCGCGCTTGATCCGCGCCAGCAGCTCCGAGAACAGCTCGAACGCTTCGCGCTTGTATTCTTGCTTCGGGTTCTTCTGGGCGTAGCCGCGCAGATGGATGCCCTGACGCAGATGATCAAGGCCCGACAGGTGTTCGCGCCAGTTCTGATCCAGATGCTGCAGCAACACCGAACGTTCGAACTGGCGGAAGGTATCGCCGCCGGCTTCAATGACCTTGGCGTCGTAGGTGCTGCGGGCGAGTTCCTGTACGCGCTCCTTAACACCCGTGTCGTCGAGTTTGCTGTCGGCTTTGAGCCAGTCGCCTACCGGCGCCGACAAACCGTACTCGGTCAGCGCTTTTTCCAGCCCGCCGATATCCCACTGCTCTTCCATCGCCTGATGCGGAATGTACTGGGCGACGAGGTCGTCGAAGAAACTGTCGCGCATCGCGGCGATCGTTGCCGAAATATCGCTGGATTCGAGCAGCTCGTTGCGCTGGGTGTAGATCGCCTTGCGCTGCTCGTTCGACACATCATCGTATTCAAGCAATTGCTTGCGGATGTCGTAGTTGCGACCTTCGACCTTGCGCTGCGCCGATTCGATCGCGCGCGAGACGATGCCGGCTTCGATCGGTTCGCCTTCGGGCATCTTCAGCCGTTCCATCACCATCGCGACGCGGTCGCCGGCGAAAATGCGCAGCAACGGGTCTTCCAGGCAGAGATAGAAACGACTTGAGCCCGGGTCGCCCTGGCGGCCGGCACGGCCGCGCAGCTGGTTGTCGATCCGGCGCGATTCGTGCCGTTCGGAGCCGATGATATGCAGACCGCCAGCGGCCAGCACGGCGTCGTGACGTAGTTGCCACTCGGCCTTCAGTGCGGCGATGTTCGCTGCCTTGGTCGCCTCATCGAGTGCTTCGTCGTGTTCGATCGCCTTGATTTCGCGTTCGATATTGCCGCCGAGCACGATGTCGGTACCGCGGCCGGCCATATTCGTGGCGATGGTCACGACGCCGGCAGAACCGGCCTGGGCGACGATGTCGGCCTCACGGGCGTGTTGCTTGGCGTTGAGCACGTTATGCGGGATGCCATCCTTGGTCAGGATGCCGGCCAGCAGCTCGGATTGTTCGATCGAGGTGGTGCCGACCAGCGCCGGCTGACCGCGCGATACGCAGTCCTTGATGTCGGCGATGATGGCGTTGTGTTTTTCGTCGGCGGTCTTGTAGACCTGATCCAGACGGTCATCCCGAATCATCGGCCGGTTGGTCGGGATGATCACGGTTTCAAGACCGTAGATCTGCTGGAATTCGTAGGCTTCGGTGTCGGCCGTGCCGGTCATGCCGGAGAGCTTGCCGTACATGCGGAAGTAGTTCTGCAGCGTGATCGTCGCCAGCGTCTGGTTTTCCTGCTGGATTTCGACGCCTTCCTTGGCCTCGACGGCCTGATGCAGACCTTCGGACCAGCGGCGGCCCGACATCAGCCGACCGGTGAATTCGTCGACGATGATGATTTCGCCATCGAGTACGACGTAATGCTGGTCGAGATGGAACAGCGTATGCGCGCGCAGAGCGGCGTACAAATGATGCATCAGGCTGATGTGCGCTGCTGCGTACAGGCTGTCGCCCTCGGGCAGCAGGCCCATATCGGTGAGGATCTGCTCGACCTTTTCGTGGCCGGCTTCGGACAGCAGTACCGAATTGGCCTTTTCGTCGACCCAGAAGTCACCCTCGGATTCTTCGTCGGCTTGGCGGACCAGTTGCGGCGGCACGGTGTTCATCGCCATATACATGTCGATGCTGTCGTCGGCCGGGCCGGAAATGATCAGTGGCGTGCGCGCTTCGTCGATCAGGATCGAATCAACTTCATCGACGATGGCGTAGGCGAGCTTGCGCTGCACGCGCTCACCGGGCGAGAACACCATATTGTCGCGCAGGTAATCAAAGCCGAATTCGTTGTTGGTGCCGTAGGTGATGTCGCAGGCATAGGCCTCTTGCTTGGCATCGTGCGGCATTTGGCCGAGGTTGACGCCGCAGGACATGCCGAGGAAGTTGAACAGCTGACCCATGACGCCGGCGTCGCGTTGCGCCAGATAATCGTTGACGGTGATGACGTGAACACCCTCGCCGGTGATCGCATTCAAATAGGCCGGCAGCGTGGCAACCAGCGTCTTGCCTTCACCGGTACGCATTTCGGCGATCTTGCCCTGATGCAGCGTCAGGCCGCCGATCAGCTGCACATCGAAATGGCGCATGCCCAAGCTGCGCTTGGCGCCTTCGCGGCAGACGGCAAAGGCTTCGGGCAGCAGTGCGTCGAGCTTTTCGCCGTTCTGGTAGCGTTGCTTGAATTCTTCGGTCTTGGCCCGCAGCGCGTCATCCGACAGCGTCTGGATCTGCGGTTCGAGCGCGTTAATCTGCCTGACGATCACGCCATCCTGTTTCAACAGGCGATCGTTACGGCTACCAAAGACTTTTTTCAACAATGTGGAGATCATTTTCCTGCTACCAGCTGACCCGCTGCGAGCCTTGCGGCGCACGCGAGCGTGATTTCATTACGAGAACGGCGGACAGGTTACCCCATCCGCCGTCTGCATCGTTTAAGGCATCGCCAGATTGTGGGGACGATGCCGCAGTTTATCCATCCCTAGTTGCTGGATACGGTACTACTTGCGATTGAATTTTGGGCGTTACTGACAAAACGCAAGGGATTCTGTGCAATTTGTTTGTAGCGGATCTCAAAATGCAGATGGGGACCGGTAGAGCGGCCGGTACTGCCCAACAGTGCAACCGTTTGACCCGCTGAAACCTGCTCGCCCGGCTGCACCAGCAGGCGACTGGCATGGGCATAGCGACTGGTCAGGCCATAGCCGTGATCAAGCTCGATCATATTACCATATTGGGGATGGGCCGCCGCATAGGTGACCGTGCCGGCCGCGGCCGCATGGACAGGCGTGCCGATTGGGCCGACGAAGTCGATGCCTTCGTGGAAAGTTTGTCGCCCGGTGAACGGATCGAGCCGCCAGCCGAAGCTCGACGACTGCAGGCCGCTTTGCATTGGCGCGCGCGTAGGCAGGGTATTGCGTTCCGGCGAAGCGAGGCGAAGCTGCGCCAGCGAGAACTGGTCGAGGTAGGCATCGGCACGATCATCGCTGGCGCCCAGCAGGCGGGTGAATTCGCCGGCATCGAGCGCATGGCCTGTCCGGGCCAGACCACCGCGTGGCGCGGGCTGGTCGGTCAGAAATGGTGCAACATCAATACCGGTGCGGTTGCCCACTTGTTTGGCTAGCCCGTCGAGCCGGATCAGCTTGGCCTGCAACTCGCCCAGACGTACCGCCAGCGCGTCAATATCGGCGCGAGCCGGCTTGACCAGCGACCAGCGCGGCTCAATGCGTTCGCCGCGCGCGAGCGTGGCAATCCCGGCACCGCCGGCGAGGCCGAGGCCAAGCAAAGCGAGCAGTGATAACGCCAGCGTCACCGGCCCCAGCGAAATCGTTCTCGCGAAGCGGCTGGAAACCAGAATAATATTCATGTGTCCCCTGAAATCCGGAATGCGGTATGTCTTTGTTCGGCCACTCGGGCTTTATCGGCAAGGATCGCGAGCTGTTGCGGTTGGCAGCCAGGATCAGCGAGCTCAATCACCTGCTTGAGGCAGTCAGGCGCCATGTGCCGCCGGAACTGGCGTCATCATGTGTCTCGGTTGCCTGGGGGCCGGGTGAAACCCTGCTGGTTGGCGTGCGCTCTTCCGCCGCCGCCGCGCGCCTGCGCGTCGCGGCACCGCAGTTGCGTGACGCATTGAGTGCTGCGGGATGGCAAGCTAGCGCAATCCGTCCACGGGTGCAAGTTGCGATGCAGCAGGAAAAATCCAGAGTCAACAAGGACTTGCGCTTCTCGGCATCGGCGTGCACCGCGTTCGAGCAACTGGCCGATTCGCTTGAAGCCGGGCCGCTCAAGGATGCGGTCACGGCGCTGGTGGCGCACCAGCATCGCAGGATGGGGAAGAAGTCGTAAGGCGCCGGACTCTTTTTGCACGCAGCGGCCGTGACAAGCGCTTTCCAGCCTCGCCAGGCAAAAAAAACGGGCGCCTTGGTCGCGGCGCCCGATATAGGGAGGAGATGAGCAAAATGCGCGCCGTCGCTAGACGACCATCGCATAGGTGATGAGAGTAGCAGCGTGGCCTTGAGTTCCCTGGCGGGCGGCAATATTGTTCGTTACCGACGAATGGCCAGCGTCGCGCGCTGCCGCGCTTAACCCGCGGGTCACGGTCTGATGGCTATAATGCGCGCTCTTGCTGACCCGTATACAAGGGCATTACCGCATCATGGATATCGTTCTGTTGCTCAAATCGCTGATCATGGGCGCTGTTGAGGGGATTACCGAGTTCCTGCCGATCTCGAGTACCGGCCACCTGATTCTGACGGGCGATCTGCTCAACTTTCTTTCCAAAGACAAACGCGACGTTTACGAAATCTTTATCCAGCTCGGCGCGATGCTCGCGGTGGTGTGGGAATACCGGACCAAAATCAGCACGACGTTGAGTGGCGCGGTTCGCCCCGGCGCCGCGCGCAATCTGGCGCTGGCGGTGGTGATCGGCTTTATTCCGGCTGCGATCATCGGGCTGCTGCTCAACAAAACCATCAAGATTCATCTGTTCGCGCCGATCCCGGTGGCGACGGCGTTTATCGTTGGCGGTTTGATCATCCTCTGGGCCGAAAAACGCCAGCACAAGATCCGCATCCAGACGGTGGATGAGCTCAGTCTCAAGGATGCGCTGCTGGTGGGCCTAGCGCAGTGCCTGGCGCTGATCCCCGGCACGAGCCGTTCCGGCGCGACGATTATCGGCGGCTTGTTTCTCGGGCTGTCGCGCAAGGCCGCGACCGAGTTTTCGTTTTTTCTCGGTATCCCGACCCTGGGCGCCGCGTCGATCTACAGTCTGCTGAAATTCCGCCACGCGCTGGATAGCGCTGACATTGGCGTCTTCGCAGTCGGCTTTGTTGCCTCCTTCATTTTTGCGTTTATCGCGGTACGGGCGCTGCTACGCTTTATCTCCACGCATACCTTTATCGTTTTCGCGTGGTACCGGATTGCGTTCGGCCTATTGGTGTTGCTGACCGCGTATACCGGTATTGTCGACTGGTCGATTTGATTGACCGGAGTAAAAAAGCGCCCGAATGGGCGCTTTTTTACGTTCAAACCAGCGTCAGTACCCATTGCAATAAGCGGTCGGCCAGCAGCGCGGCAAACAGCCAGGTCAGATAGGCGATCGAGAAGCGGAACAGCCCGCGCGCCTGCTCGTCGCTGGCGAGATCGCCGTCGCGATACAGCCGCCATGCGCGTTGAACAAAGCCGCCATTGAGCCACAGCGCTGCGGCAAGATAGAACCAGCCGGAGAGGCGGATGACAAATGGCAGCAACGCAACGGCTGCCAGCATCAGTGCGTACAGCAGGATGGATAAGCGGGTGAAGGCTTGGCCGTGGGTGACCGGCAACATGGGCAGGCCGGCGCGGGCGTAATCGTCGCGCCGGTACAGCGCCAGCGCCCAGAAGTGCGGCGGCGTCCAGGTGTAGATGATCAGAAACAGTACCGCCGCTTCGGCCGGAATCGTGCCACTCACCGCCGCCCAGCCGAGCACCGGCGGCATCGCGCCGGCCGCACCGCCGATGACGATGTTTTGTGGCGTCGCCGGCTTGAGCCAGCGGGTATAAACGACGGCGTAACCGAAGAAGGTCGCCAGCGTCAGTCCAGTTGCCAGCGGGTTGGCGAACAACAGTAACAAGCCGAGGCCGCCGAGAGTCAGCACGGTGGCGTAGAGGGCGGCTTCAATGCTGCCCACACTGCCGCGTACCAATGGCCTTGCCGCAGTACGGCGCATCACCGCGTCTCTATCCTGTTCAAACAGGCAATTTGCCGCTGCCGCACCCATGGCGACGAGGCCGATACCGATCAGCGCCATCAAGAGTCGCGGCCAGTCTGCCAATGGCGGTACCGCCATCAGGCAGCCGACGGCGGCGCAGAACACGATCAGTGCAACGACGCGCGGTTTGCCGAGTTGCCAGAAATCAGCGAGCGAAGGAAAGGTGAGCGAGCGGCTCAGCATGGCGGATCTCCTGACGGCAGCGAACGAGTAGCGTAGTGATGACCATAAGCAGCAAGGCCGCACCGCCGTTGTGAAGCACGGCCAGCGGCAGCGGCAGCGATAGCAAGACATTGGCGATACCGAGGCCGATCTGGATGACCAGCGACAGCGCCAGTAACGCGGCGTGCCGCGGGGCAATTCTCCGGGCGCGCCACGCGGTCAGCCCGACGACGACGAGCAGCAGCAACGCGCCCAGCCGGTGCAGCCAATGGATGGCGGCCAGATGGGTGATGGTGAGTGGGACGCCATCGGCGCTCAGGCCTAGTGCGCGATCCGGCCGTAGCGCCTCGGCCAGCCCTGCTGGCGGCGCGAGGCCACCCTGGCAGGCCGGGAAACCGTTACAGGCCAGCGCGGCATAGTTGCTGGAAACCCAGCCGCCGAGCGCGATCTGGGCAAAGCACAGCAGCAGCGCCGTGGCGGCGAGCGGGGCCAGCCCGGCATGAGACAAGCCGGCGGCTGGCCGGCTGCGGACTGCCAGTGCCGAGAGCAGCGCGATCAGACTCATCCCGCCGAGCAAGTGGGCGGTGACAACGATGGGCATCAGTTTCAGCGTGACCGTCCACATGCCAAGCAGGGCCTGAAACACCAGCACCACCAAGGGCGCAAGGATCAGCAAGGCGGGGATGGCATCGCGGTGGCGTTGCCGCCATAAGGCTGCGCAAGCCAGTAGCATCAGCACGCCATAACCGCCGACGGCGTAGCGGTGGATCATTTCCTTCCAGCCCTTGGACGGATCGACCTCGCCACCGAAAGCCCGCTCGGCATGAGCGATGTCGTGTGCGGCCTCGGGTGGGGTGATGCGGCCATAGCAACCGGGCCAGTCCGGGCAGCCGAGACCGGCGTCGGATAGCCGCACCCAGGCGCCGAGCATCACCAGCACCAGTGTCCAGATCAGCGTCAACAACAACAGCCAGCGCGCCATATTCAGGTGTTTTGCCATGTGTCGCCAAGCCTGCGGTTCTGTTTCAGCAGCTTGCCGATCTCCTGCAGCGCCCGTCGGCGTCCGGCATCGTCGGCGAGCTGGTCGGGGCGGTAGCGCAGCACTGCGTTGCCGCTCGGATCGATCAGGTACAGGCCGGGTGCCGCGAGCAGAGGGTGTGTCGCGAGCACTGCGGCCGATGTGCAAGGCGCTGTCGTTGTGGCGACCAGACGGCGTGAGGCTTCGCCCTGCGCACGCTGCAGTTGCCCGGCCGAGAACAGCAGCGCCTGCGTCTGCGCACCGCAATTGTCGGCACCGACCGCCGCGAGCCGCCAGCGGGATGCATGAGTGGCGACGGGTTGGGCGATCAGTTCACCGAAGCTTTGCCCGCCGTCCGGACGCAAGTAGTCATAAGCGAACTGTGCGGCTGCAATCGGCAAGGCGGCGAGCGCGAAGAGCGCGATCAGTACCCTGCGACCGTATTGTTGACGATTCATCGTGTACCTCTGCGAAAGCGCCACCACAGCAGCGCGCCGGCGAGTGTCATACCCCACCAGCTGGCCATGTAGGCAAAATGGCGATCGGCATTGAGATAGGCGTGCGGTACGTCGACGATGAGGCCGTCGGCGTTGAGCGCATAAGCATAGGCGACCGGGAGTGACGCGTTGGCCCAGCGGGCAAAGGCGGCTGGGTCGACATGCTGGAAACGATTGGCTTCGGGCGGTGTGGGTCCGAGGGTGATGAAGCGTGGCCAGGCGGCCATCTCGACCGTGGGCTGCACCGCCGGCAAGGGCGGTAGTGCTTTGCCGGCGGCAAGCCAGCCACGGTTGATCAGCAGCAGCGAACCGTTATGCAAGCGAAATGGCGTGACGACCTCGGCACCACTTTGGCCTTGGCGTGAGCGTGGCGTGATCAGCAGGGTGAGAGCCGGCAACCAGTTGCCGTCCAGGCGTAGCCGCTGGCCTGGCGCTGGCAGTGTGCCACCGTCCCAGTTTCGGAGCGGTTGTTGGTGGGCGCTGCTTGCTGCTGCGGCAAGACGCAGCTTGGCAAGGCCACGCTGGCATTGCCATGCGCCGAGTACGAAGGTCAGCAACACCAGCGTGCCCAGTCCGAGCAACGCCGTGCGGCGCCGACCTATGCTAGTGTCAGGCTGTATCGTTGCCAGTGCAGGGGAACCCATGAAGCTCGTCGTCATCGCCTTATTGCTCGTCATCGTGCTGGTGCTCGGCCGCGCCATGCTGCAACTGGTTCGCGGTCCGGCCGGATCGCCGAAACTGGTGCGCTCGCTGACACTGCGGGTTGCCTTGTCGGTGGCGTTGTTTGTCATGCTGCTACTTGGTTTTTACCTGGGGTGGTGGCAGCCGAACGGGGTGTAATCGCTACAGCCAGTAGACGAGTACGAACAGCAGCAACCAGACGACGTCGACAAAGTGCCAGTACCAAGCAGCGGCTTCGAAACCGAAGTGGTGCTGCACGCTGAAATGGCCGCGCAACACCCGGATGAGCATCGTTGCCAGCATGATGGTGCCAACCAGCACATGCATGCCGTGAAAGCCGGTCAGCATGTAGAACGTCGCACCGTAGGCGCCGGATGCGAGTGTCAGCCCCATGTTCTCCCAGGCGTGGTGGTACTCGTAAGCCTGTAAGAAGAGAAAAATCACGCCAAGGAGCACCGTGAGTGCGAGGCCGAGCTTGAGATGGGTGCGGCGGTTTTCAACCATGCCCCAGTGCGCCCAGGTCAGCGTCACACCAGAGCTGAGCAGGATGGCGGTGTTGATCGCCGGGATACCGAGCGCGCCCATGACTTGATAGGGCGCGTCGAGCCTGGGAGCCGTCGCTGCGGGCCAATTGGCGGCAAAGCCAGGCCAGAGCAGCTCGTGGGTACTTGAGAAAAAGCCGAGCTCCGGCACTGAAATCATCCGGGTATAGAACAGCGCACCAAAAAACGCGGCAAAGAACATCACCTCGGAAAAAATGAACCAGCTCATCCCCCAGCGGAACGAGTGATCGACCTGGAGGCCGTAGGAATGGGCTTGCGATTCGCGGATCACGTCGCCAAACCAGCCGAACAGCATCCAGATCAGCACCAGCGTACCGGCCAGCAACGACCAGTTGCCGCCGGGTACCTTGTTGATCCAGAACGCGGCGCCCAGTGCCATCAGGAACAGCGCCAGCGAACCGACGATGGGCCAGCGTGACGGCGCGGGTACAAAGTAGTGCGCGTCGTGAACTCCGTGTTCGACGTTCATCATCCACCTCCTTGGCTTGCCACCAGCACGCGAACCAGCAGCAGGATCAACAGGATCATCACCAGCGCGACGATGAGCGCGGTTGCGATCACGGCCCCCGGTTTAAGCTTGGCCGATTCGGCCATTTTTCTGCTCCGTACGCCGAAGAAGCCGGCCAGTACCGCCTTGATTGCCGCCTTCATGCGGGTTGCAGTGTGTAGGAAAGCGTGGCCGCGCCGAGTTCTTCCGGCAGCGTTTGCGCCACCACTAGCACCACGGTGACATCGCGTGTTTCGTGGGCAGCGAGCTTGAGCGCATCGAAACAGAAGCATTCGAGCTTTTGCAGCAGCCCGGCCGCGCGCACGGGCGCGAAGCTCGGAATCGCGCGTATCGTCAGCGCCTCACCACTGGTGTTGGCAATCCGGAACCGTGCCTTGACGATACCGCCAGCCTTGGCCGCCACGACGCGGTCGAGGGTTTCGATTGTCACTGGCAGGCCAGCCGCGACATTGGTGTCGAACTCCAGCCGCAGGGCGGTGGCCGTTGCGGTGGCAAACTCGGGGCGGGCCTGATCGAGGCCGAGTGCTTTGCATAGCACGTCGTAAAACGGCACCAACACATAGCCGAAGCTGAACATGAGCGCCGCGACCAGGCCCAGCCGGATGGCGATGCGCCGATTGCCCTGTGCGACGGCGTTCATCCCGGCAACCCGTACATGACTTGGCGGATGATCACGGCAATGAAGAATGCCAGCGCGACCGCGGCAAGCAGCAGTGCGGTGCGGGTGTTCCTACTCATGATCGTGTTCCAGTGATTGAGCGCGCAGGCCCTTTTTCACCAGCGCTTCGTCCGGCGGGCTTTCCCAGGTGTGGTGTGGTGCCGGCGAGGCGACTTCCCATTCCAGGGTATGCGCGCCCTCCCACGGCTTGGCCGGTGCCTTGCCGACGCCGCCACGAATGGTGCTGATCACGTTGTAGAGAAACAGCAGCTGACCAAGGCCGAAACAGAAGGCGCCGATGCTGGCGACGCTGTTGAAGTCGGTGAACTGCAGCGGGTAATCCGGAATCCGTCGCGGCATGCCGGCAAGACCGAGAAAATGCATTGGGAAAAAGGTGACGTTGAACCAGATCATCGACCACCAGAAGTGCAGTTTGCCGAGCCTTTCGTTGTACATATAGCCGCTCCACTTCGGCAGCCAGTAATAGGTTGCGCCGAAGAGGCTGAACAGCGCGCCGGCGACGAGCACGTAGTGGAAGTGGGCGACGACGTAATAGGTGTCGGTCATCTGGATGTCGATCGGTGCGATCGACAACACCAGGCCGGAGAAGCCGCCAACGGTAAACAGGCAGACGAAGCCGATCGCGAACAGCATCGGCGTTTCGAAGCTCATTTCGCCTTCCCACATCGTCGCGATCCAGTTGAACACCTTCACGCCGGTCGGCACCGCGATCAGCATGGTCATGAACATGAAGAACAATTGTGCCGTTGCCGGCAGCCCGACCGCGAACATGTGGTGAGCCCAGACCATGAATGACAGGATGGCGATCGAGCACACCGCGTAGACCATGGACACATAACCGAACAGCGGCTTGCGGGAGAAGGTCGGCAGGATCTGGCTGACGATGCCGAACGCCGGCAGCGCCATGATGTAGACCTCGGGATGGCCGAAAAACCAGAAGATGTGCTGGAACAGCACCGGATCACCGCCGCCGGCGGCCTTGAAGAAATTCGTACCGAAATGACGGTCGGTCAGCAGCATGGTGACCGCACCGGCGAGCACCGGTGCCACTGCGATCAACAGGTAGGCGGTAACCAGCGAGGTCCACGCGAACATGGGCATTTTCAGCAGCGTCATCCCCGGTGCGCGCATGTTCAGCACCGTGGTGACGATGTTGATCGAACCCATGATCGACGACAGGCCCAGCAGGTGAATGGCGAAGATCGCCAGATCCATGCCCATGCCGGCCTGGATCGACAGCGGTGGATACAGCGTCCAGCCGCCAGCGGGCGCACCGCCCGGGACGAACAGCGAGATGACCAGTAGTGCCGCCGCGGGCGGCAGCAACCAGAAGCTCCAGTTGTTCATCCGCGCGAATGCCATGTCGGGCGCGCCTAGCATCAGCGGCAACATCCAGTTCGCCAAACCGGTAAACGCCGGCATGATCGCGCCGAACACCATGATGATGCCGTGCAGTGTCGTCAGCTGGTTGAAGAGCTCCGGTTGCCAGAATTGCAGCCCCGGCTTGAACAGCTCGGCACGGATACCCAGCGCCATGACGCCACCGAGCACGAACATCGTGAACGAGAACCACAGATACAGCGTGCCGATATCCTTGTGGTTGGTCGCGCATAGCCAGCGCCGCCAGCCTTCGGCCCCGGCGTGCGCCTGGTGATCCGCATGCTGCAGGTGCAGGGTTTCGGTCGAGGCGGTCATGTGGATCTCCGTCGCATGGGTTATCGCCGGCCTACTTGCGGGCAAGCTTCACGTCTTTGGGTTGCAGCAGATCGCCGACGTGGTTGAAATGGTTGCGCTCGTAAGTGATCACAGCGGCAATTTCGGTGTCGGAGAGCCCTGGCCACGCAGGCATGGCGTTCTTGCCTTGCAGCACGATGCCGAGGTGCGCTTGCACCGGGCCGGTGGTGATCTTCGAGTTCACCAGCGACGGGAAGGGGCCAGTGCCCATGCCCGTTGCTTGATGACAGGCCAGGCAATTTGCTTCGTAGACCTTCTTGCCGCGGGCAACCAGATCGTCGCGGGTCCAGATTTTGTTCGGATCGTCGGCCATGGCCTTGGCGCTAGCCTGTTTTTGCGACACGTAATCCTGGAACTTGGCCGCGCTGACAACCTTGACGACGATGGGCATGAAGCCGTGATCCTGGCCGCACAACTCCGAACACTGGCCACGGAAAGTGCCTTCGCGCTCGGCCTTGAACCAGGTGTCGCGGATGAAGCCCGGAATCGCATCCTGTTTGACGCCGAAGGCCGGCATCGCCCATGAATGAATCACGTCGTTGCTGGTGGTGAGGATGCGTACCTTCTGGCCGACCGGCACCACCAGCGGCTCGTCGACTTCAAGCAGGTAATTCGGATTCTTGGCGCTACCGGCGGTTTGGTAGTTGTCGATCTCCTTGCGCGGCGTCGCGAGCTTGCTCTTGTAGCCAAAGCCGTAGTCGACGTAGTCGTACCCCCAGAACCACTGGTAACCGGTCGCCTTGATGGTGATGGTGGCGCCACGGCTGTCTTTTTGCGCCAGCACCACCTTGGCCGCGGGCCAGGCCATAACGGCGAGGATCAGCGCAGGAATGACGGTCCAGAGCACTTCGACGGTGGTGTTCTCATGGAAAGGCAGCGCCTTGTGCCCCAGCGATTTGCGATGACGGAAAATCGCGTAGAACATAACGCTGAACACCGCGACGAAGATCACCACGATCACGATCATGATCCAGGTGTGCAAATCAGAGATGTCTTGCGCAATCAGCGTTTGCGGCGGCTGGAAGCTGATGCGGCTATCTGCAGCCGTGGCGCTGCGCAATGCCGATGCACAGGCCAATACGGCCGTGGTGCGCGATGCACGCATGGTTACCCTCCCTGGCGATATCACACCGTTTGCAAACCGATCAGCTTGCCGGTGTATCGATGTTTGCTTTTAAAACTAGCAAAGAAAATCGCAGAGACAAGAAAGATAAACAGCGTGTGACCGTTTAAAAGTGACCACTCATCGGGCTGGCTATCGTAAGTGCTGTGCGATTGACTACATCGAATGGATACCGATGGAAGACTGCATGCAAGCAGCAAGGGGGCATCATGGATTTGCATCTGAACGGGCTGGACGATCATTTCACGTTGCCGCGAACCCGTAAGGTCAATACCTTTCGGGCATTTTCGTGGATTTCCCGTGGCTGGCAGGATTTGGCCACTCACCCAGCACCCAGCCTTGCGCATGGTGCACTGATCACCCTGCTGGGCTGGCTGGTCTTGTCACTGGCCTCGCAATATCCGCATCTGTTCACCACATCGATCACCGGTTTTCTGCTCCTTGCACCGCTTGGGGCCGCGGGCATTTATGAACTCACTAGTGAGCGCGAAGAAGGTAGACCGACATCCTTTGTGCAGTCGATCAAGGATCTGCTGAAAAACGCCAGTCAACTCGCCTATTTCGGTGTGGTGCTGTTCATGATTGCCATCGCCTGGGAGCGGGTGTCGGCCATTCTGTTTGCGCTGTTTTACGGCGGCGAGGCCATTACCCTGCACAACTTTTATGCATCGCTGCTGAGCGAATATGCGGGCTTCACTATTGCTTGGCTGGTTGGCGGATTTTTGCTGGCCTGTCTGGTGTTTGCGCTGACGGCGGTATCGATTCCGATGTTGGCCGATCGGGACGTCGATACGGTGACGGCGATGATGACCAGCTTGCGCGTCGTTGCCGAAAACCTGCCGGCGATGATCGTCTGGGCGGCGCTGATCGTGCTGCTGACGGCGATCGGATTTGCCACCTTTCTGCTTGGCTTCGTGCTGCTGTTTCCGCTTTTGGGACACGCAACATGGATTGCCTATAAGGATCTGGTTGAGTAGCCGTCGCGAGCGGATCGGCAGAGCGGGTTCGAAGACGGATTTGCCCGGAATGCTTTCTTCAAAATGCCTCGGCCTTTGGCCGAGGCATTTTGCGTTCAGAGGCCGAGCCGGTCGCGCAGATCGTAATACCAGGCACCGATCGCGGTGAACGGCACCTGCAGCAATCGCCCGCCGGGAAAGGGCAGGTGCGGCAGCTTGGCGAAGGCATCGAAGCGTGTCGCTTGCCCCTGCAATACTTCGGCCAAGAGCTTGCCGGCGAGGTGGGTGAAGGTGACCCCGTGGCCGCTGCAGCCTTGTGAGTAATAGATGTTGTGATCGAGCCGCCCCATCTGTGGCAGCCGCGATAGCGTGAGCAGGAAGTTACCGGTCCACGCGTAGTCGATCTTGATGTTGGCCAGCTGGGGAAAGGTTTTCAGCAGCTTGGGTATGATGATCGCCTCGATATGTGCCGGGTCGCGCGCGCCATAAACGACGCCGCCGCCGAATAGCAGCCGTTTGTCCTCGGTGAGCCGGTAGTAGTCGAGGAGGTAATTGCAATCCTCGATGCAGTAATCCTGCGGTAGCAGCTTATCGGCCAAGGCGCCGAGCGGTTCGGTGACGACGATCTGGCTGCCGCAAGGCATGGATTTGGCTGCGAGTTCGGGCACCAGATTGCCGAGATAGGCGTTGCCGGCGACGATCACGAAATTCGCCGTTACCGAACCCTGCGGGGTGTGGACGATGGGCCGAAAACGGCGCTCGACCCTGATCGCGGGCGTATCCTCGAAAATCCGGCCGCCGAGTGATTCGAATGCCGCCGCCTCACCGAGTGCCAGGTTTAGTGGGTGGAGGTGGCCAGCACTCATATCCAGTAGCGCACCGTGGTAGCGGTCGCTTGCCACGATTTGGCGCGTTGCGTTTGCATCAAGCAATTGCAATTGCGTGTGGCCATAGCGCTCCCACAATGCTTTCTGCTTTTGCAGGTGCGTGAAATGGCCCGGTGTGATCGCGGCAAATACGCCGCCGTTCTTCAGGACGCAATCGATGCTATACCGGGCGATGCGCTCGCGGATAATCCTGCCGCCTTCAAATGCCATGGCGCCGAGTGCACCGGCGGTATCGGCGCCGTAGCGCGCTTCGATGACATCAAGATCACGGGAGTACGAATTGACGATTTGCCCGCCATTGCGGCCCGATGCGCCCCAGCCGACACGGGCGGCCTCAACGATCACCACCTTGAAGCCGGCCTCCGTCAGATGCAGCCCGGCCGAGAGCCCGGTGTAGCCGGCGCCGATGATGCAGACATCCACATCCAGGTGTTCGGCCAGCACCGGGCGCGCTGGCTGCGAGTTGGTGGTGGCGGCGTAATACGATGAGGCGTGTGGCGTGAAGGCCGAAGTCTTCATGGTGGACTCTTCGATTCGGGGGTTAGCGATCAAGGCCGCCCAGGCACAGGTATTTGAGCTCCAGGTAATCGTCGATGCCGTAGTGCGAACCCTCGCGGCCCAAGCCCGATTGCTTGACGCCACCAAACGGCGCGACCTCGGTCGAGATCAGCCCGGTATTGATGCCGACCATGCCGTACTCGAGCGCTTCGGCAACGCGCCAGATGCGGCCGATGTCGCGGCTGTAGAAATAGCTGGCGAGGCCGAACTCGGTGTCGTTGGCTTGCGCGATCAGCTCGGCCTCGGTCTCGAAGCGGAACAGCGGGGCGAGCGGACCGAAGGTTTCCTCGCGCGCGAGTTTCATGCGGGCGTTGGCGTGCTTGATGATGGTGGGCTCGAAGAAGGTATGCCCGAGCGCATGGCGCTGGCCGCCAATGACGATTTCACCGCCGTGAGCGAGTGCATCGGCGATGTGCTCCTCGACCTTGTGTACTGCCTTTTCGTCGATCAACGGCCCTTGCGTGACGCCGGGATCGACGCCGTTGCCGACCTTGAGCCTGGCCACCGCGGCGGCGAGCTTGGCGGCGAAGGCGTCGTACACGCCGGCCTGCACATAGAGCCGGTTGGCGCAGACGCAGGTCTGGCCGGCATTGCGGTATTTCGAGGCGATCGCACCGTCGACCGCGGCGTCGAGGTCGGCATCGTCGAACACCACGAAGGGCGCGTTGCCGCCGAGCTCCATCGAGGTTCTTTTCACCGTGTTCGCGCATTGCGCCAGCAGTTGCTTGCCGACTTCGGTCGAGCCGGTGAACGACAGCTTGGCGACCAGCGGATTGCCGCTCAGTTCGGCGCCGATTTCGCCGGCCGAGCCCGTCACCACGCTGAACAGGCCCGGCGGCACGCCGGCATCAAAGGCCAGTGCCGCCAGCGCCAGCGCCGACAGCGGCGTTTGCGATGCCGGTTTGAGCACCATCGCGCAGCCGGCCGCCAGCGCCGGGCCGACCTTGCGGGCGATCATCGCGTTCGGGAAGTTCCACGGCGTGATCGCCGCGGTGACGCCGATCGGCTGCTTGATGACGATGAGGCGTTTGTCCGCGCCGTGGCTCGGAATGGTGTCGCCGTAAACGCGTTTGGCCTCTTCGGCAAACCATTCGATATAGCCGGCGCCGTAGGCAATTTCGCCCCTGGCCTCGGCCAGCGGTTTGCCCTGCTCGGCGGTGAGAATGGCGGCCAAATCATCCTGGTTGGCGAGCATCAGCTCAAACCAGCGGCGCAGCACGCTGGCGCGTTCCTTGGCGGTACGTTGTTGCCAGCTCTTCATCGCCGTCTTTGCGGCCTCGATGGCGCGGCGGGTCTCGGCTGCGCCCATTTTCGGCACGCTGCCGATCGTCTCGCCGGTGGCCGGATTGGTCACAGCGAGGGTGGCGCCGCTATCGGCGTTTATCCAAGCGCCGGCGACCGGACATTGCTGGCGCAGCAGCGCGGGGTTGTTCAGTTTCAACATCGGTCTGGATCCTGAGTACCCATGCCGAGGCAAGGGCGTTTGGGGTTCACGCACGCATGGCGGTTTCGAGCAGGTCGAGCGCTTCGTCGAGCAGTGCATCTTCAATCGTCAGCGGGCATAGAAAGCGGATGACGTTGCCATGCATGCCGCAGCTGAGCAGCAGCAGGCCGAGGTCGAGCGCCTTGTTTTTGACCTTGGCCGCGAACGCCGCCGACGGTTTGCCATCGTCGAAAAATTCCACCGCAACCATGGCGCCGGGGCCACGGATTTCGGCAATCTGCGGGATATCGGCTCGCAGTGATGCCAGCCGCCTCTTGATTTTGCCGCCGAGCACCTCAGCGCGTTCGCACAGTTTTTCTTCAGTGATGACGTCGAGTACCGCCAGCGCGGCGGCAATGCCGATCGGGCTGCCGCCGTAAGTGCCGCCGAGTCCGCCGGCTGCCGGCGCGTCCATGATCTCGGCGCGACCGCAGACCCCGGCAAGCGGGAAGCCGCCGCCGAGCGATTTGGCCATGGTAAACAGGTCAGCCTCGACGTCGTAGTGTTCCATCGCAAACCATTTGCCGGTACGGCCGAAACCGGTCTGGATTTCGTCGGCGATCAGCACGATGCCGTGTTCATCGCAGATGGCCCGTAGTGCGCGCATGAATGCGAGTGGCGCCGGGTTGAAACCGCCTTCGCCCTGTACCGGTTCGACGATGATGGCGGCGACGCGCGCGGCTTCGATCGACGACTTGAACAGTGCGTTCAAGCCGGCGACTGCGTCGTCGACACTGACGCGGTGCAGGGCATTCGGAAACGGTGCGTGATAGACGTCGCCCGGTAGGGGGCCGAAGCCCAGCTTGTACGGTGACACCTTGCCGGTCAGCGCCATCGTCATCATGGTGCGGCCGTGAAAGCCGCCCGCGAATGCGATCACCCCCGAACGGCCGGTATGTGCACGGGCGATCTTCACTGCATTTTCGACCGCTTCGGCGCCGGTGGTCACGAAGAAGGTTTTGGTCGCCGCCGCAATCGGCACCAGCGCGTTGATGCGTTCGGCCAGCTCGACATAGCCGCCGTAAGGCATCACCTGATAGCAGCTGTGCGAGAAGTGCTCGAGCTGCGCGGCGACGGCGGCTTTGACCTTAGGATGCAGGTGGCCGGTATTGAGCACGGCGATGCCGCTGGCAAAGTCGATATAGCGACGACCATCGCTATCCCAGATCTCGGCATTGCGGGCGCGTTCGGCAAACACGGTGGTGGCGAGGCCGACGCCGCGCGGCGTGGCGGCTAGGCGGCGTTTGTCCCAGCCGGCACTGGATTCGGACATGACTTTGCTCCTGAGGCGCCAACGGGCGCGATCAAACGAACAGCAACAGGTGGCGACGCTCCCACGGGCTGATGACGCGGGCGTATTCGAGGTATTCGGCTTGCTTGACCGCACAGTAGGCGGTGATGAACTCCTGCCCCAGTACGCTGGCCAGTGCCGGGCTGTTGCCGAACACGGCAATCGCATCGTCAAGCCCGTGTGGAAAGGCGAAGGGCAGACCGTAGGCGTTGCCGTCGAGTGCCGGCGTCGGGGCGAGCTGTTCGGCAATGCCCAGATACGCCGCAGCCAGTGTTCCGGCCAGTACGAGGTAGGGATTGCAATCGACGCCGGGGATGCGGTTTTCGATCCGCCTTGCCGCCGGGGTCGAGTGCGGCACGCGGATGCCGCAAGTGCGGTTGTCCAGGCCCCATTGCACATTGATCGGCGCGGCGGTGTGGCGTACCAGTCGCCGATAGCTGTTCACATAGGGGGCGAACAGCGCGATCAGTTGCGGGAAATACTTCTGCATGCCGCCGATGCACTGATGGAACACCTCGCTCGCGCTGCCATCGTCGTTGGAGAACACGTTCTTGCCGGTCGCCTGATCGATCACGCTCATATGAATGTGCATCGCCGAGCCGGGTTCGTTTTCCATCGGCTTGGCCATGAAGGTCGCGTACATATTGTGGCGAATCGCCGCCTCGCGCACCGTGCGCTTGAACAGGAAGACCTGATCGGCCAGATCAAGCGCCTTGCCATGCAGGAAGTTGATCTCCATCTGGCAGGCACCCACTTCGTGGATCAGCGTATCGATTTGCAGATGCTGCGCGTCGCAATAGTCGTAGACGTCTTCGAACAGATCGTCGTACTCGTTCACCGCGTCGATCGAATACGCCTTGCGGCCGGTTTCGGGTCGCCCGGTGCGCCCGACCGGTGGCTGTAGCGGCAGATCGGGATCAACGTTCACGTCGACGATGTAGAACTCCATTTCCGGCGCGACGACCGGCTCCCAGCCTTTGGCCTCATACAGTTGCAGCACGCGCCGCAGCACATGCCGTGGCGACATTTCGACCGGCCGGCCGTCGTGATAAAAGCAGTCGTGAATCACCTGCGCCACCGGGTCTTTGGCCCACGGCACCAGCCGGATGCTGCTGGGGTCTGGCAACAGCACCATGTCCGGATCGGTATCGGGAACGATGTGCTCGGCGTATTCACCGGTGACCGTCTGCACCAGCACGACCTGCGGCAGGCGCATGCCTTCTTCTTCGCTGAATTTCTCGCGCGGCACGATCTTGCCGCGGGCGATACCGGTGAAATCCGGCGTGATGCACTCGACTTCGGTGATCCGGTTTTCCCGCAGCCAGTCGCTCAGTACGCTCATGCTTGTCTCCTTGGCGTTACGGCCGGGCCAGTCGGTGCGCTTCGCAAGCGGCGCCAAAAGCGGTGAACAGCGCCAGCGAGAACGGGTTGTCGCGGTAGCGCCATTCGGGGTGCCACTGCACCGCCAGCGCGAAGGCGCGAGCGTTCTCAACGCGAAAGCCCTCGATCAAGCCGTCCGGCGCCCATGCTTCGGCTACCAGTCCGGCGCCGAGCGTGGCGATGCCCTGTTTGTGCAGTGAATTGACCCGCGCGGCACGCTGGCCCGACAGCCTGTGCAGTAGCCCGTTTTCGACGAGCGTGACGTCGTGGGCGACGTCATACATCACGTCCATGCTGCCCTTGAGTTCACGGTGGTCGAGCATGCCGGGCTGATCGTGCAGCTGTTGATGCAGCGTGCCGCCGAAGGCGACATTCATCTCCTGAAAGCCGCGGCAGATGCCGAGCACCGGTACGCCCAGCGCAATGGCGGCGCGAACCAGCGGCAGTGTGGTCGCATCGCGGTGAGGGTCGTTGAAGTCGCCGGCGATGGCGGCCGCGCCGTAATGATGCGGTTCGATATTCGACGGGCTGCCGGTCAGCAACAAGCCGTCGACATGGGCCAGGATCTCGTCCGGCGCGCAGGCGTCGCCGAGGGCCGGGATCAGGAGTGGCAAGCCGCCGGCGCCTCTGGCCGCTTCGATGTACTTCTCGGTGACCAGATGGAAGAACTGCTTGTCATTCAGCCACCAGCGGCAGCAGGGAATGCCTATGACGGGAAGGGCCATGCGTTTTATCGGCTGCGCGGTCCGCGCGCGGCACGCCTCGGTGGGGATCCGGCAGGGCGTCGGTTGGCGCCTCGCCATTCATTCTTTTCGCAGTGTTGAATCGCGGCCCGGCATCAAGCGGGTGGGGCGATCTGCCTGGCCGCCATAGCGGGCTGAATTCCAGTCTAAGCCACGCGAAAAATAATTGACAAGTTAGGGCGCGGGTATTTTGATTTCCTTATGAGCACCTGCCGGCGATGCCACTTACCGACGTGATGGCCTGACTGCCGCAATCCCATCGCTTGATCTGCATGAGCGCGCGGACGCCAGCCAAGCAAACGGAGAAATGATGCGCCTGTTGACGTATTCCGACTGGCAAGCCCTCGCTGCCGCGCAAGTGTTCGAGGGCCGGGCCTATATCAATGGCGGCTATCTGGGCACTGCGGCGACCTTCCCCACGGTGAATCCGGCCAACCGGCAGACGCTGGCGCGGATAGCCGCGTGCGGTGCGGCCGAGGTCGATGCCGCAGTGGCTGCGGCAAGGACGGCGTTTGACGACGGCCGCTGGGCCGATCGCTCGCCGCTCGAGCGCAAGCAGGTGCTGCTACGCTTCGTCGGGCTGCTGCGCGCCAATGCGGACGAGCTGGCGCTGCTGGAGACGCTCGATACCGGCAAACCGATCAGTGACGCGCTTGGTGTTGATGTTGCCGGTGCCGCGTACTGCGTCCAGTGGTTTGCCGAGGCGATCGACAAGGTCGGTGGCGAGGTGGTACCGGTTGCCGGCAATCTGCTCGGCATGGTGACGCGCGAGCCGCTAGGCGTCGTCGCGGCGGTGGTGCCGTGGAACTTCCCCTTGCTGATGGCCAGCTGGAAATTCGCCCCGGCGCTGGCCGCCGGCAACTCGGTGATCCTCAAACCCTCGGAAAAATCGCCGCTGACCGCGATCCGCATTGCCGCACTGGCGAGCGAGGCCGGCATTCCCGCTGGCGTGTTCAATGTGCTCCCCGGCGGCAGCGAAACCGGCAGACTGCTTGCGCTGCATATGGATGTGGATTGCATCAGCTTTACGGGCTCGACCGCCGTTGGCAGACAGATCATGCAGTGCGCTGCGCAATCGAACCTCAAACGCACCTGGCTGGAGCTGGGCGGCAAATCGCCGAATATCGTCCTCGCCGATTGTCCGGATGTGCACGCTGCGGCCAGGGCCGCGGCCGATGGGGTTTTCTATAACCAGGGCGAGATGTGTTCGGCCGGCTCGCGCGTGCTGGTGCAGCGCGAGGTCTACCCGGCGTTTCTCGCCGCCTTGATCGAGGCTGGCCACCGTTACGTGCCGGGAGATCCGCTCGACCCGGAGACGCGCATGGGCGCCATCGTCGACCAGACCCAGTACGACAAGGTGCTCGGCTATATCGACGCAGGCCGCAAGGAATCGACCTTGCTGGCCGGTGGCGAGGCCAAACTGACCGAGACCGGGCTCTATATCGAGCCGACGCTATTTGAAGTCGCGCCACATCACCGGCTGGCGCGCGAGGAAATCTTCGGCCCGGTGTGCGCGCTGATCGTATTCGACACGCTGGACGAGGCGCTCTCCATTGCCAACGACAGCGACTACGGCCTTGCCGCCGCGGTGTGGACGCGTGATCTGGCCACCGCGCATCTTGCCGCCCGCAAATTGCGTGCCGGCACCGTGTGGGTGAACTGCTATGAAGAAGGCGGCGACCAGAACTTGCCGTTTGGCGGCTTCAAGCAATCGGGCAACGGCCGCGACAAATCCCTGCACGCGCTGGATAAATACACCGAGCTCAAATCGACCCTGATCAAGTTGCGCGACTGAGGCGTGGCAGGTGTTTGGCGGCATACGCAAAATATGTGCCAATAGGTGTTGACACTAGAAAGGGCGCGACATATACTGGCTTCTCTGTCGCGGGATGGAGCAGTTGGCAGCTCGTCGGGCTCATAACCCGAAGGTCACAGGTTCGAGTCCTGTTCCCGCAACCAGCATAAAATCAAGGGCTTGCCGAATTCGGCGAGCCCTTTTTCGTTTCATTTTTTCGAGTTTTTGCAGCAAATTTGCAGCACTCGATGCGGGGAGCGGTCTCAAGCCTTTTTCTCGCGAATGAAATCAAGGGCTTATCGAATTCGCTAGGGTTACTGCAGCAATGCTTGCTGCGCCCGAAACTATACCCTTGCTCCACCACTTGGAGCAGGAAGATGGCAACCATCAGCAAGCGCGGCCCCCACCAGTACCAGGCCCAAGTCCGCCGCAAGGGCTTTCCCACCCAAACCCATACCCTCGAGACCAAGCGCGATGCTGAAGACTGGGCTCGCCAAATCGAGGCCGACATGCGCCGCGGCACATTTGTCGACCGTAGCGAAGCCGAGCAAACCACTTTCGCGGAGTTGCTTGAGCGTTACCGGCAAGAGGTCACGCCTGAAAAACGTGGCTGGTGCGCCGAAAATAGTCGGCTCAGGCAATGGCAGCGCCACCCTCTAGCAAGTCGCCCCTTGGCGACGCTTCGTAGCGTCGACTTCGCCAGTTATCGCGATGAGCGCCTTAAGTCTGTTGGGCCCAAAACGGTTCAGCTGGAGCTGTCCCTGATATCTGCAGTATTCAACGTGGCCAAACGGGACTGGTCCATTCCGGTCGAGAACCCCATCACACATATCCGCAAGCCTAAAGCGCCCAAGGGCCGAGAGCGCCGGCTTGAAGGGGACGAGGAGGCTCGCCTTCTTGCTGCGGCCAAGGCGGGACGTACCGACAGCCTGGATGTGTGCATCACGCTCGCGATTGAAACGGGTATGCGTCGCGGTGAAATCGCTGAGTTGACATGGGCGCAAATCGATCTGCGCAACCATGTTATTCGACTGTCCATGACCAAAAACGGCGATGACCGTATCGTGCCGCTTTCTGAAGTCGCGGAAGCGGCGCTTCAATCCTTGCCGCGTCCGCTTCATGGTGGACGAGTGACGAAGTTCCACGATTCAAATGGTCTGGGGGCGGCCTTCAGAAGGGCGTGTGAGCGTGCCGGTATCGTTGGCTTGTGCTTTCATGACCTGCGGCATGAAGCCGCATCGAGGTTGGCACCAACGATGCCTCAAACGACTTTGGCCAAGGTTTTTGGATGGCGGACCCTACAAATGGCCATGCGCTACTACAACCCAACCGCCGACGAGCTGGTTGCTGCGGTGCGAGCGGCCGCATGATGCAGGCCGCAATGTTGAAGGTCCTTGAGGAGAAAGACCGGGCATCGAGCATGATGCCCGGTCTTGTATTGAGATATTCCGACGATAAGTTGCCTCGCCTCGCTATCTGACCCGCCAAGGCCAGAGTTCATCCCCCCCGCCGCCAAGCGGGAGGGATGGCACATCGCTACAACGGGCCGCCAAGCCCTTCCCCTTGCGGGGTCACACACAATTTCCACCGCTGGCAGTTTTCGAGTACCGGTCGCCCGGTTTGCTCGCCTCTTGACTGATTAGGTCTCGAAGTTCGCTCAGACTCTACTCTCCGCCGCTCCCTCTCTTGCGCCATCCCGGGTGCCACCCCGGTCCATCGGCCGTCAGAGATTCCCACGTTAGCTGATCGTGTCGAAACCACGATTTCGGCATACGTCATCTCTGGTTCAAAGGCATCGCATACGCTTACCCGGTTGCCCGGTTTCGGCGCCTCGATGTTCCATAGCAGGCGCTTACCCGCCTTTGAACCGTCATCAATGAATCACCCCAAGCGGGGCGTAGCCAAGGTTTCTTACCGCGATAAAGGGGACTCACACCCCTAGTTACGTGCTTAAGCTATCCAGCGACCCTCCCATTACGGAGGTGCCACCGCTTCCAGGTTTCCCCTCAGCGGCCTGACGCATTTCTACGCCCTCAGCAGCCCACACGCGCGGTTTCTGTCGCGCCGTTCGTTTTCAAACGCCCCAGAATCCGGATTTGCACCGGTTCACGTATCAACAGGGTTGGTCTGCGTTACCGCAGTTCCCGTTTCCGTGTCGCCCAACACCGCCGCGAGGCGGATTGGGTCGAAGGTGGCATGTCTGCCACCAGCGCCCGTTTCAGCCGCACCAGCCAGCGTTACCCGGCATGCAGCTAAGGCAGTGTGCGAAGGGTTGGCGCCCCTTCGCGTGTCTTTCGACATGTGTGTGATTTGCAGTTGGCGGTCTGCGCGATGCGTCCTCAACGAGAAGACGCATGGCGCAGACCACCGTGCATGCGAGTCATCCAAGCTCTCGCCTGGTTGCCTGCCCTTGCAAACACGTCTTACCTATTGGCGTATAGCGTTGTTTCTCCGTGCTCTGCACGGAACATCATTATGTGCGGCTGCGCCGCACGTGCATCACACTGCAATCACGCGGCATCGCGCTATACCGGGTATCACGTTCAACCCGGAATTTTCATGCCTGCTTCTACCCCGATCGCGCGCAGCAAGACCGCCGCCCTGGCCCGAGTTCTCGACAGCGTGCCGAAGGGCTATCACCGCTACACCTGCGGCACCGTGAAAGCCGCCAAAGCCGAAGCGCTCGCCAACAAGTTCCACGCGCTGTACGGCATTGGCTGCTCACCGGCGCAACGCCTTACCCGGAAGAAGAAGGGGCTGGCAAACGCCGTGCTGGTGATGTATTGGCCTGAGGGGGCCGGGCAGGTGGGATGGCTGCTGCTTGTGACCGATGGCGCGGGTTTGGAAGGTGAGACCTTGAAGCAGGTCTGTGAGAGGCCACGGCTGAGGTGGCTGGGTTATGAGTTGGTCCGTCACGAAGCGCGAGGCAGGACTGCTTGGACCTGGCGGCGGCCGAAGCAGGAGATGGCCGAGTTGCATGCATTCGTAGCCTTTCAGGCTGGCCGGCGCAACTACGGGGCCCTCGCAGAGACGCTTGAGCGCATCGCCCGGCAACCCGGATTTCATGGGGTGCGGGCCCAATCTTGGGCGCTGTGTCAGGCCGCCCGCCAACTGGGCCACACGGGGCCGCTGCCGCAGCTCTTCTACCTCCAGAAGATTTGTCACGGGGAACGGCTGGTGCTGTTCGGATAGTGTGCAGGCTGCTCCGGTTACAACAATGCCTTCGCTTTTTCTGCCTAAAGGCGCGCCACATGCCATATCCCGACTGGGTCAATAAGAACAACGCCAAAGACGCTGCCCGCGAGGTGCCATTCCACCTGCTCAAGCGTGAGACCGCCTACGGAGATATGAAAGATGGCTGGCTAACGCTAATGAGTTTTGGTCCCCAGGGCGTCCATTTGTAGGGGGAACGATGGATGACGCCCGTTTCGGCGTCCACCCAGCCACCGCCCGGGCAGCGACGTGCGCGTTGACTTACCGGAAGCAGCGGTAGTAGCCAGCGCGGCAAGGCAGCACGCAACACCGCTGTTTTTCCTTCTTCATCCATGCCCCCTGCGCCGTGGATACGTGCACCTTTAGGCAGCTTGGCGGTGCTGTCGAACTTGGCGATATAGCGCCCCCACGCGCTTGGGCTGCGACAACTGCCCACCCAGGTGCTGCCCCACGACCACCATTTCTTCAGCTTTTCCGGGGCAAATTTGAAATCCCGTGGCAGCCACAGCAGCAGGTGGTAGTGCAATCTACCTTCGCGTTCGAGGGTCCAAACGTAGGGCAACCCGTGGCCTTTGCGCTTTAGGGCGCGGCGCAGCTTGTTCAGGAAGGCACTGATGCGCGTGGTCGTGAATCGCGCGTTGTCCGCAAAGGTCAGCGTGACCGCTACCGCGCGCAAGTTGTTGGCTTTTGCATAGCGCCATTGCTCTTTGATGGTCTGTTTGAGCTTCTTTCGCGCCGCTTTTTTCCGTTTCCGGAGGGCGAGTGACGTACTTGTTTCGTTCTTTTTGACAAGTTCAGCGCGTCGCGCTGCGGGCATTGAGCCGCGGGCCGATTGATGGTTGGCCGGTAGGGGTTGAGACAAGGGCACACTCCGTGCGTGTGCCGCGTCAGCTGATTAGCTGTGCCCTCTGTACTGCAACGAAATATGTCCTCCGCGCTGCGCGGCGGGTGATTGAGTTCCGCGCCTATACTCATTTGGTGAGTGAGTACAGCCGCGCCATTGGCGCATCCCGTCCCGGTTCCCGCCGGGGCGATTCATTTGGTGGCGCCGAGTTGTTAGGTCAGCTAGCGCGTCGCGCAGCGACCTGCTCTGCCTTGGTCGGCCGACCGCGCCGCTTTGGCATGGCGGACAGAAGGGGAGGCGTGAGCGGGGTAGTCTTGGGTTGGCACTTGGCATCGATCCAGGTGCCGACATCGGAGGCCCGGAAGCGCAGCAAATGCCCCAATTTGATGGCGGGGGGAAGGTCACCACCAATTGAGTGGCGGTTGTAGATGGTTTGCTCGGCGATGCCGAGCATGGCGGCCAAGGCCTTGGTGGAGAGGAGTTGCTCCATGGGTCATATCACTGATGAGCAGTCATATGACTGCCTGAATGTATAGCACCACGGTTACCGCCTGCTCCCGCCGAAAACCGGATATTTTTTCAAAAGTCTTGTTGGAACCGCTATTGCAAGGCTGGATGTTGCTTTTTCTTCCATGAAGCTTGCTTGGGCGTCTCAATTTTTATCGGAATACGGGCGGTGAGGATGCAGGCGGAGGAGGTAGGCCGTAATGCCTACTGAAGCCAGGGCAGTCCACTGCAACGACTTTTTTACATAAACCTAAGGAATACGTATTGCATTGCATTTCCGAACGTCCTGTAGCCATCCGTCAGATACTGTATGAACTGCGAGGATATTGGAAAATGGAATATAGAAATATCCATCACCAGCCTCCATGTTACAAAGATAAAGTGTAACTCCATGCTCGGTAATGCTATGCATATCCCAGACGGGCTTTTCCTCAGGCTTGAAGTATCCTGCCGCTTCAAGTCGGATTAGCATAGATGGTTTTTCTCGCAGCTCGAAGAAGAAGGTCTCGCCATCCAGTCCCCTATCAAAGATCATTCCCTGCGCTGCATAGAAAGCATTCGCGAGTTCCGTAGTGGATGAACTAATAAAAACGGCGATTGTGTGAGTCATTTTTCGTATGCAACTCTTAAAATAGAAAGAAAGTTAAAAAGTAGATCAGCATGCCAATATTATCAATAATACGGCTCAAGAAGTCGACTTAGATGTCTGCTATCGGTTCAAGTATTCAATGGCAGTTTGCAGTCGGAAGTTGTTCCAGTATACATAACTAATCATGACTCTTCCCTGCAAAACATCAGCTTCAGAGTGCAACACTATGCTTCCGAGCGAACTGATAAATCATAGGGAATGGGAACCATCTTTCCTGATAACTGCAATTATCAGGAAAGATGGTTCTAATACGTTTGCCGTCAGAAAATCAGCCAGACTTTATCGAATTTCCAGAATAAGGGGGCATCGGGTAGAGTAGCCGTGATGGTAATCATCTTGACGGATTATTCGAGGAAAATATGTCTCAAGATAACAGTATCGACTTGGAAATTGCGCTCCAGAAAATCCACGAGCTAGCGCTGGCCGATGGTGACCTAGGCGACGAGTATTGGTACCAAGTTGGTCAGTTGCTTAAGTTTCCAGTCCCGGACGATTCACCACGCGCTTAACAAATAAATCCGGCCGTCGCTGCTGCCAATCTTTCATCGCCTGCAGCGGCGTTCGGTGTTGCAAGGCCAGTTGCGGTAAGTGCTGGTTGTACAGCCACACATAGCGCTGCAACGTCTGCGCCAAGTCCTCGCCAGACTGGAAGCGATGCGTCGCCAGTACCTCGCTGATCCGGCCGTTGAAGCGCTCAACCATGCCGTTGGTTTGCGGATGGCGCGGTTTGGTCAGCCGGTGCTCAATCTGCAGCGCTGTGCACAGCCGATCAAACTCATGCTCGCCGCTGGCGGTCTTGGTTTTATTGAACAAGCGATCGGTGAACTCACTGCCGTTGTCGGTCAACAGGATCTGCAATTTAAACGGGATGGCTTTGGCCAAGGCGGCCAGGAATGCCTTCGCGCTTGCAGCGGTTTTGTTGGGCTTGATCTGCACGAACACCCAGCGGGTGGCGCGGTCGATGGCGACGAATAGATAGCGGCGGGTGGTTTCGTCCGGCATTTGCGGCAGGTATTTGACGTCGACATGGACAAAGCCAGGGTCGTAATCCTTGAAGGGTTTGCTGTTGCGCGCCCGCTGTGTCGGTTCGAGCGCATGCAGGCTGCCGACGCCGTGGCGGCGCAGGCAGCGATCCAGTCCGGAGCGGGAGACCGTCGGATGCAGGAACTCGCGGATCACCACCAGCAAATCATCCAGCCCCAGCTTAAGGGTTTGGCGCAGTTGTACTGCGACCGCTTCTTGTGCGGGTGTCAGCGTGGTTTGCAGTCGATGCGCCGTATGCGAACGATCCTGTACGTCCTGGCGTTGGCGCCACTTGCGAATGGTATCCACGGTGACGCCGTAGCGACGTGCCAGTTCGGTGTTGGGTATGCTGGTCGGCGCCGCCTGGATTTCGGCGCGAATGGCCGGGGTGGTGCGGGCGCGCTGGTGCAGTTGGACGATCATCGGGCTGACCTCGACAGGGAAGCTCGCAGCTTAGCAAGCGCATGGCGGGCACAGTGAAGTCGCCAGCTGCGAGGGCTTAGATTATCATCCGGGATGCGACACTTAAGCGTGCAGCGGGCATGCAAGACGAAATCGACGCACTTAGCAATGCACTCGAGCGGTGTCGCGCTCGGTTCGGCAGCTAGCTGTCACTGCGGAATCTGGTCACCTGTGATCACGCTTTCTGGCGCACGTGATCACCGCGCTGATAAAGACTGCTTGTGTAGAACTGCTGCCGATTTCGCCAGCACATGGACTTCCGCTGTTCGGCCAAAGCAGTCCTTGAAAGCCCCTGACACCGACGACCGCTTCCGACCCTGAGCCGCCGTTCGAGAACAATTTGGCAACGGCTGCTACGCAGCGGTTGCTGTCGGTAGCCGCCGGCGAGGCTATTCACGCTGCCTGGTGCAACGCGATTATTGAGCCCGGCGACATGAGCTGACCCGAATGACGGCTGTTATGGTCTTTCACGCAGCGCGTCGAGCCGGCCAGCGACCGCTTCTCTGCTGTTCGAACTTACCTCAGCGCAAGACTTAGTCATCGCCTGGTCTTGTGTCCAGGCTGCAATATAGATGAGTTACCGTCATGTTACATTCTGTGTAAATATTGGCACCATTGACCCTCTCCAAGACAAAATACATGACGGGCTTTTTCACGCAGATTGAAGACACAGAAGAGATGCGCCAAGGCGACATCATCCGCAAGCTCAATCCCAAGACCGGCGAAGCAGAGAAGCTGGGGATCGTGATCACGGCCGATTGCGATATCGCCCAAAGGAAAGCCGGCGAACGCTTCACCTGGCTGGAAATCGTGCCCATGGCAGCCTATATCGAAGGCCCCTGGGCGCAGGAGCAGTTGCGCAAGCTCGCTGAGAAGCGTTCCAAGGCGATATGCGAGCATCTAAATGGCCAGATCCGCAAACTGCAGCCTGGCCTTGCGGCACTGACACATGACTCACTGGTGCAATGGCTGCGCAGCAAGACTGCCGAAGAGATCCTGACGAGTGCCACTGGCCAGGCGCCAACCGCAGATGGCAAGCCGCTGCGCGATCTCCAGGGCTTCGCGCTCACGGTGAGCGCCGACGAAAACCAGAGCGCCTTCAGCCGGTTGAAAGCCGCCTGGACACTCTTTGGAGTCGAAGAGAGGATCCAGCAGGAAAGCGTGCGCAATGCCTTCAAGGACGGCGGCGGCTTCCAGGACTATTTCGTGCTGCCGGAGCTGCCCAGCCAGAGCGGTTTCGGCTTTGTGGTGATGCTGCGCTCGATGTGGACCATCATGGCCCCCGACCTGTATCTCACTGAACAGGACGCACGCATCCATGACAGACCCGATGCTTTCCATCGCCTCGGGCGCCTCAACGACGGGATCCGCTTCTCGATCACCCAGAAGCTGGCATTCCTGTTCTCGCGCATTGGCATGCCCAAGACCTTCGAATCCGCCTGCGAAACAGCAGCCGAACTTACGATCGAGGAATTCTTCAAGAAAAACGTGCAGGAGGCATAACCATGACGACAACCGTATCCGCCCTCGTCATCGACCAGAAGGCTGTCAGTATCCTGGACCGGGCATTCGTAGAGGATGCCTGGCTGCAGAAATTCGAAGTGCCGCAGAACACCGATGGCCTGCGCCGTGTGGAATCGAAAGACATCGTCTACCTGCTGTCCCAAGATGCCGACCTGGATGATGGCTACCTGGTTATCAATACTGCCATGTTCGCCGCTGCGGCCAAGCTCGCCAAGCCACGCACGGCCTTCGAGCGGGTGATTCGCGTGGCGTTGCGCCACTTCGACCGCGGCATTGCGATTCCAATCCAGTGGCAGCCGTATCACGCAGGCTCCCGGCTTTCGGTTTTCGCACAGTCCTCCCGAGACGCCCGGCAACGGGTCTACTTCGACCAATCGCCAGATGACACCGGCAATCTCTACGCGTTTGCCGTCACCAGCAACCCCGAAGACCTGGATGGAGTGCCGGAGGACAATGCGCTGTATCAGCGCGCTATGGAAGGCATCTGTGATGCCCTGCTGGCGGACCCTCCGGTCGCACCACCCGTCGGCAACTTCGGCGTCCTGCTGTCGGAACCCCTAGGCGTCCAGCTCGCGAGCGCGGGGACATTGCAGGAGTGGTACGAGCAGCGCCTGAACCGCGAGCAGCGCGCATTTGTCGATCAGCCGCATGATCGACCCGTGAGGCTGCGTGGCGCCGCCGGCACCGGAAAGACGCAGTCGATGGTTGTGAAGTGCCTGCGCGATCTGTACGCCGACGCGGACGGCGACAAAACCTTCGCATTCCTGACACACAGCTCGGCATTGGCCCATTCGGGTGTGCGAGGCATGCTCCATGCACTGGATCCCACGGAACGCTGGACGTCGTTGAGGACACCCTCCGGACAACCTAGGCTGTGGATCGGCACCATCTACGAGTTGGCGCAGGAGAAGCTGGGGTACGAGAAAAAGGGCTTGAGGCCCTTGTCGCAGGATGGCCGTGATGGACGTGAATACCAGCGGATGCTCATCGAACAGGCCATCGACCAAGTCTTACAAGATCCTCGAGTCGTGCTCGACCAGTTCCCAGGCTGTCTGGATTTCCAGGAGCGCCTGAAGAATCGCGCAGAAGATCCCTCGCTCATTGACGAACTCATGAACGAGTTCGCCTGTGTGCTGGATCTGGAAGCCATCAAGAAGGACACGCACGAGGCCAACCGCTATGCGCGTGGCTCGAGGGAGCCATGGCAGATGGTCCTGCCAAGCGAGGCCCACCGCCGCGTGGTCCTGGAGATCCACGACGTCTACCGGGCGCGTCTGCGGGCGGAGAAGATGCTGGGCATGGACCAGATGGTCGCGGACTTCGACGGCTATCTTGGCACGCACGAGTGGGGAGCCCTGCGCGATCGCGATGGCTTTGACCTGGTGTTCGTCGATGAATACCACTACTTCACGCGCGCCGAGGCCATGCTGCTCCACAACCTGTTCAAGACGCGGGCACAGATCGGCGGCCGCTGGCCGTTGCTCATGGCCTACGACATCAAGCAGAGCTCCAATGACGTTGCCATCTGCGGCGGCATGGAGAAATTCCGCAACCCGGGCGTCGGCGCATCCGTGCTGACCGAACTCAAGCAGGTCTATCGCTCGACGCCCCAGATCACGGCGTTCCTGCGCGACCTCGACGCTTCTTTCCCGGCCATGGATCTGGAGGGCGAGTACGCGACCTACGTGGCCGAGTCGCAGCAGGACGAAGGCGAAACGCCGACCCTGACCGTCTACGAAACCGACATCAAGCTGATCGATAGCGTCTTTGAGCAGGCCGTCCGCATGGCTCGCGACATCGATGGCGGCGGCAGCCAGGTGGCGGTGCTGTGCCTGAACGAGGCGCTGTTCGACAAGATCCGCGTCGCCGGCCGCGTTCGTGACAAATTCGTGCCGATCACCACGCGTGAAGACCTCAAAGAGCTGCGCTATGCCAAGAGCAAATGCGTCTTCAGCATGCCAGAATTTGTGGCGGGGCTGCAGTTCCACACCGTGTTCCTCATCCATGCCGATAGTGCGGACTACGACGAAGACCAGGGCCAGGGCACGCGCCGGCGCTATGTGTCGCGCGCTTACCTCGGCGCCAGCCGGGCCGCGCGTAAGATCCTGCTGTCGAGCTCCAAGGAACACGGCGGGTCCTGCCAATTGTTGGACGTGCCGCTGGCCAACAAAAACCTGCGGCGCGTCAGCTGAACCCACCCTCCGCGCCTCCTGCACTCCGGCAGCCCATAACTCGAACCCTAGAGCCTGCAATATGACGCTAAGCCGACATTGACTCGCCGGATATGAATTTCTGCTCTGGCCGAAAACCGGGCGTCCGCCGCAATCCACTGACCGGTCGCTATGGGGCGAATGCGGTCACTTGAACCAAGCTGCATGTCGTCCGATTTCCGCTGGTCAGTTGTCACCAGTAGTTGGACTGATCCGAGAGGCCAAGCCACGACAGCGCGCGAGCAAGCCGCGGCGGAAATCGGTTGGGTAATAGCGCTCAAGCCTTGGTTGGGCATATCTGACCTGTCCGATTGAGCTCGACCGAATCCAGAAAACGATGGTTTTCCGGACGCACACACTTTTGCCGCTCCAACGCCACGCTATACCCCTTCAGATGTTCAACATTTCCTCCAACAATCAACGTTCGGAAAAGGGTATGGAATGGCAGTTATTGGATACGCACGGGTCAGCACCTGCGAGCAAACGCTCGACCTTCAGCGGGACGCGCTGAAGGAGGCAGGGGTCACCAACACCTATGAAGACAGAGCTAGTGGCAAGACGACCGACAGGCCGGAACTTGTTCACTGCCTGAAGGCCCTGCGAGAAGGCGATACCTTGGTCGTATGGCGGCTGGACCGGCTGGGACGGAACTTGCAAGACCTTATCCGCATTGTCAACGATCTGGAAAAGTGCGGCGTCATGTTCAAATCGTTGAAGGAATCCGTCGATACCGGTGCCCCTACAGGCAAACTCGTGTTCCATCTGTTTGCGGCATTGGCCGAGTTCGAGCGTGAGCTCGTCAGTGAACGAACTGTGGCAGGCTTGAATGCGGCGCGGGCTCGTGGCCGAAAAGGCGGCCGTCCGCAGCGATTGGACGCCAAACAGCAGAGAGCTGCCTTGGCCATGATGAAGAGCAGGGAAATGTCCGTTGCTGAAATCAGTCGGCATTTCGGCGTATCTCGTTCCACGTTGTACAGCCTGCAAGCGGCAAACAAGCAATAGCCGACCGCAAAGTGTCCTTTAAGGACACTTTGAATCATCAGGCAGAGATGTGAGTGTGACTACAGTTGGGGGCGCCCACAGTTCGGCGGATTGGGGACTAGCACAGCACGAGCTTGCCACAAATTTGCAGCAGTAAATGCAGCAAATGGCAGTAAAATGAAGTAGAGCAGGGTATAGAAGTGCCTTGATTTTATTGAAAAAGTTGCTTATTCAGGGTGGCTTTATTTGGGCTCATAACCCGAAGGTCACAGGTTCGAGTCCTGTTCCCGCAACCAAGTTTAAAACCCCTGATCGTAAGATCAGGGGTTTTTGCGTTTCCGGCGCCGATTCAGGCGAGGGGCGACGTCACATCGATACCTGCCTTGCGTGGCATTCGAGCACGGGCAAACCCGATGATCGCGGTTGTGGCCGCTGTCGCATCCAGCCCGGGCAGGCCGATGTCCTGGATACCGTCAGGCCGACGTCTTCCGGAATCAGGCCGATGCTGGTGATGCCCGCCTGAGACTGCTTGCGTTCAGTGGGCCTGCTCCGCTTCGCGCTCCAGCAGCGCCTCCTTGCGGGCGATGCCCCAGCGGTAGCCGCCGAGGCCGCCGTCGGTGCGCACAACCCGGTGGCAGGGGATGGCGACGGCGAGCGGATTGGCGCCGCAGGCATTGGCGACCGCGCGTACCGCCTTTGGCTGGCCGATGCGCTCGGCGATGTCGGCATAGCTTGCGGTGCTGCCCGGCGGAATCGCCCGCAGCGCCTGCCATACGCGCTGCTGGAAGGCGCTGCCGCGAATGTCCAGCGGCAGGCTGGCGCCGATCCCGGGCGCGTCGATCAGCCCGACGACGCGCGCCATCCAGTCTTCGAATTCGGCGTCGCCGCCGATCAGGCTGGCCTTGGGGAAGAGGTCTTGCAGCCTTTGCAGCAGTGTGCCGGCATCGTCGCCAAGCTCGATCCGGCAGATGCCGGTGGCGGTGGCGGCGACCAGCAGCGCGCCGAGCGAGCATTGGCCGATGCCGAAGCGGATGGCTTCACCGGCACCGCCGCTGCGGAAGCGTTGCGGCGCCATCCCCAGCGTGGCATCGCTGCCAGCGTAAAAGCGGCTGGTGGCGTTGAAGCCGGCGTTGAACACCGCCTCGGTGACGCTGCTGCCGGCGGCGAGCGCCTCCTGCACCCGGCGGGTACGCTGCGCAGCGGCGTAGGCCTTGGGCGTGACGCCGGTGACCGCCTTGAACTGACGGTGGAAATGCCACGGGCTCAAGCCGGCGGCGGCGGCCAGCTCGGCCAGAGGCGGCGGCGTCTCGGCGGCATCGATCTGCCTGCAAGCTGCGGCGATGCGTGTTTCGATGCTGGCGGTCGATGACATGGCGGACTCCGGTGCGGATACGACGCTTATAGCATCGGCCAGCCGGGCGTGGCGCGCTTCCCGGTTCTTGCGCACCCGGTTTCAAAATCGATCGGCAAGAAAAAACCCGTCCGGAGACGGGTCTCAAAGCACTGCGGATTTATTGCTGTTGTTCAGCGCCGTGCCGCGTCGGCCAGCCGGCGGGCTGCGTCGGCGGCACTCATCCGGTCGTCCTTCCAGTACGCCTCGATCACGTCGAAGAAGGCCAAGCGCACATCGTCCTGCATCGCCATATTGTGCGCCCACGACGGCACCAGCACGCCCGATTGCGCGGCGCTGGCGAAGTCGCGTGCCGACTGGCGTGAGTAGTCGTCGAAGCGGCCGAGGTCGACGTCGGTGCGCGCCGGGATGTTGCCCTTGTGGAAGTTGAACGCTTCCTGGCCTTCGCGGCTCATCAACAGCGAGACGAAGTCGCGCTGCGCGGCCGCGCGGGCCGGGTCGGTCTGCTTGAACATCGTCAGCGTGTCGGCGGCGAAACACCAGTCGCCGTTGTTGGTCGGTGCTGGCCAGCACAGGTAGTCGCTGCCCTGGGTCTTGCCGCCCTGAGTGAATTCGCTCTTGGCCCAGTCGCCCATCAGCTGCATCGCGGCGCGGCCGTTCATGACGTCGGCGGTGGCGAGGTTCCAGTCGCGCCCGACCGAATCCGGGGTGATGTAGGGTTTGAGGCGCTTCAGCGTTTCCAGCGCGGTGATCATCTGCGAGCCGGTCAGCGCGCTCGGATCGAGCTTGCTGAATGCCGACAGGTAGAACGGCGTGCCGCCGGTGCCGAGTGCCACCGCTTCGAACACCGTGCCGACCTGCCAGCCCTGTTCCGAGTGCGCCAGCGCCGGGATGCCGGCCGCCTTGAGCTTGTCGGCCATCGCGAAGAAGTCGTTCCACGTGCGCGGCGCGGTCAGGCCTAGGCGTTTGACGATGCTGGCGTTGACCCACAGCATATTGGTGCGGGCGACGCCGAGCGGCACCGCCACGTAGCGGCCGTCGTGCTGGATCATCGCGTCGAACACCGCTGGCAGCGAACTGGACCAGCGCTCGCTGCGGGCAAGCTCGCTCAGGTCGGCGCAGACGCCGTCGCGCGCCCAGTTCATGATCTTCACGCCACCGATCGCCGCGGCGGTCGGTGCATCGCCCTGCTGGATGCGGCGCTTGAGCGTTTCGGTCGGGTTGGCGCCGCCGCTGGCGTCCTTCCAGTGGTGGCCCTGGGCGTTCAGCAGTGTCTTGATCTCGGACACCGCGCGCGCTTCGCTCGATGCCATCCAGCCGTGCTGGACCTCGATGTCGGCGAGCTTGAAGCGGCCGACGATCTCGAGCACCTTGGCGGCGCGTTCGTCGAGAGAACTCAGCGACTGGCTGGCGTTGTGCAGTGCCGAGTCGGTCGCCTGCGCCATGCTGTTGATCTGCTCGGCCGACTGCGCCATCGTCGTCGTCGCCGACGACTGCTCGCGTGTCGCGTCGGCGATCTCGCGCACGACGTCGACGACATGATTCATCCGTTCGGCGATCTGCAGCATGTGCGTGCGCGCTTCACCGGCACGCTCGACGCTCTGGCCGACGCGCTGCGAGGTGTAGGCCATATTGCTGACCGCGCTCTGGGTTTCTTTGCCGACCGATTCGATGCGCTGGGCGATCTCGATGGTCGCCTGGCCGGTGCGCTCGGCCAGCTTGCGCACTTCGTCGGCGACTACGGCAAAACCGCGCCCGGCTTCGCCGGCGCGCGCCGCTTCGATCGCGGCGTTCAGCGCCAGCAGATTGGTCTGGTCGGCGATGTCGCGGATCACGCCGATGATGCTGCCGATCTCCTGCGAGCTTTTCGACAGCCCGTTCATCGTCGTGCCGAGCGAGGCCATCGCCGTGGCGACGTGGCCGACTTCCTCGGTGACGCGCTCGACCGCAACGGCGCTGTCGGCCGATTGCCGGCTGGTGTCGGCGACGGTGGTATCGACGTCGTTGGCGTGTTCGGCGATGTGGTTGATGCTGACGGTGATCTGCTCGACCGTCGCGGCAGATGCTGCAGCAAAGTCGGACTGGGTACGCGTGTCCTTGGCCATCTGCCCGGTCAGCGCGGTCAGCTCGTGCAGGCTGATCGCCAGCGCTTCCATTTCACGTTGCGCCTCGCGCAGAGCCGTTTGCTGGCGGGCGACGAAGCGGTTGAACGCCACGGCGATCTCGCCGGCGTCGCCGGCGCTTTCAGGCGCGCGCACCGCCAGATCGCCATCGCGATTCAGTGCGTCGAGCGCATCGCGCAGGCCGGCGATCGGGTTGAGCATGCGCCGCGCCAGCCAGAAGGTGACGCCGCCGAGGGCGGCGAGCGCGACAAGGGCAATCGTCCAGGCAACACCATCGGGCTGGCTGCCGCCCGCAATGCTTTGATAGCCGAGCAGGATGCCGAAACCGGCGACCCCGATGGCGCAGGCTGCGCCGGCAATACGTTGGCACATCGACATGGTGTTTCCTCCGGACTATCCGCCTGTTCGTGCGACGAATATCAATTTTTACTTATGCGGTTCATTCTAACCCCGGGTTTTGCCGCGGCGCTCAATGATGTAAGCAATGTTGCGAGAATGTGACCTTGCGTCCACGCAAACGGCATAAATAGCCCAGAATGGTGCGTTTTCAGTAAGAGAGTGGCAAGAAACGGACGGCTTGCACGCTGCTGCTAAAGCTTGCCGTGGTGACCGGGGCCGGATACGGCCTAAAATCGGACGCTCACCCGCCCCTGATAAGGACGCCTGATGGCCGTTCCGGTAATCGTGTCGCTGCTCGACACCGATCTGTACAAGTTCACGATGATGCAGGAGATCCTGCATCATCAGCCGGAGACGCAGGCCGAATACGGCTTCAAGTGCCGCAATGTTCCCGATGTGCCGCTGGCCGGTTTTATCGCCGAGATCGATGCCCAGCTCGATCAGCTGTGCGCACTGCGCTTTGCCGAGGACGAGCTCGCCTATCTGGGCGGACTGCGCTTCATCAAATCCGACTTCATCGACTTCCTGCGGCTGTTTCAACTGCAGCGGCATTTCATCACCGTGTCGGTGCCGGCGAGCGATCCGGACGACATCGCGATCACCATCAAGGGGCCGATGCTCCATTGCATGCTGTTCGAGATCTACACGCTGGCGATCGTCAACGAGGTGTATTTCCGCCATGTCGACCCGGCGGCAGCGCTGGCGACCGGGCGCGAACGGCTGACCGCCAAGCTGGCCTTGCTGCGCGAATTCGCCGCCGAGCCGGCACAGTGCTTCCCGTTCATTTTTTACGACTTCGGCACCCGCCGGCGTTTTTCACGGGCTTGGCACGAAGAGGTCGTCGCCACGCTGGCGCGCGAGGCGCAGCCGTACTTCCGCGGCACCAGCAATGTGCTGCTGGCGATGCGGCACGGGCTGGTGCCGATCGGCACCATGGCGCACGAGTACCTGCAGGCGTTTCAGGCCTTCGGCTCGCGGCTGCGCGATTTCCAGCGCAACGCGCTCGAGCACTGGGTGCATGAATACCGCGGCGACCTCGGCATCGCGCTGACCGATGTCGTCGGCACCGACGCCTTCCTGCGCGATTTCGACCTGTATTTCTGCAAGCTCTTCGACGGCCTGCGCCACGACTCGGGCGACCCCTACGCCTGGGGCGAGAAGGCGCTTGCCCACTATCGCAAGATGAAGATCGATCCGTCGGCCAAGCAGCTGGTGTTCAGCGACGGGCTCGACCTGCCGCGCGCGTTCGCGCTGTACCGGCACTTCGCCGGGCGCGCGCCGACGAGCTTCGGCATCGGCACCGATCTATCCAACGATTGCGGCGCGATGCCGCTGCAGATCGTCATCAAGCTTTTGTATTGCAACGGCCAACCGGTCGCCAAGGTCAGCGACAGCCCCGGCAAGGGCATGTGCGAGGACGTGAATTTCCTCAATTATCTGGGCGATGTCTTCGCGCTGCCGTGACGGGCTGCCGTGAGGTCGCCCTATGCCTGTTCGGCGAGGTGGCCCAGACCGTGGCGGCCGAGCAGCAGCGCGGTGTCGTGTAGCGGCAGGCCGACGACGCCGGTAAAGCTGCCGGCCAGATTGGCGACAAACAGCCCGCCCAGTCCCTGGATGCCGTAGGCGCCGGCCTTGTCCATCGGTTCGCCGCTCGCTACATAAGCGGCGATCTGGGCGTCGCTCAGGCTCATGAAGGTGACGCGGCTCTGCGAGAGCACGACGTCGACGCCATCGGCGGTACGCAGGCCGACGCCGGTGAGCACGTCGTGCGTGGTGCCCGAGAGCAGTTTGAGCATCCGCGTCGCATCAAACGCATCGACCGGTTTGCCGAGGATCACATCGCCCAGCGCAACGGTGGTATCGGCGGCGAGCAGCGGCTTGGCGGGCAGACCCTGCGCCAGCATCGCCGCCCAGCCGGCCTCGGCCTTGGCGGCGGCGAGCCGCAGCACGTAATCGCGTGGCGTTTCACCGGCGAGCGGGGTTTCGTCTATCTCGGCGCTGATGCGTTCGAAGGTGACGCCGGTCTGGCCAAGGAGTTCACGGCGGCGCGGGCTGCCGGAGGCGAGGTAGAGGTCGATCATATTGGCCTGTCGTTATGCCGGTTAGGCGGAATAAGGAATGCACAAGCGGATCGATTCCGCTTGAATAGCTAATTGTTGATCACCGCTTCAACGTGGTAACCATCGGGATCAAGCACAAACGCTGCGTAGTAATCGTTGCCGTAGTGCGGGCGCAGGCCAGCGGGGCCATTGTCCTGGCCGCCATGTCCGAGTGCTTCCTCGTGAAAACGGGCGACCGATTCGCGGTCAGGCGCTGCAAATGCAAGGTGAAACCCTGAGTCTGGAATTGCGGCGTTGGCGCGCAGCTTGATTGCAAACTTGTCGCCACCACCGGGATAGCCATAACCAACGCAGGTGTCATCGGCAAAGACGCGGACATAACCCAACGGAGCAAGCGCCGCATCATAAAACGCGGCGGAACGCGCCAGGTCGGTCACGGCAAAAGACAGGTGGTGCAGCATGGTCGGTGATCCAGGTGAGGGTTATCGTGTGTACCGCGCGAGCCGTTGCGCTAGCGTACCGGTATGCAGTTCGAACAGATTGTTGTCGTAGTCGTAGAAATACAGCGATTGCCCTTCGCCGTCGACTCTTGGGCGCGGCGGCTTGATTTCGACGCCGAGCGTTTGCAGCTGCGCTGTGTAGCGCGGCAGATCGGCGTCGTCGATCGCGAATGCGACGTGCCGGTATGAACGTTCGACCGGCTCGCCCTCCATCAGCGCAAGCCACACGCCACTGAGCACGAAGAACTTTTCGCCCGAAAGCGAAAAGCGTTTGTCGCCGCTGTCGTAAACCTCGTCGGCGCCGAGCCCTTCGGACAGCAGGCGCGCGCTGCGATCAAGGTCGCGGACGATGAAGGTCAAATGGCTGATGCCGCGTATCGTCATGCTAAGGCCCACATGCAAGTCCATTGATCGGCACTCGCCGGTTCCGCCCGGCGGGCGTGTTCGGCGCTTCTGAAGGGTATTGGTCGCGGTTTTCTCCCCTGTGGCGGCAAAAGAATCTGGTTTTTCATCGCAAATGTATCGCAACGAGCGAGAGCGTCGAGGGCAAGGAGGGTGGCGCGCAGGAACCGGAATGTACTGGAGGTACATGAGGATTCCGAGCACCGCACCGACGCCGTCATCGGCGCTCGCAGCCGTTGTTCATTCGCGGTGGTAGGGATGGTTGTGCAGGATCGAATACGCCCGGTACAACTGTTCGGCCAGCAGCACCCGCACCATGCCGTGCGGCAGGGTCATCGCCGATAGCTGCAAGAGCTGGTCGGCACGCTGCTTGACACTTGGGTTGAGGCCGTCGGTGCCACCGATGATGAACACGGTATCGCGGCCGTCGACGTGCCAAGCTTTCATTTTTTCGGCCAAGGTCATCGTGGTCCAGTTGGCGCCGCGTTCGTCCATCGCCAGCACGCGCGCGCCCTGCGGGATCGCTGCGAGGATGCGTTCGGCTTCCTCGGCCATCACCTGCTGCGGCGTCTTGCTGCCGGCGCGCTTGTCGGGCTTGAGTTCGATCAGGCTCAGCGCGAATTCGCGTGGCAGCCGTTTCTGGTATTCGCCGAATCCGTCTTCGATCCAGCCGGGCATTTTGTGGCCGACGGCGATGATGATGAGTTTCATGGCTGTGTTCCGCCGGTAAAATGGGCCGATTTTACGCCGCCGTGATCCGCCATGCTTGCCTCCTGCCTTGAACTTGTCCCGTCCGATCCGTGGCAGCCGGCCGTGCTGCATGCGGCCGGCGACTTTGTCGTCGCCTACAAACCGCCGGGGCTGTCGTTCCACCGCGACGGCGAAACGCCGGGGCTGGTCGAGCGCGTGCGCGATCTGTACGGCGCGGCGCTGTGGCCGGTGCACCGGCTGGATGTGATCACCTCGGGCCTCCTGGTGCTGGCGACCTCAGGCGAGGCGGCCAGCGCCTTTGGCGAACGCTTTGCCGCGCGCGAAATGGACAAGCTCTATCTGGCCTTGTCCGATCGCAAGCCGCTCAAAAAGCAGGGGCTGATCGCCGGCGGCATGGCGGCCGGGCGGGGCGGCAACTGGCGGCTGACGCGCGAGGCCGCGCTGTTCGCCAAAACGCGCTTCGTCAGCCTGAGCGTCACGCCGGGGTTGCGGCTGTTCGCGCTCAAGCCCTACACCGGCCGCACCCACCAGCTGCGGGTGGCGATGAAAAGCATTGCGGCGCCAATTCTGGGCGACGCCCGCTATGGCGGCAGTGAGGCCGACCGTGGCTATCTGCATGCCACGCGGCTGGCGTTCGACTGGGACGACGGCGCGCATGCCTTCCACTGCCCGCCGTGCGCCGGCGCACTGTTCGTCAGCGCTGAATGCCGCGCTGCACAAGCATCTCTGCAGACCTTACAAGCGGACTGGCCAGACTAGGCCGGTTGTCAGCGACGAGCGTTTCGGCACCGTGGAGGCGGCTATCCTCGCCCGCAGTGCCGCCAACGAGCGGCGCAAAGACAAGAGGATGGAGACATGCATTTCAACCGTATCGCGGCCGCACTCGCGGTCGTTGCCACCGCGCAGGCGTATGCAGCCTACCCGGCGTGGCAAGAAGGCCAGACCTATACCGCCGGTGCCTACGTTTCGTACAGTGGCAGCGATTACCAGGCTCTGGTGACACATACCGCCTACGTTGGCGCCAACTGGAACCCGGCGGCGACGTCGACGCTGTGGAAGAAGGTAGCGAGCGGATCGCCAACTCCGACGCCGACCGCCACGCCAGCACCGACGCCAGCACCGACGCCAGCACCGACGCCGAGCGGTTGCGCGGCTTGGTCGGGCACGGCGGTGTATAACGCCGGCCAGTGTGTCAGCTATGCTGGCAAGACCTACAAGGCCAAGTGGTGGACACAGAACAATGTCCCGGGCGCTGATCAGTGGGGCCCGTGGGAAGTAATACAAAACGGTGGTGTAACCCCGACGCCTACCCCGACTCCGACTCCGACCCCGACTCCGACTCCGACTCCGACTCCGACTCCGACCCCGACCCCGACCCCGGCCCCGGCCCCCGCGTCGTACAAGCCGCAGGTGAGCTTCGTCGCCGCGCCGGCCGGTTATCCGACCGATGCGCAGTTCACCGCCGCCGAAAACGCGCTGGCGTCGCAGGCCGGTACCGACGCCGGTGCCATCGCCCGCATCCGCGCTGCGCTGGCGGTGCTGCCGGATGCCGAGGTCGAGGTCGTGGTGGCCGGCCGCGCCGCCAATCCGGCCAACGTGCTGCGCGTCGAGCGCGTGATGGGCGAAGCGAGGTTCGATGCCTTCTTCCCGGTTCGCAATGTCGGCTACACCTACGTGAACTTCCTGCGCGGCGTGGCCAAATTCCCGGCCTATTGCGCGACCTACAGCGATGGCCGCGACAGCGATGCGATCTGCAAGAAGTTGCTGGCAACGTCGTTCGCCCACTTCACGCAGGAAACCGGTGCCAACTGGCCGGCGCTGACCCCGGCCACCGCGCGCAGCTACCCGGCGCAGAACAACCCGGTGCTGGCGACGATGCCGCAGAACACCGCGATCCCGACGTACAAGCAGGCGCTGTGGTATCTGCGCGAAAACGGCTATGTCGAGGGTTCGGCCGTCGGCGCGTACCAGGACTGCTTCCGCGGTGCGGGCAGCTCGATCTTCTCGGTGTTCTACCCGTGCGGCCAGAACGCGTCGGGCCAGACGATCGACTACTTCGGTCGCGGCTCCAAGCAGCTGTCGTGGAACTACAACTACGGCCCGTTCAGCAAGTCGCTGTACGGTGACGTGAACGTGCTGCTCGACAACCCGGGCCGCGTTGCCGACACCTGGCTGAACTTTGCCTCGGCGATCTGGTTCGCGGTCTACCCGCAATCACCGAAGCCGCCGATGACCTGGGTGGTCGACGGCACCTGGCAGCCGAACGCGGTCGACGTCGCCAACAATATGAGCCCGGGCTTCGGCGCGACGGTGTTCATCATCAACGGCGGTATCGAGTGCGGTGGCGGTGGCGCCGAGAAGTCGCAGGTGCAGAACCGCATAGCCGCGTACAAGTCGATTGCCGCCGAGCTGGGTGTACCGGTGCCGGCGTCAGAGCAGCTTGGCTGCGCGGCGATGAAGGGCTTCCAGCCCGGCTCGGCCGCGGCTACCAAAACCTATCTGGACAAGGCCTGGAGCTACAACGCCAACAATCCGGGCGGCGTCTCGTGGGCTTGCCAGCTGGTCGACTATCAGATGCCGTTCTCGCTCGCCAATCCGGGTGATTACAAGCAATGCGTCGACTACATGTTCCGTGGTCAGGTGAAGTACAACGGGCAGGTGGTGATCGACAACACCAAATAAGCCTGCGCCATTCGGCGGCTGCGCCTGCGCATTTTGCCGCCGTCCGATGCTCGGAATCCTCATGGACTTCACGTCCACTCCGGTTCCTGCGCTTCGGGCGGCGACAAACTGCTTTGGCTCGCTCACCGACTGGCACAGGTTGAGATTGGCTAGATGTCCAATGAAAACGGCGACCTTCGGGTCGCCGTTTTTTGTGGGTCGTGCTCAGGCTGTCGCTGGTTCACGCCGTGTCGCCAGCAGCCAGACAACGACACCGATCGCACTGAGCGCGGCGCCAAGACCACAGACCAGCATCCAGCCGCCGTGGCCGTAGGCCCACGCCGACAGCAGCGAGCCGCTGGCGCCGCCGATGAAATAGCAGGTCATGTAGGCCGACGTCAGCCGGCTGCGCGCCTCGGGGCGCAGTTTGTAGATCGCGCTCTGGTTGCTCACGTGTACCGCCTGCACCGCCAGATCGAGCACCAGGATGCCGATGATGAAGGCGATGATCGACGATTCGGCAAAGGCGATCGGCAGCCACGATGCCAGCAACAGCAGCAGCCCCTGCAGCGTGGCGCGGTCGCCGTGGCCGCTGTCGGCCAGCCGGCCGGCATAGCCCGCCGCCAGTGCGCCGGCGGCGCCAACCAGCCCGAACAGGCCGATGCTCACATCCGAGTAGTGATACGGCGCGCTCGACAACAGAAACGCCATCGGCGTCCATAACACGCTGAAAATCGTGAACGACAGCGCGCCAAGCAGGGCGCGCAGCCGCAACACCGGTTCCTCGGCCAGCAGCCGGAAGGTCGATGCCAGCAACTGCGGATAGCGCAAGGTCGTGGTTTCGCGGTGTGTCGGCAGTACGCGCCACAGCGCCAGCGCGGTCAGCACCAACAGTGGCGCCGCGACCCAGTACACGGTGTGCCAGCTGCCGATGCCGGCCAGTACGCCGGAAACGGTGCGCGCCAGCAGGATGCCCAGCAACAGCCCGCTCATGATCGTGCCGACGACGCGGCCGCGTTGCTCGGGCGCCGCCAGCGTCGCCGCGAACGGCAGCAAGACCTGCGCGACGACCGAGAACAGCGCCGTCAGCGCGGTACCGACCAGCACCATGGTGATGCTTTGGGCGTTGGCGGTGATCATCAGTCCGATCGCCCCAAGCAGCGTCATCGACACGATCAGCCCGCGGCGTTCGAGCAGATCGCCCAGCGGCACCAGCAGCACCAGTCCGATCGCGTACCCGAGCTGTGCGGCGGTGACGATAAAGCCGGCCATGCCGGTCGAGACGCCGAAGGTATCGGCCAGCGTATGCAGCAGCGGCTGGGCGTAATAGTTGCTGGCGACGGCAAGGCCGGTGGCAAAAGCCATCAGCGCCACCAGCGCCGGAGTGAGTTTGCTGCTCGGTTGTACGATTGATGCGGACAAGATTGCATCCTGAAACATTGAATTGGTAATCAGTATCGACTGGTAGATTCAATCACGCCAATGTATTGTTTTGATTGGATTGATCTTGTTTCACGATGCAATGAACCTCAGACAAATCGAATATGCGGTGACGGTGGCCGAGACCGAAAACTTCACCCGTGCCGCCCAGGCCTGCCATACGGTGCAATCGGCGCTGAGCCACCAGATCGCCCGGCTTGAAGACGAACTCGGCGCGCCGCTGTTCGAGCGCAGTTCGCGCCGGGTGCGGCTGACCCCGGCCGGCCGCGCATTTTTGCCGGCGGCGCGGCAGCTGTTGCACGATGCCCAGCGCGTTCGCGACGAGGTCGCCGCCGCCTCCGGGCAGATTCGCGGCACGCTGGCGGTGTCGCTGATTTCGGCGCTGACCGCGCCCGACGTCGTGGCGCTGCTGGACAGATTCCACGGCCGCCATCCGCGTGTCGACGTCCGGCTGACCTCGGGCATGAGCGAGGCCATGCTCGCCGACGTGCGCGAACACCGCGCCGACGTCGCCTTCGTCGGCCTGTGGTCGGGCGAGGAAATCACCGGTCTCAATACCCTGCTGCTGTGCGACGAGGCGCTGGTGGCGCTGCTGCCGCCGGATCATCCGCTGGCAACGCGCTCGCAGCTTGATCTGCAGGCGCTCGCTGCCGAGCGCTGGGTCGATTACCGCGCCGGCAGCAGCGCCCGTCGCCAGACCGACGAGGCGTTCAGCGCCGCCGGTTATGATCGTCATGTGCATTTCGAGATCGACCATCTTGGCCTGCTCGAACGCATCGTCCGCCGTGGCCTGGCCGTCGGCATGGTGCCGGCCGGACTGGCGGCGGGCTTGCCCGGCCTCGCTGCCGTGCCGGTTCGCGATGCGCCGACCCGGCGCGTTTACTGCGTCTGGGCAAGGCAACCGACGCCGGCGGCGCAGGCGTTTATCGAACTGGTCGCCGAAGCGGCCAAGGAAGCTTGAGATGACGACAACGCTGATTCTGGGCGGCGCCCGTTCGGGCAAGAGCGCGCTGGCCGAAAAGCTGGCGCAGGCGTCCGGGCGCGAGGTCACCGTGGTGGCGACCGCCGCGGTTGGCGATGTCGAAATGGCGGCACGGATTGCGCATCACCGGGCGCGCCGGCCGGCGGCCTGGCGCACCGTCGAAGAGCCGCTGGCGCTGGCTGAGGTCATCCGGCGCGAGGCAACGCCGGGGCGGCTGGTGCTGGTCGATTGCCTGACGGTGTGGATTGCCAACCTGCTGTTCAGCGACGGTTGCGAGCATCCGGATACCGGTGTGATCGCCTTGCCGCAACGACTGGGGCGCGAGCGCGATGCGCTGTTGGCGGCGCTGGCCGAGGTGGCGGGCGATGTGGTGCTGGTGGCCAACGAGGTCGGCCTGGGCATCGTGCCGCTGGGGGCGATCAACCGCTTGTTCGTCGACGAGGCGGGGCGGCTGAATCAGGCGGTGGCGGCGGTCTGCGACAACGCGGTGTTCGTTGCCGCAGGGCTGCCGCTGGTGCTCAAAGGCGCGTTGCCGGCGGGAGCCTGAATCAGCGCGCGGCGTAGGCGTTCGGCACCATGATTTCCATCATCGTGTCCGGATGCGCCGGGGCCGTGAAGCCGAACTTCTCATACAGGCCGTGGGCGTTGCTGGTGAACAGCACGAAGCGGCGCAGCCCCTGCAAACGCGGATGATCCATCACCGCGTCCATCAACAGCCGGCTGTAACCGTTGCCGCGATGCGCGTCGAGCACGAACACGTCGAGCAGGTAGGCGAAGGTGGCGTAGTCGCTCACCACGCGCGCATAGCCGACCTGGCGTTCGCCGACGAACAGGCCGAAATTCAGCGAATTGGCGATCGATTCGCGCACCAGCTCAAGCGGAATGCCGCGCGCCCATTTTGATTCTTCGGCGAGGAAGCGGTGGATGACCGCGACGTCCTGCTCGGCCGGGTCGGTGGAAATGCGTGGGTTGGGCATGAAACTGGTCGGCTAATCAATCGAATTGGGAAGCTCAATCACGAGAGCTTGCATAAACATTGCGTTGGCGAGGTCATCAAATTGCGGTGTGTTTTGCAGCGATGATCATCGTCTCGGTACAAGGGCCATAGATTGCATGGGTATTGCCGGTGAATGTCGCCCAGTGCGGATCGCCGTAGGAAAAGTGCCACCATTCATGGCTGTAGCTGGCAAATTCTTCTTGTGTCATTGCCTCCGCGAGCAGTCTGCGATTCGATGCCGCTTCATCGGAGATATCCGGACACATGGGATCGCAGAGTTTGGGGTCCACGTTGGCCCAATCACAGATCTCCATGGCAAAGTCTATCACCTTTCCGGATTCATCGACGATTTCCACATCCACGGCGCCACCGGTGCTGTGAGGTGGAATGTTCATGCTCCCGTCGAAATGGGTGACCGGGGCGACAAGGCGCGCTGCGGAGGCATGCGTTTCGCTTGCTGGCGCGTGGGGCATTCTCGAGCACGCTCTTGCATGCTCCTGCTCAAAGAGAAGCGCTTGCACGGTCAGGCTTCGGAGTCCTTCGTAGAGCCGTAGGTAGTAGCCTTGAGGCAGCGACTGCTGCACCCGGAGCAGTCGCTGGTAGACGTCGCGCCGGAGCAGACAATAGTGATGTGCCGTTTCGGGGCATTCAGGAGGCGGGCCATAGCGCAGGGCAGTGCCTTTACGGATATCGACCAAGGGGTCGCCGCACTCCCGAATCAGAGGCTTTGTTGCGCTGAACAAACTCGGTCCCGTACTCATCGGCACTATGCTCAGTAATCCGGCTCGCCGTGTGCGCTGAGGATGTAGTCAAAGTGCGCCGGGTCAAGGAGCTCGGGGGAGTACGGCTGCAAGGCGGCGACGTGGGCATCGTTGAGGATGTAGGAGAGCAGCATGTGGGGGTCGGGCTTTTTCTGTTCCTTGGCAAAAAGGCCAAGCAGGAATGTCGCTGAAAGCGTATCGGCCAGCGCGATGTTGCCGACAAGGCCGCCATCCAGACCTTTTTCCCAGACTTCGATGATGCGAACGATTTTCATGGTGGGTTATCCGATGTGATAAGCCGATTATACCGGCACGCTGTACAACAGCACGACCAGCGCGCCGATCAGCAAGAGTGCCGATTCAAGCAATTCGATCCCGGCACCGAGGCAGTCGCCGCTGACGCCACCCAGCCGTTTGAGCAACCAGCGGCGATACGCCCACACCAGGAGTGGTGCAACCAGCAGCGGCGGGGCGAGCAAGAACGAGATCGCCACCAGCAGGCCGGTCCAGAACCAGCCGGCGTTGCCGCGCTGCCAGCCGAACTGCTCGGCCATGCCGGGAGCCAGCGGCGGCAGCGTCTGCCAGAAGAACACGCCCCAGCGCGCCCAGGCCGGCGCGAGGATCAGCAACCACCAGTGGCCGATGCGGGCGATCAGCATCAGCAGGATCAGCTTGGCGGCGCACTGGATGATCAGCACCAGCACGCCAAAGCTGCCCAAGTGCGGGTCTTTGAGTACGGCCAGAAAGCGCGCCGGATCGCGGTGCGAGGCACCGAGGCCGTCGGCCATGTCGGCCAGACCGTCCAGATGCAGGCCGCCGGTGACCCATGTCCAGATGATCAGCCCGACCAGTGCGGCCAGCCACGGCTGTACCGGTGCCAGCAGCGCCAGCGGAACGGCCAGCAACACGCCGATCAACAGCCCGACCGCCGGAAACCAGCCGACCGTGCCGGCGAGCAGCTCGGGCTTGAAGTCGGCCACGTGCGGCGTGGGTAGCCGGGTGAGGAACTGCAGCGCGAGCACCGGGCGGCGCCAGTCGAAGCCGATCATCGTGGCGGCTCCGCATCAAAGGCGAGCAGCACCGGTGGATAGGCGGCATCCCACCAGACGCTGACATGGCCGGCGTGGCCGGGCCAGAATTGGCCGTGGCGGTTTGGTGGCAGGCCGAACCAGTGCAGCAGCAGCGCCTTGATCACGCCGCCGTGCGTCAGCAGCAGATGATGACCATCGGCGCCGGCGACCAGCCAGCGTTGCAGCGCGGCGTCGATGCGTGCGGTGAAGACGGCCCAGCTTTCGCCACCGGCCAGACCATCGGCGGGGTCGTGCTGCCAGCGCCGGTAGGACAGCGCATCGCCGTCGACGAGTGCATCGGCGCGCACGCCGTTGAGACGGCCGCAATCGAGCTCGCGAAAACCGGCGTCGATGCGACACGGGAGCGTGTCGCGGCTGGCGGCGATTTCAGCAAAATCGCGGCAGCGCTGCAGATCGGAGCTGGCGACGGCGCGGATCGGATCTGTGCCGTTCAGTGCTGCCCAGCGCGCCTCAAGTTGCGAGTGGCCTAGCGGCGAGAGCGCCGCGTCGTGCTGGCCGAGCCCTCCCGGCGCCAGCGTCGCGCCGTGGCGCAGCAAGGTCAGCCGGAAGGCGGTACTCATTGGTCGGCTTTATCGCTGACGCCGGCGCTGGCGAAGGTCGCCATATCGCGGTGCAGCGCCAGCGCGCTTTGCAGCAGCGGCAATACCAGCGCCGCGCCGCTGGCTTCGCCAAGACGCAGGCGCAGGTCGACCAGCGACTCAAGATTCAGTGCCGTCAGCAGCGCACGATGGCCGCGCTCTTGCGAGGCATGGCTGGCAAGCAGCCATTCGCCCACCGACGGATCATCGCGCACCGCGACCAGCGCGGCGGCGGTGCTGATAAAGCCGTCGAGCAGCACCGGTACGCCGGCATGGGCGGCGGCGGTGTAAAAACCGGCCAGCGCGGCGATTTCGAGGCCGCCGACTTCGGCCAGCCATTCGCGTGGATTGCTGGTGCCGGCTTTGCGGGCGCGTTCGACCGCCTCGGCCACTACGGCCACCTTGTGGACGCGGCGACCATCGTCGATGCCGGTGCCGTTACCGACCGCATCATCGGGGCTGACGCCGGTGAGCGCGACGGCAAGGCAGGCCGCGGCGGTGGTATTGGCGATGCCCATTTCGCCGCCGATCAGCAGGTTCTTGCCGCGGCTGATCGCTTCAAGCGCGGTTTCGCGGCCGATATTCCATGCCAGCGTGCATTCGGCGACGCTCATCGCCGCCTCGCGCCGCAGGTTGCGCGTGCCGCGAGCGACCGGCGTGCGGAACAGGGGGGCAATCTGCCGAGCCGGATGCGGGTAGTCATGCGCCACGCCGACGTCGACCACGCTGAGTGCCGCGCCGGCTTCACGCGCCAGCACATTGATCGCGGCGCCGCCGTTGACGAAGTTGCTGACCATCTGCCCGGTGACCTCCATCGGGAAGGCCGAGACGCCCTCGGCGGCGACGCCATGATCGGCGGCGAAGACGACGATGGCCGGCATCAACCGTGCTGGTGCCACATTGCCCAGGCGCGCGGCGAACCACACCGCCAGATCTTCCAGCCGGCCGAGGCTACCCGGTGGCTTGGTCAGCGTGTTTTGGTGCGCGAGGGCGGCGGCGGTGAGTTCGGCATTGATCCTGGACATGGCGGAGACACGTTTGAAAGCGATGAAGCCGACAGGCTAGCACGGTCGCGCCGGGCTCAGAACCCGCTCACGCCGCAGCCGGGCATCGCTGGCGACGGTTCGTGGGTGGCTGTTCAGCTGCGCAACGCCACACCTATGGCTTCGCAAAGCCGGGCACGCGCTGCGGCGATATCGGCCGGTGCGCGCGAACTCGCCGCATCGGCTAGCCCGGTGTAGGCGGCATCCCAGAGTTCGTACATCGGGCCGTCACTGCTATCGCGCTTGATCAGCGTGTAATCGAGCGCGGCCTGGATCGAATCCAGATATTTGTGCAGGCCGCCGGTTTCGTAGGTTTCGACGCGCTCGCCCAGTGGGGTGATGGCCATGCGGGTTTCCTCCGTGTGTGGCTTTCAGTGTAGACGGCATGCGATCGGTGTATGCCTCGTGCATGCTACAATCCGCGCGCAACCGCACAGGTGTCTGCCCGTAAGGGCGGATGAAACGGGAATCAGGTGACGCGTTTTTGATCAAGCGCCAAGCCCTGAGCTGCCCCCGCAACGGTAAATCGCATTGAAAAGCGCCTATCACGCCACTGTTCACGTAACGGGAAGGCGGGCGCTGGAGCGATGAGCCCGGAGACCGGCCTGTCGAGTTCAACGAAACGGAGGGCCCGGGGTGCGGCCATCGTGGTTCGCGGCGTCCTCGCGCCGTGCTTCATCGCGTGCTCTACCGTTGTTTTGCCAAGTCTATGGGTGGCCATCCGGCCACCCGGCGCGTTCGCGTGGGGCGAACGCTACGGAGTGTGTGATGTTGCAAGCCAGATTTACCCTGCGGTGCCTGCCGCTGTTCCTGTCCGCCGGTTTCGCCTGTGCGGCCGATGTTCCCAGTTTTGAAGCCGACCCGGTCATCGTCACCGCGACCCGCATGGCCGCGCCGCGCTCGTCGCTGTCCAGCGATACCACGGTGATCACCGCCAAAGAGCTGCAGCAAGCCGGCAGCCAGTCGCTCGGTCAGGTGCTGTCGCGCGTGCCGGGTGTCGAATTTGCCCGTACCGGTGGCCTTGGCCAGCCGGCCAGCCTGTATCTGCGCGGTGCCAACGGCAACCAGACGCTGGTATTGCTCGACGGCCAGCGCCTGGCGCCGGGCGCCGATGGCTCCAGCGCCTTCGACACCATCCCGGTATCGATGATCGAACGGATCGAAATCGTCCGCGGTTCGGCCTCGGGTCTGTACGGTGCCGACGCGGTCGGCGGTGTGGTGCAGATTTTCACCAAGAGCGGCAAGGGCGCGCCAAGCGGTAGCGCCAGCGTGGATGTCGGCAGCGATCGCACTTTCGGCGGCAGCGCCAATGTCGGCGGCGTGGTCGGCGATACGCGTTTCTCGGTGGCGGTCGATGCGCACAACAGCGATGGTTTCAACCTGACCAAGCCGACCAGCAGCTATTACGAAGCGGACGACGATGCCTGGCGTCAGCGCAGCGCCAACGCCAATCTGAGCCACTTCTTCGGCGACAATGTCGAAGTCGGCGTACGCGGCACCTATGTCGATACCCAGGCCGAATACGATGGCGGCAAGTTCGATAAGGATCCGCTCAGCCATCGCACCCAGTCGACCGGCGCGGCCTATGCCAACGTCAAGGTCAACGACTTCTGGCAGAGCAATGTGCTCGCCGGGATCGGCCGCGATCGCTACGTGACCAAAAGCAGCTACCCGAGCAATACCGCGACCACGCAGCAGCAGTTCCAGTGGACCAACATTCTCAAGAGCGATATTGGTCAGTGGCTGCTCGGCGCCGAATACCTGCGCGAGTCGCTCGATAGCTCGACCACCAAGTACGACCAGACTACGCGCTACAACAGCTCGGTGCAGGCCGGCTGGCAAAATGATTTCGGCCCGCATCACCTGCAAGGCAATGTGCGTTACGACGACAACAGCCAGTTCGGCGGCAAGACCACCGGCGGTGTTGGTTACGCATGGCGCTTTATCGATGGCTGGCAGCTGTTCGCCAATGCCGGCACCAGCTACCACGTGCCGTCGTTCGTCGATCTGTACTACCCGTCGTGGCCGGGTTTCGCGCCGGCGTCGAACCCCAACCTCAAGCCCGAGGAAGGCAAGTCGGTCGACGGTGGCCTGCGCTGGCAAAATGGTAGCTGGAAAACCGATGCGACGGCGTTCTACAACCAGATCGACAACCTGATCACGCTGAATGCCAATTACACGCCGGAGAACGTCAACGCCGCGCGCATTCGCGGCCTGACGCTGAACGGCAGTGGTCTGCTCGGTGCGTTCGAACTGGCCGCCAATGTGACCTGGCAGGATCCGGAAAACGAAGACACCGGCAAGCAGCTGGCACGCCGGGCCAAGGTCTACGGTGGCGCCAGCGTGGCGCAAACCATCGGCGACTGGCGCTGGAATGCCAACTGGCAAGCCGCCGGCCAGCGTTACGACGATCTGGCCAACACCAAGCCGCTGGCCGGTTACGGCAAGCTCGATCTGGGCCTTGATTATCAGATCGCCAAGCAGTGGAGCGCCGGCGCCCAGCTCTTGAACGCGTTTGATCGCGATTACGAACTGGCGCGTGGCTACAACACCGGCGGGCGGATGTGGTTCGTCAACCTGCGTTACACCGGCGCGTAAATCGGCTGAGTGTTTGATCGAATCTGGGCCGGCTTTTGCCGGCCCTTTTCGTTTGCCGCTGCCGAATGCCCAAGCCCGACCGCGCTGGCGGCAAGGGGCGACAGATCGTGAACAGGTTCTTAGTCGCCTCTGGAGCGAAACGCCCACACGCAAAGGCTGCCGGCGACAAGCGCAGCGAGCCACGACGCCCAGACCGGGATCTCGAGGCTGCCGATATGCACCGGCCATTGATTCAAGGCCCGTACGGCTTGAATCACCGCGATGGCACCAAAGAGTGCCCCGGAAACCACAACATATTTAGCGCGCATGCTGCCTCCTGTAGTGACGATGACATCCAACTAGGTTTCGGTGGCTCGGCTGTCGCCGATGCGCGTCAGCGCCAGATCGGCGGCGATCAGCAGATCGTCGGCGGTGTCGGTTTCGCGTTCCAGCGCGGCGACACCGATCGCGATGCTTGCCGAGACCACACGGCCGTCCTTGAGCGTGATCGAGCTGGAGGCAATGGCCGTTTCGAGCCGTGCGGCGGCGATCTGCGCATCGTCGCGCGTGGTATCGGGCAGCATCACGGCAAATTCCTTGTGCGAAAACCTGCCGACCAGATCGCAATCACGCCCGCTGTGCAGACAGGCGGCGGCCACATGGCGCAGCAGCCGGTCACCGGCGTCGTAGCCGTAATGCTGATTGAACCAGCGCAGCCGGCCGATATCGATCAACATGACCGAGAGCGGGTGGCCGGCGCGCTGGCTGCGATTGACTTCACGCGCGGCGGCGTCGAGAAAGCGGGTGCGATCGGACAACTGGCTCAAGAAATCGATGCCGCCGTGTGCCGGTGCGGCCTCGGGCGCGCTGCGGGCGCGGGCCCGTTGCCAGACGAGCAGCAGGATCAAGGCGGCCAGCCAGCCCAGCGCGGCGACGCCCCAGGCGAAGGCGGTCCAGCTTTCGGTCATGGCTGCGCTCCTGTGACGGTGTCTGGCACCAGTGTAGACAATGCCGGGGTGCAGCCCGAGCTTACAGCCTCTACAATGCCGGCCATGTCGAAATTGCTTCTTGTGCGCCTGTCTTCGATGGGCGACATCATTCATACCTTGCCGGCGCTGACCGATCTGGCCCGTGCCCGACCGGGCACGACCCTCGATTGGGTGGTCGAAGAAGGCTTTGCCGAACTGCCGCGTTTGCATCCGGCGGTCGAGCGGGTGATTCCGTTTGCCTTGCGCCGCTGGCGCCGGTCGCCGCTGGCGGCGAGCACGCATGCCGAGGTGGCGTCGTTGCGCCGGGCGCTTGCCGAGCCGGGCTACGATCGCGTGATCGACGCGCAGGGGCTGATCAAGAGTGCGCTGGTGGCGCGGCTGGCCGGCGCGCCGGTGACCGGCTACGACCGCCACAGCGCGCGCGAATCGCTGGCTGCACTGAGCTATACCGAGTGCCATGGCGTCGCCAAAAACCTGCACGCGATCGAACGGGCCCGGCTGCTGTTTGCCGGCGCCTTCGATTACCGCATCGATACGCCGCCCGATTACGGTCTGGCCGTTCCGCCGCTGGATCTGCCGTGGCGTCCGGCCGGCGCCTACGCGGTATTGCTGACCGCGACCAGCCGCGCCGACAAGGAGTGGGCCGAGCCGAACTGGACCGCCTTGGGGCTGAGGCTGGCGGCCGAAGGACTGGCGTGCGTGCTGCCGTGGGGCAGCGAGCCCGAGCGGGTTCGCGCCGAGCGGCTGGCGCAAACGCTGCCGAGCGCCGTGGTCGCGCCGCGGCTGGGTTTGACCGAGGCGGCACGCCTGCTGGCCGATGCGCGCGTGGTGGTCGGCGTCGATACCGGCCTGGCGCATCTGGCCGCGGCGGTGGCGACGCCGGTGGTGGCGATCTTCTGCGCCTCCGACCCCGATCGCACCGGCGTGCTTGCCGGCAGCTACGCGGTCAATCTTGGTGCGCGCGGCGCGCCGCCCGACGTGGCTACCGTCTGGGCCGCGACCTTGCAAGGGCTGGCGGCACGATGATCCGCTGGCTGTACTCAAGCCTGATCTGGCTGGCGACGCCGCTGATCCGCGGCTATTTGCGCCGCCGCGCCAAAAGGCAGCCGGCCTACCTCGAACACTGGGACGAGCGCTGGGCGCGCTACGCCGGCCCGGCGCCGCAGCGGTACGACTACTGGCTGCACGCGGTCTCGGTGGGCGAAATGCGTGCGGCCGCGTCGCTGATCCGGGCATTGCGGCAGCGCGATCCGGGCGTACGGCTGCTGTTGAGCTGCATGACGCCGACCGGGCGCGAAACAGCGCTCGAACTGTATGGCGATTTCGCCGACGTTGTTTACCTGCCGTACGACGCCCCGGCGGCGGTGCGGCGCTTTCTGGCAAGGTTTGCGCCGCGCTGCGGCCTGCTGCTGGAAACCGAACTATGGCCGAACCTGATTCACGGTTGCGCCGATGCGAGCGTGCCGCTGTTGCTGGTGAATGCGCGGCTGTCGGAGAAGTCGGCGCGCGGTTATGCGCGCATCCGCTGGCTGATCGCGCCGGCGCTGGCCAGGCTGGCGGCGGTGCTGGCGCAGGGCGTGGACGATGCCGAGCGGCTGGCGCGCCTCGGCGCGCGCCACGTCAAGGTCTGCGGCAACCTCAAGTTCGACAATCAGCCCGACGATGCCGTGGTCGCGCGCGGCCGGGCGTGGCGGCCGCGCTTGGGTGAGCGGCCGGTGTTGCTGGTCGCGTCGAGCCGCGATGGTGAAGAGGCGCTGCTGCTGGATGCGCTGGCCGCCTTGCCGCGCGAAGCGCTACTGCTCATCGTCCCGCGCCATCCACAACGTTTCGACGAGGTTGCCGCCCTGATCGAGGCGCGTGGATTGCCGCTGCTGCGCCGGCGTGACTGGGATGGCTCGCCGCTGCCGGCGGCAACGCGCGTGCTGCTCGGTGACAGCATGGGCGAGCTGGCGGCGTGGTACGCCTGCGCCGATGTGGCCATCATCGGCGGTTCCATTCTGCCTTTCGGTAGCCAGAACCTGATCGAAGCGTGCGCGCTCGGCTGCCCGGTGCTGCTGGGGCCGTCGACGTTCAATTTCTTTGAGGCCGCGCGCGAGGCGCAGGCGATTGGCGCGGCCTGGCAGGGCGCGGATGCGCCGGCCTTGCTGACCGAGGCCGCCGCCTTGCTCGGCGATGTCCCGCGCCGGCAGGCGATGGGGCAGGCCGGTCTGGCGTTTGCGGGCCAGCATCGCGGCGCAACCTTGCGCGTACTCGAAGCACTCGATTCTGCCGTACGGGCCCGCCCTTGAGCCGATGGATGGTGCCTCTGGCGGTCAACGCCGGGCTTGTATGGATTGCATCGACGAGCATCTTCGGCAAGGATGGCATCCTGGGCTGACCATTCACACGGTAGCCGCTTGTCCGGGCTTGATCTGATCAATTAGAGAACGCGAGGCCGGAAATGATGCAGTCCTTCTTTGCGCCGCGTACCCGCCAGGAATGGCGGACGGTTTCGCTGCTGGGCTTGATGCTGTGCATCGGTGCGCTGGTGCTGCTGGTGTGGGAAAGCTGGGGCGATTACAAGCAGAGCCGGCGAGATACCGAGATCCGCGCCTACAACGCCGCGGGGATGCTTGAATCGCATTTCAGCGTGACGCTGCAACAAAGCAAGGCCAGCATCGACAGCGTGGCGACCGCCTTGCTGTGGCAGGGCCGGCTTGGCCCGATCGGCGGTAGCGACTATATGGGTGCGCTGCGCAATGCGATGAGCTTCGATCCGCAATCCAATGCGCTGTTCGTCATCATCGATGACGACGTCTGGATGGTCGACGACCGTGCGCGCATGGAGGGCAGCCTGCAGGTGCAGCAGACGCTGCGCGAGACGCTGGCGGCCTCGTCCGGCGCCACTTTCGCCGCGCCGATGCAAAGGCATGGCGAATGGCAGGTGCCGCTGTACTACCGCTACACCCTGCGCGACGGTAAGAAAATGATCGTCGGCGCGCTGATTCCCTATACGCATCTGCAGCGTATTTCTACCTGGATGTACCGAAGCACCGGCGCGGTCGGCATTTTCCGCAGCGACGGTCTGCCGCTGATGTGCATGCCGGATGTGCTCAGTCACGCCGAGGCGAAGGCGCAGCCGCTGCCGCCGGTGCACAACGGCATCGGCACCACCGACCGGGGTCTGTGCCTGGCGGAGGCGCAGCAGCGCGGCGGCGTCGTGTTCGCGCTCGCCGAGTCCAGGCAGTTCCCCTTTGTCGCCTATTTCGGCGTCGCCAAGACGCGCTACACCCAGCCGTGGATCGAGCGTCTGGGCTGGCGGCTGGCGTCATTTCTGGTTTACGGCCTGGTGATCGGGCTTTTCGTCGCCAGCTTGCGGCGCTTGATGCAGCGGCTGCTTGAAGACAAGCGCTTCTACCGCGAGCTGTTCGATACCGTGAATGACGGGCTGCTGATCGTCGAAAACGGCCGGATCAGCAGCGCCAACCCGGCGGCATGCGGGCTGCTCGGGGTGGACGACGAACGGCAACTGGCCGGCCAGGCGCCACTGGCCTTGCTCGATCTGGAGACCGGGCCGAATGGCCTTGCGCCTTCCGGGGACGCGCTGGCGGTGATGCGTGACGGGCAGCGCGGCGAGTTCGGTGCCTGCCTGCGTCGCACCAGTGACGATCAGCGCTTCGAGGCTGAAATCCGCGGCGCCTCGCTGCCGCACGGCAATGCCCAGCTCCTGGCGATTCGCGATGTGTCCGAAGAAAAGCGCTATCTGGCCCGGCAGGAATTTCTGGCGACACACGATACGCTGACTTCGTTGCCGAACCGCTATGCGCTGATGCAGCGTATCGACGCGCATATCGCCGCTACGCCGGCGCAATCGCTGGCGGTGTGCGTGCTGGATCTGAACCGCTTCCAGGAAATCAACGATACGCTCGGCCACCGGGTCGGCGATCTGGTGCTGCAGGCGCTGGGCGAGCGGCTGTCGTTGTGGGCGCTGGGCCGCAATGCCGAGGTGGCACGCCTTGGCGGTGACGAGCTGGCGGTACTGGTGCCGGGGCTGGCGCTGTGCGCCGATCAGGTGGCCGAGTTGTGCGCCGGCCTGACCGCAAGGGTCGGCCTGCCGCTGCCGGTGGCCGAGATGATGCTCGAGCTGACGGCGAGCATCGGCGTGGCGTTTTATCCCGAACACGGTCAGGAGGCGAACGAGCTGCTGCGCTGCGCCGACGTGGCGATGTACGACGCCAAGCGCCGGCGGGTGCCCTACCATGTTTACGATGCCGACCTCGACGAATACAGCCGCGAGCGGCTGGCGCTGTACAGCGAGCTGGCGCACGCGATTCGCGATAATGAGCTCGAACTGTATTACCAGCCCAAGCTCAGTTTGCGCGATGGCAGTATCGAGGGCGTGGAAGCCTTGCTGCGCTGGCCGCATCCGCAGCGCGGCATGATCCTGCCGGGGGTGTTCATTCCGCTGGCCGAGAATTCCGAACTGATCCGCCCGCTTACCGCCTGGGTGATCGACGCCGCTTTGCGGCAACTGGCCGACTGGCAGCGCCAGGGCATCCAGCTGCGCTGTGCGGTGAACCTGTCGGCGCGCAATCTGCTGGATGCCAGCCTGCTCGACACGATAGAAACGGCGCTACTGCGCCACGGCGTAGCGGCCGGGTCGCTGGAATTCGAGGTGACCGAATCGGCGCTGATGGAAGACCCGCATACCGCGCTGGCGTGTTTGGCGCGCATCCACGCGCTGGGCGCGCGCTTGGCCATTGATGACTACGGTACCGGCTACTCGTCGCTGGCCTACCTGAAATGCTTGCCAGTACAGACGCTGAAAATCGACCGCGCCTTTGTCTCGCAAATTGCCGCGAGCCCGTCCGATGCGATCATCGTCAGCTCGACCATCACGCTGGCGCACCATTTCGGCCTGACCGTGGTCGCCGAAGGCGTCGAGCATGCCGAAGCGCGCGGCGCGCTGGCGACGATGGGCTGCGATGTGATTCAGGGCTATCTGCTGGCGCGGCCGATGCCGGCAGCCCAGTTGCCGCTCTGGCTGGCGGCGCGTGAAGTCCAAGTCTGACACGCTGACCCGGTTTGTTTTGTTTGGATATAAAAAGCAAATTACTTCTTCTTTTTAGGTATTAAGCGACGCTGATACGGTGCTCCCTGCCCAATACCAAACAAGACTGCAGGGAACACCATGAGTACCTTTCACATCAAGCCGTCGCGCTGGCAGCGGCTCGCTTGCGTCAGCGCGATCGCACTGGGGTTGAGTGCATGCGGCGGTGGCGACGATCGCGCCGCCACGCCGGCCCCCACGCCTGCTCCAACCCCGACGCCGGTGCCGCAAGCCGATACCCGGCCGAACATCGTCGTGATCCTCGCCGACGATCTGGGTTATTCGGATCTGGGCGCCTTTGGCGGCGAGATCAGCACGCCGAATCTGGATGCGCTGGTCGGCGACGGCCGCATCCTCACCGATTTCCATTCGGCGGCCACGTGCTCGCCGACCCGCTCGATGCTGATGTCCGGCACCACGCATCATCTGGCCGGGCTGGGTTCGATGGCCGAAGCACTGGCGCCGTATCAGCAGGGCAAGCCCGGTTACGAGGGCTATCTGAACGACAACTCGCTGTCGATCGCATCCTTGCTCAAGGATGCCGGTTATCACACCTATATGGCCGGCAAGTGGCACCTGGGGCTGGACGAGGCCCACAGCGCCAAGGCGCGCGGCTTCGAGTCGTCGTACACGCTGTTGCAGGGCGGCGGCAGCCACTTTGCCGCGGTGGCCGGCAAGGCGCAGACCTACGATGCGGTGACCTACCGCGAGAACGGCGCCGTCGTGCAGGTGCCGGCCAACTTCTTCTCGACCGATTTCTACACCGACAAGCTGATCGCCTACATCGATCAGAACAAGGCCGATGGCAAACCGTTCTTCGCCTACGCCGCCTATACCGCGCCGCACTGGCCGCTGCAGGCACCGGCCGAGTTCATCGATCGTTACAAGGGCAAGTACGACGCCGGCTACGAGGCGATCCGGCTGGCGCGGATCGCCAAGCAGAAAGCGCTGGGCGTGATTCCGGCCGATTTCGAACCCAGCCCGCTGCTGCCGGCCACGACCGCCAACCCGCTGTGGAGCCAGCTCAGCGCCGAACAGAAGCAATCCGAGGCCCGCAAGATGGAAGTCTATGCGGCCATGGTCGAGAACCTCGACTGGAACATCGGCCGGCTGATTGCCCGTCTGAAGCAGACCGGCAAGTACGACAACACCTTCGTCTTCTTCATGTCCGACAACGGCGCCGAAGGCAGCAACGGCATCTTTGCCAACAATGCCAGCACCGACAACAGCCTGGGCAATTACGGCAAGACGCTGTCGAACATCCAGTACGGCAAACGCTGGGCCGAGGTCGGCGCCACGCCGTTCCGGCTGTGGAAGGGCAACAGCACCGAAGGCGGTGTGTCGGTGCCGGCGATTGCACGCTTGCCCAAGCAGACCGGTGGGCAGCCGGCCTTCAGCCGGGTTGGCACGGTGCGCGACATCGCGCCGACCTTGCTGGAACTGGCGCAGGCCAAGGATCCGGGGGCGAGCTATCAGGGGAAGGCGGTGAATCCGATCACCGGTAAATCGCTGCTGCCGGCGTTGCAGAACCGTGCTGCTGCGGTGCATGCGGCCGATGAGGTCATCGCCGATGAGTTGTTCGGCCACGCCTATGTGCGCCGCGACAACTGGAAGCTGTTGTGGTCGGAGAAACCGCTCGGCCCGGGTGCCTGGCAACTGTACGATCTGGCGCGCGATCGCGCCGAGACCTATGACCTGGCCGCCAGCCGCCCGGACATCGTCAATGCACTCAAGGGTGAATGGAAGAACTACGTGGGCAAGAACGGCGTGATTCTGGCGCCGAGCAGCGGCCTGCAGGTGCAGTAATGTCAGCGAGCTTGCAGCACTCAGGCAGGCTCGCATTCGCCGTACTGGTGATGCTTGCCGGTGCGGCGAATGCGGCATCCTGCGCCAGCGCCTTGCCGAGCGCCTGGGGCAAGGACGCGCGCGCCGGCATGGTCCGCATTGCCGGTGGCAGCTTCACGCCGGGCAGCACCGCCGGTTACGCCGACGAGCGCCCGGCCGGCGCGGTGAACGTGAAGCCGTTCTGGATCGACCGGACCGAAGTCACCAACGCGCAGTTCGCTGCCTTCGTCAAAGCGACCGCTTACGTCAGCGATGCCGAGCGCGACGGCGGCGCCGCGGTATTCAAGGTGCCGCTAGAGGCGGAACTCAAGGCCCGCCCGTACGCGTGGTGGACCTATACCAAGGGCGCGAACTGGCGCCATCCGGAAGGACCGGGTAGCTCGCTCAAGGGGCGCGACAACCAGCCGGTGGTGCAGGTGACGCTGGCCGATGCCAGCGCCTACGCCCGCTGGCTGGGCCGAACACTGCCGAGCGAAGTGCAGTGGGAGTTCGCCGCCAAGGCCGGCCGCAGCGATGCGGCGCTGGATAGAGCGCCGCGCAACAAGGCCGGCAAGCCCGAGGCCAATTTCTGGCAGGGCGTGTTTCCCAGCCTGAATACCCGCGAGGATGGCCATCTGGGGCGATCGCCGGTCGGTTGCTATCCGGCCAATGCCTTCGGCGTTTACGACATGATCGGCAACGTTTGGGAGTGGACGCGCGACGCCTATACCGGCGCACGCCAGCCGCACGGCAACGGCGATCCCTTCGCCAGCGTCGATCTGGCCAGCATCCCGCTGGAAAAGCGCCCGCCGGCGGTGATCAAGGGCGGCTCCTTCCTGTGCGCGGCGAACTTCTGCGTGCGTTACCGCGCCGCCGCGCGGCACCCGCAAGAGGCCAATCTGCCGACCGCGCATGTGGGCTTCCGGACGGTGGCCGCCGGCGACGGCTAAGGGTTGCCGTCTGGCGGTTTGGGCCGTTCCGGCCGGTTTTTTTTCATGCGGACACGCGCCCGCTGGCTATAACCAGCAGGAAACAGCCGCCATGCCGATGGCGTAAGTCGGGGTCACGAAGGCTGTTCGACTAAAGGGTATGCGCAAGGTGCGCATGCCCTAACCGAATGGAGATCGACACCATGAACCGCATCAATGGCGCTACCCTCGCCGCGGCCGCGGCCGCCGTATTCGCGAGCGCCGCCGTGCCGCAAGCCGTCGCCGCCGCCAACATGCCGGAAGTCAAATGCGCCGGCATCAACAGCTGTAAAGGCACGTCGTCGTGCAAGACCGCCGACAATAGCTGCAAAGGCCAGAACGCGTGCAAAGGCCATGGCTGGCTGCCGACCGCGACCACCCAGGAATGTACCGACAAGGGTGGCAAGGTACTCTAAAGCCGCCTGCGGCCATGTCCTGCCTACCGGGCATGGCCGGTTCCGGCGACGAGGAACGCGCCCGATGAAACCCGACTTTGCCGGTTTTGGCCTCGGCCTGCGCAGCGAGCACTACGCCGATTTCCATGCCGCCGCCCAGCCGCTGGACTGGCTGGAAATCATCAGCGAGAACTATCTGCTGCCGGGCGGCAAGCCGCTGGAACAGCTGATGCGCATTCGCGCCGATTACCCGATGGCGATGCACGGCGTGTCGCTGTCGATCGGCAGCACCGATCCGCTCGATCGCGGCTATCTGCGCCAGCTGCGCGCGCTGGCCGATCGGGTCGAGCCCTTGTGCTTGTCCGATCACCTGTGCTGGACCGGCGTGGCCGGCCGCAATCTGCACGATCTGCTGCCGCTGCCGTGGACCGACGAAGCGCTGGCGCATGTGGCCGAGCGGGTCGCGCAGGTGCAGGACGCGCTCGGGCGGCGCATCCTGCTCGAAAACGTCTCGAGCTACGCGACCTTTCGCGGCGACGACTACCCGGAAGCACAGTTTCTGGCCGCGCTCGCCGAGCGGGCCGACTGCCTGATCCTGCTCGATCTCAACAATGTCTACGTCAACCATCGCAACCACGGCCTCGATCCGCACGCCTATCTGGCGGCGCTGCCGGCCGAACGGATCGCCCAGTTTCATCTGGCCGGCCACCAGGATCACGGCAATCATCTGATCGACAGCCACGACGCGGCCATCGTCGATCCGGTCTGGCAGTTGTATACCGAGGCGCTGGGCCGCTTCGGCCCGGTCAGCACCATGATCGAACGCGACGACGCGATCCCGCCGCTGAACGAACTGATCGCCGAACTCGACATCGCCCGCCGCCTTGCCGCCGACCTTGGAATTCACCATGAGCAGCCTCTGTGCGCTTGAAACGGCGTTTGCCGAACTGATTTGCGCCGATGAGGCCGCGCCGTTGTCGCTGTTGTTGAACGAGAGCGCGGCCTTTGCCAGCGGCACGCGGCTGAACGTGTACCGGCACGCCTACCGCGCGCGGCTGCGCGATGCCTTGAAGACCAACCATCCCAATCTGCACCGGTTGCTCGGGGATGACGACTTTGATGCGCTGGCCGCAGCGTATCTGGCCGCCGAGCCGTCGCCGCATCGTTCGATCCGCTGGTTCGGCGACCGGCTGGCCGCCTTTCTGGCCGCGACCGCGCCGTATGCCGAGGTGCCGATGCTGGCCGAGCTGGCCGCGTGGGAATGGGCGAGCGCCGCCAGTTTCGACGCCGCCGACGCCGCGCGGCTGGACGAGGCCGCGCTGGCGGTGCTGTCGCCGGCGCAGTGGGCGAGCTTGCCGCTGCGGCTGATCCCGGCCGCCGCGCTGCTGGATTTGCACTGGAATACCCCGCAGTTGTGTCAGGCGCTGCAGGCCGACGCGGCGCCGCCAGCGCCCGAGTCGCAGCCGCTCAGCTGGTTGCTGTGGCGCGCCGCCAGCGGCGAAACCCGCTATCGCTCGCTGTCCGGGCTCGAGGCCGGTGCGCTGCGGCTGATCGGGCGCGACGGCGTCGACTTCGCCGCCTTGTGCGAGTGGCTCGCGACGCGGGTCGACGAAGTGTCGCAGCTACCGATGCTGGCTGCCGGCCTGCTGAAACAGTGGGCCGGCGACGGAATACTGCGGCGCTGAGCGGTGGCCCGCCATCCTGCCGCCCAGCCGGCGCTACACTAGGGCGTCCGATTCCAGAGCCAGCCTGCCTTGCCCGAACTCCGTTTTCATTCCGCCGATACCGTCGTCGTGTATCAGGCCGCCGATGGCGCGCGGCTGATCGACGTGGTGCGCGAACTGGGCCGCGACGGTCGCCTGGCCTTGTCGTGGCGTTGTGCACAGGGCACCTGCGGCGCCTGCCTGCTGCACCTTGAGCATGCCGGCAGCGGCGGTGTGCTGACGCTGTCGAAGATGGAGCGCAATGTGCTGATCCGCCGTGGCGAGCTGCCCAAGGACGCCGCGTGCGCGCAGCCCGATACCGTGGCGACGCCGCGGCTGGCGTGTCATGTCCATGTCTTACATGCCATGGACGTATATATCCAAAAAAACTAATTTAGAAAAACAATATTATTTCTGGCGATGAAAAATCGCTGGCAGACTGCATCTCGTTAACTCTTATTCCAAATAAACGGGAGCCGGTCATGTCTTATCGCAAATTGTTTCTGAGTGTGTCGCTGGCCTTCGCGGTGAGCGCGCCCAGCTGGGCCGCCTCGGTCGAGCTGCTCAATGTCTCGTACGATCCGACCCGCGAGCTCTATCAGGACTACAACAAGGCCTTTGCCAAGTACTGGAAGGCAAAGACCGGCGATGACGTGACCATCAAGCAATCGCACGGCGGCTCGGGCAAGCAGGCGCGCTCGGTGCTCGACGGCCTTGAAGCCGACGTGGTGACGCTGGCGCTGGCTTACGACATCGACGAGCTGTCGACCAAGGCCAAGCTGCTCAAGCCGGACTGGCAGAAGAAGCTGCCGGACAACGCCAGCCCGTACACCTCGACCATCGTGTTCCTAGTGCGCAAGGGCAATCCGAAAGGCATCAAGGACTGGGGCGATCTGGTTCGCAGCGACGTGAAAGTGATCACGCCGAACCCGAAGACCTCGGGCGGCGCGCGCTGGAACTTCCTCGCGGCGTGGGGCTGGGCGAAGAAGACCTACGGTTCGGATGAAAAGGCCCGCGAATACACCCAGAAGCTGTTCCAGAACGTACCGGTGCTCGATACCGGTGCGCGTGGCGCAACGCTGACCTTCACCCAGCGCGGTCAGGGCGACGTGCTCTTGGCGTGGGAAAACGAAGCGGTGCTGGCGGTGAAGGAGCTGGGCCCGGACAAGTACGACATCGTCGCGCCTAGCCTGTCGATCAAGGCCGAGCCGCCGGTCGCGGTGGTCGACAAGGTCGTCGACAAGAAGGGCACCCGCAAGGTGGCCGAGGAATACCTCAAGTATCTGTACAGCAAGGAAGGCCAGGAACTCGCCGCGCAGAACTACTACCGTCCGCTCGACAAGGATGTCGCGGCCAAATATGCCAAGCAGTTCCCGAGCGTGAAGCTGTTCGATATCGACGACGTGTTCGGCGGCTGGACCAAGACGCAAAAGACTTACTTCGAGGACGGCGGCGTGTTCGACCAGATTCAGGCGTCGATCGCCGCGAAACGCTAAACCGCTTGACCCGGGCGCCGCCGGCGCCCGCTTTCCACTGGATGGAGATAGACCGATGAGCTTGCGCCTTGGCGATACCGCCCCCGATTTCACCCAATCGTCGACGGAAGGCGAGATCCGCTTTCATGACTGGGCCGGCGACCACTGGGTGGTGCTGTTCTCGCACCCGGCCGACTTCACCCCGGTATGCACGACCGAGCTGGGCAAGACCGCCAAGCTGGCCGACGAATTCGCCCGCCGCAACGTCAAGCCGCTGGCGGTGAGCGTTGATCCGCTCGAGTCGCACCACAAGTGGATCGTCGACATCAACGAGACGCAGCAGACCACGGTCAACTTCCCGATCCTGGCCGACGATGACCGCAAGGTCGCCGAGCTGTACGACCTGATTCATCCGAACGCCCTGGCCACGGCGACGGTGCGCTCGGTATTCATCATCGACCCGGCCAAGAAAATCCGCCTGACGCTGACCTATCCGGCCAGCACCGGGCGCAACTTCACCGAGATCCTCCGCGTGATCGACTCGCTGCAACTGACCGAGTACCACAAGGTGGCAACGCCGGCCGACTGGCAGCAGGGCGACGACGTGGTGATCGTGCCGTCCTTGCAGGACGAAGCCGAAATCGCCCGGCGCTTTCCCAAGGGCTATGTCGCGGTGAAGCCGTATCTGCGCCTGACCCCGCAACCCGCTTAGGTGCGACGAACAAAATCCTGCTGGCTGCGTTGCACTCACTCGGCGTACTGAACGTACTGTCTTCGTTTCGTGCGCCTTGCCAGCACCGCTGCGCTGGATTTTGTTCATCGCACCTGTCGCAGCGGTGTCGTGGATGCCGTCTGCTCTTTTGTAGTGTCTCCTCCTCTTGCAGTTGATTCAGGGCCGGCTCCGCCGGCCTCTTTTTTCCCCGATTGATATAAGAACAACGTGATGAATTCGCCCCTGGAATCCTGGTTCAAGCGTCTGCCCGTGCCGGCAAGCGTGCGTGAAGATTGGCCAGCCGCCAGCTTCGGTATCGAGGCCGCGCGCGGCGTCGTGGTGCGCGCGCTGGGCCTGTCGCTATCGAGCGTATTCCAGGCGATTCATGGCGTTGATGGCCGGGTGATCGGCGAAGAAGCGCTGTTGCGCGCGTCGGTGCGGCACAAGCCCCTGCCGCCGCTCAGCGCATTCGAGCACGCCGAGTCGCAAGGCCGGCTGGTGGCGTTCGACCGGCTCTGCCGCACGCTGCACCTGCTCAACTACGCCAGCCATGCCGACCGCGCCGCGACGCTGTACCTGAACGTGCACCCCAAGCTGCTCACCGAGGTCAGCGACCGCCACGGTGCGGTGTTCCAGGACATCCTCGAAAGCCTGGGCTCACAGCCGTCGCGCATCGTGCTCGAAATCGGCGAGGACGAAATCGCCGAGTCCGACATCAACCGTGCCCGCGCGGCGCTGCAAAGCTACCGCTCGCGCGGCTACCGGATCGCCATCGACGATTTCGGCCGCCGCCACGCCAACCTCGACCGGCTGTGGCAGCTCGAACCCGATGTGATCAAGCTCGACCGCATCCTGATCGCCGAGGCCGAAACCTCGCCGCGGCTGCGCCGGGCCTTGCCCAAGCTGGTCGAATTGCTGCATGAACTCGGCGGTCAGGTGGTCGTCGAGGGGATAGAAACCGAAACGCAAAAGCAGATCGCCATCGATGCCGGCGCCGACGCGCTGCAAGGCTTCCTGCTCGATCAACCGCGCTGGAGAGGCTGATGGATACGATAGAGAACTGGCTGGCCGCAGGTAACAGCATCATCGTGGTCCCCGGCTGGCACGATTCGGGCCCGGCGCACTGGCAGAGCCGCTGGTGCGCGCAGTACGTGGGCTTTGGCCGGGTGGTGCAGCACGATTGGAACGAGCCGAACGCGCGCGACTGGGTCGCCGGGCTCGAACGCACGGTCGCCGCGGCACCGGGGCGGGTGATTCTGGTGGCGCACAGCCTCGGCTGCGTCACGCTGGGCCACTGGGCGATGCTCTCCGGTCATGCCGCACGCGTGGTCGGTGCGCTGCTGGTCGCGCCGGCCGACGTTAGCCGCGAGGATGCGCCGGCGTCGTTTGCGACCTTCCTGCCGCTGCCGGCGGCCAAGCTGCCGTTTGCCAGTGTGGTGATCGCCAGCGATAACGATCCGGTGTGCAGCCCGGCCCGTTCGATCACGCTGGCGCGCGACTGGGGCAGCCGCTGCGTGCAGCTCGCCGGCTTGGGCCATATCAACGCCGAATCGGGGCTTGAGGATTGGCCGTTGGGGCTCAAGCTCCTGAGCCAGCTCCTTCCTTTGTACGGTAGCAATGAAGCGCCATCACCGGGCATATCGCTGCAGCAAGAGCCCAAGGCATTGCCTTTCCCCGGCGCTCTGCTGCGCTCGGCACGGGAAATCCGGTTCGCCGCCTGAACCTTCCCGCTTGCCGATTTCTCCGCCGCCAGCCAGCGCGATCTCCTCGCGCCGCTGGCGCGCCGCATTGCTCTCGCATCGACGTCACGATGGCTCCTCGCGTGTTCTTGGCAGGCAGGGGCCGCGCGCGCTCTCGGGTTTTCCCTCCCCACCCGCACCCCGGTTTCCGGTGAATTCCGCCGTTTTCGAGCTGGGTGGGGGGCTCTCGCTCCGGATCAAGCGGCGCGGCTGACAGGCTGACAGCAAAACAAATTTCTGGTTATCAGCGATAAACCAATAGATATTTTTTGTTATAAGAAAACCAAGTTAAATTCCTTCTGGTTAATAAAGAAATGGCGTTCACGCCAGAAGGACTTTCGATGGCCACCATCGTCACTTTGTCAGGCAGCCCCAGCGCCAAGTCGCGCTCGCAAGGCTTGCTGAACCGCACCACCCGATTGCTTGAATCCTACGGCGTCACCATTCGCGCCTTCACCCTTGGTGATTTCGACGCCGAAACGCTGGTGTTCGGCAAGTTCGACGACCCGGCGGTGATCGCCTTCCAGAAGGCCGTGGCGCAGGCCGAAGGGCTGATCGTCGCGACGCCGGTCTACAAGGCCGCCTACAGCGGCGCGCTGAAGCTGCTGCTCGATCTGCTGCCCGAGCGCGCGCTGCACCATCACGCGGTGCTGCCGCTGGCCACCGGCGGCAGCCCGGCGCACATGCTCGCGGTCGATTACGCGCTGCAGCCGGTGCTCACTTCCTTGAAGGCGCGCCACATCGTCGGCGGCATCTACGCGACCGAGCGCGAACTGACGTGGCGCGACGACGGTTATCTCGAGCTGACGCGCGAGATCGAACAGCGGCTCACCCAGGCGGTATCGCGCTTTCTGGCCCACCTGCCCGATCCGGGCCAGGTGCTGCTGCACCCGGACCAGCTGAACCAGCAGATCCGCGAAGCGCGCATCAGCGTCTAGCGCGGCCGACAAAACCCTGCTGACGGCGTTGTGCTCGCTTGCCGTACTTAATTTGTACTGTCTGCGTTCGGACCCTAAAGGGCCCCTTGTCAGCACCGCTTCGCTGGGTTCTGTCGGCTGCGCAGTGCCCCAATACTTGATAAGGAAAACACCATGAAACGCTTGCTCGTTACCGCCATCGCCGCGCTGGCCGCCGCGACGCTGTCGACCACCGCACTGGCCGAAACGCTGCGCATCGGCTACCAGAAATCGGCCAGCCTGTTCGTGCTGCAGAAGAGCCAGGGCACGCTGGAGAAGAAACTCGCGCCGCTGGGTGCGAGCGTGAAATGGGTCGAGTTTCCGGCCGGCCCGCAGCTGCTCGAAGGCCTGAACGTCGGCGCGATCGACGTCGGCTATGTCGGCGAGGCACCGCCGATCTTCGCCCAGGCCGCCGGTGCCCGCTTCGTCTACATCGGCAACGATCCGGCCGCGCCGGCGGCCGAGGCCATCGTCGTGCCCAAGGGCTCGGGCATCAAGTCGGTGGCCGAACTGAAAGGCAAGAAGGTCGCGCTCAACAAGGGCTCGAACGTCCACTACCTGCTGGTGAAGGCGCTCGAGAAGAACGGCTTGAAGTACGGCGACATCCAGCCGGTGTTTCTGCCGCCGGCCGACGCCCGCGCGGCGTTCGAGCGCGGCTCGGTCGATGCATGGGTGATCTGGGATCCTTTCCTCGCGGCGGCGGAAAAGCAGATCGGTGCCCGTGTACTCGCCGACGGTCGCGATACGGTCAACAACTTCGCCTTCTACCTGGCCGAGCGCGGCTTTGCCGAGAAGAACCCGCAAATCATCAAGGCGCTGTTCGAGGACACGCTCGCGCAGGGGCGCTGGCTGCAGGACAACCGCGACAAGGCCGCCGCGATCATCGCGCCGCAGCAGGGGCTGTCGCCCGAGGTGGTCGAGCTGGCGCTTTCCCGCTACCGCTATGGCGTGACGCCGCTGACCGCGCAGGTCGCCGCCGAGCAGCAGAAGCTCGCCGACGTCTTTTATGAACTCAAGCTGATTCCGAAGCCGATCAAGGTCAGGGATGCGCTGGTCTCGCAACGGTGACCGCCATGCTGAACAAATTTGTCTCGCTCGTGCTCGCCGGCCTGATCGCCGCCGGCAGTGCGCAAGCCGCCGAACTGCACATCGGCTACCAGAAAAGCTCGCTCAACCTCATCGTGCTGAAAAGCCGTGGCCTGCTGGAAAAGAAGCTCGCCGCGCAGGGGCATACGGTGAAATGGACCGAATTCCAGGCCGGCCCGCAACTGCTGGAGGCGCTGAACGTCGGTTCGGTCGACTTCGGCATGACCGGCGACACACCGCCGGTGTTCGCCCAGTCCGGCGGCACCCAGCTCGTCTACGTCGGCTTCGAGCCGCCGAAGCCGCAAGCGTCGGCCATCCTCGTGCCGAGCGATTCGCCGATCAAAACGCTCGCCGAGCTGAAGGGCAAGCGCATCGCCTTGCAGAAGGGTTCGAGCGCGCACTGGCTGCTGATCCGCGCGGTCGATAAGGCCGGGCTGCGTTGGGAGGACATCCAGCCGGTATGGCTGACGCCGTCCGACGCCCGCGCCGCGTTCGAGTCGGGCAAGGTCGATGCATGGGCAATCTGGGATCCGTATTACGCCGCCGCCGAGAAAGCGGTCAAGCCGCGGGTACTGAGCACCGGGCAAGGGCTGGTCGCCAACCAGAGCTTCTACCTCGCGTCCAAGGCCTTTGCCGAGCGTCAGGGCAAGCTGCTGCAGACGGTGTTCGACGCGCTCTCAAGCAACGACGACTTCCTTGAGCAGAAACCGAAGGAAACCGCGCAGATCCTCGGCAAGGCCGTCGGCCTCGACGCGTCCATCTTCGAGACCATGGTGCAGCGCCGGCCGAGCTTCAAGGTCACCTGGCTCACGTCCCAGGTCGTCGCCGAGCAGCAGCGGATTGCCGACCGTTTCGCCGAGCTGAAGCTGATTCCGAAAACAGTGACCGTCAAAGACATCGTGCTTGCGCCGCAGTAGGCGGCGAAGCTGGAGTAAACATCATGAAGTTGTTCTGGTTCCTGCCGACCCACGGCGACAGCCGTTATCTCGGTACCACCGTCGGTGCGCGCACCGTCGACCATGCCTATCTGAAACAGATCGCCCAGGCCGCCGACAACCTCGGCTTCGAGGGCGTGCTGATTCCGACCGGCCGCTCTTGCGAGGACTCGTGGGTCGTTGCGTCATCGCTGGCGCCGCTGACCGAGCGGCTCAAGTTCCTCGTCGCGATCCGCCCGGGCATCATTTCGCCGACGGTGTCGGCAAGGATGGCGGCGACGTTCGACCGGATCGCCGGTGGCCGCTTGCTGGTCAATGTCGTCACCGGCGGTGATCCGGATGAGCAGCGCGGCGACGGCAGCTTTCTGACCCATGCCGAGCGCTATGAAGTGACCGACGAATTCCTGAAAATCTGGCGTGGCGTCGCCAGCGGCGAGACGGTGAATTTCTCCGGCAAGCATCTGAGCGTCGAGAATGCCAGGACGCTGTTCCCGCCGGTGCAAAAGCCGTATCCGCCGCTGTATTTCGGCGGTTCGTCCGAACCGGCGATAGCCTTGGCCGCCGAACAGGTCGACGTTTATCTGACCTGGGGCGAACCGCCCGAAGCGGTGGCCGAGAAGATCGCCGCGGTGCGCGCCAAGGCCGAGGCGCTGGGTCGCAGCATCAGCTTCGGCATCCGCCTGCACGTGATCGTGCGCGAAACCAGCGAGGAAGCGTGGCGCGCCGCCGACAAGCTGATCTCCTACGTCACCGACGAGACGATCGCCTCGGCACAGCAGGCGTTCGCCCGCTTCGATTCGGTCGGCCAGCGCCGCATGGCCGAGCTGCACGGCGGCCGGCGCGATAATCTGGAAATCTCGCCGAACCTGTGGGCCGGCGTCGGCCTCGTGCGTGGCGGTGCCGGTACCGCGCTGGTCGGCAGCGCCGAGGAAGTCGCGGCACGGATTCAGGAATACGCCGATATCGGCGTCGATCGCTTCATTTTTTCGGGCTACCCGCACCTCGAGGAGGCCTACCGCGTCGCCGAACTGCTGTTCCCGCTGCTGCCGCTCGATCACGCCAAACCGGCCGGCAAGGTCAATCTGACCGGGCCGTTTGGCGAAGTGATCGCCAACGACATCGTGCCGCCGGCACCGCGCCTCGTTGCGCAGCGCTGAGGAGGGACGGCGATGAGCGTAGCGACGATTTTCACGCGCCGTCTGGCGCCGTGGGCGGTGCCGGCGCTGCTGCTGCTGGCGTGGCAATGGTTCGCCACCCACGGCGTGCTGACCAGCTGCATCCTGCCGGCACCGAGCGCGGTGCTCGACGCCGCGCTCCGGCTGGCCGAGTCGGGCGAGCTGTGGGCGCACCTGAAGGTGAGCTTCTGGCGTGCCGCGGTCGGCTTTGGCATCGGCGGCAGCCTCGGCCTTGTGCTCGGGCTGATCACCGGCTTGTCCAAACGTGGCGAACTGCTGCTCGATACCACGGTACAGATGATCCGCAACATCCCGCCGCTAGCGCTGATCCCGCTGGTGATCCTGTGGTTCGGCATCGACGAGGCCGCCAAGCTGTTTCTGGTCGCGTTCGGCACGCTGTTTCCGGTCTACATCAACACCTATCACGGCATCCGCTCGGTCGATACCGGGCTGGTTGAAATGGCCAGAAGCTACGGCCTGCGCGGCTGGCCGCTGTTCCGCGACGTGATCCTGCCCGGCGCCTTGCCGTCGATCCTGGTCGGCGTGCGCTTTGCACTGGGTTTCGCGTGGATTCTGCTGATCGTCGCCGAAACGATCTCGGCGAGTTCGGGCATCGGCTATCTGGCGATGAATGCGCGCGAGTTCCTGCAGACCGACGTCGTGGTGCTGGCGATCCTCTTGTACGCGGTGCTGGGCAAGGGCAGCGACGTGGCGGCGAGGGGGCTGGAGCGGGGGTGGTTGAGGTGGCATCCGGCGTATCAGTGATGCGGATGTCGCGAGATTGCTTGCGGTAAGCGCCTGCGGCGCGGTGGTAAAGGCATTGATGCCGGTTTCGCCCGGCGGACGAGGTACTTTCTTTTGCTTCGCCAAAAGAAAGTACCCAAAGAAAAGGCGACCCCGCATCCGCGCCCGCTTTGCGGGTGCCCTGTGCTGCTCAGTCGCCACGGCGGGAATCGCAAACTCGCTTCGCTCAAACAGCGATCCCCGACAACTCCGTGCCGGCTTGCGCTGCTCGGCGCTTCTGAGGGGATCGGGGCGGCATGCAATCGGTAGTGAACCAACAGACGGCAAACCCGTTGCGACGAAAAGTGCGTCGCCTTTCATCCCGTTCGCCAGCGCCGAGGAGTGGAGCGAGACGAGCCGGTTTCATGGCTTGGCTCGCGACCGATCGAGGGCAGCCCGGAGGGCCGTAGGGCGCGGTCACGCCAAAGCTTAGCGGCTTTGCCGCTTAGCGACGCGCGATGCAGCGCACGCCTTTGGGGTGAAGGGGGCTTTGGCGAGACAAAGCTCCCTTCCCGTCCGCGCGGCGGAACGCGCATCAATAGCCTTTACTCGCGCCGCAGGCGCAGAACCAAGTAAGTCCTCAACAAATTCAGAAATCGCCGGCCATCCGGCACAGGAGCCCACCATGACCTCTCCCCAACTCGAACCCGCCCTCGGCGTCGCGCTGACGATCCGCGGCCTGAGCCGCCGCTACGGCGAGCAGACCGTGCTCGACCACCTCGACCTCGACATCCGCGCCGGCGAATTCGTCGCCGTCGTCGGCCGCTCCGGTTGCGGCAAATCGACGCTGCTGCGGCTGCTGGCCGGGCTGGATCACGCCACGTCGGGGACGATCCGTGCCGACGGCAGCCCGCTCGATACCGGTCATTTCGATACCCGGCTGATGTTCCAGGATGCACGGCTGCTGCCGTGGAAAACCGTCATCGCCAACGTTGGCCTCGGCCTCAAGGGCAAGTGGCAGCCGCGCGCGCATGCGGTGCTGGCCGAGGTCGGCCTGTCCGAGCATGCCGACAAATGGCCGAGCCAGCTCTCGGGCGGTCAGCGCCAGCGCGTCGCCCTGGCGCGGGCGCTGATCCACGAACCGCAACTGCTGCTGCTCGACGAGCCACTCGGCGCACTCGATGCGCTCACCCGGATCGAGATGCAGCAACTGATCGAGCGGCTGTGGCGCCAGCACGGTTTCACCGTGCTGCTGGTAACGCACGACGTCGAAGAAGCAGTGGCCATCGCCGACCGGGTACTGCTGGTCGAGCAGGGTCGGGTCGGGCTTGATCTGGCGGTGCCGCTGGCACGACCACGCCGCCGTGGCGATCCGCACTTTGCGCTGTTGCAGGAGCGCCTGCTGGCGCGGGTGCTGCAGCAGCCCGATGCGGCCCAGCCCGAACCGCTGCCGCCGATCGCGCCGAGTGCCTTGCGCTGGGCCTTGTAAGTCTGACAACTTGTGTTGATGTTTTGGAATAAAAAACAAAAATCAAATTACTTCTGGCGATATTCAGGCCGCGCTAACCTAGCCCTGTCACCCCTACACCTGCAGGAGAACATCATGAGCATCCAGTCGATCAATGTCCGTAACCAGTTCCGCGGCACCGTGAAGGAAATCATCGAAGGCCCGGTGTTGTCCGAAGTCGACGTCGCCACGCCGGCCGGCATCGTCACCTCGGTGATCACCACGCGTTCGGTCAAGGAACTGAAGCTCGCGCCGGGCAGCGAAGTCATTGCCTTTGTGAAAGCGACCGAAGTGTCGATCGCGACACTGTAAACATCCGTAAAACGGCTGTCCGGCGCACCGGTGCCGGTACGAGCACCGCAGGCCAGCCGTTCCAAAAACAGGGAGAACCAATGAAACGCACCATCCTTTCCACCTTGCTCGCCACGACCGTGCTGAGCGCCGGCGCGGCGTATGCCGAAGTCACCGTCTACGGTTCGATCCGCGAATCGCTCGAATACGATCAACTGAAGGACGCCGGCGGCAAGGATTACCGTGGCGAAGTCCAGCTGATCGACCAATCGTCCCGCTTCGGCTTCAAGGGTTCGGACAAGCTCGACATCGGCGGCAAGGTGATCTGGCAGATCGAATCGGCCATCAAGACCTCGGGCAACGGCGGCACCGGCAACACCACCTGGGGCGGCCGCAACACCTTCGGCGGCTGGCAGGGCGACTGGGGTACCGTGCGCTTCGGTAACTACGACAGCGCCTACAAGACGCTGCTGACCTCGTCGGATCTGTCGAGCCTGTTCGATAACTTCGCCGACACCGCCGACTACAAGGGCAAGGGCGCCGTATTCGCCCAGCTCAACAGCCGTCTGCAGAACTCGGTGAGCTACGATTCGCCGGTGTTCAGCGGCTTCCAGGTTCGCGGTTCGTGGGGTGTTGACCAGAACGCACAAACCAGCACCAATGCACCGGTCTACACCGCTGCGGCGCTGTACAGCGGCTACGGCTTCGTCGGCGGTCTGGGTGGCTTCTACGCCAAGGATCGTACCTTCGCGCAAGCCACCGGCATCAGCAACGCCGACAACAGCATCACCGCCGCCACCAGCGGCGCCGCCACCTGGGCGACCAACCTGGCGCTGGGCTACAAGTTCGACTTCGGCCTGCAACTGGGCGGCGGCTGGGAACACGTCAACAGCGACGACGGCAAGACCAGCAGCGATTGGGAAAACTACGCCGTTGTCGGTAACTACAAGTTCGGCAAGTTCGAAGTCCAGGGCGTGTACGCGCTGTCGGACGAGCAACTGGGCGTGACCGATGCCAGCGGCGCACAAGCTTCGCTGGGTCTGGTGTACTACGCGACCAAGCAAACCCGCTTCTACACCTACCTGGTGAACGTGGATAACGATTCCAAGGGCAAGTTCAAGAACGCCTCGGGGTCGTTGACGCCGGATTACGCCAACCAGGACGGCTACGCGCTGTCGGTCGGTCTGCGTACCGACTTCTAAGCTTTACCCGCAGTACACATAGGTCTCAAACCGGGCATCTTGCGATGTCCGGTTTTTTTATGCGGCCTTAGCCCGGCTGTGCCAGCTGGAGTCGAACCGCCAACACGCGGCTGCGTGACTCAAGCGCGTTCAGTCTGCTTTGCTGGGCGGGCGTCCAGCGTGGCTTGGAGGCGTTGCTGGCGGTGGCGTCGAGCAGATCGAGCTCGTGCAGCCACGCCAGCGCGGCGGCAAAGTCATCGCAGCCGCGCGCCAGCGCGACCAGCCGGCGCAGGATGTGCTGGTGCACGGCCATCATCCCGGCGCTTTGGACCAGTGCCCGTGCGGCAAGGTAACGATCCCGCGCGCGGTCTTTCTGTCCGAGCGCTTCGTGTACCTGTCCAAGTGCATGGCAGGCGTGCGCCTCGCCCCAGACGTTATGGTTGTCGGCATGCGCGGCATAGGCCGTTTGCAGCGGGGTCAGCGCCGCTTCGAGATCGCCATTGGCCAGGCAAACGAGCCCCCGGTAATAATGAACCTCGGCGGCCCAGACCCGATTGCTGACCTTGGTTTGCAACAGCGCATCGGCATCGGCCAGCGCCGCCAGCGCACGCACATGCTGCTGCAGGCGATAGGCATCGCCGGCCACATTGATCAGCGCCTCGCAGGTCAGCCTGTCGTGGCCGAGCGGGCGGGCCAGCGTCAGCGCCAGCTCGTGGTAGCGCAGCGCGCCGGCATGATCGTTCAGTGCAACGCAGGCCTGGCCGACGCCAAGGCAGACGCGGGCGCAGTGATAGCGGTCGTCGCTTTCGTGCGCCAGCTCCAGGCATTGCGACCAGGTGTCGAGCGCCGCGGCAATTTCGCCGGCGGCATAGCGGGCACGGCCGAGTTCGATCAGCGCTTCGATCCGGCCACGGCCATGATTGGCGCTGCGAAAGCGTGCCGCCGCATCACGGAAAGCCTGCTGCGCCGCACGCAGCCGGCCGACATGCTGCCAGGCATGGCCAAGCGTGAGCAGCGCCAGGCCTTCGATCCGTGCATCGCCGCAGTCGCGCGCGCGCGCCAGCAGCATTTCGACCTCGGCTGGGGGCGGCGGTGAGCCGTTCTCGGCGGCGACGGCGATCGGTTCGAGTTCGGCGAGCAGGCTGCGGTGATCGTTCATTGGCTCACTTCCGCAGCACAGCTGACGTGGTTGCCACCACCGCGCTGTGCCAGATAGCGTGCCAGATCGGCACGGAACAGCAGCACATCGGTCGAATCGCCTGGCAGGCAGCTGGCGCAGCCGATGCTGACGCTGAGGGCGAGCGCCGGATGCAGGCTGGCCCAGTCGTAGCCGGCGATACGCTGGCGCAATATTTCCGCTTCCTGCTGCGCCGCTTCGGCATCACGGCCGGGAAGAGCCAGCAGGAATTCATCGTCGCCGATCCGCGCCAGCAGTTCGGCGGGCCGGCGATCGATGCGCAGCAGCGCGGTCACGGTACGCACGACATCGTCGCCGATATGCCGGGCGCGCTGGGCGCGTATCTCGGAAAAACGGTCGATGGTGATCTGCAACAGACTCAGTGACTGGCCGTCGTGGGCGGCGGCGATCAGCGCCGGCAGCCGTGTATTGAGCGCGGCACGTGTCAGATTGCCGCTCAGCGCATCCTGCTCGGTTTCCTGCTGCGGCTGCTTGCGTAATTGCGACAGCTCCAGCTCGGATGCGAGCAGTTGTAGCCGCATCGCCACAGCATTGATGCGCCGGCTCGGCACCGGTACAGCCACAGCAGGCGTCGCCAGTGCCGCTTCCAGGTGCGTGACCGCCAGCGCCAGCTCGCCGCTGGCTTCGAACAAAGCAGCGAGTTGCCGATGTTGCTGCCGATCCAGCCGGGCGTGGCCCAGCTCGGCAGCCAGTTGCGCCGCGCGCGTATTGGCTTCTTTGTCCTGCGCCAGTTCGCCCAGTTGCAAACGGCAACGCAGCTCGCCCAGCGGCGCGCCGTCGTTGCGGTAATGCCCGGCGGCGGCGGCGTAATGGCGGCAGGCTTCGTCATCTTTGCCGGCGATGAGCAGCAAGGAGGCGATTTGTTCGTGTTGCCGGGCGTCATGAAGCGCACTGAGCGTCTGGCTTGCCAGAACCTGCTCAAGTGCAAGAGCGGCATCGGCACGCTCGCCCAAAGCAAACAGGTCGGCGGCGACGGCCAGCGCCGCTTGCATGCGCAACGGCTGATTGCTCGTCAGCGCGGCAAGCTGGGCTGCGTGCTGATCGAGGCGCAAGGCCAGCGCCGCATCCCCGTGTTCTCGGCCGACGGCGGCGAGCGCCAGCCAGAGTGCGGCGGCGATCCCGGTCTGCCCGCAGGAGAGCGCGCTATCCAGCGCGCTAAGCCAGGCTTCGATCGCTTGCGGCAGCAGCGCTTCGAGCTGGAGGCTGGAACCAAGCAGCAAGCCGATTTCGCCGAGCTGTTCGGTTCTGGCTAGAGCCAGCAAAGGCCGCAACACATCGCTGGCGGCGTGCTCGCTGGCGAGCAAGGCCTGTGCGGTGGCGATTTGCGCACAAGCATCGTTTACGGCGGAGAAAGCGGAAGGCATGGCCGGCACGAGCGGGAGGGAGTTTTGCATCGTGCCAAGTGCCGGCATAAATTTCAAGTTTGCTGACGACGTGCGTAGTGGTTTGTTGGCATGGCGTCATTATTTTATGACGTTTGTGAAAAATGCGTTCCGAGCAGATTTCAGCTGAAATTCCTTATGTGATATTCGTCGGTATTTGTAACTGATTATTCTTTGGGGGAATATTGCGGCGGTGCATAATCGGCCGATCGATTTTCTTGCCCCAACGGCCCCGACCATGCGCAAACTGATTCCCGCCTTGCTTCTTTCCGTGTTTGCTAGCGCTCCGGCGCTGGCCGATGTGACCTTGCTGAACGTGTCTTACGACGTGATGCGCGACTTCTACAAGGATTACAACCCGGTCTTCGCCAAGCACTACCAGGCCAAGTTCAACGACAAGGTGACGATCCAGCAATCGCACGGCGGTTCGAGCAAGCAGGCGCGCTCGGTGATCGACGGCCTCGAGGCCGACGTGGTGACCATGAACCAGAGCACCGACATCGACGCCATCGTCGACAAGGGTCGCCAGATCAACGCCGGCTGGGATAAGAAATTTCCGAACGAGGCCGCACCGTTCAGCTCCTTGCAGGTGCTGATCGTCCGCAAGGGCAACCCCAAGGGCATCAAGGACTGGAATGATCTGGTCAAGCCGGGCGTGCAGGTGGTGGTGCCTAACCCGAAAACCTCGGGCAATGGCCGCTACACCTTCCTCGCGGCCTGGGGCTATGCGCTGAAGCAGCCGGGCGGCAACGACGCCAAGGCGCGCGATTTCGTCACTGGCGTATTCAAGAACGTGCCGGTGCTCGACGCCGGCGGCCGCGCCGCGACGACGACCTTCATGCAGCGCAATATCGGCGACGTGCTGGTGACGTTCGAGAACGAAGCCGAAATGATCGCGCGCGAATTCGGTCGCGGCGGTTTCGAGGTCGTTTATCCGAGCATTTCGATCGACGCCGACCTGCCGGTCGCGGTGGTCGACAAGGTGGTCGACAAGAAGGGGACGCGCAAGGCGGCCGAGGCTTATCTGCAATACCTGTGGAGTCCGGAAGGTCAGGAAGTGGCCGCGCAGAACTATCTGCGTCCGCGTGACAAGGCCGTCGCCGCCAAGTACGCCAAACAGTTCCCGGCGGTGAAGCTGTTCGGCATCGGCGAATTCGGCGGCTGGAAGGTTGCGCAGAAGAAGTATTTCGACGACGGCGGCGTGTACGACCAGATTGCTGCAAGTATTGCGAAGAAGTAAACGCTTCGGCCGGTGATGATTCATCACCGGCCGGCGACACAATAATAAACAGGGGGAAGGCATGGCCTTCAAACAACACAGCGTGCTGCCGGGCTTCAATCTGACGCTCGGCTACACGCTGCTTTATCTCTCGCTGATCGTGCTGCTGCCGCTCTCCGCACTGATCGTCAAAACCAGCGCCCTCGACTGGGGCACGTTCTGGAGCATCGTCACCGAGCCGCGCGTGGTCGCGTCGTACAAGATCACCTTCGGCGCTTCGCTGCTGTCGGCGCTGATCAATCTGGTGTTCGGCCTGCTGATCGCCTGGGTGCTGGTGCGCTACCCGTTCCCGGGCAAGCGCCTCGTCGATGCACTGGTGGACCTGCCGTTCGCGCTGCCGACCGCCGTTGCCGGTATCGCGCTGGCGACGATCTACGCGCCGAACGGCTGGATCGGCCAGTGGTTCGAGCCGCTCGGCATCAAGCTGGCGTTCACGCCGATCGGCATCGTGCTGGCGCTGACCTTCATCACGCTGCCCTTCGTCGTGCGCACGGTGCAGCCGGTGCTGCAGGATCTGGAAAAGGAACTCGAAGAAGCCGCCGCCAGCCTTGGCGCCACGCGCTGGCAGGTGTTCGGCAAGATCATCGTTCCGACCATCCTGCCGGCCTTGCTGACCGGTTTCGCGATGGCGTTTGCCCGCGCGATCGGCGAGTACGGCTCGGTGATCTTCATCGCCGGCAACATGCCTTATGTGTCGGAAATCACCCCGCTGATGATCATTTCCAAGCTTGAGCAGTACGACTACCTCGGTGCGACGGCGATTGCGTGCGTGATGCTGGCGGTGTCGTTCGCCTTGCTGCTGGTCATCAACGGCCTGCAGTGGTGGACGGCGAAACGACTCGGGCGGAGGAAATAACATGGCTGGTGGTATGAGTAATGCGCCGCGCTCGATCGTCACGACCGAATCGCGCCCGGTGCGCTGGTTGCTGATCGGGATCGCGTTGCTGTTTGTTGCGCTGTTCCTGCTGGTACCGCTGGTATCGGTGTTCGTCGAAGCGTTCCGTCAGGGCTGGCATCTGTATCTGGCCGCGCTGGTCGAACCCGATGCGGTGTCGGCGATCAAGCTGACGCTGATTACCGCGGCGATCGCCGTACCGCTGAACCTGATCTTCGGCCTGACCGCAGCGTGGTCGATCGCCAAGTTCGAGTTCCGCGGCAAGAGCTTTCTGATCACGCTGATCGATCTGCCGTTCGCGGTGTCGCCAGTGGTGGCGGGCCTGATCTACGTGCTGCTGTTCGGCGCGCAGGGCTGGTGGGGGCCGTGGCTGGCCGAGCACGACATCAAGATCATGTTCGCCGTGCCCGGCATCGTGCTGGCGACGGTGTTCGTGACCTTCCCCTTCGTCGCGCGCGAGCTGATTCCGCTGATGGAAGCGCAAGGCTCGGACGAAGAACAGGCGGCAATGGTGCTCGGCGCGACCGGCTGGCAGATGTTCTGGCGCGTGACGCTGCCGAATATCAAGTGGGGCCTGCTGTACGGGGTGATCCTTGCCAATGCCCGCGCGATGGGCGAATTCGGCGCGGTGTCGGTGGTGTCGGGGCACATCCGTGGCCAGACCAACACCATTCCGCTGCACGTCGAGATTCTTTACAACGAATACAACTTTGTCGCCGCCTTTGCGTGCGCCTCGCTGCTGGCCTTGCTGGCCCTGGTGACGCTGGCCGCCAAATCGTGGGTTGAATGGCGCACCGAACGGCAGGCCGAGCTGGACCGCCGTCACGCGACCGAAGAGTAAGGACCAGAGAACCATGAGCATCGATATTCGCGGTATTTCCAAGCGCTTCGGCAATTTCGTCGCGCTCGACAATCTCCAGCTCGACATCGCTTCGGGCGAACTGCTGGCGCTGCTGGGGCCGTCGGGCTGCGGCAAGACCACCTTGCTGCGCATTATCGCCGGGCTGGAAACGCCCGATGAAGGGCAGATCCTGTTCCACGGCGAGGATACGACCGACACCCATGTGCGCGAGCGCCAGGTCGGTTTCGTGTTCCAGCATTACGCGCTGTTCCGCCACATGACGGTGTTCGAGAACGTCGCCTTCGGCCTGCGCGTGCGTCCGAAAAAGACCCGGCCCAGCGAGGCCGAGATCAAGAAAAAGGTTCATACACTGCTGGAGCTGGTGCAGCTGGACTGGCTCGCCGACCGTTATCCGGCGCAATTGTCGGGTGGCCAGCGCCAGCGGATCGCGCTGGCCCGCGCGCTGGCGGTCGAACCCAAGGTGCTGCTGCTCGATGAGCCGTTCGGCGCGCTCGATACCAAGGTGCGCAAGGAGTTGCGCCGCTGGTTGCGCCGGTTGCACGACGAAATGCACATCACCAGCGTGTTCGTCACCCACGATCAGGAAGAGGCGCTTGAAGTCGCCGACCGCGTGGTGGTGATGAACAAGGGCAAGATCGAGCAGGTCGGTACGCCCGAGCAGGTGTACGACACGCCGGCGACGCCCTTCGTGTACCAGTTCCTTGGCGACGTGAACCTGTTCCATTCGCGCGTGCACGAAGGCTGGGCCGAGGTCGGTGGCGCACGCTTCGCCGCCGAAGGCGGTGGCAGCGACAAGGCCGTCGTTTACGTGCGGCCGCACGAGATCGACCTGTCGCGCGTCGCCACCGAGAAGGCGATCGCCGGCGTGATCAGCCACACGCGTTTGCTGGGCGCGACGGTGCGGCTGGAGGTCGACGTCAAGGATGCCGAAGTGGTAGAGGTCGAGCTGACGCGCGAGCGCTATCACGAAGGCGGCTGGCAGGTTGGCGAAGCCGTGTGGCTGAACCCGCGCGAGGCGCGCGTTTATCCGGCGGCGTGATGCGCGAACGGCGATCAATGATCGCCGTTGGTGTTTTCAGGCTGGTGCCGTCTTGGATTTGTCACGGGCAAGTCGGTATGGGCCGTCTATCATGTAAAGCACGGTGATGCTGATAATGCAGGCCGTCGTGCTTGACTACGATGAAACAATGACCCGGCCGCGGTGTGTGGCCACTTGAAAAGTGGGAGAAAAACATGGGACTTCTGGATCAATTGACGGGTGCGCTGGGCGGTGGCAATCAGGAAGGCGCAGGCGGTTTGCTTGGCGCGCTTGGCCCTTTGCTGGAGCAACAGGGCGGCATTTCAGGGCTGGTGGAAAAGTTTCAGCAAGGCGGTCTGGCCGAAGTCGCGCAGTCGTGGATTTCGACCGGTCAGAATCTGCCGATCTCGGCCGATCAAATCCAGGCCGTGCTCGGTAGCGATGCGGTGTCGCAAATCGCGTCCAAGCTCGGTATCGATCCGAGCGCGGCTGCGGGCCAATTGTCCGAAGCACTGCCGCAGCTTGTCGACAAACTCACGCCGAACGGTGAGGTGCAGCAAGGCGGTGATCTGCTGGCGCAAGGGCTGGATTTGCTCAAGGGCAAGCTGTTCGGCTGAGCCGAACTGCCGTGATTAAAAAAGACGCCCAAGGGCGTCTTTTTTTGTACGCATCGAACTAACGCCCGTCGATCAGGCTGCCGCGCTCGTCGTGCGGTAGCTGCCTCTCGGAGTGCGGTGCCGGGTTCGCCGCCAGCTCGCTGATCCGCGATGGCAGCAGGTCCTGGGTGAAGTACAGCGGGCGCTGCTTGGTTTCGTTGAAAATCCGCCCGATGTATTCGCCGAGCACGCCGGTAAAGAAGAGCTGCACGCCGCCGAGGAACAGGATGGTGACCATGATGGTCGGGTAGCCGTGCACCGGATTGCCCCAGATCAGTGTCTTGGCGATGATCCATGCGCCGTAGGCAAAGGCCAGCAGCGCGGTGGTCAGGCCCAGATAGGTGGCGATTTTCAGCGGGCCGATCGTGAACGCGGTGATGCCTTCTAAAGCGAAATTCCACAGCTTCCAGTAGTTGAACTTCGAGATGCCGGCCGCGCGCGGGTCGCGGCGGTAGTCGATGGCGCGGGTCTTGAAGCCGACCCAGGCAAACAGCCCTTTCATGAACCGGTGCTGCTCGCGCAATTGCAGCAGCGCATCGACGGCCCGGCGGCTCATCAGCCGGAAGTCGCCGGTATCGCGCGGAATGTGCACCCGGCCCGACATCCTGTTCATCGTCCGGTAGAACGCCGACGCGGTGGCTTTCTTGACCCAGCTTTCACCGTCGCGCACCGTGCGCCGGGCGTACACGACATCGAACCCGCCTTCCCATTCGCGCAGCATCTCGCGGATCAGTTCGGGCGGATCCTGCAGGTCGGCGTCGATGATCACCACCGCGTCGCCACGGGCGTGGTCGAGCCCGGCGGTCATGGCGATTTCCTTGCCGAAATTGCGCGACAGATTGATGCCGGCGACGCGCGCATCGCTCTGGCACAAGTGCTCGATGATGGCCTGCGTTGCGTCGCGGCTGCCGTCGTTGACGAAGACCATTTCGCAGCGATACGCCGGCAGGCTGTCGAACAGCGCGCTCATGCGGGCATGGAACTGTTCGAGCACCGCTTCCTCGTTGTAGGCGGGAACGATGACCGAGATCAGCGGCAGGACTGCGTCAGCTTTCATGTCTGTGCTCCCGGAACGCCCAGAACCGGCTGCCGCCGAAGTTCCAGATCAGCCCGATGCCGGTGGTGATGATCTGGGCGACAAAATACTGCCAGCCCAGGGTGTGGACGAACAGCGTCATCAGCGCGGCATTGAGGCACCAGCCGACGCCGACGATGGTGAAATACTTGCTCGCCGCTTCGGCGTGCGATTTGCCACTCTTGAAGGTGTACTTGTAGTTGAGCGCGTAGTTGGCAAAGCAGCCGAGCACATAGCCGACGCTGGAGGCGACGGCCGCGGCGAGCCCGAGATGCTCGACACCGAACCACAGCGTCACGTACTGGATGCCGGTGCCGGCGAGGCCGACGGCGGCGAAGTGCAGGAACTGGTGATGGAGCTTTTTCATTCTCTGACTCTTGCTCAACGGCGGATCCACAGGCCGACCGGCGCTTGCCCGGCGCTGCTGACCGGATGCCAGTCGTAGCCCGCGGCGATGGCTTGCTGCAGTTGCGACCATGCCTGGGGGTTTTGTGCGTCGCGCGGATTCCAGACGATATACCGCACTTGCTTGAGCGTCAGCCAGTCCAGCGGATCGGCGAGCGTGCCGGCGTAGAAGTTGCGGATCGCGTCGCGGGTGATCCAGGCTTCGGGCGTGTTGCCGTGCCAGGTGATCAGGTGCGACGGCCAGCCGAGCAGCGATGGCTTGGCGGCGAAGGCGGCGTAGATGTTGCTGTCGGTGTAGGCATCGCCGTAGACGTTCTCGAGCACGATGCCGTCGGGCTGACGCTCGATCAGCCGGAACAGATCGCGCACGCTGGCATCCTGGGTATACACGGCGGTGGCATCAAGGCGACCACGATCCGCGGGGCTGGCATTGGCCAGATAGCGGATGTTGTCCCATGCGTAGCTGGCGGTGATCAGCAGTAGCGCGGCGGCGATCAGCAGCTTGATCCAGCGGCGCGACTGGCCGAGCAGCAGCGCGCCGAGCACGGCCAGCCCGCCGGTCCAGATCCAGCCCCACCATTTCATCACCGTGTTGGTGCGCTCGAAACGCCCGCCGGACGGATCATCGACGAATATCATCTCCGACAGCAGCAACAGCGCGCCGAAGGCCAGCGCCATATAGAGCGTGAAACCGCGGGATTGCCGCTGCGAGATGCCGACGATCAGGCCGAGCGCGATCAGCAGCAACAGCGGCCATTGCAGCGTCAGGTATTGCAGCAGCGGCGTGTGGTCCAGCATCGCGACGATGCGGATTGGCGTGCTCAGCGATTTGCTCGCGAAACCGATCAGGAAAGGGTAGAGCAGCAGCAGGGCGGCGACGCCGCCGGCGATCAGCGCCGGCCAGTCGGTGCCAGCAGGGCGGGCCGTGTCATCGCTGGCCTTGCGCCGGCTGTACCAAATCGCCCAGCCGGCAACCAGCAAGCCTTGCAGCGGGAACACCCAGGTATTGGTCGCAATCGTCACCGGCACGGTCAGGCCGATCAGCGCGGTATTGATCCGGCGGCTGCCGCTGCCGGTTTCTATCATCGCCATCAGTGCCAGCGCCAGCAGCAAGAGGAAGAAGCCGCCCAGCGGCGGGTGGTAATCGCCGACGAAGTACTGATAGCCGAAGTTTTCCAGCGGCAGCTCGCGCGTCTCGAAACGGGTTTCGCGCGGGTAGAGCGAGTGGCCGAGTTCGGTGTCGAGGCGCTGGTCGTACAGGCCGACAAGGCGCGCGCTTGCCCACATCCGGTCGTTGACCTCGGCGTTCGGATGGTTGACGTCGCCCTGGCGAATCAGATGCACCATCGGGCTGGCACCGGTCGCGCCGATCACCAGCGTTGCGACCAGCAGGATTTTCAGCCAGCGCGAGGCGATGAAGCGGCTGGCGATGTCCCATGCCAGCGTCGCACTCATCGCCATCAACAGCGGCATCGCCAGGTTGTAGGCGAAACCGGGTTTGAGCGCGAACAGCCGCGCCATCAGTGCCGCGCCGTAATGCTGGAAGGCGTAGTAGAAATCGAACACCCGCGGCGGGAACCAGTGATCGGGCGGCGGCAGCGTCGCGCCGGGGATGTAGTTGCCGATGAAAAACAGGTCGGTCACGCGTTCGCTGGTCGGGTAGATCGACGGGTAAAACCATTTCCACATCAGCCCGTAGCCGACGAAGCCCCAGAACAGCGCTTCGCTGCGCCAGAATCCGGCGGTCTTGAGGCGATCTTTGTCCCACCACAGCACTAGCGCCGATGCGGCAGCGGTGAAGGGCCACAAGCCGGCGAGCCTGCCCCAGCCGTGGAAGTGTTCGAGAAAGAAACAGGCCAGCGTGATCGTCAGCACCCCGGCGGCGCGGGCGACGTGGAACGATGGGATCAGTCGCGAGAACAGCGCCGATACCGCAGCGAAGTGGGCGAGGATCAGCGCGAGTGTCAGCGTGTAATAAATCAGGGTCATGGCTGGATGGCCTTTTTGCGCACGAACACGCCGTATTCATCGCTACCGGCCTGCGAGCTGGCTTGCCATAGCGGCTGCCAGTAGTAATCGGGGGCGAGCAGGGTTTTCAGTTGGGCCAGCACGGCCGGGCCGCGCGCGGTGTCAAAACGGCTCCAGACGATGTAGTCGATCTTCTCGCCGCGCAACCACGCGCTGGCGTTCTGACCGGCATAAAGCGCGCGGGCGGTATCGGCACGGGCACCGATATACGGCGGGTTGCCGCGCCATTGCGCCACGTGTGCTGGCCAGCCCAGCGCCGACGGTTTGCCGCTGAACAGCGCAAAGCTGCTGCTCGGGCTGTAGGCGGTGTGATCGGCACTTTCCAGCACCAGCCCCTGCGGCGCGGCCTTGAGCCAGGTGAGGACGGCCCTGTTGGCATCGTCCTGCTTCAGCCAGGCATCGCCGCTCAGTTGGCCGGCGTTGGGGCGCGGGTTGCTCCACCAGAATTGCAGTTGCGGTAGCAGCAGCGTTAGCGATGCCGCCAGCGGCACGACGGCCAGCCAGCGGCGCCAGCGCGCCTCGCTGCCAAGGTTGAGCGCGGCTAGCCAGACGATAGATGCCGGCCACAACCACGACCACCACTTCAGCACCGTATTGAAGCGCTGCAGGCGATCGCCCAGCGGGTCGTCGACGGTAATCAGTTCGGACAATGCCAGCATCGCCAGTACGCCCAGCGCGCTCCACCATGCCAGCCGCGCGCGCGGGCCCTGGCTCAAGGCCAGCACGACGAGCAGCAGCACCGGCCACCACAGCAGCAGCCATTCGTTCAGTGGCGAATACTCGCTTGGATTCGTCAGCACGATAGGCGTGTGCAGGCCGGCCAGCGCGAAGTAGGACAGGAAGGGATAGAGCAGCGCCAGCGCGGCCGCCACGCCGGCGGCGGTCGGGATCACCAGGCAGGCTGCCTTGCCGCGCCAGCGGTACAGCAGCCAGCCGGCGACCAGCGCCGCCATCGGCGGCAGCACCCAGGCGTTGGCGGCGATCGTCAGCACGACGCTGGCACCGATCGCGGCGGCGGCGACGTTGGGATTGGCGGCATCGCCGTCTTCGGGGCGCTCGATCCGCGCGATCAGCCCGAGCACGAACAGCAGCAGTACAAAGCCGGCCAGTGGCGGATGCACGTCACCGAGGTAGAGCAGATAGGACGGCGTTTCCAGCGCCAGTTCCATCGCCGGTGGCTCGCCCGGCGGAAACAGCTTCTGCCCCGGCACCGAGTTCGAGAGCCGGTCGTACAGGCCGATAAAGCGGGTGTTCGCCCACAGCCGGGTGATTGATGCCGATTGTGCCGCGGCCGGGCTGGCATCGCTCGGGACATAGAGCACGTTCAGTAGCGGTGCGACGCCGCTACCACCGACGACAACGGTTGCCACGATCAGGCTGCGCAGCACGTTCGAGCCGACGAAGCGCCGCGCGATCGACCAGGAGAGGCTGCCGATCAGGCCGAACAGCACGGCACTGCCGAGGTTCATCGCCTGCCCGGCCGACAGGTGCAGCCAGCGGCCCATCAGCGCGACGGTGTAATGCAGGAAGGCGTAGTAGCAGTCGAAGGCCGCGCCGGGCAGCCAGCGGTCGGGCGGCGGCAGGGTGTCGCCGCCGATGTAGTTGCTGATGAAATACAGGTCGGTCAGGTGTTCGCTGGTCGCGTCGATGTTCGGGTAGCCCCAGCGCCATGCCAGTGCAAGCAGAAAAGGCGCCAGGAAGGGCAATTGCGCGCGCCAGAAACCGGCTTGCTGCGCCGGCTTCCACAAGAGCGCGACCGAAAGCGCCGTCGACACCGGCCACAACCACGCCAGCCGCCCAAGGCCGACAAAGTGCTCGACGAAAAACAGCACCAGGCACAAGGCCAGCACGGCGCCGGCACGCGCCAGTTGCGCGTCGGGCAGCCAGCGGGCGCCCAAGCGCGCCAGCCCGGCGAGGTTGACGAGCAGCAGCGCCAGCGTCAACGCAAGGTAGATCAGACTCATCTCTTCCATCCCTGGCGCAGGGTCGTTGCCCGGCGCCTGATTCTTCTTGATCCGGATCGGTCTCCGGTGTTCGAGCGAGCTTACAAGCAATTCAGCGGCGGCAACAGCCCGCCGCCGGGCTGCGCCGCTTGCCTGCGACAAGCGGCTGCGGTTCAATCGCGCCCATGCCGATTTCCTGCCGTCCTTCCTGCGCTGCCTGTTGTATTGCCCCGTCGATCACCAGCCCGATTCCCGGCATGCCGAACGGCAAACCAGCCGGCGTTCCCTGCATTCAGCTGACCGACGATCTGCGCTGCGCGATCTTCACCGATCCGGCCCGCCCGGCGGTGTGCGGCGGCTTGCAGGCCGAGGCTCAGATGTGTGGCAGCGGCCGTGCGCATGCGCTGGCATGGCTGACCCAACTGGAACATGCGACCGCGCCGTAGTTTTCTGCCATCCAAACGAAAAAGACCGCCCATTGTGGCGGTCTTTTTCGTTTGGATTTCCCGATTGCCTACTCCCTGACGAGCTTGCATGTGTCGATTTTCCTCATCTACTGCCGTCGCCGCTAAATTCTTATCGACTCGGCGCTGCGGTTTTTTCCTGACAAGGTTGTTCCATAAGTTGATGATTTAAAAGCCTTTAGTGTGATTGTCAGTTTTTACATTTGATCTGGATCAAGCTGATGTCGGCCGCCTGTTGGTTTCTGTACTCAACCTTAATAAGCTACGTACAAGAAATTTTTATCGGCGAAGAGAATTTTTCATCATGAAACTCACCATCGATCTTGAACAACTGGCCGACTTCCTGGGGCAGGCGCTGGGCAGGCACACCGAGGTGGTGATCCATGACCTGACCGATCTGGCGCATTCGCTCGCGGTGATCCGCAACGGCCACATCACCCGGCGCGAAGTCGGCGCCCCGGCGACCGACCTGACGCTGCGCATGGCGCGCGATTGCCTGCAGTCACGCGGCGCGCCGTTCCGCACCAATTACACCGGCAAGACGGTTGACGGCCGCGCGCTGCGCTCGTCGTCGCTGGTGATTCAGGATCTGGCCGGCAAGCCGGTGGCAATGATTTGCTTCAACAGCGACGACAGCCATTTCAATGCCGCGCTCGACGCGGTGCGCACCTTGCTGCCGGTGTGCAGCGATGACAAGGGTGAAGAGCTCTTTTCCAATTCGATCGAACACGTCGGCGAGCAGTTGCTGACCGATGTGATCGCCAGCTATCCCGTTGCGCCCGTGAAGATGAGTGCCGACGAGAAGAAAGAGGTCGTGCAAAGACTCGACCAGAGCGGTGTTTTCCTGGTGAAGGGATTTATCGCCAGAGCCGCGCAGATGTTGGGCATCTCCGAGCCAACGTTGTACCGCTACCTGAAGGCTTGAGCGGTCGCGCTTGCGCCAAAGCATTTCCGAGTCAATTAAACGTAACGCCAAGAGGTAAACCAAATGGACACAACACTAGATCGGGATGTGGTCGCGCCGCCGACCACCCGTGCCGGCAAGGCCGGTATGAGCGAGCGGCAGTGGAAGGAAGCCACACGCTTTGACAGCACCGACTGGGGCTGGGTGATCATGAGCATCGGTATGGCCATTGGCGCCGGTATCGTGTTCCTGCCGGTTCAGGTTGGCCTGATGGGCTTGTGGGTGTTCCTGGCGTCGTCGATCGTCGGTTATCCGGCGATGTATCTGTTCCAGCGGCTGTTCATCAATACGCTGGCGGCGTCGAAGGAATGCACCGATTACCCCGGGGTGATTGCCGGTTATCTGGGCAAGAACTGGGGCATGGTGCTCGGGGTCTTGTACTTCGTGATGCTGGTGATCTGGGTCTTCGTGTATTCGACCGCCATCACCAACGACAGCGCGTCGTTCATCCAGAGCTTCGGCCTGACCAAGGATCTGCTGTCGAATCACTGGTGGTATGGCCTGGCGCTGATCATCGGCCTGGTGACGATGGCCTCGCGTGGCGAAGCGCTGCTGTTCAAGGTTGCTACCGGCATGGTGCTGATCAAGCTCTGCGTGGTCGCTTTCCTTGGTATGTCGATGGTGCCGCACTGGAGTATCCATAACGTCGGCACGCTGCCAACGACGGCCGAGCTGATCAAGCAAGCCGTGGTGATGCTGCCGTTCACGCTGACCTCGATCCTGTTCATCCAGAGCCTGTCGCCGATGGTGATCTCGTATCGCGCCAAGGAAAAATCGATCGACGTCGCCCGCTTCAAGGCCATGCGTGCGATGAATATCGCCTTCGGCATCCTCTTTGTGGTGGTGTTCTTCTACGCGGTGTCGTTCACGCTGGCGATGGGCCATGAACAAGCGGTGCATGCACACGAAGCCAATATCTCGGCGCTGGCGATGGTCGCGCAAACGATGACCGGCCACGATGCAGGCAGCTCGGTCGTGAAGATCATGACCCTGGTGCTGAACATCTTTGCCGTGATGACCGCTTACTTCGGTGTCTTCCTCGGCTTCCGCGAAGCCTGCAACGGGATCGCCATGAACGTGCTGCGCCGCGTGATGCCGGAAAACCGCATCAACAAGGGCATGGTTGCCAGCGGCATCCTGGTGTTCGCGGTGCTGGTGTCGTGGGGTGCGATCGTGCTGAACGCACCGGTGCTGAGCTTTACCTCGATCTGCAGCCCGATCTTCGGTCTGGTTGGCTGCCTGATCCCGGCCTACCTCGTTTACAAGGTGCCGGCACTGTACAAGTACAAGGGCATCGGCCTGAAGATCATCATCGCCACCGGCATCCTGCTGTGCGTGTCGCCCTTCCTCGCCTTCTCGTGAGTTTCCCTGATTGCCTGTCATGTACAAACAGTCAGACTCGAACGGAACAAGGAGCAAGATCATGAATACCCAACTGTGGCCAGAATTCATCAAGGCCGTGAAGCAAGAAGTCGCCCCGGCGCTGGGCTGCACCGAACCGATTTCGCTGGCGCTGGCTTCGGCCATCGCGACCCGCGAGCTGGGCGTCACGCCCGAACGCCTCGTTGCCAAGGTCTCGCCGAACCTGATGAAGAACGGCATGGGCGTCACCGTGCCGGGCACCGGTACCGTCGGCCTGCCGATTGCCGCCGCCGTCGGCGCGCTCGGTGGCGATCCGGATGCCGGGCTTGAGGTGCTCAAGTCGCTGACCCCCGAGATCGTCGCCGCCGGCAAGGCAATGCTCGCCGCGCAGCAGATCCATGTCGGCATCGCCGATGTCGCCAACATCCTCTACGCCGAGGCCAGGGTCGAAGCCGGCGATCATTGGGTTCGCGTCTGTATCGCCGATGCACATACCCAGGTGGTGCGCATCGAAAAAGACGGTGAAGTGCTGTTTGAAGCCGAGGCCGGCGGTGCAGAGGCCGAGGCTGCATACAACCTTGCTGGCGCCGTTGCCCGCGATGTGTACGATTTCGCCACCATGGCGCCGTTCGCCGACATCGCCTTTATCCTCGAATCGGCCAAGCTCAATGGCGCGCTCTCCAGCGAGGGTATGGGCGGTCAGTACGGCCTGCATATCGGCGCTACCCTGCAACGGCAGATCCAGAACGGCTTGTTGTCCGACGACTTGCTGACCCGGATCCTGATCCGCTCGAGCGCGGCATCGGACGCCCGCATGGGCGGTGCCACCTTGCCGGCGATGAGCAATTCCGGCTCCGGCAACCAGGGCATCGCCGCAACGATGCCGGTAGTGGTGGTGGCCGAGCATGTGAAGGCCGACGACGAAACGCTGGCGCGCGCGCTGATGCTCTCGCACCTGATGGCGGTGTATGTGCACGGCAAGCTGCCCAAGCTGTCGGCGCTGTGCGCGGTGACCACCGCGTCGATGGGTGCGGCTGCCGGCATTGCCTGGTTGCTGCGTGGCGGTTACGACGCGGTCAGCATGGCGATTTGCAGCATGGTCGGCGATATCGCCGGGATCATCTGCGATGGCGCGTCGAACAGCTGCGCAATGAAGGTTTCGACCTCGGCCACTGCGGCGTACAAGGCGGTGCTGATGGCGCTGGACCACACCCGCGTGACCGGTAACGAGGGCATCGTCGCCGACGAGGTCGACGCGTCGATCGACAATCTGTGCGCGCTGGCCTGCGGCAGCATGGTGCAGACCGACCGGCAGATCATAGAAATCATGGTTCAGAAAAACAGCTGCTGATCGCAGTCGCCGGCTCGCTCACGAGGCGGGCCGGCATCCTTCCCGAATATCCTTCTCAGGAGCATACCGATGAATACCTTGAATTCCCCCCAAGCCCCGGCCGCGATTGGCCCTTATGTACAAGCCAAGCAATTCGGCGATCTGGTGTTCTTGTCCGGCCAGTTGCCGATCGATGCCGCCACCGGCGAAATGCCGGCCAGCGCCGGCGCGCAGGCGACACAGTCGCTGGCCAATGTGGCGCACATTCTTGCCACCGTCGGCCTGACCGCCGCCGACGTGATCAAGACCACGGTGTTCGTCAAAGACTTGAACCACTTTGCCGAGATCAACGAAGCCTATTCGGCCTTCTTCGCCGAGACCGGCACTTTCCCGGCGCGCAGCTGCATCGAAGTGGCGCGGATTCCGAAGGATGCGCTGGTTGAAATCGAAGTCATCGCGTGTGTCCGCCGTGATTGAGGCCGAGGCTGGCCCCGGAAAAAAGGATGGCGTCGCCATCCTTTTTTTACGCCTGCGCCTTGTGCATCACCGTGGCGAACAGGCTGGAGGCCAGCCAGTCGTCGAGCCAGGCGATCAGTCGTGGATACGGTGAAGCGTAGAACCACGCGTGGTCGACATGGGCGAACTGGCGCACGAAGGGAAACAGCGCCGCATCGGCCAGCCCGGCGTGCGCGCCGCCCAGATATGGCTGCTGCGCGAGCATCGCTTCGAGCCGGGCGAGAAAGCGCTCGCCGCGCTGCCGGTAGTGGCTGGCCGGATGCTCGGGAAAGCGCTCGGCGTACTTGTAGCGATCAAGGTCCTGTTTGAAGCCGCCGTCGTTATCAACGATCAGCGCCAGCGCGTTATCCCGATCGGCGAGCCAGCACAGCGGATCGTTGATCGCCAGCGCCCACAGCATGATGTCCAGGCTCTGCTCGATCACCCGGCCATCGGGCAGGCACAGCACCGGCACGGTGCCCTTGGGCGAGGCGGCGAGCAGCGCGGCCGGCTTGTCGCGCAAGACAACCTCGTGCTGTTCGACGTCGACGCCGCTGGCGGCGATGGCGAGGCGCGCGCGCATCGCGTACGGGCAGCGGCGGAAGGTGTAGAGCAGCGGTTTCATGGTGGTATCAGGGCTGGATTTCGGTTGCAACGTCGATGTCCGCGGGGCGTTTGTTGCGCAGTGCGTGGATGAACTCGCTCATCGGCATCGGCCGGCCAAAATAATAGCCCTGCAGATAGCGCACGTGCAGTGCCTGCAGGTAATCGCGCTGTTCCGCCGTCTCTACGCCTTCGGCGATGAGGTCGATTTCCAGCCGCTCGGCCAATTCGACCAGCGTGTCGAGCAGATGCCCGGACAGGGTGTCGGCGCCGATACGCGCGACAAAGCTCTGGTCGATCTTGAGCGCATCGACGGTGAAGCGTTGCAGGTAATTGAGGCTGGCGTGACCGATGCCGAAATCGTCGATGGCGATCTTGATGCCCTCGGCGTCGAGCTGCTTGAACAGCGCATCGGTTTGCTCGGTCGGCTCGATCAGCTCGCGTTCGGTCAGCTCCAGCCACAGTTCGATCTGCCCCGGTTGGAAGGCCGCGAGAAATTCGCGGCAGTCATCAAGCAGTTGCGGATCGTGGCAGTGGGCCGCACTGATATTGATACTGAGATGAAACGCCGACGGCAGCTCGGCCATGTGCGGTGCCAGCGCCTTGGCGAGCTGGCGCATCAGATCGCGCGTCATTGGCAGGATCAGCCCGGTTTGCTCGGCCATCGGGATGAACAGATCGGGGCGGATCAGCCCTTCGCCCGGTAGCCGCCAGCGCATCAGCACTTCGGCACCGATCCACCGGCCGTCTTCGGTCGCGACGATGGGCTGCAGAAAGGGTTCGAACTCGCCGGCCTCGAGTGCGCGTTGCAGCTGAGCCCGCGGCGAGCTTGGACGCCCGAGCAGGCGGTAGCAGGCCAGGCCACAAACGAAGCCTGCGCCAATGAGCAAGCTCAGCAGTGCCAGATCGTAATCGAGCAGATAGCGTTTCACCGATCCGGAGGGCGAACCCGCAATGACCATGTACGGAAACTGTTTCGATGCGAGTGTCGATTGCGCCAGCTCCAGCGGCGGCGTTGATCCGTGGCCGACGTGGCCGCGCTTGTCCATGTAGTTGTTGCCGACGATGATGAACAGCTCGCTGTTTTTGGCTGCCAGTTGCAGTGCGGTGTGCAGATAGCGTCCGTCGACCACGGCGAGTGCCGAACCCTCGTTCGTGGTTCGCCGAACGATCAGGATAGGCACGTCCGGCGTCGTGATATTCCCCTCTTTGAGCTGCAGCCGCGCAGCCCCGTCGCTGCCGGTGTCGTCTTCTTCATCGATTTTTCCAAGCAGCGAGCTGCAGTACAGCCGGTTGTGCTGCAGCAGATGAACCGAGCGAACGTAGGGGACGATGGCAACCTGTCGTTGCAGTGCGCGCTCGACGCTGTAATCGCAGGGCTGGCCGGCAAGATTCTCTACCGCCAGGCTGGCGGCATCGCCGTTGGCAATCATATGATCGAGCGTCGTGATGGCCTTGTGCGTGGCCTCCCTGGCTTGCTGCTGCAGCGACCAGTGCGCCTTCAATACGGCAATACCGAGCCCGAGCGCGGGTAGTGCGATCACAACCAGCAACGACAAGATGATGCGCGGCAAGCGGCTCTTGCTGCGTGGCTGCGCCAAAGGCTCGGCGATGGCCTGCGGCGTATCGAGTGATTGCAAGCGGCAGATCATTCTGTTCAGCATGATGCCTCGGGCTGGGTGGGGAGGGGCGACATGAACATATCGAAGCTGCCTGCATTCTAGGATGCTGTCGGCGTAAGACAGTGGCCGCATTTGCCTTGCCTGTGCCGCTGTTTACTGCCTTGGCCGGGAGGCAGCAGCGTGCCTGGGCAAGATGTCATGCGTGATGGGGCCAAGCCTGAGGGTGGGTTAGCCGATGACGGATGCTGGCGGGGCGCCATTTTTAACGGCGATCTTGCGCTGCATATATTGAGGATGATAACAATTCTCGTTAATATGGCGAACTAAACGGCCGAACCCGAGCGGCGGCTACCCTATTCGCACAAGGAAACAAGATGGAAACCAATCCCTACGGCATCGCCGCGCTTTGGGCGCAGGGCGATTTCGTTACCCGCGGTGTCGCCGTGCTGCTGCTGTTGATGTCGATCGCGTCGTGGTGCGTGATCGTGCTCAAGGCATGGCGGCTGGTGCGCCTGAAGCGTCAGGCCAGCGCGGCCAGCAACGATTTCTGGCACCAGCGCGATTTCGCCGCCGGCCTGACCGTGCTCGGTGAAACCCGTCAGGACAATCCGTTCCGGCATATCGCCGAAGAGGGCGCCGATGCGGTGGCTCACCATGCGCACAACAAGAACGACCTGCACGGCGCGCTCAATGTCAGCGACTGGGTCACCAGCAACCTGCGCCGCGCGATCGACGATGCACAGCAGTCGATGCAGTCGGGGCTGTCGATTCTGGCCTCGGTCGGTTCGACCGCGCCGTTCGTGGGGTTGTTCGGCACCGTCTGGGGGATCTATCACGCACTGGTCAGTATCGGTGTGAGCGGCCAGGCCAGCATCGACAAGGTCGCCGGCCCGGTGGGTGAAGCGCTGATCATGACCGCCTTCGGTCTGGCGGTGGCGATTCCGGCAGTACTCGGTTACAACGCGCTGGTGCGCGGCAACAAGGCGGTGCTGATGCAATTGAGCCGCTTCGCCCACGATCTGCACGCCTACTTCGTCACCGGCTCGCGCGTCGGCAGCAGCGCCGCAGCCTCGCCGGCGCCGTCGCTGAACGTCGTCAACGGGAGCAAGTGATGTCGTTCGGCGGCCTTGACGACAACGATGACGTGATGAGCGAGATCAACATGACGCCGCTGGTCGACGTCATGCTGGTGCTGCTGATCATCTTCATCATCACCGTGCCGGTGATTAACCACGCGGTGAAGATGGATCTGCCGCGCGCGGCCAACCAGCCGCAGCAGCTCAAGCCCGAGAACATCGCGCTGTCGATCGACGCGACCGGCCAGCGCTTCTGGCAGGGCGAGAAGATCGACGAAGCGGCGCTGGAAGAGCGGCTCAAGGCCGCGGCCGAGAAAAAGCCGCAGCCCGAGCTGCACCTGACCGCCGACCGCAACGTGCGCTACGAAGCGGTCGCGCAAACCATGGCCGCGGCGCAGCGCAGCGGGCTGGAACGCATCGGTTTCGTCACCGATCCGAACGCGCAGTAATCCGGCGCTTGCCCCTCGAACGCCCGCATCCTGCGGGCGTTTTGTCGTTTTTCAAGTCCAAGGGTTTACGCTGCGTTACCCGGTCGTCATCGGGCATGCTGGGCACACTGGCAGAAGCCGACCTGGAGAATGCGATGTGGAATGAGATTGCCGCGGCGATTCGTACGGCCGGCGGCGATGGCGGCGCGCTCGGCGCCGTGGTGCCCGTCGGCGGTGGCGATATCAACGCCGCTTTCCGCCTCGACATCGGTCACAGCCGCTATTTCATCAAGCGCAACCGTCGGGACGCATTGGCGATGTTCGAGGCCGAGGCGACCGGCTTGACCGCGCTGGGCGCACGCGTTCGCACGCCGCAGCCGATCGCCTGTGGCGTGGCCGGCGACCATGCGTGGCTGGCGCTCGAATGGCTGGGCGAAGCGCTGGCCGAGGTGCACCGGCTGACGATGCCGCGTTACGGCTGGGACATCGACAACACCATCGGCAGCACAAGGCAGGTCAATGGCTGGCTGGCCGACTGGCCCGGGTTCTGGGCACAGCGACGGCTTGCGCCGCAGCTCGAACTGGCGGCCGCCAGCGGCGCGTGCTTTCGCGACGCCGATGCGCTGCTCGACGCCTTGCCGGCGTTCTTCGACGGCTACACGCCGCTGGCGTCGTTGCTGCACGGCGATCTGTGGTCGGGCAATGCGGGCTTCCTGGCCGACGGTACGCCGGTGCTGTTCGATCCGGCCGTGTACTTTGGCGACCGGGAAACCGATCTGGCGATGACCGAGCTGTTCGGCGGTTTCTCCGCCCGCTTTTACGATGGCTACCGCGCCGCCTGGCCGCTGGATGCGGGCTATCCCGCAAGGCGGGGGCTGTACCAGCTTTACCATCTGCTCAATCACTACAATCTGTTTGGCGGGCACTATCGTCACGAGGCCGAGTCCATGATCGGACGGCTGCTGGCCCGGCTGCGCTGACGTCCGCTGCGATAAAATCGACAAAACACTACTGGAAACCGAATGGAAGCCACCCTGCGAGTCATGGTCAGCGCGCCGACCGAGCGCGCCTTCGACCTGTTTCGCGAGCTCGTCGATACGATGCGCCCGCGTGACCACGCCGACGCCGTCGCCGCGAACAATGCGGTGCAGGCCTTGGCCTATCTGCTTGAGCAGTACCCCGATTACCGTGCCGCCTTGCGGCGCCATCTGCTGTACCTGCTGTCGACGCGCAAGCAGGTACAGCTGTATACCGACACCGGCATTCTCTCGAACGAGACCTTCTACACCGCGCTGACGCGGCGCATCGGCTACCGCGTGCTGCCGCCGGTGTTCAACCGCTACTCGCTCAAGGACGTGTTCGGCGCGCTGTTTCATCGCAAAACCGATTACATCTGGCTCGAAGCGATCAGCCGCGAGGCCTGGCTGGCGCTGGGGCGATCGCTGCACTTTCACGACGAGACCGATCAGGGCAGCATCAACAAGACCAGGGTGCAGGTGCTCGAAGCGATCCAGGTGCTGTCGTGCCGGCTCTCGGCGATCGGGCTGGAGCCCGAGCTGGTGCGCAACAACCCGGATATCGAACGCTTCGAATCGCCCTTTGTGCGCCAGAACGTTGAAACGCTCGCCTATATCGAGCATTACCGCAGGACGATGATTGACCAGACGCTGCCCGAAGAGGATGTCAAATCCATCCTGGTGCTGCTGGATCAGTGCGAGGAACTGATCGCCAAGGTCAGGAAAAGCGCAGCCAAGAACGGCATCTCGGTCGGCCTGACCTACCACATGGTGCGGCTCTACCAGCACGTCGAGCGCATGCGCATGCTGTTGCTGCTGATCGACCCGGTGCCGAATCCGGACAAGGCCGAGCTGATCATCGACGGCCTCGTGGCGCTGGTGCGCGCCGAGAACCGCAAGTACCGGATCCGCGACGTCTTTGCCGACAATACCTCGCTGCTGGCACTGCAGGTGACCGAACACGCCAGCCACACCGGCGAGCATTACATCGCCGAAACACGCAGCGAATGGATGGGCATGTTCAAATCGGCCGCCGGCGCCGGCGTGATCGTCGGCTTCATGGCGCTGCTCAAGCTGCTGACCGCCAAAGCGCACATTCCGCCGCTGCTCGAGGCGATCCTGTTCGGCCTCAACTACGCGTTCGGCTTCATGCTGATCCACATGCTGCATTTCACCATCGCCACCAAGCAGCCGGCGATGACGGCGGCGAAGATCGCCGCGACGATTCACGCCAGCAGCAAACGCGGCAAGACGCAGCGCGTCGATCTGGACGAGCTGACCGGGCTGATCGTCAAGGTGATCCGCACCCAGTTCATTGCCATCGTCGGTAACGTCGCGCTGGTGATGCCGGTGGCGCTGCTGATCGCGATGAGCTGGAACTGGTACTTCGGCGCACCGGTGATCGACACCGCCAAGGCCGACCACCTGCTGCGCGATCTATCGCCGGTCGCCAGTCTGGCGCTGTTCCACGCGGCGATCGCCGGTTGCTGCCTGTTCCTGGCCGGGCTGATTTCGGGCTACTACGACAACAAGGCGATCTACAACCGCATTCCCGACCGGGTCGCGGCGCTGCCGTGGCTGAACTGGCTGGTCGGCGAATCGCGCGCCAAACGGCTGGCCAAGTACATCGAGAACAACCTCGGCGCGCTGGCCGGTAACTTCTACTTCGGCATGATGCTCGGGATGATCGGCACCGTCGGCTTCCTCTTGGGGCTGCCGATCGACATCCGCCACATCACCTTCTCGTCGGCCTATTTGTCGTTCGCGGCGGTGGCGTACAACTTCCAGCTCGACTGGCATATCGTCGCGATGTCGGTGCTCGGCATCGCGCTGATCGGCATGACCAACCTCGCGGTCAGCTTCGGCCTGGCACTGTGGGTGGCGCTGCGTTCGCGCAAGCTGACCTTCCAGGCGACCAAGCCGCTGCTCGGCAAGCTGGCGCGCCGCTTCATGCGCAAGCCGGGCGAGTTCTTCTTCCCGGCCCGTGCGCCCAGACCGGCTGAGCCGGTCGTGCAGCAGGCGTTGCCCAACCATCAGGAGACCGTACGTGAGTGGGTTCGATTGCGTCGCCAGCGCGCTGGTTGATACCGGCTGGTGCGTGCTGCCGGGCTTCCTCAGCCCGGCCGAGGTGAGTGCGCTGGTGGCGTCGTCGCAAGCGCGCCGCACCGACTTCGCCCGCGCCGGCGTCGGCCGTGCCGGCGGCCATGCGGTCAACGGCGAGATCCGTGGCGACGAGGTGCTGTGGCTCGACCATGCCAGGACGGCTGACGCGGACCCGGCGGCGAGCGTTGCGCAGGGCCGGCTGGAGGCGCTGCGCGGTGAACTCAACGCCGCGCTCTACCTCGGTCTGGCCGAACTCGAATGCCATCTGGCGGTCTATCCGGCAGGGCGCTTCTACAAACGCCATCTGGATCAGCATCGCGGCGAGGACACCCGCGTTGTCACCATCGTGCTCTACCTGAACCCCGAGTGGGGCGAGGATGATGGTGGTGAACTGCGGCTCTACCTCGATGACGGTCGCCACATCGACGTTCCGCCGCTGGGCGGTACGCTGGCGGTGTTCATGTCCGACCGCTTCGAGCACGAAGTGTTGCCGGCGCGGCGCGAGCGCTGGTCGCTGAGCGGCTGGTATCGGCGGCGTGCGCGGGTGTGACATCGTCCACAGCCGCCGCGGTCGTCGATCACTACAATTGCGACATTGATGATCGACTACCGGGAGGGCTCACGATGCGTGCCCCTAAACTGATTGCCCTGATGCTGGCCGGCGCCAGCGTCGTTTTCGTTGCCGGCTGTGCCAATACCTCGGCCGATGTCTATAACCGCGACCAGATGATGCGCGCCGCGACGGTGCAATCGGGCGCGATCGAGAATCTGCGCTCGGTGAAAATGGAGGATTCCACTGGCGTCGGCACCATCGCCGGTGGCGCGATCGGCGGGATTGCCGCCGGTACGAATATCGGTGGCGGCAATGGCCAGATCATTTCGGGCATTATCGGCGCCCTCGTCGGTGGCCTTGCCGGTAACGCGATCGAGAAGGGCGTGACCCAGCAGGATGCCTATGAGGTGACCGTGCGGCTGGATAATGGCCAGCGCATCGTCGTGGTCCAGAAGGCCGATACGCCGCTGGCGGTCGGCCAGCGCGTCGACGTGCTTACCGACAGCAAGAGCACCCGTATCGTGCCGGCGAGCAATGCCGTGCCGGTGCAGCCGACCGGTCTGTAAGCGGCTGAGCAGCCAATCAAAACGGCCCCGATGGGGCCGTTTTTCATGTGGCAACTAGACCCGCCCGGCGGCGCCATGCCAGACCTCGGCGTCCTGTACCTTCGGGCGGGCGGGCGTGCCGCCCTGTTCGAGCACCGGATAGGCGATCGCGCAGATGTGCGAATGGATGCGGCGCAAATCGCGCAGTACGTCGAGGTGCAGCGAGCTTGAGGCAATGCTCTCGGGCACGCCGTCGCGCAGCCGCGCCAGGTGGTTGTCGGCGGCTTCCCGTCCCAGCTCGCGCACCGCCATCCGGCTTTGCAGCAGCGATTCGGCCGTGGAAATATCGCTCGACATGAACACCGCCTGCGCGTGGTGGAAGCTTTCGAGTACCTCCAGATGCAGTCGCGACAGCTCGGCGGCGCCGTCGTGTGAAAAGCTCAAGCGCCCGCGTACTTTCTTGCCGGCCAGCTCCATCAGGTTCTTGTCGACGATATCGCCGATATGCTCCATGTTGATCACATAACCGATGATCGCCATCGCCCGTGCCGCATCTTGCGGCGACAGACTTTCGCGGGTGATCTCGGTGACGTAGAGCTTGATCGCCTCGTGCAGCCGGTCGACGGCGTTGTCGCGGCGAGTGATTTCGAAAATCCGGTGTCTGTCGTCGCCGAGCAGCACGGGCATGCTCGATCGCAGCATGTCCTCGACGATATCGCCCATATGCAGCGCCTCGCGCGTGGCGCACGACAGCGCCAGCGACGGCGTGCCGATCGCCGACGGATCGAGGTAGCGCGGCGCGTCGGGCTGGTCGGCGGCGGTGTTGTTTTCGGGGAAAACGCGCTCCAGCAACCGCGAGACCGGCTTGAGCAGGCCGATGAAAAACAGCGCGATGCCCAGATTGAGCAGGGTATGAAAATCGGCGACCAGGTGGCCGGGGTCGGGCCAGAGCCTGGCGAGCGCCTGCGCGAGCGGATTCACCGCTGCGAGCAGCAAGAGGCAGGTGCCGCCGCGCAGCAGCAGGTTGCCGGCCGGCAGGCGGCGGCGCAGATTGTCGTTGCCCTTGTTGCCTTCGAAATACGGGTTGAGCGCGCTGCCGATATTGGCGCCGAGCACCATCGCCAGCGCGGTGCTGGCCGGGATCGCGTGCGAGCCGGCGAGCGACATCACCAAGAGCACGGTAGGAATGCTCGAATGCGCCAGCCAGGTCAGCACCGCGGCAATCGCCGCGTTCGGCAAGGGCTGGTCGGCCAGCACGTCGAGGATCGCGCGCATTGCCGGTGCCGCTTCGGCCGGCCGCATGGTTTCAACCAGCAGCCGCAGCGCCAGCAGCATCAGCCCGATACCGATGAAGGCGCGGCCGAAATCGCGCGTCTGCGAGCCTTTGCCGCGCTCGAACATCAACAGCCCGGCGATCAGACACAGCGGCGATACCCAGCCGAGCTTGAGCGAGAAAGCCTGGACGATCAGTGTCGAGCCAAGATTGGCGCCCAGCATGATTGCCAGACCGGCAATCGGCGTCAGCAGCCGGCGCGCGGCGAATGAGGTCGCGATCAGGCCGGTCGCGGTACTGCTTTGCAGCACGGTGGTGATCGCCAGCCCGGCGCACAAGGCGCGCCAGCGGCTGCCGAGGCTGCGGCTCATCAACTGGCGCAGCGATGCACCCAGCGCCCGCATGAAACCGGTTTCGACCATGTGCAGCCCCCAGGTCAACAGGGCGACACCACCGGCAAGATGAAGCAGCACGAGCATCATGCGTGTTCTCCCCAAGCCGGGGCCGGGCAGCCCCGGGGTACGCTTGCGAACCGGCCGCCGCTGCTCTGCAGCATGCCGGTTCTGGCGTTATTAGTTCGGACCTTGATCCAGCGTGTTCGTCTGGCGACAGACACTGAACAGGTTCTTACGGCTTTATCCAGTGTTGACCATGGCGAAGGGTTTGGCTGCCTCCTTGTGTGGTCTTGCGCCGACAGGCGTGTACCACCTCATCGGCACGCCGGGTGAGCAGGATCAGGCCGGGTGGCGCGACAACGGCCGTTTCCAGCGCTCGCTCAGCAGCACGCCGGCCAGCGTCAGCACGCCGCCGACGAGGTGGTACCACGCCAGCCGCTCGTGCAGGACAGGCGTCGCGGCGATCAGCGCGGTGAACACCGGCGACAGGTTGAACAGCAGCGTGGTGCGGCTGGGCCCGGCCTTGGCCACGCCGTGCATCCACAGCAGCGGTGCGAGCATCGACGCGAACAGCCCGGCGTACAGCACCAGCGGAATATTGGCGGCCGAAAGGCCGACCTTGGGTGATGCAAGGTAGAGCGGCAACAGCAGCACCACCGCCACCAGGATCTGCAGGTACAGCAGCACCAGCGAAGGCAGCTTGATCTGCCATTTTTTCAGCAACACGCTGTAGAGCGCATACGCCAGTGTCGCGATCAGCATCAGCGCATCGCCGGTGCCGACGCCGTGTTGCAGCAGCGCCGCCACGCTGCCGCCGGAGACGACGATCAGCACGCCGGCGAACGACACCACCGAGCCGGCGATCGCGCCCAGCGTCAGCCGCTGGCCGAGTAGGGCGATCGCCAGCGCCAGCGCCATCATCGGCATCAGCGACAGGATGATGCCCATATTGGTCGCCGAGGTGCTGTGCGCGGCGTAGTAGGCGAGGCTCTGGTAGATGACCATGCCGAGCAGGCCGAGCACGACGATCTTGCCCGCCTGCGCCCGCAGGGCGGCGCGGTGCTGCAGCAGCGGCCGCAGCATGAACGGCGTGAACAGCAGCGCCGCGAGCAGCCAGCGATAGAAGCCGATCTCGGCCGGGCCGATCGCGCCGGCGGCGAGCTTGTTGACGACGGTATTGGCGGCCCAGATCAGCACCGCCAGCACCGGAAAGAGCAGTTGTGTCATCGTGATCTCCGGAGTCTGGTACGGATTGTCCGCCTGTCTTATCGGCTGGATATAATGAATTCCAGACATTCGATCCCGGGTTCCGGACAATATGGCGCAGCAATATTCCCCCCGCACCGATCTGCCGGCGCTGGCTTACCCGATCTGCTTCCGCTTCGATGCGCTCGCCGCCGATACCGAATGCCAGCCGCACCGGCACGATTTCGGCCAGCTCAACTATGTGTCGCACGGGGTGATGCAGGTCGATGTCGGCGGCCAGCGCTTTCTGTCGCCGCCGCAATATGCGGTCTGGCTGCCGCCGGGCGTCACTCACGGTAGCTACAACCGCATGCCGGTGCTGTACCGGGCGCTCGATCTCGATGCGAGCCTATGTACGGTGTTGCCGGCGCAGCCGTGCACGCTGGCGATCAGCCCCTTGCTGCGCGCCATCCTTGTCGATTTCGCCGAGCGCGGCGTGGCCGTGCCCGAAAGCGGGGCCGACCGGCGGCTGGCGCAGGTCGTCGTCGACCAGCTTGCCTGCGCGCGGGTCGAACCGCGCTATCTGCCGCTGGCCGAATCGCCGGCGCTGGTCGGCGTACTTTCTGCGCTGCAGGCCGACCCCGGCGACAACCGCCCGCTGGCGGCGTGGGCGGCCAGCGTCAACGTCACCGAGCGCACGCTGGCACGGCATTGCCAGCGGGAGCTGGGGATGAGTCTGGGCGAATGGCGGCAGCGGCTGCGATTTTTGCGGGCGATCGACGCGCTGGAGGCCGGCCGCAGTGTGCAGGTGATTGCGCTGGATCTCGGTTACAGCACGAGTTCGGCGTTTATCGCGATGTTCCAGCGGCAGGCGGGGACGACGCCGGAGCAGTATCGGCGGGAGGTGGCTGGGAAGGTTTAGGCTTAGCGCCTGCGGCGCGGTTTTAAAAGCGTTAGGTGCGCGTTCCGCCGCGCTAACGGGAAGGGAGCTTTGTCTCGCCAAAGCCCCCTTCACCCCAAAGGCGACCCGCGCCCTACGGCCCTCCGGGCTTCCCTCGATCGGTCGCGAGCCAAGCGATAAAACTGCTTGTCTCGCTCCACTCCTCGGCGCTGGCGAACGGGATTGAAAAGCGGCTCTTTTCAACGCCAAAGGATCATTACCACCATTTCATTCTCGACCAACTGCATACCGCCCAGATCCCCTCAGTAGCGCCGAGCAGCGCAAGCCGCCACGGGGCTGTCGGGGATCGCTGTTTGAGCGCAGCGAGTTTGCGATTCCCGCCGTGGCGACTGAGCAGCACAGGGCACCCGCGAAGCGGGCGCGGATGCGGGGTCGCCTTTCTTTGGGTACTTTCTTTGGCGAAGCAAAGAAAGTACCCCGTCCGCCGGGCGGAACCGGCATATCAAAACACCGCGCCGCAGGCGCTAAGCCGTTGACCTGCTCGCGCCACGGCCACGTATGAAAAACGGCCCTTCCGGGCCGTTTCGCTGTGTTCATCAATCGCTTCTTAAAATCCTAACCGCTGGCAAACCGTGCTCACCGCCCCAGCGGCGTTCAGCGTATAGAAATGCAGCCCCGGTGCGCCTTGCGACAACACCCGATCCGATAGCTCGGTAACGAAATCGAGGCCGAAGGCGCGGATCGATGCGCTGTCGTCGCCGAACGATGCCAGCCGCAGCTTGAGCCAGCGCGGGATTTCGGCGCCGCACATGTCGGAGAAGCGCGAGAGCTGGCTGAAGTTCTGGATCGGCATGATGCCGGGGACGATGGGGATGCTGACGCCGCGGCCCTGTACTTCATCGACGAAGCGGAAGTAGGCGTCGGCGTTGAAGAAGTACTGGGTGATCGCCGCGTCGGCGCCGGCGTGCACCTTGCCGACGAAGGCGCGCAGGTCGGCCTCGGCGCTTTGTGCCTGCGGATGGTACTCGGGGTAGGCGGCGACTTCGATGTGGAACCAGTCGCCGTGCTGTTCGCGGATGAAGGCCACGAGCTCGTTGGCGTAACGGAATTCGCCGACGTCGACCATGCCCGACGGAATGTCGCCGCGCAGCGCCACGATGCGGCGGATGCCGTGTTCGCGGTAGCTCGTCAGCAGCTCGGCAATGGTCGAGCGGGTCGAGCCGATGCACGACAGGTGTGGCGCCGCCTGATGGCCTTCGGACTGGATTTCGAACACCGCGTTGCGGGTGCCGTCCTGCGTGGTGCCGCCGGCGCCAAAGGTCACCGAAAAGAACTCGGGCTTGAACTGGGCGAGTTGGCGGCGCGTGTTGCGCAGTTTCTCGACGCCTTCGGGCGTTTTGGACGGGAAAAATTCGAAGCTGATCGGCGGGCGGGTCATGGCGGCTGTTCGGTGAAAAATCCCGTCAATCTTACCACCGCACCGCCGCCCGGTAGCGTCAGCGCGCCTGCAATCGCTTCATGTTGGCGTGAGTTTGCCGCGTGGCGGCGCCAACGGCTCGACCTCGGGCGTGCCGCCGACCACGTCGCTGCGCTGCGGCGTGCGTTTCGGTTGTACGCGCAAGCGTGCACGGCGGCGTGCACAGCACCAGGGAATCGGACGTTTCATAACCACGCTCCAAGCAGCGGTGAGATCAACACCATGGCAATACCGGCCATGGTCATGGTGAGGCTGGCGACGACGCCTTCCTCGTTACCGATTTCGCGCGCCTTGGCGGTGCCGGCACCGTGGCTGGCCGCGCCGAACATCGCGCCGCGCGCCATGCGCGAGCGCAGCGGCAGCACCCGCATCACCGTTTCGCCGATCACCATGCCGAACACGCCGGTGACAACGACGAACAGCGAGGTCAGCTCGCGCGAACCGCCAAAGGCGTCGGTCGCGACCACGGCAAACGGCGTCGACACCGAGCGCGACAGCAGGCTGTGCGTCAGCTCGTCGGGCAGCCGGAACAGCCTTGAGAGCAACCACGACGAGCCGATACCGAGCGCCACGCCGGCCAACACGCCGACGCTGAGCGTGAGCGGATTGCGGCGGATGATGTCGCGCTGGTCGTAAATCGGCACGGCAAATGCAATAGTAGTTGGACCAAGCAACCAAACCAGCCAGTGCGCGTCGGCATTGTAGACCCGATACGGTAGGTCAATCGTCAGTACTATTGCCATCAGCACAAGGGGTGCCAGCACGATGGGGGCAAACCAGATGCGGCGATGCCGGCGGTACAGCGACTTGCTGGCGTAGTACACCGCAATGGTCACGATCAGGCTGAGCGGGGCGAGCAGGGCGGCGTTCATTGCAGTGCTCCGGCGAGCTGGCGGCGACGCGATTTGGCGCGGATGCGGCGGCGGTGCTCCCAGCGGAACACGATGTCGACCACCAGCGCGGTGCCGGCCATCACGATCAGCGTCCCCAGCGCGATCACCGCGATCAGCTGCAAGCCTTCGGCCTTGAACAGCGCGCCGAACTGCACCACGGCGATGCACGGCGGAATGAAGAACAGCAGCATCTCGGCGAGCAGCCATTCGGCGCCGCGGCGGATCGTATCGGTATGCAGTACGCCGCACAGCAGCAGCGCCAGCACCACGCCCAGGCCGATCACGCTGCCCGGAATCGGCGAGGCGATGACGCGGGCAAACCAGTCGGTGGCGAACCAGACGGCAAAGATCAACAGCAATTGGGTGACCAGCCTGAAGAGCCCGGTCACACGGGCGGTAGCCATGACGGCCTCCTGAGGAATACAGCCCGAAGTGTATGCCGCCACATTGATTACAAAGATGAATTATCCTTATGGAATCGATGCCAATCTGGAATGACAAGGGCCGACATGGAATTGCGTACCCTGCGCGCGTTTGCCGAAGTCGCCCGCCGTGGCAGCTTCACGCTCGCCGCCGAGCACCTGTTCGTGACCCAGCCGACGGTGAGCAAGCTGGTGCGCCAGCTCGAAGACGAACTGGGGCAGCAGCTGTTCGTGCGCGAAGGCAAGCGGCCACGGCTGACCGATGCCGGCAGCGTGGCGCTGGCGCATGCCGAGCGGATGCTCGCCGACGCCAGCCAGCTGCGCGCGGAGCTGGACGGGCTGTCCGGGCTGGCGCGCGGCGAGCTGCGCATCGGCGTGCCGTCGCTGGGGGGGAGGGTGTTCGTGGCACTGATCAGCGAGTTCAAGCGTCATTACCCGGGCGTCGAGCTCAAGCTGTTCGAGGACGGCGCGATCGCGATCGAAGCGGCGCTGCTGGCCGGCGAGCTCGAACTCGGCGGGCTGCTGCGTCCGGTTGACGATCCGCGCTACCAGACGCTGACGCTGGTACGCGACCGGCTGGCGCTGATCGCACCGGCGCGCTCGGCCTGGGCGCACCGGCCGCGGATTGCGCTGGCCGAGCTGGCCGACGAACCCTTCATCCTGTTCACCCCCGGTTTCGCGCTGAATGACCGGATCGTCTCGGCGTGCGCCGATGCCGGCTTCGCGCCGCAGGTCACCGGTCGCAGCGGCCAGCTCGGGCTGATCCAGGCGATGGTGCGCGGCGGCATCGGCGTCGCGCTGCTGCCGACGTCGGAAATCGCTGCGTCGGCGCGCGACGGGCTGGCGGTGTGCGAGCTGGAAGCCGATATCCCGTGGGAAATCGCGCTGGCGTGGTCGCGCGACGGTTACCTCTCGCACGCTGCACGCGCGTGGCTGGCGCTGGCACAAGCGCGTTATCCGGACGCCTGAGCGCGCTTCCTCGCCCATCCGCTTTGCTCAAGCAACGAGCGCTGCGGCAGTGCCTATACTGGCAAACATCAGCGTTGCTTTGGAGCCGCTCATGTCGCACTCGGAAGATCGGTCAGGTGGCACGCGTGCCGGCGCCCCGGCGGTGCCGCTCTTCGTCGGTGCCGGCTTGCGCGGCGAGGAGATTGCCGAGCATGCGCAGCAGGCGCTGCAGCAACTGCCTACGCTGGCCACGCTGATCGCGCGCTCAAGTGATCCGCTCGCCTACAAGCACGCTCTGGCCGGCTTGCCGCTGCCGGAAAAACTTTCGCGTCAGCTGGCCCGCTTGTTTGCCGAGAGTCCCGAGCTATATCAGCATCATTTGATCGTTGCCATCCTTGCCGATTACCTCGCCGCCGGTTCGCTGCGACCGGAGGCCGATCGCACCGCCTTGCTGATCGCGGCGCTGTTCCACGATATCGGCCTTGCCAGACTTGATAGCCTGATCCCGGCCAGTGGCGATGAGGCAAGCTTGAGCGTGATCGATGCACATCCTCAGGCCGCTGCACAGCTTTTGCGCAGCTGTCCGGAAGTCCCCGAAGCCGCCGTGCTCGCCGTGCTGCAGCATCACGAGCGTATCGACGGCAGTGGCTATCCGGCGCATGGCGCGCACAGCGCACTGCACCCACTGGGCGAGTTGCTGGCGGTGGCCGAGGCCGTAGGCTCGGTCATGCCGCATCGCAGGCCAGCGGCTGTGCTGATCTGGCTGCGGCTGATCCGCTCCTGTTTTCTAAGCGGTGCGATTGACCTGCTGGTGCGCGGTTTGCAGGGGATTGTCCTGCCCGGCCACAGCCAGCCTTCCGAAGCACGGTTATTGATTTTGTCCGAGCAACTGGGCGGGCAAGTGGCCTTGTTCGACGATTGGCGGGCCCAGCGCAGCCGTTTGCAGGCCGCCGAGCTGCCCGAATTCGTGATCGAGCGGCTGGAGCGGATCTACGGCATGCTCACCCAGCTCGGCATCGATCCACGCCGGTTCGAGCTGGCGCTCGATTACGCCATCAATGACGAGCAGGTCGCGCAGGAGCTGATGGCGCTGGTGCAGGAGGTCGACTGGCAGATCGGTGATCTGCTGCGCGAAATCGGACGCCAGGCGCTGCCGAAAACGGGCGCCTGGCCGTGTTGGCGGATCGAGCTGGAGGCGCTGGTGCAGCGCCTGCGCGCCGCGCGCGGCGACCATACCGCCAGCCCTAGCGGTTAAAGCGCCGCCGGCCGCCGTTTTTGGGCGGGTGCGCCTGCCCGTGGCCTTGCCGTTGGCGGCTGTTCTGCTTTTGCAGCATCAAATCGATTTTCTCCGACGTCGACTGCATCAGCGATTGCGCCATCTCCTCGTGCGGGAAGGTTTCGGGCATCCGGTAGCCGAGCCAGGCATAGGCCGAATAGAGCTTGCAGCTGTCTTCCAGATATTGCAGCTCGTTGCGCCCGCCCATGCCTTCCATGCGCAACAGCGACGATGGGCGTTTGTCGGCGTGGTTGCGCGCCCAGTCCTGCAGCGCGCTTTCCAGCATCGGGATCTTGGTCGATACCGGGCACAGACTGAAGGTGACGCGATCTTCCAGCGACATATTCAGCGCATCCAGCCAGCGGGCTTTTTCCATCTGGTCGGACAGGTTGGCCGGCAGGAAAAATTCATCGTGCACATTGATGTGCTTGGTGAAGAGTTCCAGCAGCGCATGCAGCTTGGTCTGGCCGGTCGCGGCGGAAATCTGCCGCAGGTAATCGATATTGGGCGCGACAAAGAAACCGGTTGCCGGCAGCGGCTCGGGCTTTTCGCGCAGCAGCTCGGCGATGATCTTGTGGGTGCGGGCGTCGAAACCGGCGACAAAGCCCGCTTCGTGCGCGCCAAAGCGCCCGGCCCGGCCGGCGATCTGCTTGGCCAGGCTGGCGGTGATCGTGCCTTCGCTGTAACCGTCCCACTTGTTGGCGGTGGTGAAGATCACCCGGCGTGCCGGCGTATTCAGCCCCATGCCGATCGCGTCGGTGCCGACGATGATCTTGGTGTCGCCCGAGACAAAGCGCTCGGCCTGCGCCTGACGCACTTCGGGCGACAGGTTGCCGTAGATCGCCGACACGGCGAAGCCCTCGCTAATCGCCTGATCGCGCCAGTTGAGCACCTCGCGGCGCGAAAACGCGATCAGCACGTCGCCGGGCTTGAGGTGCTTGAGCGAGCCCAGCGGCGCCGGATCCATGGTCAGCGGCGACTTGCGTTCCAGCGTACGGATTTCCAGCGTGCCGCCGACGCGCTTGACCAGCGATTCGATCGCCTCGCGCGCTTCGAGCGCGCCGAGCAGGTAAACGGTGTTGGCCGGCACACCACACACCGCCGCCGTCCAGGCCGCGCCGCGATCGGGATCGTCGAGCAGCTGGATTTCGTCGATCACCGCCACGTCGATCATCTTGTTCGGGTTGAGCATCTCGACGGTGCTGGCGACGTGGGTCGCTTGCGGGTGCAGCTTGCGCTGCTCGCCGGTGATCAGGCTGACCGCGACGCCGGCATCGAGCAGCCGGTGATAGTTCTCCAGCGCCAGCAGCCGCAGCGGCGCGAGGTAGGCGCCGGTTTTAGCTTTGGCCAGATGCTCCATCGCCGCGTGCGTCTTGCCCGAGTTGGTCGGGCCGAGCACGGCGATGAAATGCCGCGGCATGCTCTGCGCCATGCCGAACGATTCCGGGTACAGCGACAGATTCACCGCATCGCGGGTTTTTTCGGCCTGCCGCGTCGCCGCGCGCGTGCCTTGCTGGGCATTGATCCGGTCCAGCGCCAGCCGGCAGCGATCGCTGGCGCGTTCGTACTTGGCCTGCAGCGCGTTGAGTGCACCGGTCGGATCGATTTCGCATTCGGTGGCGATGTCGATCACGGCATCGGCGCAGTCGTGCAAAGCGGCTTCCATCGTGCGCTGCGCGGCGGCATTCCAGCGCTCCTGCAGCAGCGCCAGCTTGGCGGTCGTCGTCAGCTTGCGCCACTTGGCCGTTTTGCCGAGAAAACCGGCATCGGGCACCACGTGGTAGGGCACCACGCGATCCCCGACACGGATTTCCCCGTGAACCGAGACGGCATAGCTGCCGTCGGTGGTGACCAGCGTGGCGCGGTGCGCTTGCAGATATTCGGCAAGCGCGCTGATTTCGGCGGGTTCGCTCGGTTCGGCGTGTTCGGTGAAGGTGTCGGTCATTGGCGTCTTAAGATTGAGATTGGGCAAAGAGCTTGTCGTCGGCGGCGAGCAGTATCGGGTAATCGCGGTCGCGCACATGCACCGACCTGGCGCCCTCGACCGGGTTGAACCACGATGATTCTTCCCGACGGAAACCGCGCGCGGCCAGCGTGCGGATGGGCGATTCGAGCGCGGCGTCCTTGCCCGGAATGAAGCTTTCGGTTTGCACCGGGGAGCCGGAGTTTGGATGGAATGTACACGGCGCCGGGGCCGGCGCGCGCCACTTTTTTACCGGTGGCGCCTGGCCGGCCGCGCTTCAGCCGTGTTTGCGGAATACGACGCTCAGGTTGTTGGCCGGCATCGCGACGACCTCGGTCAGCTCGAAGCCGGCCTCAAAGGCAACGGCGGTCACGGCTTCAAGGTCGCGCACGCCCCACGCCGGGTCGACGGACTGCAGCTGCGCGTCGAATGCCGCGTTGCTCGGCGCGGTGTGCGCACCGTCACGGCGATACGGCCCGTACAGGTAGACGACGCCACCGGCCGGCAGCACGCGGGCGGCGCCGGCGAACAGCGCCAGCGTCGCCGACCACGGCGAGATATGGATCATGTTGATGCACACCAGCGCCTGCGCCGAGGCTATGCCCCAGTCGGCATCGCGCACGTCCAGCGCCAGCGGTGGCGGCATCACCGGGACGGCCGGCGCGGTCCACGCGGCGATCGATGCGCGTGATGGCGCATCCGGATCGCTGGTCTGCCAGACGAGCGCCGGCAGCGCGCTGGCAAAGTACGCCGCGTGCTGGCCACTGCCGCTGGCGATTTCCAGCACCGTGCCGGTCTCGGGCAGCACGCGCTGCAGCACGGCCAGAATGGCGTCGCGGTTGCGCCCGGTCGCGGGGGCGAACAAGCGGGGGTCGGACTGCATGGGGCTCACTGGAAAGCGACTTCGGCGAAGCTGCGCAGCTTGCGGCTGTGCAACTGGTCGACGCCCTGTTCGCGCAGCAGCTCCATTGCGCGGATGCCGATGCGCAGGTGCTGGTCGACGCGCTCGCGGTAGAAGTGGTTGGCCATGCCCGGCAGCTTGATCTCGCCGTGCAGCGGCTTGTCCGATACGCACAGCAGCGTGCCGTAGGGGACGCGGAAGCGGAAGCCGTTGGCGGCGATGGTCGCGCTTTCCATGTCGAGCGCGACGGCGCGGCTCTGGCTGAAGCGGCGCTGCGGCGCGTTGTCCGGCAGCAGCTCCCAGTTTCTGTTATCGGTACTGGCGACGGTGCCGGTGCGCATGACGCGTTTCAGCTCCGACCCCGCGATCTGCGTGACGTCGGACACCGCCGCCTGCAGCGCGACCTGGATTTCGGCCAGCGCCGGAATCGGTACCCACAGTGGCAGATCCTGATCGAGCACGTGGTCTTCGCGCACGTAGCCGTGCGCCAGCACGTAGTCGCCGAGCTGCTGCGTCTGCCGCAGGCCGGCGCAATGGCCGAGCATGATCCACGCGTGCGGGCGCAGCACGGCGACGTGGTCGGTCGCGGTCTTGGCGTTGGCCGGGCCGACGCCGATATTGATCATGGTGATGCCGCTGTGGTCGGCACGAATCAGGTGGTAGGCCGGCATTTGCGGTAGCCGCGGCGGCGCCACGCCGAGCGCATCGGCGGCCTCGGCGGCGAGGCCGACGCGACGGGTGATCACGTTGCCGGGCTCGACGAAGGCGATGTATTCGCTGTCCGGATCGCTCATTGCCTCGAGGCCGAGGCGGATGAATTCGTCGATGTAGAACTGGTAGTTGGTGAACAGAATGAAGTTCTGGAAATGCTCGGGCTGGGTGCCCGAGTAATGGCGCAGCCGGTGCAGCGAATAATCGACGCGCGGTGCGGTGAACAGCGACAAGGGCTGCGGTTCGCCGGCTTTCGGCTCGTAGGTGCCGTTGGCGATGCCGTCGTCCATCGCCGCCAGATCGGGCAGGTCGAACACGTCGCGCATCAGCTGGCGCCGCCCAGGGCTAAGGCTGCCTTCGATATGGTCGTTCTCGGCGAACGAGAAGTGCACCGGGATCGGCTGGGTGCTGACGCCGATTTCCAGCTCGACACCATGGTTCTGCAGCAGCAAGGCGAATTGCTCGTGGTAGTAGCGCTCGAACAGATCGGGCCGGGTCAGCGTGGTCTCGAAGCGCCCCGGGCCGGCGACGAAGCCGAACGAGAGGTGCAGGCCGTCGACCGGGTGCAGCCGCGATACGGTGTCGGTCTGGATGCGCACATAGGGATAGCAGGCGCGCACATGGCCGGGCAGCGTTTCGCCGGCGACAAAGCGCGCCATCGCGTCACGCAGGTGGGCGAGGCTGGATTCGTAAACGGCCCGGACTTGCGCCAGCGCAGCGTCGGCATCGGTGTAGCGGGTCGGAGCAATGAAAACGGGTTGATGGTGCATGGCGCGGTTGTCCGGTGGCAGGGCGTATGAAGTTGGAAAGTGTCTGGCCGATTTTGGCACGGCTGGCATCACCTGCGTGTGACGCGGGCGCAGAAAAGGGGCCGAAGCCCCTTGGATCCGCCAACAAAACGCTGCTGGCTGCGTTGTACTCGCTTGCCGTACCAACTTGTACTGTCTGCGCTTCGTACGCCTTGCCAGCACCGCTGCGCTGCGTTTTGTCGGCGGCTCTTGGCAAGTGCTGTCGGACGGTACAAATCAGTCTCAGTCGCTGAGCGAGCCAAAGCAGGTCGCGTCCGCCCGGAACACAGAAACCGGAATGGACATGTGGTCCATGAGGATTTCGAGTACCGGACGGGTGCGAGATGCGCAGGCGCAGCCAGCGAATGATCAGTAGCGGTAGTGCGCCGGCTTGAACGGGCCGCTCTTGGCCACATTGATGTACGCGGCCTGTTCGTCGGTCAGCGTGGTCAGCTTGGCGCCGATGCGGCCCAGATGCAGGCGGGCGACCATTTCGTCGAGGTGCTTGGGCAGCACGTACACGCCGACCGGGTATTGCTCGAGCTTGGTGAAGAGTTCGATCTGCGCCAGCACCTGGTTGGCGAACGAGTTCGACATCACGAAGCTCGGGTGGCCGGTGGCGCAGCCGAGGTTCACCAGGCGGCCTTCGGCCAGCAGGATGATGCGCTTGCCGTCTTCGAACTCGATATGGTCGACCTGCGGCTTGATGTTGTCCCACTCGTACTGGCGCAGCGACGCGACTTCGATTTCCGAATCGAAGTGACCGATGTTGCAGACGATGGCGTTGTGCTTCATCGCCTTCATGTGATCGTGGGTGATCACGGCGACGTTGCCGGTGGTGGTGACGAAGATGTCGCCCTGATCGGCGACTTCGTCCATCAGCACCACGCGGTAGCCTTCCATTGCCGCTTGCAGCGCGCAGATCGGATCGACTTCGGTGACCCACACGGTCGCGCCGAGGCCGCGCAGTGATTGCGCGCAGCCCTTGCCCACGTCGCCGTAGCCCAGCACGATCGCGACCTTGCCGGCGATCATCACGTCGGTGGCGCGCTTGATGCCGTCGACCAGCGATTCGCGGCAGCCGTACAGGTTGTCGAATTTGGACTTGGTGACCGAGTCGTTGACGTTGATCGCCGGGAAGGCGAGCTGGCCCTTCTCGTGCATCTGGTACAGCCGGTGCACGCCGGTGGTGGTTTCCTCGGTCACGCCCTTGATGTGCGCGAGGCGGGTCGAGTACCACTTCGGATCCTTGGCGATTTGCGCCTTGATCGCTGCGTACAGCACGGTTTCTTCTTCGTTGGTCGGCTTGGCAACCAGCGACAGATCGGTTTCGGCGCGTGCGCCCAGATGCAGCAGCAAGGTTGCATCGCCGCCGTCGTCGAGGATCAGGTTGGCGTATTCGCCGTCGCCGAAGTCGAAAATGCGGTGGGTGAAGTCCCAGTATTCTTCGAGCGATTCGCCCTTGTACGCGAACACCGGCGTGCCGGCGGCGGCGATCGCCGCGGCGGCGTGGTCCTGGGTCGAGAAGATGTTGCACGACACCCAGCGCACTTGCGCGCCGAGCGCCTGCAGTGCCTCGATCAGCACGCCGGTCTGGATGGTCATGTGGATGCTGCCGGCGATGCGCGCGCCCTTCAGCGGCTGCGCGGCGCCAAACTGCTCGCGCACGGCCATCAGGCCCGGCATTTCGGTTTCGGCGATGTTCAGCTCCTTGCGGCCCCAGGCGGCAAGGGAGAGATCGGCGACGTGAAAATCGTTGAATTCGGCCACGGTGTAGTCCTTCGTGTGGCCGGGAGGGATGCGGCTCACCCGCTATCCCCGTGCCCGGCACGGGTTGGTCAGGTGAGCGCCGTTGGATTCATTCCGAGCCTGGCGCCGTCTGGCTGATGGCCGGGCGGGGTCGCAACGCTCCTCGGAAGGGCTTGAATTCTATCGGCTTTTGATGAATCCGTCAGCCGTCTCCGTTCGATGCGGCGGGCGTTGCGCCCGGCGGCAGCCGGGTCACCAGGACCTGATCGATCCGGTAGTGGTCGATGTCGACGACCTCGAACCGGTAGCCGCGGCAGTTGATCGCTTCGGCCTTCTTCGGGATCTTCTTCAACAGATACATCAACAGCCCGGCGACGGTTTCGTAGTTCTCCTCGTCGGGCAGGTCGTCGATCTCCAGTACGGATTTCAGATCGGTGATCGGCGTGACGCCGTCGACCAGCCAAGAGGTTTCGTCGCGGCGGACGATCTGGTCCTGCTGCGAGAGGTCGGTGACGTTGCCGATCAGATGGCGGATCACGTCGTTGAGCGTGAAGATGCCGACGACCAGCGCGTATTCGTTGATGACGACGGCGAAGTCCTCGTGGGTTTCCTTGAAACGGTCGAGCGCCTCGGACAGCGAAATCGTATCGGGCACCAGCAGCACGCTTTTGACCGCGACCTGACGCATGCCCGCCTGCAAGGCTTCGGGCGCACTTTTGAGCACATGCTGCAGCAGATCCTTGGCGTCGACATAGGCGTAGACGCTGTCGATGCCGTCGCGGCACAAGAGGAACTTGGCGTGCGGCTCGTCGGTGATTTTCTGGCGGATGGTGTCGTTGCTGTCGGTGTCGGTGAAGAAAATCACCAGCTCGCGCGAGGTCATCACCGAGGTGACGAAGCGCTCGCCCAGCTCGAACATGTTTTCAATGAACAGGTGATCCTTGCGCTGCAAGGTGCCGGCTTCGGCGCCGGCGTCGACCAGCGCAACGATCTCGTCCGAGGTGATCGATTCGATCCGCTGCATCGGCACCTTGAAGATGCGGAAAATCAGATTGGCGATGCCATCGAACAACCACACCAGCGGCCGCAGCAGCCTGGTGCAGAGCATCATCGGCCGGACGATGCGCACCGCCATCTGTTCGGGCTGCAGCATGCCCAGGCGCTTGGGAATCAGATCGGCGAACTGGATGAACAGCGCGGTGGTGATGAGGAAGGACGCCAGAAAGCTCAAGGTGGTGGCCAGTTGTTCGTCCGGATACAGCGAATGGATGATCTTGCTCAGATAGGGGGTGAAGGTGCTGTCGCCGATGATGCCGCCCAGAATCGCAACCGCATTGACGCCCACCTGCACCACGGTGAAGAAGTCGCCGGGTTTTTCCTGCAGCGCGATCACCAGCGGCGCGTTGGTCTCGCCCTCGTCGGCCATCGTCTGCAGCCGGAATTTGCGCGAGGCGGCGAGCGCGATCTCGGAAATGGAAAAGAAGGCGCTGAAACCGAGCAGCACCAGCAGGATGAAAAAGCCGCTAGTCAGGCTCATGGTGGATATCCTTGTTGACGGTGCCATCGTCTGGCAGCGGTCATTGTGTAGCGCCCGACTGTAGCACGCGCCTGTCGGTGTGGTTTCTATGGTTCCGGAGCCAGCCACTGCGGCCCATGTTTGGGAATTATTATGTAATCCATTGAAGCGTATGAACTATCTTGAGAGTTCATCCCCGCAGCGCAAGGAGGTCAGATCATGAATCGCAAGTGGTTATTCCCCATCGTATTCATCGGCGTGCTGGCGGCGCAACCGGTATTGGCCGAGGCCATCAGCGATCAGGCCCAGCCTGAAGCGCAGGCGAAGACGCCGGCCGCACAGCGCGCCAAGATTCGCCAGATCGCCAACGAAACGCTGGCCGATTTGTACAAGGCCCACCCCGATACGCAAGCCGCGATCGCCAAGTCGGCTGGCTATGCGGTGTTCGATACCGGCGGTGCGATGATCCTGTTCGCCGGGGCCGGTGGAGGCAGCGGCGTGGCGGTGAGCCTGCCGTCGAAGAAGGAAACCTTCATGGGCGTCGCCCAAGCCAAGGCTGGGCTTGGTCTGGGCATCAAGAACTCGCGGCTGGTGCTGGTGTTCCTGAGCCAGAAGTCGTTCAACAAATTCATCACTTCGGGCTGGGCCTTCAGCGGTGAGGCGACCGCCGCGGCCAAGGCCAACGACAAGGGCATCGGCCTGACCGGCGCCAGCATGATTTCGCGCGATGTCTACGCCTATCAATTCACCGAAAACGGCCTGACCGCCGAGGCAACGGTCGCCGGCAGCAAATATTACGTCGACAAGAAACTCAACGCCGGCAAGTGAGCGTTCACGCCGCCGGCGGGTATTTGCATCCTGCCGGCGACGTCACTTCTGGATAAAGTAGTTGTCTTTTACGACTAATCTAGGGCTGTCATGCGCCGCATACTTATTCTTGCCTTGCTGGCCTGCAGCGCCATGGCCCATGCCGGGCTCTTCACGTCCGATAGCCCTGCCACGACGCGCAGCAAACTGCGCTCGATGAGTGCGCAGACCCTCACCCAGCTGTACCACAGCTATCCAGCGTCGAAAAAGCTGCTCGGACATAGCGTCGGCTATGCGGTATTCGACGCGTTCAGCGCCAAATTCATGGTTGCCGGCGGTGGTACGGGTCATGGCATTGCGGTCGACCGTCGCAACAGCCACGTTACCTATATGGATATGGTCGGCGCGCAGGCCGGTTTTGGTCTTGGCGCCAAAAGCTACCGGCAGGTCTTCGTGTTCGAGAGCCGCGGCGCGCTGAACAACTTCATCCATTCGGGCTGGCAGTTCGGCGCGCAGGCCAATGCCTCGGCCAAGAGCGGCAAGGAAGGTGCCGATTACGCCGGTGCCGCCAGCATTGCGCCCGGTGTGTGGATGTATCAGATGACCGAAACCGGCTTGGCCGCCGAACTGACGCTGACCGGCGCCAAGTATTCGGTTGATTCAGCTTTGAATTGAGTCGGGTTGTGCGGGATAAATGTCCGATGGATTGAAGCTATTTCAGCAGGTGAGCCCGCCCGGTCGGGCTCACCCGACGCGCAGGCGCCGGGATGGGCTTGAGGTCCATGAGCATGCTCCGATAGAAAGCCCGCTTGGGGTGTTCGGCGCATCGGATGGGGCCGGGATGGCAGGCGCAGCCATCGAATGAGATCGGTTTAGTAGCGCGGGCAGGCCGGGTCTACCTCATCGGCCCACGCCGCCATGCCGCCATCCAGATTGATCAGCTGGCTGAAGCCGTTGCGCTCCAGAAAGCCGGCGACCTGATAGCTGCGCATGCCGTGGTGGCAGATCACCACCGTTGGCGCGTCCGGGTCGAGTTCGAGCTGGCGCGACGGTATCTCGCCCATCGCAATATGTGTGATGCCGGGCAGGCTGCAAATGCCGACTTCCCAGCCTTCGCGCACATCGAGCAAGACCGGCTTGGCGCGGGTGTCGTCGGCGAGCCAGTCGGCCAATACGGTTGGAGAGAGGTGCTGCATGGTCTTGCCCTGTGTCTGAGTGATTTTGCCGATTGTGCCACAGCCCCGGCGGTCAACCGAGCAAGCGCTCGGCCGCCTTCCAGCCCCACCACGCCGCTTCCTCGAAAATCGAGTATCCCGACAGATCGCTGTGCGCAAACAATAGCTTGCCGTCGGCGCGAGCCAAGGCCTGCGTGCCGGCGTTGTTCAGAAAGCCCGGCCGCGGCGACGGCATCGCGTGGCCGCGCAGCGTGATTTCAACGTCGCGACAATTGCGCGCCAGCCGCCAGCCGTACACGGTGGCGAGATCGCTGGCGGCCAGCTCATAGAGTTCGTCGGCGCTCGCCTTTGCCAACCAGGCGCGCACCTCGCGCGGCGAGCGATCCGAGAGTGCGTAGTAGGCGGTAAACACGCTGCGCTCGGGGCGCGCGGCGCGGATCAGCTGATGGGTGGCGACGACGTAGCCGAGGCCCTTGCCCTGATAAACGACGTTGTCCCACGCCAGTGCTTCGCCGCCTTGCTCGCTCGGAAAATGATCCATCGCGAAATTGGCGACCAGCCACGGTGCGTGCTCGGGCGTGTGGATCGCCGGATCGAAACCGTAAGCGCCGATGTTTTCGACCACATGCGTCGCGACCATCAGCGGCATCGCGATCACCGCGCGTTTGGCGTGAATGCGGATCAGCTTGCCGCCTTGCCACACCAGCGCCTCGACGCCGTCGCGGCGCTCGCGCACGCGCACGACGCTACCCGCCAGCGTGCGTGCCGGCGTGATCGCGGCCAGCAGGTGCCGCGCCGGGGTATTGAGCCCGTCGGCCCATGTCAGCACCGCATCGCCGTCGCCATTGCGTGCCTTGCCGTCGCGACTGGCGAAGTAATGCAGCCCGGCCCACGCCGAGGTATGCGCCAGATCGGTGCCGAAATCGTCGCGGCAGCAATACTCCAGATACCACAGCAGGCTGGGCGCCGTGTAACCGTTGCGCGCCAGCCAGTGCGCGAAGGTCTCGGCATCGAGCGCGCGCCATTGCGGATCGCTGGATGAGAGTGCCAGCGGGATCTCGAACAAGCGCAAACCGTCACTGCCGCGCCGGGTTTTCAGCGCCTCGACATATCTATAAAAGCGCTGCTGCTCGGCGACCTCATGCGCCGGCACGCCATGATGTGGCTGCACACCGTCCTGCCAGCGGCCGTTGATCCACAGTCGCGATTCGGGCGCGTGCACCAGTGCCGACTCGTCGTATTCGGGCGCGGCGGCGAAGGCGTCGTTGCTCAGACGCATCTCGGCCAACAGCGTGCGCACATGCTTCGATGCCAACGTCGGCAGCGGTAAATAGTGCGCGCCGGTCGGGCAGGCCATGCCGGCCAGATTGCTGGCGGCGGCGTTGCCGAACGGCTCGGGGCCGGTGACGAGCACGAAGTTGCGATAGCCCTCGCGCGCCAGCCGCCAGCCCGCGGTCAGCCCGGCAATGCCGCTGCCGAGAATCGCCACGTCGGTATGGATTTCGCCGCTGATGTTTTGACTAGGGGGAGGCAGGGCGCGTCGTTCGCGCAGCGCATGGCCGGTGTCCATGCCGGGGCGGGCAATGCGGATGCGCGGCGTGAAGGCGCCGCAGCCGGGCAGTGTGGCCGCGAGGGTCGCGGCGATGCCGGCTTGGAGAAACTGCCTGCGTCTCATCGCTGCACGTTGCGCCAGTCCTGCTCGAAATAATGCACCAGCGACTGGGTATTGAGCCGGTTCGGCTCGACCTTGCTCGGCTGCATATCGGGCGGGAAGTCGAACATCAGCTTGATCGCGCCGGCATCGAGATAGCGCGTCGGCACCGGTATCGCCGTCGGTGGCGTGTAACGCGCGCCGGCGATGATGAAGCCCCACTCGCCAAACGACGGCACGTAGGTGTGATACGGCCAGGTATTGTTGAAGCCGGCCTCCTTCAGCGTCGCGTTGATGCTCCAGAAGCTTTGCGGCGCGAAATACGGCGAGGTCGACTGCACCACTACCAAGCCCGATTCGGCGACATGGCGCTTCAGCAGCCGGTACATCGGCACCGAATACAGCTTGCCGAGCGCGAAGTTGGACGGATCGGGGAAATCGATGATCACCGCGTCGAAGACCTCGTCGTTTTGCTCCAGCCAGCGCCCGGCGTCGTCGTTGACGACGTGCACGCGCTTGTCCTTGAGCGAGCCTTGATTCAGCGCGGTCAACGCGGGTGCGGTCGAAAACAGCTTGGTCATCGCCGGGTCGAGATCGACCAGGGTGACCGATTCGATCTGCGGGTACTTGAGCAACTCGCGCGCGGCCAGTCCGTCGCCACCGCCGAGTACCAGCACCCGCCGGGCCCACGGCAAGGTGGCCATGACCGGATGCACCAGCGCCTCGTGGTAGCGGTGTTCGTCACGGCTGGAGAATTGCAGATTGCCGTTGATGTGCAGCCGCAGGTCGTCGTGCCAGCGGGTCACCACCAGGCGCTGATAGGGCGTGGTTTCGGCGTGGATGATGTCATCGCCGAAGATGCCTTTCTCCGACCATTGCACCAGGTGATCCGCGGCGAAAAAGCCGCCGATCAGCAGCGCCAGCACCACGAGTGCGCGACTGAGCTGGGCGCGATAGCCGGGCAGCGCATGGCGGAAATGGTGTGCGGTCCAGATCGCCACGGCGACATTGCAGATGCCGAAGAGGAAGCCGGTACGCGCCAGCCCGAGCTTGGGCGCGAGCACCAGTGGAAATAGCAGGGATACCGCCAGCGCGCCGAGGTAATCGAAGGTCAGCACCCGGCTCACCAGCTCGCGGAACTCGGCCTGGCGCTGGTTCAGCACCCGCATCACCAGCGGAATTTCCATGCCGACGAGGATGCCGATGATCACCACCAGCGCGTACAGCACGGTGCGAAACGGCGTTGCCAGCCAGCTGAACACCAAAAACAACACCGTCGCCGCGACGCCGCCGATCAGGCCGACCAGAAGCTCGATATCGATGAAACGCGCCAGCGTGTCATCGTCTTTTACATACTGGGAGAGGTGCGAGCCTATACCCATCGCAAACAGATAGGCGCCGATGATCGACGAGAACTGCAGGATCGAATCGCCGAGCAGATAGCTCGCCAGCGCGCCGGCGATCAGCTCGTAGGCCAGACCGCAAGACGCGACGACAAAAACCGAAAGAATAAGCAAACGATCCAAGGCAACAACCCGGAGTGATGATTAAATGCTTTTGTTTGACGTAAACTTCACGCCTGATTCAGCAAGGATGCCGGCATGCTACCGCTGTACACCTATTTGATCTATCTGCTCTCGGGCCTGGCGCTGGTTGCCGTGTTTGCGGCGATCTATACCCGCGTGACGCCGTTCGCCGAGATCGCGCTGATCCGCCAGGGCTGCCTTGCCGCGGCGCTGTCGTTCGGCGGCGCGCTGCTGGGTTTTTCGCTGACACTCGCGGCCAGCGCGATCATCCACGCCAGTTACCCGATGTTCCTGCTGTGGGCGGCCACGGCGATGCTGGTGCAGCTGCTGGCGTATGCGCTGCTCTCGCGGCTGTTGCCGCAGATGAATCAGGCGCTGATCGAGAACAATGTGGCGATGGGCGCGCTGATGGGCACCGTGTCGCTGGTCGTCGGGGTGATCAACGCCGCCTGCCTGTCTTAATTCATAGCTACCGTTTAGCGAGGTCTGACCATGTCTCTGGGCTCATTCATCAAGAAGCAGTTTATCGACATCCTGCAGTGGAACGAGGACAGCGACGGTGTGCTGGCCTGGCGTTTCCCGATGACGGATTTCGAAATCCAGTACGGCGCCAGCCTGACGGTGCGCGAATCGCAGCAAGCGGTGTTCATCAACGAAGGCCAGATCGCCGACGTGTTCGCACCGGGGATGTTCAAGCTGACGACCCAGACCTTGCCGGTGCTGACCTATCTGAAGAACTGGGACAAGCTGTTCGAATCGCCATTCAAAAGCGACGTCTACTTCTTCAGCACCCGCGTCCAGCTTGGCCGCAAGTGGGGCACGCCGCAGCCGATCACCATTCGCGACGCCGATTTCGGCATGGTGCGCATGCGCGCGTTCGGCATCTATTCGTACAAGCTCATCGACCCGAAGCTGTTCTTCACCGCGATCAGCGGCACGCGCGAGCAATACACGCGCGATGAACTCGAAACGCAGTTGCGCAACCTCGTTGTTTCGACGATGACCAGCACGCTCGGCGGCAGCGGCATTCCCTTCCTCGACATGGCCGCCAATCAGGCGCTGATGGGGCAGAAGATTGCCGAAGCCTTGGTGCCGACGTTCGCGCAATACGGTCTCGAACTCGACAATTTCGCCGTCGAGAATGTTTCGCTGCCCGAAGAGCTGCAGAAGGCGATCGACACCCGGATCAGCATGGGCATGGTCGGCGATCTGCACAAGTTCACCCAGTACCAGACCGCGCAGGCGATTCCGCTGGCGGCGCAGAACGAGGGCGGCTTGGCCGGCATCGGTGCCGGGCTCGGCGCCGGCGTCGGCATCGGCCAGGCGATGAGCGACGCGATGCGCGGTGCGCTCAATCCGGCCGCGCCAGTGGCCCCGGTCACCGCAGGCGTTACCTCCAGTGTTGCGGTGGGGGCTGCGGCCGATGATGCGCAAACCAAGCTCGCCAAACTCAAGGGCCTGCTCGATCAGGGGCTGATTTCGCCGGCCGATTACGACAGCGCCAAGGCCGAAGTGCTGAAGAAGCTGATCGGCTGATGTATCGCGTCGCTTGCCCTTCATGCGGTGCCGAGGTCGTTTTCCGTTCGACCATCTCGGTGATGGCCGTGTGCGAGTACTGCCGCACCGTGGTGCTGCGCGATGCGGACGCCGTGCGCGAGCAGGGCAAGCTGTCGAATGTGCTCGAAGACGCATCGCCGCTGCAGATCGGCAGCAGCGGCGTGTATCTGGGCCGGCACTTCGCGCTCGTTGGCCGCATCCAGCTGCGTTACGACGCCGGTTACTGGAACGAGTGGTACGCGCTGTTCGACGACGGCAGCGCCGGCTGGCTGGCCGAAGCCGGCGGCCAGTATGTATTCACGCTGGCGGTTAGCGACGCGACCGATATCCCGGCGTTTGAGAACCTGCGCGTTGGCGCAATCTACCGTTACGGCGGCAACAGCTACACGACGTCCGACATTCGCAGCGCCCGCTGCACCGGGGGTCAGGGCGAGCTGCCGTTTGTCGTTGGCGATGGCTGGGAAGCAAAGGTCGCCGATGCGCGCTGCCGCGAACGTTTCCTGACGCTTGATTATTCCGATGCCGAACCGCAGGTCTACGTCGGCACTGCCGCGCCGCTGGACACGCTGGCGATGCAGTTGCTGCGCGACGACGACGCCATCGTTGCCGCCGCCGGGCGCTTGCGCGGCACGCCGCAAACCTTGGCCTGCCCGAGCTGCGGCAGCCCGCTGGATTTTCCGGCCGGGGTCGCGCCGCAACTGGTGTGCCCGGCCTGCCACGCCGAGGTCGATTGCAGCGCCGATACCGCCACGCTGATCGCCAAACACGCCGAACTGGCCAGGGTGGTGACGACGCTGTCGATTGGCGACGTCGGCATGATCGACGGCCGCAAGTGGTCGGTGATCGGGCTGTTGCGCGCCCGCGAAGTCGATGAGGTGGCGTCGAGCTGGACCGAATACCTGCTCCACCACCCCAGCGGAGGCCTGCAGTGGCTGGTTGAAAGCGACGATGGCTGGGACAAGGTGCGCGTGCTCGACATCTGGCCCGAAACCGCCAGCAGCGAGCAAGCCAGCTACAAGGGCGAGATTTTCCGCCATCTCTACGATTACACCGCCGCAGTCAGCTACGCCGCCGGAGCCTTCAACTGGCGCGTCGCCGTCGGCGACCGCACGCAGATTGCCGATTACGAGCGCAACGGCGTCAAGCTGACGCGCGAATCGAGCGCGAGCGAGATGGGCTGGTCGCGCAGCGAACGCGTCTCGGCGCAGCTCGTCGGCCAATGGTTCAACAAGCCGGCCCTGGCCGCCGCCGCGCCGGCGATGAGGTTGTCGGGCGAACGCACCTCGCTGCGCGGGCCAGCGATTTTTGCAATGGGCGCCATGCTGCTGTTCAATGTACCGATCTGGTTTGCCTCCGGCCTGGACTTCGACGTCTTGCTGGTGGCCTTCATCGCCATGGTGCTGATCTGGATTCCGGCCAACCAGGACTTCAACGGCTAGCTCATGCAACGCTTTCCCTACCTGCTGTATTGCCTCGTCGTCATCGCCGTTTCCACGATGCTCAACCTGTCGCAGACCGACGAGGGTGGCCGCAGTTCGCGCGGCTGGGGCGGCGCTTATTACGGCGGTGGCTCGTCGTATAGCGGCGGCCACAAGTGAGCATCGGCCGGCATCTGCTCGCCGATCTGGAAGGCATCGCGCCGGAACGACTCAGCGAAGCCACCGCAATCACCGCAGCGCTGCACGCAGCTGCGGCGGCGGCGGGTGCAACGGTGCTGTTCGGCCACGTCCATCCGTTTGGCGCCGGGCAGGGCGTCACCGGCGTACTGCTGCTGATGGAGTCGCATATCAGCATCCACACCTGGCCCGAGCACGGCTTTGCCGCCGTCGATGTGTTCATGTGCGGCGACGCCAAGCCCGAACGGGCGCTGGCGAGCCTGGAGGCGCATTTCGCGCCGCGCTCATGCGTGCGGCACGATACGCCGCGCGGCCAAACCGCCGGCTTTGTGTCTGATCATGCCCAGGCTGACGGCGCAGCGCGGATAATGCCGGCATGAGCTACCACCCCGACTCCCCCGATACACGCAGCCGTGAACATCTAGACCCGACCGGCCGGGCGGCCAAGCGCAGCACGCTGGTCAGCGTGGTCGTCAATATCGGCCTGACGATCTGCCAGATCGTCGTCGGCATCTTCGCGCACTCGCAGGGCCTGATCGCCGACGGCCTGCATTCGCTGTCGGATCTGGTGTCGGATTTCGTCGTGCTGTTCGCCAACCGCCACAGCCGCAAGGCGCCCGATGCCGATCACCAGTACGGCCATCAGCGTTACGAGAATGCCGCTTCCTTCGTCATCGGCCTGCTGATGCTGGCGGTCGGCGTCGGCATGCTGTGGTCGGCGTTGCAGAAGTTGCAGACGCCGGCGCTGATTCCGCAGGTGCATCTGGTCGCGCTATGGGTCGCGCTCGGCGCGCTCGGCGCCAAGGAGCTGCTGTTTCGCTACATGCTCGCCGTCGCCAAACGGGTGCGCTCGAGCCTGCTGGCCGCGAACGCCTGGCATGCGCGCTCGGACGCGGCGTCGTCGCTGGTCGTCGCGATCGGCATCGTCGGTAATCTGGCCGGCCTGACCATCCTCGACCCGATCGCCGCGCTGATCGTCGGCTTCATGGTCGGCCGCATGGGCTGGACCTTCGCGTGGCGCGCGCTGCACGAACTGATGGATCACGCCGCCGACGAGGACGACATCGAACATATCCGTACGATCATCGCCGCGACGCCCGGCGTGCAGGGGGTGCACGACCTGCGCACGCGCAAGATGGGCGACATGATCCTGGTCGACGTGCACCTCGAAATCGACGGCACGATCACCGTCACCGCCGGCCACGCGATCGCCGTTGCGGTGCGCGAGCGGGTGATGGCGGCGCTGCCGGTGCTCGATGTGATGACGCATGTCGACCCGGCCGAAACGGACCCGATCGCTTAATGCTGCAAGCCGGCGACGAGCAGTCCGGCGGTGAGCAGCAGGCAAAGCCATTCGAAATGGCGCCCCCAGCGTGTGTAGGCGGTGGGTATGGCCAGTGATGCAGGCAGTGGTGAGCTGACGATCGCCATTTCCGGATTGCTGGGGGCTTCGGCAATGATGCGGCCATATGGATCGCTGATCGTCAGCAGACCATTGCGCGCGCTACGTAGCACCGGCAAGCCGCATTCGACGCCGCGCAACACCGCGAGACGGGATCGCACCCAGCCATCACCGCCGAAATCCCAAGCCGGCACCACCAGTGCCTCCGCCGCCGGTGGCGCGTAGTCTCGGGTGCTGGTAGCGAAAAACAGGTCGCGGCAGACGGCGAGTGCAATCTGTCCCTGTGGGCTGGGCGAGACGACGGGCCGCTTGCCGGCAACCAAGCCGTCTTCCCAGCCGGGCACCAGACAGCGCTTGGCGTAATCGGTCGTGCTGCCATCCGCTTGATAGACGCGGGCGATATTGTGCAAGCCGTTGTCCTGTGCGTGTTCGAATCCGACCACCACCGTGCTGTGACGGGACCGTGCCAACGACCGGAACGCCTGGTCGGCGTCGGTATCGCTCAGCAGCAGTTTTTCCGGTAGCACGATCAGGCCATGCATCGGGGTATTGGTGAGCGCGTGGGTGTATGCAGCCAGCAGCTGGGTGCGACTCGCCGCATCGGCGGGGTTATCGATGTCCCGCACCGCGAGTGTGACGGTGGTGGCCGCCGTTGCCGCAGGCCGCCGCAGTCGGGTCATGCCGTAAGCGAAGGCGGTCACCAGCATGAGCGGGGGAATGCACAGGGCCGGTATCTGGTCTTGATCCCCGTGCCAGATGACTTGGAGCAGCAGCGCAAGCCAAGCGGAACCGAGTCCTAGCGCAAAAACGATGCCGCGCAGTCCGAACACTGCGGCGATCTGTACCAGCGGGGTCAGATCGGCCTGTGTGGTTGCCAGCGTGACCGCATCGCCGTGCGGAGAGAGTCGGGCGACGGTGGCTTCAAGTGAAACCAGTGCCAGTGGCCAAGCGAAAACGGCCAGCGGTGCAGGCAAGGCGGCGGACAGTATCTGCTGGGCAAGCAGCAGCAGCGCGAGGCCGCAGGCCAGCATCATCACCGTTGTCAGTGCCGTACCCAGCGGCATGATCGTGCGAAAGTAACTGAAGTTGCCACCGTAGCCAATCAGCCCGGCGAGCAGGGCGACGATGCCCAGTTGCCATAGAGGTGTCGTCGCTGCGAGCAGCAACAAGGGAAGCGGGGCCAGCCACGCCAGCCACCAGACCGGTCGCAATCCCCAGCCACGGCGTATCGCCATGCCGGATACCACGGCTGCAAACATCGCCGTCAACCAGCCGGTCATGGCGTGGATCGTCGGTAAGGAAAGGGGCGCATCTCGGGGCTCTAGGTCACACGGAGAGCCGATTATGGCTCTGCTACCTTTGCCGCGCCTGATCGCGCTTGCGGGCGCATCGATCCGGCTTGTTGTGCACAGGGGCTCGCAATGGGGCGGGCAGACGAAAAAACGGGATGGCTCAGCCATCCCGTTTCTGTCAGTGCAAGGCTGGGTTACAGCCCGGCGTCGGCGCGCAGCGCCTCGGCCTTGTCGGTGCGTTCCCAGGTGAAGTCCGGCTCTTCGCGGCCGAAGTGGCCGTAGGCGGCGGTGCGGGTGTAGACCGGGCGCAGCAGGTCGAGCATCTGCACGATGCCCTTCGGGCGCAGGTCGAAATGGCGCTCGATCAGCTTGACGATCTGCTCGTTCGACAACTTCGACGTGCCCCAGGTATCGACCATGATCGACACCGGCTTGGAGACGCCGATCGCGTAGCTCACCTGCACCATGCACTGCTTGGCGATGCCGGCGGCGACGATGTTCTTCGCCACATAACGGCCGGCGTACGCGGCCGAGCGATCGACCTTGGACGGGTCCTTGCCCGAGAACGCGCCGCCGCCGTGTGGTGCTGCGCCGCCGTAGGTATCGACGATGATCTTGCGGCCGGTCAGACCGCAATCGCCCATCGGGCCGCCGATGACGAAACGGCCGGTCGGGTTGACGAGGAACTTCGGATTTTGCAGCCATTCGGACGGCATGACCGGCTTGATGATTTCTTCGATCACCGCTTCCGAGAGCTGCGCGTGCGAGACATCCGGGTGGTGCTGGGTCGACAGCACGATGGTGTCGACGCCGATGACGTGGCCGGTATCGGCATCGTACTTGAGCGTGACCTGCGATTTGGCGTCCGGACGCAGCCACGGCAGGCGGCCGTCCTTGCGCAGTTCGGACTGGCGCTGCACCAGACGGTGCGCATAATAAATCGATGCCGGCATCAGTTGCGAGGTTTCATCGCAGGCATAACCGAACATCAGGCCCTGGTCGCCGGCGCCCTGATCCAGATCCAGGCCCGCGCCTTCGTCAACGCCCTGGGCGATGTCCGGGCTTTGCTTGTCGTAGGCCACCAGTACCGCGCAGGTCTTGTAGTCGAAGCCGATGTCGCTGTGGTCGTAGCCGATGCGCTTGATCGTGTCGCGGGCGATCTGGATGTAGTCGATATTGGCGGTCGTGGTGATCTCGCCGGCGAGGACGACCAGGCCGGTATTGACCAGCGTTTCGGCGGCGACGCGGGCGTTTTTGTCCTGGGTCAGGATGGCGTCGAGAATCGAGTCCGAAATCTGGTCGGCGACCTTGTCTGGATGGCCTTCAGAGACCGACTCGGATGTAAACAGGAATTCTTTCATGGGGCTCTGGGCTCCTAAGTCATGTCGGGCGCGCGGCAAAGCCGATAAAATCGCTACCGCAGATCATCAATGGAAACGTCATGTTGCTTGGATTGCTTCGCCCCTTCGCCTGGCTGCCGCTATGGTTTTATCACGGCTTGGGCACCGTCATGGGCTGGCTGGTCTGGATGGCGGATTCGACTTACCGGCAGCGGCTGGCGGCGAATCTGCGCCAGTCCGGACTTGCGAAAAATGACGCCGATTATAGCCGATTGCTGCGCTCAAGTATTGTGCAGCACGGCCGCGCCGGCGCCGAGATGCTGGTGCACTGGCTGCGCCCGGCCGAAAAGGTCGCCCAGCTCGTGATCGAGCGCCGTGGCTGGGAACACGTCGAGGCCGCGCTGGCGAGCCCGAAGCCGATCCTGTTCGTCTCGCCGCACCTTGGCGCGATCGAGGCGTGCGGCGCCTATCTGGTGATGCGGATGCCACGGCAAATGGCGGCGCTGTACCGGCCACCGAAAATCAGCGCGCTCGAACCGCTGATGCTGGAATCGCGCAACCGCGGGAATGCGCTGGCGGCGCCGGCCAATGCCAAGGGGGTGCGGCTGCTGCTGAAAACGCTCAAGGCCGGCCAGACCGCCTATATGCTGCCCGACCAGGCCCCCGGCGCCGGCGATGGCGTATGGGCGCCGTTTTTCGGCAAACCGGCGTACACGATGACCTTGCTGCCTAGATTGGCACGCCAGTTCGACGCCACGGTGCTGATGTGTTTTGCCGAGCGGCTTTCCTGGGGGCGCGGTTACCGGATGCACGTCGAGCCGCTGCCGCCGCTGAGCGGCGATCCGCTCGCCGATGCCAGCACCGTCAATACGGCGGTCGAGGCCCTGGTCGCGCGGGCGCCATCGCAGTATCTGTGGAGCTACAACCGTTACAAGCGCCCGGCCGGTGCGCCCGGGCCTGACGAGGAAAAAGCATGAGCGAGCCGACAAGCTGGCAGACCTTGTCGCCGTCGGCCAAGCTGCTGGCGGTGCCGTTCTGGCTGCTGCGCTGGCTACCGATGCCGCTGCTGCGGCTGTTGGGCGGCGCGCTGGGCTTCTTGCTGTATTGGCTGATGCCGGGCCGCCGCAAGATCGGGCTGACCAATCTGCGGCTGTGCTTCCCCGCCTGGCCGGAATCGCGCCGTCGCGCTACGCTGCGCACCCATTACCGGGTGTTTTGCAGCTGTATTCTGGTCTACGGCAAATTGTGGTTCGGCCCGGAAAAACTGGTGCGCCAGTTGGTGCGGCGCGAGGGCTACGCGCATTATCTGGCGGTGAAAGACCGGCCGGTGATCCTGCTGGCACCGCACTTTCTCGGCCTCGACTACGGCGGCATCCTGCATACCGCCGACCATTGGGGTGCGAGCGTCTATACGTCGACGCACGAAAATCCGTTCGACCAGTTGTTGCACCTCGGCCGCTCGCGCTTTGGCGCACCCTTGCTGATTCGCCGCACCGACGGCATCCGGCCCATCGTCAAGGCGCTGAAGCAGGGCGCACCGCTGTATTACCTGCCGGATCAGGATCTGGGGCGCAAGGAGTCGATCTTCGTGCCTTTCTTCGGCATCCAGACCGCGACCGTGCCGGCGCTGGCGCGGCTGGCGCAACTCGGTAAGGCCGTCGTCGTACCGATGGTGACGACGCTGGAAGGCAATCATTTCGTCACCCGCTACTACCCGGCGTGGGACGATTTCCCGAGTGACGATGTCGAAGCCGACACCTTGCGGATGAATGCCTTCATCGAGGAGCGGGTACGTGATGTGCCGGCGCAGTACTTCTGGCTGCACCGGCGTTTCAAGACCCGGCCCTTGGGCGAGGCTGATCTCTATGGCCGCAAGGGCCCGCAGGACTGACCTGACCCGAGGCGCTGCCGTTGATCGCCGATATGTGGCCAGGTTGCGACGGATCGCCCGGCGGCGCGGGGTGAGGAGAGCGGCGCGCGCTATGCTGTAAACCTTGTTCAGAGGTGAGACAGCATGACAAAAGCAAACAAGACTGCCCTGGTGATTGGTGGTGGCGCGCCGAATATGCCGCTGATGGCCGGCGCGCTGTGCGCGATGCTGCGGCAACGGGTTGAGTTCGACGTGATTTCGACCTCCGGCGCCGGTGCGCTGGTCGGTCTGCTGTACGCGGCCCCCAAGGGAAAAACGCCAATCGAAGCGCTGGCCGGCATGGTCGAAATGGGGATTTCCGACTCGCTCTACCGCTCGTTTCCGGTCAATTTCAAGGTCTTCAGCAAGCCGGGCACGTTGGCCGACCTGTTCCGCGCCGGGCTGAAGCAATCGCCCTTTGCGCATCTGGTCGAGGGCATGGCCGAAGCCAGCCCGGCTTTCCGGCTATGGAGCGACTGGCAGCAACTGCTGTGGGCGACGGCAACGCCGAGCGACCTGAGTGCCGACAGTCTCGGCCTGTGCGCGCATGTGCCCTTCATCGAGGATGTCGTCGATTTCGACGCCATGCGCAGTTTCGACAAGCCGGTCTACCTCAACGCTTACAACGTCGATACCCACGAAATGGCGCAATGGCGCGGTCAGGATATCGATGTCCGGCATTTCCGCGCCGCGCTGTCCTTCCCCTTCCTGTACCCGCCGATGGAGATCGACGGCCAGCACTATATCGAGGGTGCGGCGCTCGACACGCTGAACTTCAAGGCGCTGATCGGCGACGATGCCAGCGATCCCGATATCGATACCGTGGTGGTGTTCGACGTGCTCGGTGCCGACAAGCTGCTGCGCGCGCCGCGCGATCTGTACGACGCGTGGGTGATGTCGATCATCACGCCGCTGACCGAAATCGCCAAGGACGACCTCAAGCTCTTCGATCTGGTGCACAACCGCAATGCCGACGGCAGCCAGAAGCGCGCGTTGCTGAAGGTGCCGCTGCTGTCGCCTGATCTGCCGGCCGAGCGCTGGGCGCAGATGTTCGACTGGTCGTACTCGAATATGCACACGCTGTTCCGCATCGGTTTCGACGCCGGGCTGGCGTTCAGCCGCGAGCACGCCGAACGACTCGGCATCCGCTACGACGACGGCGTCGCGGCCTTGCCGGACAACTGGACGCTGGCCGACGTGGTCGGCGATGGCCGCCGCGTGACGCGCAAGGCCGAAACGCAGCAGGCGAGCGCGTAGAAGCTGCCCACGATTGTTACGCATCGGTGATGCGCCGCAAGACCCGAGGCTGCTTCTTCGCCAACGGTGATCAAGCTGCGTATCTCCTAGCCAACGAACTGAATGTGGATGTTGTTCGGCACAAAGCCATCAGCCAAGACATGACAATGAAGCGTGCTTGTAACCAGCCGGGACTGGACAATTAATTACTGCGAAACGAGTGATTTCAATACGTCCAAGTATTTGGGTTGAAGCATTTTCTTGGCAATGATTTCTGCGCCAGTCTCGCTAAGATGATGCCTGTCTGAATAAATAATTTTATTGTCAATTATTGGAGAGCAATGATCGTTCGCGCACAAAATTGAATCAAAATCAAAGTAGCTAACATTCGGAATGCTTTGTGCGATTCGCTGAAGATAAGCATTCCTCGTTTTATAGATAAAATCTGGCGTTGATTTTAAAGGCAGCCCAAGTCGGGTATAAGCCAATGCTGTTCTTAGCTGATCATTGTCATAGTTTGGTATGTCGCCAAAAATGATGACGTGTACGTTGCTTTTAGACAGCGTTGTCAATGTTTGTCGAAGTTGATCTTCCCGGCTCTCAGACCAGTCATACCCCATCCAGCGATGAGACAATATAACAGTTTTGTATTCTTTGAAATGATCTGCAAAGTATTCATTTTGCCGCAGGCATGCTGATTTTGCACTTTCAGGTGCGGTCAAGTTGTTGACGGTGGTCGACAGGAGAGTGAGGCAGCTGTTGTTAAAGTAGATGTCGATGGATTTGTCGAGCACAGGTTGTAGTTGGTTGAGGAAGCCTGTCAAATGGCCAGCGTGTGAATCACCCACGACCAGAATGTCTTTCTTCGTATCTCCTGCAGAGGAAAAATGACAGCGTGGCCCAATCGTATCTTCGCCACTGCATTGATTTGAATATGGGGTGGTCGATTGATTTGAAACCAGGCCCAATGCATCCGCAATAATGGGTTTTCTTGAGGCGAGAGAGGTGACCGTATGAATGGAAACGATGATGAAAAGCGGTGCCAGATAGTAATATCTGAACATGTCTTTGAACGAGATGCTTTTTTTTCTGAGTGGTTGCTCGATGAGACGGTAACTGAGTTCACTCAGTATGATCGTTGCAATAATGGATGAAATAATCCACGTGACGGGCAGTGTTTCGATATCGAGCAAATACCGCATATAGGAAAGTATTGGCCAGTGCCACAGGTAGAGACCATAAGAACGCCTGCCGACGGCGGTCATTACTTTGGACTGAAGGAGTCGATCAATGCTAGTTCGGGCAAGTCCGGGTGCCGACCCGGCATAGACAAGCAGTGCCGCACCCAGGCATGGCCAGATTGCATGTGGGCCGGGAAACGGTGAGGAATGAGATATCAAACAGATCGAGCCGATGATGAGAATGACGCCAAGATAAGCATAAAAGTGGCGGCTAGAGGTATCTTTCACCGAAGGAAGAAATGCGAGGCCGGCACCAATTGCCAACTCCCATGCGCGTGTTGGCAAGGAGAAATAGCCCCATGTTGCATTGGCGCTGGAGCTGAATGATAAATAGATTGAAAAAGGAAATGACAGTATGAAGAGCGCAATGATTCCCCGGAATATGTAATCTTCCCGGAGGTGGCGTTTCATGAATAGTAATGCGAGTGGCCAGAAAATATAAAATTGCTCTTCGACAGAGAGCGACCATGTGTGCAGTAACGGCTTTTGATTGCTAATTGTGTCAAAATAGCCGCCGAGTTTATATGGCAAGTAGAGATTGCTGCTGAAGAGCGCGGACGATAAGCCAACCGATGAAATTTCCCTGAGATCTCCGGGGATGCCGGTGGCAATAAACCCGAAAAGCATGGTCGCGATGAGGACTATAAATAGAACAGGCAGTATCCGTTTGCCGCGACGTAAATAAAAATCAAGTGATGAGTAAGTGCCATTGCTGATCTGCGGGAGAATGATTGATGTAATGAGGAAGCCTGAAATTACAAAAAAAAACGTCGACGCCAACAAAGCCGCCTGGAAGGAGACGGGGATTTATGTGGTAAATGATTACAAATAGGATTGAAAGTGCGCGAAGGCCATCAAGGTCTGCACGGTACGGAAATGACGTATTTGTTGGCGCTTTCAAGATTGTTGCTCGTTTCTTTTGCAGATGTTCGAAGTGAGTGCATATGCGATCCTTTCCCCGTGGCGTGGCATCAGGAAAAGCGCTGGCGTTAGATGATCGAATTGATTATCCGCCGGCGATGAAGCTGCGTATCCCCGAACCAATGAACTGGATGCCGATGCAGATTAGCACAAAGCCCATCAGCCGTGACATTACGTCCTGCCCGGCCTTGCCGAGCCGTTCGCTGATCATGGTCGACGAGCGCAGCGTCAGCCACATCACCAGGCTGGATACCCCGATCGCCGCCAGCGTCAGCGCAAAAGCGAGGGCTTTGGTGGTGAGGGTCGGCTTTTCGATGATCTCGGTCGACAGGCCGATCACCACGGCAATCGTCCCCGGCCCGGCGATCGCCGGCATCGCCAGCGGGAAGAAGGCATAGTCGTTGCGGTTGCGGGTTCCGGCGCCTTTGGGGGCCATGCCCGGGTCTTGCAGGTGATAGAGCATCCGGTAGCCCAAGAGGCCGATGACGATGCCGCCGGCCACGCGCAAGGCGCCGTAGGAAATGCCGAATAGCGCGAGGATGATGTTCCCGGCGATCAGGCACACGGTCATGATCAGGAAGGCGATCACGCTGGCGCGTACCGCTTGATGCTGCCGGCGCGGCTCGCTCATGTTTTGCGTCAGCGAGATGAACATCGGGATTTTCGAGAGCGGATTGGTCATCGTGATCAGACTGACCAGAGCGCCGAAAAAGAACTGCCAGTGCAGCATGGCGAACTCGTTAAAGCGTGGGTTGCCTGAATGATAGAACTGTCGGCAGGCCGTGGCTGTGGCAGCAATACCGTATTGCGCCCTGCGGCGCTTGGCGCAGCTTCAGCAAGATGTTTGCAACGCTGCGCATCATCCGGAAATAACGTGACGCCGGCTGACCGCCGGCGTCGCGTCTCAGGCGTCCAGCTGGGCGGCGAGCGCGCGCAGCTCGTCCGAGTCGCTGGTCTCGCACATTGCTTCGATCAGCGGTGCCAGTTTGGCGACATCGGTGCCGAGCACCTGTTGCTTCACTTTCAGCAGTTGCGCCGGCAGCATCGAGAAGCGCCGCAGCCCGAGACCGAGCAACATGCGCGTCAGTTGCGGATCACCGGCCATTTCGCCGCACATCGATACCGGTTTGCCGACGGCGTTGGCGGTGTCGATGATCAGCGACAGCAGTTTGACCACGGCCGGGTGCAGCGGGTCGTACAGGTGCGAGACGGTGTCATCGTTGCGATCGACCGCGAGCGAATACTGGATCAGATCGTTGGTGCCGATCGAGATGAAATCCAGATGCTTGAGCAGGCCGCCGACGGTCAGCGCCGCGGCCGGCACTTCGATCATGCCGCCCAGCATGATGTCGTGATCGAAGGCGACGCCCTCGGCGCGCAGCACGGCCTTCACTTCTTCAAGATGACGGCGCGTCTGTTTGACTTCGGCGATGGTTGAAATCATCGGAATCAGCAGCTTGATCTTGCCGAACGCCGACGCCCGCAGGATGGCGCGTAACTGGGTGCGGAACATCGACGGTTCGGCCATGCACAGGCGGATGCCGGTCAGGCCGAGCGCCGGATTCGGTGCATCGGTGTCTTCCTGCCAGGTGGCGATCTTGTCCTTGCCAAGGTCGACGCTGCGGATGATGACCGGCATGCCGGCCATGTTCAGCGCAACGGCCTTGTAGGCCTCGAACTGCTCCTCTTCGCTGGGCAGCGCGTCTTCCTTGAGGAAGAGGAATTCGGAGCGGAACAGGCCGATGCCGGTAGCGCCGTTGGTCAGCGCCAGTCCGGTGTCGTCGGGCAGTTCGATATTGGCGAACAGCTCGACCTCGACGCCATCACGCGTCACCGGCACGCTGGCGCGGATATCCTGCAGCGCCGACTGCTTCTGCAGCCATTCCAGCTGGCGCGCGCGGTACTCGACGAGGATCAGCTCGTCCGGATCGACGATCACGAAGCCGTTGACGCCGTCGACGATGATCATTTCGCCTTCGCGAATCAGCCCGCGTGCATGCCGCAGCGCGAGTACCGAGGGCAGATCGAGACTGCGGGCGAGGATGGCGGTGTGCGAGGTCGGGCCGCCGGCGTCGGTGACAAACGCCACATAGCTCGTGTCCTTGAACAGCACCATATCGGCAGGCGACAGATCGTGTGCGACCAGAACACTGTCGTGCGCTTGCGCAGCCGGCAAGTGCGCGGCCGGATCGTGACCAGCGAGCGCCTTGAAGATGCGCTCGGCGACCTGGATTACGTCGCTGCGACGCTCGCGCAGGTATTCCTCTTCGATCTCGTCGAATTGCGCCAGCAGGGTGTCGAGCTGCTGCTTCAGCGCCCATTCGGCGTTGCAGCGTTGCGTTTCGATCAGCTCACGCGGCTCTTTGGAGAGCGTGTGATCGTTGAGCAGCATCAGGTGCAGCGATAGAAAAGCACCCAGCTCGGTCGGCGCGTTTTCGGGAATGCTGCCCCAGAGCATCTCCAGCTCTTTGCGGGTGAGGCGGATCGCGTCGTCGAAGCGGATCAGCTCGGCGGGCACCTGGGCATCGTCGAGCAGATACTGGGCAATTTCGATGTCGGTGTGCGACATCAGGTGGGCATGGCCAATCGCGATGCCGCCGCCGATGCCGATGCCGTGAAGCGTGAGGCTCATGGTCTTCTCCGGTCGGTCGCTTATTCGCCCTCGCCGAACTTGTCGGCGATCAGCGCGGTCAGCGCGGTCATGGCTTCGATCTCGTCGGGGCCGTTACTGGTTTCCAGCGTGACGGTGCTGCCTTTGGCGGCGGCGAGCATCATCACGCCCATGATGGACTTGGCGTTGACGCGGCGCTGGTTGCGGGTAATCCAGACTTCGCATTGAAAACGGCTGGCAAGCTGGGTGAACTTGCTGGAAGCACGGGCATGCAGCCCAAGTTTGTTGACGATGAGCACGTCCTGAACCGGCATTTTTATGGGTCTCCGTTTGGATCAGTGCGATTCGGGCAGCATGTAGAGCACGCCCTCGAGTCCGCCGGTAATCGCCTTGCTGACGACGACTTCGAGCGGTTGATGGCAGTACGTCAGTGCGCGAACCAGCATCGGCAGGTTGACGCCGGCAACGGCCTCGATCCGGCCGGGGATGATCAGCCGGTTGGCGACGTTGGACGGCGTGCCGCCGTAAATGTCGGTGAGCAGCAAGACGCCGGCGCCGTCATCGAGTTGCTCGATGAGTTCCCGTGCGCGCAGCACAACGGTATCCGGATCGTCTGCCTTGCTGACGGCGAGCTGGGCCAGATTGGGCAGCGGTCGCCCCATGATGTGCTGGGCGCAGGCGTACAGGGCGTCGCCGAGCGTCACGTGAGTCACGATGATGATGCCGATCATGCGGGGCTACTTCCTATCTTGGCTTGAGGCCGAACAATCCAGTGTTATAACTCAAATCGGCGCATTTCCGCGATAGGGGCGGGCCGACTGTGCTAATGCAAGCGGTATAAATGCGGCGGCTGGATCAGCCATTTCAGCCGCGACTGCAGCGCCGGCGTGATGTAAACGCTGCCGTCGTTGGCGACGATCAGCACTTCGCTGATACCGAAGCGCTGCGCGTAGTGGCGCGCGTGACCGATGCCGCCGATGAACACCGGTTTGGTCGCCGCATCGGAGATCGCACCGGCTTCGCGTGACGGTGGCGCCAGCACGGTGGCGGCCTCCATCGTCTGCGCCGGTGACCCAGAACGCGGATCGATCAGATGACTGTAGCGGCGGCCGTCCTTGATGAAGTAGCGCTGGTAGTCGCCCGAAGTGCCGATGGCCTCGCCGTCGCGCAGCGCCAGTGTCGCCATCGCTTGTGGCTGGCGCGGGTGCTGCAGGCCGATGGTCCACGGCTCGTTGCCTTTTTTGCCGAGCGCGAGCACGTTGCCGCCGATGTTGAGCAGCGCGTTGTAGACGCGGTTCTTGCGCAGATAGGCCGCTTCGCGATCGAGCGCCCAGCCCTTGGCGAAACCGCCCAGATCGATATTCACCGCCGGATTGCGGCTGCTGACCACGCCGCCGTCGCCGAATTCGACATCGGCGAGCGACGGCTTGCGCTCGAGCAGGATGGCGAGCGTGACCGGATCGGGCGTGACCGGCGAGAAGGTGTCGCGGTGAAAGCCCCAGGCGGTCACCAGGCCACCGATGGCCGGGTTGAACAGCCCGTCCGAGCGTGCTTCGTAATCCTTGGCTTGCTTGAGCAGTGCGATCAGTTCGGTGTCGGCATTGCCGGATTCATTGCGGCCGAAATGGGCGTTGAGCCGGGTGATGTCCGATGGTTGCCACGCGTGCAACTTGGCATTGAGCCTATCCAGATCGGCCAGGATCACCGCGACGTGCCTGGCCGCATCCTGCTGTGGCAGTCCCCAGATCGACACCTCGACCCGGGTACCGAACACATAGCCTTCCTGCTTGTAGAGCGGATCAGCGCCGCAGCCGGCGAGCAGCAGGCTGGCGGCGGCGATGATCAGGCCAAGCAGCCGGCGCATCAACCGGAAACCCGTTGCTCCAGCGCGTCGATGAACAGCGCGCCGACGTCGATGCCGGACTGATCGGTGATTTCACGAAAGCACGTCGGGCTGGTGACGTTGATTTCGGTCACATGCTTGCCGATCACATCCAGCCCGACCAGCAGCAGACCCTCGGCGGCCAGTTTCGGCCCGAGCGCCTCGGCGATCTCGCGGTCGTGCCCCGACAGCGGCCGGGCGACGCCGGTGCCGCCGACGGCCAGGTTGCCGCGGGTTTCGCCGTCCTTGGGAATCCGCGCCAGACACCAGTCGACCGGCTTGCCGTTGATCAACAGGATGCGCTTGTCGCCGTCCTTGATCGCCGGCAGGTAACGCTGCGCCATGATCGTGCGCGTGCCGTTATCGGTCAGCGTCTCGATGATGCTGCCGATGTTCGGATCGTCGCGCCGCAGCCGGAAGATGCCCATGCCGCCCATGCCGTCGAGCGGTTTGAGAATCACGTCGTGCTGCTCGGCCAGAAAGGCGCGCAGGTCGTCGTCGCGCTGGGTCACCAGCGTGTCGATGGTGAATTCGGGGTGCTTGAGAATCGACAGCTTCTCGTTGTATTCGCGCAGCGCATGGCCCGGGTTGAAGACGCGTGCGCCCTGCGCTTCGGCGAGGCTCAACAGATAGGTGTTGTACAGATACTGCTGATCGAAGGGCGGGTCCTTGCGCATGATGACCGCGTCGAAATCGCTCAGCCGCACCCCGGCCACCTCGCCCGAAACGAACCAGTGCTTGTATTCCTGGGTGGCGGAAAACGCGAACGGTTGCGCGTTGATTTCGACGTGGCCGCGGGTGACGCGCAGATCGTCGGCGAGCGCGGTGTGGATTTTGAAGCCGCGCCTTGCCGCCTCGCGCAGCATCACATAGGTCGTGTCCTTGTGGATCTTGAAACCGGAAAGCGGATCGGCGATGACGAGCAGGCGCATGGTGATTCCTTTTAAGCCGCAACCGCGACGGGCGGCGCCGTGGTTTCGAGTTCGTGCGCGGCGGCGAGCAGCGCCAGCCGCGCGACGACACCGTAGGCGTAGAAGCGGTTGGCGATGCAATCGGGCGAACCGTCGCAATCGGGGGTCGAGAGTGGCTGGGCAAATGCCAGTGGCACGAAATGCATGCCCGGCGCGTTGAGGTTTTCGTCGATGCCGCGATCGGTATGCACGCGGTAAAAGCCGCCGATGACGAAGCGGTCGAGCATGTAGACCACCGGCTCGGCGATCGCGTCGTCGATCTGCTCGAAGGTGGGCACGCCTTCCTGGACGATCACGTCGTGGACCTGCAGGCCTTCCTTGATCACCGACATCTTGTTGCGTGCTTTGCGGTTCAGCCCGAGCAGCTCTTCACCCGATTTCACGCTCATGATGCCCATGCCGTAGGTGCCGGCGTCGGCCTTGACGATGACGAACGGTGTCTGGGTGATGCCGTGTTCGGCGTACTTGATGCGGATTTTTTCCAGCATCTCGTCGACTGCCGCGGCCAGCCGGTCTTCGCCTTCGCGGGCTTGGAAATCCAGACCGCCGACGCGGGTGAAGTAGGGATTGATCACCCACGGATCGATGCCGATCAGCTTGGCAAATTCGGCGACGACGCCATCGTAGGCGGCAAAGTGCGTGGTCTTGCGGCGGGTGTACCAGCCGGCGTGCAGCGGTGGCAGCAGCGTCTGGGCGATGTCCTGCAGAATCGCCGGCACGCCGGCGGAGAGGTCGTTGTTCAGCAGCACCACGCACGGATCGAAATCGGCGAGGCCGACCCGGTCGCCCTTGCGCACCAGCGGCTCGAGCACGATGCCGGTGCCGTTGGCGAGCTCGAACACGGTCGGCTCGGTGATGTCCGGGTTCAGCGTGCCAAGGCGAACCTTGAGGCCGGCCTGACGCAGGATCTTCGCCAGCGCGGCGACGTTCTGCAGATAGAACTGGTTGCGCGTGTGGTTTTCCGGGATCAGCAGCAGGCGCTTGGCGTCGGGGCAGAGGTTCTCCAGCGCACTCATCGCCGCCTGCACCGCCAGCGGATGGAATTCGGGATTCAGATTGTTGAAGCCACCGGGGAACAGATTCATGTCGACCGGCGCCAGTTTGTAACCGGCGTTACGCAGATCAACCGAGCCGTAGAACGGCGGCGTGTATTCCTGCCACTGATTGCGGAACCAGTGCTCGATTTCAGGCTGGGCGTCGAGAATGCGGCGCTCAAGATCTTGAAGGGGGCCGCTCAGCGCGGTAGTGAGATTCGGGACACTCATTGCGCAACCAGTCCTGTCTTGCGAAGTCAGAGGCCAGCATATGGGGGTGATGGTTGCGAAATCAACCTTAATGACGCCGCTCGCCCGCCGCGTCTTCACGCCCTATTGGCAAGTTCAGTGTAGTAGTGAAGTCGATCAACGGGCGGACCTTAGCCCATCCCGAATGAGGTGTGAGACAGCGGCCCCACCAGTCGGGACAGCAACTCGGTCACCGGATGGTCGCCAACGAGCCGCACGACCGGACACTGCCGTGCAGCAAGCCAGGCATTGTGTTTGGCCAGGCTACGACCTTCCGGAGGGCCTGCATCGTATTGCGACGCCCACTCAAGAAAGGCGGGGTTGGCCTGGCCGAACAGCGTCTCCTCGCGTTGCTTCAGCCGCTGCAGGCGAACTTCGGTGCTGACGTAGAGAAAGACGACCAGATCGAATGTGTCTTCGATCTCCGGGCCCCAGGCGATGACCGACCCGGCCACGACGGAGCTGCCGTGGCCTTCCAGGGCTTGAACAAGCAGCGCTTTCCGTTCCGCCGGCTCACGTTTCGCTGAGAACGGCGGTTGCGTGGGCAGCCAGAAATAGGCATCGGCCTCGAGAAATCTCACGCCCCATCGCTGTGCCAAGGCTTCACCGAGGGTGCTGGTTCCAGATCCGGCCGCACCAGTGACGAGCACGCGCATTCAGGCTCCGGTGTTTACAGCCAGCCCTTGCGCTTGAAGAACCAGTACGGCGCGATGCCGGAGAGGATCATCAGCCCGATCGCGAACGGGTAGCCGAACGCCCATTTCAGCTCGGGCATCAGGTCGAAGTTCATCCCGTAGGTGGAGGCGATGACCGTCGGCGGCAGGAACACCACCGCGGCGATCGAGAAGATCTTGATGATCTTGCTCTGCGCCAGATTGATCAGCCCCATCACCGCGTCCATCAGGAAGTTGATCTTGTCGAACAGGAAGGCGGTGTGGTTGTTCAGCGACTCCAGATCTCGAAGGATCTCGCGCAGATCGTTTTCCTGTTCGTGATTGAGCGTGCGGCTGCGCAGCAGGAAGGACAGCGAGCGGCGGGTATCCATCAGGTCCAGCCGTACCTTGCCGTTGATGTCTTCCTGCTGGGCGATGTCGGAGACCGTTTCGGCCATCGCCTCGTCGTTGAGCGAATCGCTGCGCTTGAGCACACGGGAGCTGACGCTTTCCAGGCTGGTGTAGACGCCTTCGAGTACATCGGCGTCGTATTCGACCGCGACCGCATAGATGCCGAGCAGCACGTCCTCGGCATTTTCGACAAAGCCCGGTTGTGCGCGTGCGCGTAACCGGAACAGCCGGAATACCGCCAGCTCTTCCTGGCGCATCGTCAGCAGCCGGCCGCGGTTGAGCAAGAAGGAGACGGTAACGTTGGCCGCGCCTTCGCTGTCCTGATGCAGCAGATAGGAGTTGAGATGCAGCCCGGCGTGGTCGACGTAGCAGCGTGCCGACTCCTCGATGTCCTCAAGGTCTTCGTCTTCGGGCAGCTCGTAGCGGAACACCGATTCGACCAGATCGCGCTCGGCATCAGACGGGTCAACCAGATCAACCCAGAACACCTCGGGGCGGGCGAGATCGGCGGCATTCTCGATCGGAACCTGGATAAGACGGCCTTGCGACAGGATAAAAGCAGACAGCATGGCAAAGCCCCGGGTTGATCGATATAAACCGCGCGATTATAAGCGCAGACGCAAGGCGCGTCGTAGTGATCTGCTACACTCGGCCCGCCGATTTGGGGAAGACTTTCGCATGACCATGCCTAGCCGAAAGACACAAGACAACTTTCAGGAGACGCTGCAGCAGGTCGAACGACTGCTGCAGCGGCACCGGCTGATCGAAGGCATGGTGCACAAGCAGGCGATGGTCAAACACGATCTGGTCGAGCAGCTGGTGCACAAACAGAATCTGGCCGAGCTGTCGCTCAAGCTCGATCGCCTGCACCCGGCCGATATCGCCAAGATCCTCGAAGCGCTGCCGCGCAACGACAGGCTCACCGTGTGGGAGCTGGTGCGCGCCGAGCGCGACGGCGAGATCCTGCTGGAAGTCTCCGACGCGGTACGCGAATCGCTGCTCAAGGGCATGGACAGCGACGAAATCGTCGCCGCCGCCGGCACGCTCGACGCCGACGATCTGGCCGATCTGGCGCCCGACCTGCCCGAGCACGTGCTGTCCGAAGTCATGGGTGCGTTGGCACCGGCCGAGCGGGCGCAGGTGCAAAGCGCGCTGTCGTATCGCGACGACGAAGTCGGCTCGGCGATGGATTTCGATATGGTGACGATCCGTGCCGATATCACGCTGGCGGTGGTGCTGCGCTATCTGCGCCGCTTTACCGCGCTGCCCGAGAACACCGACAAGCTCTTTGTCGTCGACCGCGAGCGCACCCTGGTCGGGGTGTTGTCGCTGGAGCGCCTGCTGTTGAATTCGCCCCGGCAGCAGGTGGCGGCGGTGATGGCGCGTGATGTGGTCACCTTCAGCCCGGAAAACCGGCTTGACGATGCGGTCAACGCGTTCGACCGTTACGCGCTGGTCTCGGCGCCGGTGGTCGACGCCAACCGCCGGGTGATCGCGCGGCTGACCGTCGACGACATGCTCGACGTGGTGCGCGAGGATTCGGAGTCGCTGTCGTTCGCCGGCCTCAAGGACGAAGACCTGTTCTCGAGCATCTGGAAGTCGACCAAGAACCGCTGGCCGTGGCTGGCGGTGAACATCTGCACCGCCTTTATCGCCAGCCGGGTGATTGGTGCGTTCGAGGGCACGATCGCCGATCTGGTGGCGCTGGCGACGCTGATGCCCATCGTCTCGGGCATCGGCGGCAATACCGGCACGCAAACGATCACGCTGATCATCCGCGGTCTGGCGCTCGGCCATATCACGCCGGGCAATACGACCCGGATGATCGTCAAGGAGCTGGGCATCGCGCTGCTCAACGGTGTGGTCTGGGGCAGCGTGCTCGGGCTGATCGCCTATCTCTTGTACGGGCAATGGGCGCTGGGCGTGGTGATGATGGCGGCCATGATGCTCAACCTGCTGGTCGCGGCGCTGGTCGGCATTCTGGTGCCGCTCACGATGCAAAAACTCGGTCGCGATCCGGCCTATGGCTCCAACGTATTGCTGACGGCGGTGACCGACAGCATGGGTTTCTTTATCTTTCTCGGTCTGGCGACGATTTTCCTCACCTGATCGCCGGCAATGGGCGGCGATCGCGGTAATAAGTCGGCAATCGGGAACACACGGACTAGTGTCGGGTCTGCTTCAGGTCATGCTGCGCGCCCGACGATGCCGCTGCCCGGATGAGCCAAGAGGGAGAGCCGATGTCTGTGAGTACTGCCTGGGACTGGTTGCAGTCCGTTTACCGCAACGATGCGTGGATTTACGAAGTCTTTGCCGTCGTGCTGGTGACCGTCTGCATCAATGCACTGGTGCGCTCGCTGCTGTCCCGATTGGCGGTGCGGCTGGCGCAGCGTACGCACACGTTCTGGGACGATGCGCTGATCGGCGCGGCCAAGCGTCCGCTGGGCTGGCTGATCTGGGTGCTCGGCCTGTCGGTCGCCGCCGGTCTGGCGGCGCCGTATGCCAAATCGGAAGTATTCGAGTACGTGGCGCCGGTGCGTGCATTGGCGGTGATCGTCTTGCTGAGCTGGTTTCTGGTCGGCTTTATCGACCGGGTGGCGCAGGCGGTGATGGCCTTGCGCCCCAATGTCGATCCGACCACGGCGATGGCGGTGAGCCGCTTGCTGCGGATCTCGGTCATCGTCACCGCCGCGCTGGTGGCATTGCAGTCGCTGGGCTTTTCGATTTCCGGCGTGCTCGCCTTCGGCGGGGTCGGCGGTATCGCGGTCGGTTTCGCCGCCAAGGATTTGCTCGCCAACTTCTTCGGCGGGCTGATGATCCATCTGGACCGGCCGTTCGGCATCGGCGACTGGATCCGCTCGCCCGACCGCGAGATCGAAGGCATGGTCGAGGAAATCGGCTGGCGGCTGACGACGATACGTACCTTTGACAAGCGACCGCTGTACGTGCCCAATTCGGCCTTTACCACCATCACCGTCGAAAACCCGTCACGGATGAGCCACCGGCGCATTCGCGAAACCATCGGCCTGCGCTACGACGACATCGCCGTGCTGCCGCAAATCATCGATGAGGTGCGCGAGATGCTGCAGAACCATCCGGAGATCGACGAGAGCCAGACCTTGATGGTCAATTTCGACACCTTTGGTGAATCGTCGCTGCAGTTCTTTATCTACTGCTTTACCCACACCACGGTGTGGGTCGAGTTTCACCGCATCAAGCAATCGGTGCTGGTCGAGATCATGGCCATCATCGCCAGGCACGGCGCCCATGCGCAGCCGGTCCGGCGGGTACAGCTCGACGATGCCGCACCACCTCGAATCACACAGGCCCAATGACCACACCCCGCCAATTACTGGCCGAATCCGGCCTCGATGCCGTCGACGCCCGCGTGCTGTTGCAGTTCGCGCTGCAGGTGAACCGGGCCTGGCTGATCGGCCATGGCAACGACGAGGTCGCGCCTGCCGCCGCCGCCGCCTTCACGGCGCTGGCCGAACGGCGCCGCGCCGGCGAACCGGTCGCTTATCTCGTCGGCTCGCGCGAGTTCTACGGCCGCGATTTTGCCGTGAACCCGGCGGTGCTGATCCCGCGCCCGGAAACCGAGCTGCTGGTTGAACTGGCGCTGGCGCGCGCCGCACAGGGCGCACGACTCGTCGATCTGGGCACCGGCTCGGGTTGCATCCCGATCACGCTGAAACTGGAACGCGCCGATCTGGCGGTGAGCGCGGTCGATATCAGTGCCGAGGCGCTGGCCGTGGCGCGCGGCAATGCCACGGCGTTGGGCGCAGAGGTGCGGATGATGGCGTCGGACTGGTTTGCCGCACTGGCGGGCGAAGCATTCGACGTGATCGTCTCCAACCCGCCGTACATCGTCGCCGGTGATCATCATTTGGCGCAGGGTGATCTGCGCTTCGAGCCGCAGGGTGCCCTGACCGATTTTGCCGACGGCCTCGCGCACATCCGCGTGATCGTCGCCGGCGCGCAAGACCACCTTGCGCCGGGGGGCTGGCTGCTGTTCGAACACGGCTTCGATCAGGGCGAGGCCAGCCGTGCCTTGCTGACCGGCGCCGGCTACGTCGAGGTACAGACGTGGACCGATCTGGCCGGGCTGGATCGCGTCAGCGGCGGCCGCCTTGCTTGAGCGGCACACCAGCCAGTACAATTACCCGAGTAAATAGATCGACTTTTTTGAGGCCGCCATGAGCGCACAAGACACCATCCGCCAGACCGTCACCGCCAACCCGGTTGTGCTTTACATGAAAGGCACGCCGCAATTCCCGATGTGCGGCTTCTCCGCCGGCGCGGTACAAATCCTCAAGAACTGTGGCGTCTCGTTCGCTGCGGTGAACGTGCTCGAAGACCCGGAAGTACGTCAGGGCATCAAGGAATTCGCCAACTGGCCGACGATTCCGCAGCTCTACATCAACGGTGAATTCGTTGGCGGCTCGGACATCATGAAAGAGCTGTTCGCTTCGGGTGAACTGCAGAAAATGCTTGAAGGCATCCAGGGCTAAGCGATTTTCGCTGCTGCCAGATGAAAAAACCCGCCTCGATGGCGGGTTTTTTCATTGCGGCTGTACGGACCGGCTAGGTTGGCGGCGGCCCTTGGCCGAAGCGCTCAGCTATTGTCGCTCAGTGTCCACGGCTTGCCGGCTTCCTGCTTGTAGGCCGTGCCGCGATTGGCCGCGATCCAGTCGGCCGCCGAAGCCAGCTGGCCGTTGCTCAGCGTGATCGCGGCATCCTGCAGCACCGGCTTGGCGAGCAGATGATCGCGCACCACGGTCAGCAGGCCGATGGCGAGCGCGGCGGCAATGGCAATCCCGAGGAGCGGGGCGAATGCAGGGCCGAGATGGCGGGACAGGGATGACATGTTCATGCTGCGAATGATCGCGCAGCGCCGTCCGGAAAGCCCGGCAGTTTTTCATGTCGGCGCATGGAAAAAATGACACCGGTAGCGGGGCTAGCCGCGCGGTAGTTTGTCGCCGAAATTGACCAGCGCCACGCCCACGATGACCAGGAGCGCGCCGAGCAAGCGCCAGCCGCCGATCGCGCGTAACGGCATGCCAAGAATGCCAAAACGATCGAACAGCAGCGAGGCGCAGACCTGGCCGGCGATGATCAGCGAGATCATCGCCGCAACGCCGATGCGGGGGGCGATCAGCGTCGAGCCAAACACGAAGAAGGCACCAAGAATGCCGCCGCCCAGTTGCCAGGCGCTCGCCTGGGACAGATTGGCAAGCCCGGCCCAGCGCTGGCCCGTGACGAGCGCGGCGATCGTCAGCGCGATGGTGCCAACCCCGAAGGACAGCAGCGCCGCGAGCACGGTGCTGCCGCCGATCAGCAGCCTGAGATGGTTGTTGATCGCAGCCTGTAAGGGCACGACAAGGCCGATGGCTGTTGCCAACAGGAAATACATCAGTTGCATGATGGCACTCCTTTCCCATACTTTAACGAGCAGCCGCGTCGCGGGATTCGGCCCATTCGATCAGGAGGACAATTATGTCAGGTAAATACGAGCTCAAACTGGCCAAAGACGGTCAGCACATGTTCAATCTCAAGGCCAGTAACGGTCAGGTGATTCTGACCAGCGAACTGTACAAAAGCAAAGCTGCCGCCGAGAACGGGATCGAGTCGGTGAAAACCAACTCGCCACTGGAAGAACGTTACGAGCGTCGAGAAAATTCGAAAGGTGAGCCGTACTTCATTCTCAAGGCCGCCAATCACCAGGAAATCGGCCGCAGCGAGTATTACAGCAGCAAGGCGGCGATGGAAAACGGCATTGAGTCGGTGAAGAAGAACGGCCCGGATTCGCCGACCACCGAAGCCTGAGTCGGTACGCTTTGTGCAAAAAGCGCCGCAGCAGCGGCGCTTTTTATTTGTCCGGCGAGGGATGCGATGATTGATTTTGCAATCAACGGGCAAACTGTCACATTGCCCGCCTAAGGTTGCACCCCTGATCGACAGGGGGCGTTGCGTGCTTTCGATTCTGCTTTCCTCTTTTTTCGAAGCGGCCCGCCAGGGCAGCGTGACCATCGCGGCCAAGCGGCTGAATGTGAGCCAGCCGACCGTGACCAGCCGGATTCGCCAGCTGGAGGAGGCCTATGGCGTGGCGCTGTTCCACCGGCGCGGCAGCCGGCTGGATCTGACCGAAACCGGGGCCAGCCTGCTGCCGATGATCGAAGGGCTGATGCGCCATCTGGGCGATGTCGACTTCGCGCTGCGCAATGCCGGCGATTTGCACGTCGGCCATTTGCGCGTCGGTGTGACCGGGCCGCATTACATCCTCTCGTGCATCGATGCCTTCGGCCGGGCGCATCCGCAGCTGCGGATCACGCTCGACGTTGGCAACTCGCAGCAGATCATCGATATGCTCGTCGATCATCGGCTCGATATCGCCGTGTCGTCGCACGCGATCGACGATGCGCGCCTGACCCGGGTATTGCTGGCCCGGGACGCCTTGCTGCTGGTCGTGCATCGCAATCACCCGCTGGCGCGCCGCGCATCGATCGACCTGGACGAGTTGCGGCATGTGCGCCTGCTGCTGCGCGAAGAGGGGTCAATGACGCGCAAGGCCACCGAAGCTGCGCTGGCCACGGTTGGCATCGTGCCGGCGCCGATGATGGTGATCGGTAGTCGTGAAGCGATCATCGCCGCCATCCACCGGGAAATGGGCTGCAGCCTGTTGCCGCAGTCGGAAGCGCCGCAGCATCCCGATCTGCGGGCGATTCCGTTCTCTGCCGCCGCGCCGCAGCTGTCCGAATACCTGTATCACCTGAAGGAGCGCAGCAACGCCCGTCTGCTGCGCGCCTTTCTGGCGCATGTGCAACCCGCACCTGTCTGAGTCCACGTTTTACCAATACCGGTATCAGCCCATCTGCGGCGATGGCAATGATGCTGACGCGCTGCCTCCCTAAGCTAGGGCGCAATTGGCGTCATTCGACGCCATCACCCGCGTACCGCTCGGCGGGCGCAATGAGGGGGCAGCAAATGTTGTGGAAGAAGCACGTGTATGCGGGGTGTGCGCTGGCATTGATCGCGGTGCTGGCGGGGTGCGGCGGCGGCAGTGATGACGCGAGTACGCCGCCCGTCGATGGCCATCCGACGCCGGCCCCTACGCCAGCGCCCACGCCGGCTCCTGCGGTCACGGCGAGGAAAGTGCTGCTGGTCGAGCTCGACGGGCTGACCTATCCGCAGCTGAAGGAAGGCATCGCCCAGGGGCGCCTGCCCAACCTCGCCAGGCTCAAGGTGCTGCCTGCCTACAGCGGTGGCGTCAGCGGCACGCAAACGCAGCAGCCCACGCTGGATACCCCGGGCTGGGCCACCTTGCTGACCGGGACTTGGGCCAACCGCCATCAGGTCCGCTCGGACGCGCCGGGGCAGGCAATGCACGCCGACAGCGTCTTCAAGCTGCTCAAGGATGGCCGCAGCGCGAAAACCGCCGGCGTGGCCGGATCGTCGGCGCTGGCGCAACTGCTGGTACGCGAGCAGAACGCCGGCCGGCTGGACAGCCTCACCGATTGCGCCAATGTCGACGGCTGCGTCGCCGATGGCGCCAGCGCGCGGATCCGCGACGGTTACGATTTGATTTATGCGCAATTCCATTCGCCGGCCGATGCGGCCGCCAGCAGCGGCTTCCAGCAAGGTTATCGCAATGTGCTCGCCAATCTCGACGCGGCGCTGGGGCGTTTGCAAGCGGCGGTGGCGCAGCGTACTGCGGCCCATCCGGGCGAAGACTGGCTGGTCGTCGTGACCGCCGCGCACGGTCTGGCCAAGACCGGCAGCGGCGACGGCCTGCCGACGCTGGACAACGCGCTGACCTTCATCGCGCTCAACCGCGACGGCAATGCGCTGCTCGGCAGCAACGATGCGGTACCGGCGAGTTTTGACGCGCTCTACGCCCGTGCCAGCCTGGCCGACATCACCCCGACGGTGCTGGCGTTTGCCGGCAAGCAGCCGGCGCTTGCCGGTCATGGCATCGACGGCGCGCCGCTGCTCGCCGATCCGGCGGTGGCGCAGTTGCGCAGCAAGGCCGGCAGCGATCACGCCAGCGTGCAACTGAGCTGGCGCTCGTTTGCCGACGCCGGCCGCAGCATCGAAATCTGGCGCGACGGCCAGAAGCTGCAAACGCTGCCCGGCGATGCCACGGCGTTTACCGACAGCAGCGTCGCGCAGGCGGCGTCGGGCCTGTACCGCTTCAATTACACCGTGGTGGCGAACGGGATTCCCGTTTCCATTCTGGCGCAGCTCGATTACGTCAAACCGGTGGTGCTCGAGCGCTCGCTCACCAACGGACTGCTGTACTTCTACGGCTTCGACAGCGGCATCACCGATGTCCGTGGCGGATCGCTGCTGCAGAACTGGGCCACCGGCATCGACAGCGGCAGCCTCGTCGCCGACGCGTTCGGTGCCAAGGCGCTCCGGGTCGACGGCACGCTCGCCGATGCCAGCGGTTACAGCGGCTACAAGCTGGTGCAGAACGGCGCCGATTTCGCCGGGCTGTCGCAGTTCACGATCGGTTTCTGGTTGCGGACCGACTGCGTCATGGGGACCGGTAATGGCGCGGCGATCGTGTCCAACAAGAACTACGACAGTGGCTCGAATCCCGGCATCGCACTGGGTATGTTCACCGGTTGCGAGGTGCGCTTCAACATCGGCAGCGGCGGCGTGCGCGACGAAATTGCCGGTTCCAGATTCAGCGCGAACCAGTGGGCGTATCTGGCGCTGAGCGTCGACACCGCCAACAAGAAAATGAGCGCCTATCTGTTCGACCCGGTCATCGGCGAGCAAAAAACCGAGAACAAGACCATCGCCAATACCGACATCAGCAAGCTCAAGGGCTTGGGCGTACTGGGCCTGAACGAGGACGGCACCGGTCAGTACTACAAGCGGAACTGCGGCACGCCAAGCTGCGCCACCCCGCGCGGCAAGATGGAATTCAACGACTTCGCGGTGTGGTCGCGGACGCTGACGCTGACCGAATTGCGTTCGATCTACGCGTCGAACCGCTCGCTGACCACGCTCAACCCCTAAGCGGAAAACACCGATGAAACCCACGCCATTTTTCCTGAGCCCGGGCCGCCTGCTGGCGATGACCACCCTGAGCCTGTCGCTGGCTGCATGCGGCGGCAGTGACGACGGCGCGGCACCGGCGCCGTCACCGTCACCCGCACCGACCGCGGTGCCGATCCCGGTCACGCCGACGCCGGCGCCGCCGGATGCATCGCAGCCGCAGAAGCACTGCGCTCCTTGACCTTGCCGGGCATGCACCTGCCATGCCCGCTTTTTGCAAAAGCAGATCATGACGACACTCAATCGACGCAAATTCCTTCAGGCCGCGGCCATCGGTTCGACGATGGCGGTGTTTCCGCCGGCGATCCGCCGGGCGCTGGCGATTCCCGCCAACAATGCCACCGGCACCATCAACGACGTGCAGCACGTGGTGATCCTGACGCAGGAAAACCGCTCGTTCGACAATTACTTCGGCACCCTGCCGGGCGTGCGTGGCTTCGGCGACCGTTTCAGCATTCCCCTGGCCGGCGGCAAGTCGGTGTGGGAGCAAAGCAACGGCACGCGCGTGGTGATGCCGTATCACCTCGACAGCAGCAAGGGCAACGCGCAGCGCGTCAGCGGTACGCCGCATTCATGGGGCGATGCCCACACGGCGTGGGACGACGGGCGCATGAGCCAGTGGCCCCGTTATAAAACCAATGCGGCCATGGGGTACTACAAGGAGGCGGAACTGGGCTTCCAGTTCGCCCTCGCCAACGCGTTTACCCTGTGCGATGCCTACCATTGCAGCGTGCATGCCGGCACCAATCCCAACCGGCTCTTCCTCTGGACCGGCACCAACGGCCCGACCGGCGCCGGCGTGGCCGCGGTGGTGAACGAGTGGGACGGCCTGGGGGCATCAAGCCTTGGCTATACCTGGACGACGTATCCGGAGCGGCTGCAGCAAGCCGGTGTCAGCTGGAAGGTGTACCAGAACCTGCCGGAGAACTTCGGCGACAACCCGCTGGCCGGCTTCCGCCAGTATCGCAAGGCCAACGAGGCGATCGGCAATACCCCGGCCGGCAGCCCGTACATTCCGTACGCGCCGGGGCATGACGCGATCGATCCGCTCTACAAGGGCGTGGGCAACACCATGCCCGACGGCGGCTTTCTCGACAGCCTGCCTGCCGACGTCGCCGCCGGCAGGCTGCCGCAGGTGTCGTGGATCGTCGCGCCGGCGACGTATTCCGAGCACCCCGGTCCGTCCAGCCCGATCCAGGGCGCGTGGTACATCCAGCAGGTGCTCGAAGCGCTGACGGCGAATCCGGAGGTGTGGAGCCGCACGGTGCTGCTGGTCAATTTCGATGAAAACGACGGCTATTTCGATCACGTGCCGTCGCCGTCGGCGCCGTCACTGAATCCGGATGGCAGCAGCGCCGGGCTGTCGACCGTCGACTATGCCTTCGAGCGCTATACCCATCCGGTCGCGCCGGGCACGACGTCGCAACCGGCGCCGGACAAGCGCGTCTACGGCCCCGGGCCGCGGGTGCCGATGTACGTGATTTCGCCGTGGAGCCGCGGCGGCTGGGTGAACTCGCAGGCCTTCGATCACACCTCGGTGATCCGCTTTCTCGAACAGCGTTTCGGCGTGTTCGAGCCGAATATTTCCGCCTGGCGCCGCGCCGTGTGCGGCGATCTGACCTCGGCATTCAACTTCGTCAACCCGAATACCGAAAAGCTGCCGCCCATGCCGGCGCTGAGCAAGGCGCAGGCGGATACGATCCGTGCGCAGCAGCAGGCACTGGCGCAGGTCGCGCTGCCGGCCGAGGCATTGCAGCTCAAGCCGGTACAGGCGCCGGGCGTGCGACCATCACGCGCGCTGCCGTACGAGCTGCATGTCAGCGCCCGCGCCGACACGGCGGTGGGCGGCGTGCGGCTGATCTTCAGCAATACCGGCACCGCCGGTGCGGTCTTCCATGTGTACGACCGGCTGCATCTGGATCGAATCCCGCGCCGCTATACGGTGGAAGCGGGCAAACAGCTCGACGATCTGTGGGACACGCTGCGCAATGACGCCGGCAAGTACGATCTGTGGGTGCTGGGGCCGAACGGCTTTCACCGCGGCTTCCGGGGCGATACCGCTGCGATTGCCGCCGGTGGTGCGAATCCGGAAATCCGCGTCTGTTACGAGGTGGTCGGCAACGCGGTGTACCTGACCATGCTGAATACCGGTACGGTGCCATGCACGTTCACGGTCAAGCCCAATGCCTATCGGCAGGATGGCCCATGGGTCTTCGAGGTACCGGCGGGCATGCAGATCGAGCAGCACTGGCAGCTGGCGTGGATGGGCGGGTGGTACGACTTCAGCGTCAGTACGGGCGGCGGTTTCGTACGGTGCTTTGCCGGCCGGGTGGAAACCGGCAAGCACAGCAACCGCGATCCGGCCATGGGCATGGCCTGACCGGCGCTGCCGGATGCCGCCCGGCGTACGGGCCGGGCGGACAGATCAGTGCTTGCGCACCGTTTCGGCGTCCTGCCCGAACAGCACCTTCTTTTCGTCGTCGCTCATCGGCTTGCTTGGGTTGATCTCCTCGGCCTTGGCGTAGGCGCGCTGCACCGCCGGGCGGGCGGCGATCGCGTCGAACCAGCGCTGCAGGTTCGGGAAGTCGGCCAGATCCTGGCCCTGACGCTCGTACGGCACCACCCACGGATAGGCGGCGATGTCGGCGATGCTGTAGTCGTCGCCGGCCAGATACGCGGCTTCGCCAAGGCGCTTGTCCATCACCGCGTACAGGCGGGCGGTTTCGTTCACGTAGCGGTCGATCGCGTAGGGGATTTTCTCCGGCGCGTACTGGCTGAAATGGTGGTTCTGCCCGGCCATCGGGCCAAGGCCGCCCATCTGCCAGAACAGCCATTGCAGCGCGGCGTTGCGGCCGCGCAGGCTCTGCGGAATCAGCTTGCCGGTCTTGTCGGCCAGATACAGCAGGATGGCGCCCGATTCGAACAGCGGAATCGCCGCGCCACCATCGGCCGGATCTTGATCGACAATCGCCGGAATGCGGTTGTTCGGCGCAATCTTCAAAAAGGCCGGGTCGAACTGCTCGCCCTTGCCGATGTTGACCGGGTGGATGGTGTAATCAAGACCGGTTTCTTCGAGGAAAATCGACACCTTGTGGCCGTTCGGTGTTGTCCAGTAATACAGATCGATCATGGCGCGCTCCCGCCGTCCCGAAGCAAGGGGACGGGCTGATACACTGTGGTTTGGGGTCTAACCGGATTCAAATGATGGCGTTCACGCTCGATAACAAGCTCGTCGTGGCGATTTCCTCGCGCGCGCTGTTCGATTTCGAAGAAGAAAACCGGGTGTTCGAGTCCGGTGCGGCCGACGCCTACATGGCCTTGCAGATGGCGCGGCTGGACGCCTCGGCCGGCGCCGGCGTCGCGCTGCCGCTGGTGCAGAAGCTGCTGGCGTTCAACGCCGGCGGCGAGCACCGGGTCGAGGTGGTGATCCTGTCGCGCAACGACCCGGTCAGCGGGCTGCGGGTATTTCATTCGGCCGGCGCGCACGGGCTCAAGCTCGAGCGCGGCGTGTTCACCCAGGGACGCGAGCCTTACCGCTATCTCGGCCCGCTCAAGGCCAATCTGTTTCTGTCGGCCAATGCCGACGACGTCCGCGCGGCGCTCGACGCCGGCTTCCCGGCCGCGCACGTCTACCCCGAATCGGTGCGCGCGGCCGAGCGGCCCAATGAAATCCGCATCGCCTTTGACGGCGACGCGGTGCTGTTTTCCGACGAGGCCGAGCGCATTTATCAGGGCGAAGGCTTGCCGGCGTTTCACGCCCACGAAGTCGCGCATTCGCGCGTGCCGATGCGGGCCGGGCCGTTCAAATCCTTCCTTGAGGCACTGCACCGGCTGCAGGCGGCAGACGCGACGATGAAGATCCGCACCGCGCTGGTCACCGCGCGCAGCGCACCGGCGCACGAGCGGGCAATCCGCACCCTGATGGACTGGAACATCCAGGTCGACGAGGCGATGTTCCTTGGCGGACTCGAGAAAGGTCCTTTCCTTGCCGCGTTCGAACCGGATTTCTTCTTCGACGACCAGACCGGCCACTGCCAATCGGCCGCGCTGGCCGGGCCGACGGGACAGGTGCTGGCCGGCATCACGAACGGTTAAGGGGGGGTACGCGCATCGCCACCAGCGGCATTCTGCCGCTGCGATCGGCGGGGACGATGGCGTAAGCTCAAAGCCTGATCCCGAACCGGAGCCTTGCCATGCATCACGCCCGCCTCAAACCGTTTCCGCAGGATTTCCTCTGGGGCGCCGCGTCGGCGGCGTATCAGGTCGAGGGCGCATGGGACGCCGACGGCAAGGGGCCGTCGGTGTGGGACGTGTTCACCAAGGAGCCCGGCCGGACCTTCAAGGGCAGTAACGGCGAGGTCGCCGTTGATCACTATCACCGCTTCAGGGAGGACGTCGCGCTGATGGCCGAGCAGGGGCTGAGCGCCTACCGCTTCTCAGTCAGCTGGCCGCGCATTTTTCCGCAAGGGCGCGGGGAGCCGAACGAGGCCGGGCTGGCGTTCTACGACGCGCTGATCGACGAACTGATCGCCCACGGCATCGCGCCGGTGCTGACGTTGTATCACTGGGATCTGCCGCAGGCGCTGCAGGATGAATACGGCGGCTGGGAATCGCGGGCCATCGTCGACGACTTCACCGCCTACTGCGTGACGCTGTTCCAGCGCTACGGCCACAAGGTCAAATACTGGGTGTCGCTGAACGAGCAGAACTACAACCTGACCAACGCCTACCAGCTCGGCACGCACCCGCCGGCGGTGCAGGACCGCAAGCGCTTCTACACCGCCAACCACCACGCCTTCCTTGCCAACGCGAACGCGATCGCCGCGTTCCGCGAGCACGTGCAGGGCGGCCTGATCGGCCCGAGCTTTGCCTACTCGCCGGCCTACCCGGCGTCGAGCAGCCCGGCCGACATGCTGGCGTTCGAAAACGCCGAGGAGTTCACCAATCACTGGTGGCTGGATACCTACTGCCTCGGCCAGTATCCGCAGGCGGCGCTGAACTGGTTGCGCGAGACCGGCGAAGCACCGGACATCCAGCCCGGCGATCTGGAACTGCTCGCACGCGGCAAGCCCGATTTCGTCGGCGTCAATTACTACTACACCACGACGTTCACCGACAACCCTCGCGACGGCGTGACCATGCAGCGCATCAACACCACCGGCCAGAAGGGCACAACGCCGTCGTCGGGCGTGCCGGGCCTGTACCGGACCGTGACTAACCCGCACCTGCAGACGTCGAACTGGGACTGGGCGATCGACCCGACCGGGCTGCGCATCGGCATGCGCCGCATCGGCAGCCGCTACCGGCTGCCGATGATGATCACCGAAAACGGTCTCGGCGAATTCGACGTGCTCGGCGACGACGACACCGTCCACGACGACTACCGGATCGCCTATCTGCAAAGCCACATCGACGCCTGCCGCGAAGCGATCAGCGACGGCATCGAACTGATCGGCTACTGCCCGTGGTCGTTCACCGACATCCTCTCGTGGCTAAACGGCTACCAGAAGCGCTACGGCTTCGTCTACGTCGACCGCGACGAAACCGACGCACGCGAGCTGCGGCGGGTGCGTAAGGATAGCTTCTACTGGTATCGCGACCTGATCGCACGCAACGGGGGCGGCGAAGCTTAGGGGGCGCATGTATTTGGGGCTTACGCACACTGCGAGTGTAAGCCCTTGTTGCGACATGCCATTTACTTACGGGTGTGATAGATTGGGCAATCCATTGCTTTCCAAATCCAAGAATAAATGCAAACGCAACAAGCAGTTACCCCTAGGGGTTATGGCGTAGCCGGTTTCACCCTGATCGAACTGATGGTCACCATCGCGATCATCGGCATCCTCGCCAGCATTGCCCTGCCGGCGTACGGCAATTACGTGAAGAAGAGCAAGGCGAGAACGGCCGGGGCTGACCTTGCCAGCCTGTCGCTGGCAGTGGAAAACATCTACCAGAAAACACTGACCTATCCGACCAAGGCAACGGCAGCCGTTGCGACGACGGTCGCGACGACCTGGACGCCGGCGCAGACCAACGATTTCGACTACACCTACCTCTCCGCGGCAGGAGCCAACTACACCCTGACCGCGACGGGTAAGGGTGGCATGACCGGCTGCACCCTGACACTGAACAGCGCCGGCGCCCGCACCCCGACCGCTGCGGTGGCCGCGTGTGGCGGGTTGGGCAAGTGGTAATCCACCGCGGCTTCACGCTGATCGAGCTGATGATCACCATCGCGATCCTCGCGTTGCTGCTCGCCGTCGGCGTGCCGTTCACGCAGCGCTGGGGACAGAGCGCGCGGGTGCAGCAGGTCGACAGTACCTTGAAGCAGGGCTTTGCCCATGCCAAGGCCGTGGCGCTGCGCAACCCGAGTGGTGCCACCACCGGTAATGCCGCCGTGTTGCGGCTGGTGGATAACGAATTATTGGTGTGCGAGGGTGCAGTGACCTGTACCACGACCAATGCCGTTTGGCGCGGCAGCAAGCCCACAAGCACGACGATCAGCCTGACCGGCCTTGCAACGGGTTTGGGCTTTTCCAACCAAGGTATGGCTACTGTATCCAGTTATTCCGTGAGCGACGGCGATGAAACTTCAGATGACGATGACGGGACGCAGAAGATTCTGCATTGATCGGCAGGTGCGCCAGCGTGGCGAAGCGCTGCTCGAAGCGCTGATCGGCATCGTGCTGATGGCTGCGATCGGCTTGGGACTGACTTACGCCGCTTCACGCGCGGCGGTGGCGCAGCGCTACAGTAATAGTCAGGGCATCGTGGTTGCCCAGATCCGGGAAAAACTATCCACCGACGGGGTCAGCGGTCTGTGTGCCGGCGCACCCAGCATCAAGGTTGGCGACAGTACGCTGGCATTGGCCGTGACCTGCGACAGGAATACTGCGAGTGGCGGCACTCACCCTGTGACCATTGCCACCAATGGGATTGCCACGGTCAGCCTGCCTGCAAATGCCGTCGTGACCGGCATTTCCGTTGCGACCAGCGATACCAGCACGTCCAGAGAACTACTCGGCGGCACAGGCGAAGTGGCTGTCAGCACCATTCAGGGGGCGCAATGACGAGAACCGCCATGCGGCTTCAGCGCGGCATTTCCATTATCAGCATGATGGTTGGGCTGACCATTTCGATGATCATCGTGCTGGCGATGATGGGACTGTATAAAAGCACGCTGCAGACCACGGTGCTCAGCAAAATTGGCGCATCGCAAGATGGTGCGCGCACAGCGGGCTTTCTGTCGGTGCAGTCGTCTCTGCAAAGTGCGGGCTTTGGCCTCAACACCTTCGTCGAAACCACCGATTTTCGCCTCTATACCGACGCTGCGGACGACAGCATTTCGGCACCGACGGCGGCCACGCTGTCTACTACCGTAGCAACAGGCAATGCGTTGTTCTGGCGCTGGGTCGATGCCTCGGCGGCAGTCAATACCTGTGCGCTGCTGTACGCACCGACCGGCGGCGGCTTGAAGTACTTTTCCAAAACCGGCTGCACGTCGCCAAGCGGCATCTGGGGTGCAACGGGTATTGATCTGGCAAGCGCCAGCCACTGGCTGGTTCCGCCCAACGTCGATCCGGGCAAAACAGCCCCGGCCGGTGTGGTGCCAAACGCCGTCACTATCAGCGTCAACAAGACCTCGGCGGCTGGCTGCGTGCCTTTCGGCATCGCCGCCACGGTGCCGGCCGGCGCCACGGAAACCACGACGGCCCGCTTCGTCGTCAAGCTGTCGATGCTCAGCAGTAACGCAGGCACGACCGGCGACACGCAATTCGCTCAACCTAGTTCCACCTGTCTGGCCAATATTCACTTGGCACCGACACCATGAGATTCGCCATGATGCGTACAAGACACCGGATTTCCGTTCGTGCCGCCCAGCGAGGCATCGCCACGATCCTGATCCTGCTGCTGACAGGGTTGTCGCTGACAGCGGCGGTATTGGGTACCGTTTACTACGTGCGTGGCACGCAAGAACAGCAGGTTTCCTCGCACGCCATGACGCAAGCACAGGTCAAGGCTTGGACGGGTGTCGAGGTGATCAAGGTCTATCTCACCAGCTTGAGTCAGGATGACCTGAAAGTGCTGGGCGCAGCCACCAAGGACAATAAGATAGAGCTGACATTGGCGGGGGTATCCGGTGTGACCGCCAAGGTGGTTGGCTCAGACGCAGTGGCTGGCACCAAGCCAGTGCCGACCCAATTGACCGTGGAAGTGACCGGTACGACCGCGGGTGGCACGCGCGCGCAATCCACGTCGACGGTACAGGTCGTCTATGCGTTGGCGTCTACCTCGGCTTCAAAAGGGACGCCCAAAGCAGTGAACATCAAAGGTGATTTGGCACTTTCCGGAGAAATTATCTTGAAAGGGGCGGAAAACTATGATTTTTCCGTTGATGGAAATATTGATACGAATAAAGGTACGATCGTCGGTTTTAACTCAATTTTTGCTACTGGGCATGTCAATCTGGATTCGGACGGCAATAGAGGTGCGATACTTGCCGCGAAAGGTGATATATCTGTAACTAATACGAGCTATTTTGACGTAATTAAATCAATGGGTAAGGTTACGATAAAGTCTCCCATGCGGGGGAAAGACGGCACCAGTCCAGTCGGGTTAATTTATGCCAATGACAATGTGTTGATTAAGAGTAGTGCACTAATCAATGATGTAAAAACGCGAGGAGCTGCTGGGTTTGATGGAAACTCAAGCGTGCGCGGAACGGTTTTGGCGAAAGGTAATATTAATACTGGTAGTGTGGCGGGAGTTGCCGCTCTGCAGGGTGAAGGTGATTTCACGGCTTCGTCATACTGGCCAACTGATGGAATCAGGGGGGAGGTCAAAGGAGTAGGAACTAAGCAAGGAACGGTTAATGTCGGATCGAACCCCAATCTTGTTGTGAATGTACCCGCGTTGGTATTGGACGACCTGACTTCCAGCGAAATCGATGCGTATGCCCTGAAGGGTAATGCCAATTATGCATTTGAGATGGAAGGAACGAATGTTCGTGTTACCGTTTCAAACATTAATGGCATTGCGAGAGGGGCTTACTACCTTTCAGAAGTCAAAGAAAACAACGTAACTTATACAAAATTATGCTCGGATTTGGCCAAGAGTGTCTGCCCCTATGTTTTGATTGTTGATCAGGGAAATAGTAAAACTTCAAGGCTTGCCTATAACTCGACGTTCGGATGGATTTTAACAGCGCCTACGGCAATGATGCCCGGAGTGCTGTGGTTCGAAGGGTCGCTCACGATTGACGGCGGAACATATAATAACACGATCATTTCTACGGGTAATATCCTTACCAAAGGCGGATCACCTACTGTTTTTGCGCTGAATTCCGCGCAATATGTAGATATTTGTCAAGGAAATTTTCTGCCGTCTGCAAATAAGCCATTTTCCAATTACCCGAGCAATTTTTGCCCTGGAAGTGCGTCAGTCCAGCCGCCAACGCTGAGTCAGGTAATGGTTGGAAACATCAGTGTTGGAAGTGTTGCCCTTTTGGCTGGTGGATACAAAGTCGATCCAGTGAGTGCCAATAGAGTGTTTTCAGGTGGGAAAATAACGCTTGGATCAAATAGCAATATTCATGGGGATCTAACCGCTGCCGACGTTGTAGAAACGAGTGGTGCGGCAACTATCTACGGTTATGTCACGACCGGTCATCAGAGTGGGAGCAGCACAACCACCAACAAATTTTCTGCGTCTACCACTATCATTCTTGATGGTAGCAGGCCCGGTGACGGTAGCGCTGGTAGTGGTGCTGGGTCAGGGGCATCCTCTGCGACCACCGCCCGCGTCCTCTGGAGCCGCTACCTGTAATTCGTCTCCCGGCCAGCCTCTGGGCTGGCCGCATTGTAGTTGGGGCTTGGTGCGTGAAGTGGGACAATCGCGTTTTATGCTTTCAATCCGGCCCGCGCATGACTGCCTCTGAACACACCATCCGCAACCTCGTCGTCCACCAGCTGATCAAGGCGCCGCAAGGGCCGGCTTCGATCGCCTTGCGCCGGGGCGAGGTGCAGCAATCCGAGGCGGCACAGCGCCTTGTCGATCATCTGGTCGACCGTTACAGCGAACGCGCCGGCAAGGGTTACGGGCGCTTCGAGAGCGACGAAGACAATTTCCCGATGCCGCGCTTCATCCGCCAGCATGTGGTCGATCAGTCGATCGATTTCGCTACGCTGTCGCAACTGATGATGCAGCACCTGCAGGTGCGCGCCGAGCAGGAGCCGCTGGCGGCGGGTGGCTATGTGCTGATCGCCCGGGTCGAGCACGCCGGTATCGATTACCTGTTTGTCGCGCTGGTGTCCGAGGTGATCGGCACGGCGATCAGCGACGATCTGGACATCGTCGAGAGCCCGCATCTCGATCTGGCCAACTTGCGCGTGGCCGGGCGGATTGATCTGTCGGCGTGGCAGCGCGGCACCGAGCGTTGCATCAGCTTCCTCAAGGGCCGTGGCGATGTGGCCAACTACTTCAAGCTTTTCCTCGGTTGCAACGATGTGGTGATTGCGCTGAAGGAAACCCAGAAGCTGGTGCAGGGGCTGGCCGAGTTTGCCGAGCGTCAGGCGATGCCGACCGAGACCCGCGATGCGCTGTTCGAGCGCGCGCACGGTTATCTGGAGGAGCGTGGCGAGGAGGGCGAACCGGTGAGTCTGGATACACTGGTCGAGCGCGCATGGCCCGATTCGCCGGGGCTGCTGCGCGAAGCGCTGAACGAAGAGGACAAGGCGGTTGCCAGCGGTTTCGTCCCCGACCGCCGTGCGATCCGACCGCTGACGCATTTCAAGGCCGCCGCCGACCACTGGAAAATCGAGTTCGATCGCAACAGCCTGCGCAGTGGTCAGGTGATTTACGACCGCGACAACGGCACGCTGATCCTGACCGAGATTCCCGAAGGCTTGCGCCGGGCGCTGCTGGGCGGCTGAGCGGTTCGGGCACCGCATCGAAGGGATGCGGTGTCGCAGGCTGCCGGTGTGAGACGCGTTTAGCGAAAATCGAATAGCTCGAAGTGAAATTGCGCCATCGGCAAGCCGCGCTGGGTGATTGCCTTGACGAGCTTGTCGCGCAGCGCCGCCGGCCCGCAAAAATAGACCTCGGTATCATCTGCTGCGTTGGCGATCAGACTGGCAAGCCGCTCACTTTTGGCGTGCCGGCTGCTGCCCGCCTCCAGCAGATCGAGCTTGACGCCTTTTTCTCCGGCGAGTGCGCGCAGTGCGCTGGCCTCCGGAAAACGTTCGTTGCCGCGCAGCACCAGCAAATGGGCCCGGTGCACGGTATCGGCATCGAGGCTGTGCAGCCATGAGAGAAACGGTGCGATGCCGACGCCGGCGGCGATCCACAGTTCGGGGCCACAGCGGGATGTATCTCGAACGAAGTCGCCGTAGGGGCCGTAGACGTCGACTTCCATGCCCGGTTTGGCTTTCCAGTTCAGCTCTGCGGTGAAGTCGCCGGCATTGCGAATCAGGAATCGCAAACGACCTTGTGCATCGGGCGCGGTGGCAATGGTGAAGGGGTGCGGTTCACGCAATCCCGACACGACAAACGACAGGAAGGCGAAGTTACCTGCCTTGAATTGCAGCGGCGTATTGATCGGCGCCAGTACGAGCGAGAGCGTGCGTTCATCGCGCTCGGCGGTCTCGACGCGATAGCGGTGCCGCTTGCCCATCAATGGGTAAAGGAGCCATTTGTAGCTGAATCCGAAGGTGCCGATCAGTACCCAGAACCAGAGCCAGAGGCCAAGCGGGCTGCTTGGGCTGATGGGTGATTTGATGGTTAGCCAGTGCAGTGCGACCACAACGAAAATCGGCCCGGATAGCCGATGCATCCAGCGCCAGCGGTCGTAACTGATTTTGCGGTTGAGCGCGAGGATGATCGTCAGCATCAGGCCGAGAAAGGCATAGCCCCGCAGACTGCGGGTCCAGAACGGCTCTACCTGCCAGATGACGATATTGGGCGCATCCGGCAGCTTGGCCTTGTACACCAGATGGATCGATGCGAAGGCCAGCGCCCAGATCGCCAGCCATTTGTGGCTGTTATAAACCTGATCCAGCCCGCCGAGCGGCGCCTCGATCCAGCGCCAGCGTGTCGCCAACAGGATCGCCGCAGCCATCAGCACCAGCGAGATACAGCCGCTGGCGAGGCTGACATAGCCCAGCGAGAAGACCTGATCCGCTGTTGCCGGAATCAGCAAGGTGGTGATCGCAGCCAGCGCCACGATGACTACATAGGAGGAAGGAATACGCATGTCACCACCGCTGCGCCATGGTCGATCATCCAGCTTAGGCAAGCAGCGGGCTGCTGGCAGCTTACACCGGCCGGGATGGGTGGAAGGTGATGGACGACACCGGCGCGCTGCCCGGTTGCGCTGATTTGAAAATGTGCGGCTTCATCTTGCCGATCACGTGCATCTCGCACGGCTTGCAGTCGAACTTCAGTGTGTAGGTTTCCGAGCCCGATTTCAGCGTCATCGGCTCGGCCTTGATCTGGCCTTTCACGCCGATCACGCCCTTGGCCTGCTTCGGGCACAGGTTGTACGAGAAGCGCAGGCAGTGCTTGGTGATCATCACGCTGACTTCGCCCGGTTCCTCGTGCGCCTCATAGGCGGCGGCGATCAGCTGCACGCCATGCTTGGTGTAGAAAGCCCGCGCGGCCTGGTTGTAGACGTTGGCGAGGAAAGACAGCGAGGTTTCCGGATACGCCACCGGTGGCGCGATCGGCTGCTTGCGCTCGGGGCGTGACCACGCCTTGATCCGCGCGGTTTCCAGTTGTTCGATCGCATCACGGCGCAAGGCGTTGAGCGTTGACGCCGGCACGAACCACGGCTGTGCCAGATGCAGCGAAACATCATGCGCGGTGAACATGGTGTTGCCGAGTTTGGCCAGACCATCGCGCAGATTGCTTTCGGCCTTGCCGGCATCCTTGGCGGCTTCGAGTGCCATCGGCGCGAGCGTGGTGGCACTACAGCCGTCGTCATCGGTCACGGTGAGGGCGAGGCCGTCGGCGCTGTCGGCCAGCGTGAGCCATGCGCCAACGCGCCGGTCGGACGATTTCTGCGCCAGCGCCTTCTCCCAGCCGTGATCGCGGTTGCGATGGATGCGGCTACCGACCTTGAGCCCGGCCAGACTGGCCATCGCCTCGTTCGGAAACACGCGCCAGATCGTGCCATCTTCGCCGGCACCGACTTTTTCGACCGTATTCGCCTGTACGCCAAAAACTTCGCGCTTCTTCATGTAATTGAGGCCATCGCCATTGGCGAGCGGCGCATTGGCTTCGAGCTCGAACCAGTTCGCCCCGAGCTTGCCGACCGTGCCCAGTTCGACGCCGACGTACTTCGGCGAATCGAAGGCGCCAATGTCGCCGCCTTCGCGGCCATTGACGAAGTAATCGGTATGGCCGCGATGGAAGTTCTTGTCGACGTCGGGCGCGAAGTACAGCTCGGTGCTGCCGCTGGATGCGCGGATCAGCTCCGGCCGGCGCTCGAGGATTTCGTCGAGCAGCACGCGGTAGTGGCCGGTGATGTTCTTCACATAGCCCATGTCCTTGTAGCGGCCCTCGATCTTGAAGCTGCGCACGCCGGCATCGATCAGCGCTTCAAGGTTGGCGCTCTGGTCGTTGTCCTTCATCGACAGCAGATGCTTGTCGAACGCGACAACCCGGCCGCCGGTGTCGGTCAGCGTGTACGGCAGCCGGCAAGCCTGCGAGCAATCGCCCCGGTTGGCGCTGCGGCCGTTGTCGGCGTGGCTGATATTGCACTGGCCCGAATACGCGACGCACAGCGCGCCGTGGATGAAGAACTCGATCGTCGTGTCCAGTGGCAGCGTGTCGCGCACCCTGGCGATCTTGTTGAGTGTCAGCTCGCGCGCCAGCACCACCTGCGAGAACCCGGCATCGGCGAGGAAGCGCGCCTTCTCCGGCGTACGGATATCGCACTGCGTGCTCGCGTGCAGTTGGATCGGCGGAATGCCGAGCTCCAGAATGCCCATGTCCTGTACGATCAGCGCATCGACGCCGGCATCGTAGAGCTGGTGAATGAGCTTGCGAGCCGGCTCGAGCTCGGCGTCGTGCAGGATGGTGTTGAGCGTGACGAAAATGCGCGAGTGGTAGCGGTGCGCGAACTTCACCAGCCCGGCGATCTCGCTGACGTCGTTACAGGCATTATGCCGCGCGCCAAAGCTCGGCCCGCCGATGTACACCGCATCCGCCCCATGCAGGATCGCTTCGCGGCCGATCTCGACGTTCTTGGCGGGGGAAAGGAGTTCGAGGTGGTTCAGCGGCAGGCTCATGGGTAACGGGGCAGCAGGTATATGAAATCCGAAGGATTATAACGGAAGCAATATCTTAGTTCCGCGTTGGGCGATGAATTAATCTGTCGCCGTGCTTACGTCGCTTTGATGGTCAGAACTACGATGTAATCGTCATCATGACTGGGTTATTTAAATGCATTAGTAGGTTTGCTCGTCACTTTACTGGAGTATAGGGAATGCTCTTCAAATTGATTGACTTGCGCACAATTTGTAAGAAAAATACTATTTTTTCCTTACAAATTGACTTGTCGGGGACTGACGAAATAGAATCGACTCCTTTTGAAGGTTTGGCTGAAGTTACCGATATGCACTTCCAGGGTATGAATCATTTTTGTAAGGCTTTGGTGTCGCTGGCCATGTTAGCTGGCGCGAGCTCGGTTGTGCTTGCAGGACAAGTGCCCGGGCCTGCTACAGGGGGGGGGGCGCCCGATCTGCCGAGCATCGTGCAGACCTCGCCAGCCGTTCGGTCACAGCAATCGCAGGTGCCAGCGCCGCCAGTGATTGATGATCGGCCATCCGCTTTTGTCAGTTTCGCAAATACGGCTAACCTCGCTTTCAACCTTCCCAATGATAGGGCACTCGACATCTTCGGTCATGATCTATTCCGAAACATGTCTTCGGCATATGCGCCCTTGCAGAATTCACAGGTCAATGGCGATTATGTGATTGGTTCCGGAGATGAAATTCAGGTTCGTGGCTGGGGTATGGTGGATATCGATCTGACCGTGACGGTCGATCGCAGTGGCGCCGTCTATTTGCCGCGTGTCGGCAACGTTCATGTGGCTGGAATCAAATACCGTGATTTGCAATCGTCGTTGAAGAAGGCGATCAATCGTGTTTTTGTCAATTTCGATTTGACCGCGACGATTTCACAGGCGCGGAGCGTCCAGGTCTATGTCGTTGGCTTGGCGCGTGCGCCGGGCTCGTATAGTTTTTCTGCGATGAGCACCCTGCTGAATGCTGTTTTTGCGGCAGGTGGGCCTTCACAAAACGGCTCCATGCGCGAGATTCAGTTGAAACGTGCGGGTAAGGTGGTCAACCGTTTTGATCTGTACGACCTCCTGATCAACGGCCAGCGCGATAAGGATGTCCAGCTGCAAGATGGTGATGTCATCTTGCTGCCACCAGCAAAGGCGATGGTCGCAATCAACGGCAATGTCAAACGACCTGCCATTTATGAAATGAAGCAGGGCGAAACGCTGAAGGATCTGGTTGGTTGGGCCGGAGAAATGGACGGTGCGGCAGAAGGCCAGTCCGTTGTCGTAGAAAAGCAAATTGAGCGCCAATTCAAGTCAGTCACGACGCTTGATCTGGCCCGTTCCGATATAGGGACATTGGCCAGCATCAAGTTGCAGCCATCCGATATATACCGCTTGGTTGTACCGCAGGCATTCGCCGTTGCGCCGCGCATCGGCAGCGAATACGTTCGCATCGGCGGTGAAGTGGCGCAGCCCGGTGTGTACCAGGTTCAACCGGGGGAAACGTTGAAACAGCTGGTCGAACGAGCTGGCGGCGTTACTTCGTATGGCTATCTTTATGCGGCCGAACTGACGCGCGAATCGGTACGCCAGCAGCAGCAGCAAAGGCTGCAAGAGGTACTTGATCGTTTCGAGCAGGATAGCCAGAGCGCGGCCAATGCTCGACTGGTCAATCTCAGTAGCGCCGATAATGTGCAGGCCGTTTCCCAGCAAGCCGAGCGTAACCGCAAGCAGATCGAAAAAATGCGTGAGTTGAAGGCCTCCGGGCGAATTGTGCTGAATATGCCGGGGCCGCAAAGCATGACCGCTGATTTACCCGATATCCCTTTGCAAAATGGCGATACTTTTTCGGTGCCACGCCGGCCAGGCACGGTTTATGTGCTGGGGGCCGTGCAAAGCCAGAATGCCTTTGTCTATAGAGATAATCGCTCGGCTGCCGATTACATCAAGCTCGCTGGTGGCCCAACCCGCTACGCAGACGACAGTTATACCTATTTGATCCGGGCAGACGGCAGCGTGGAAAGTCGCCAGGGCAGTTGGTTCGGTTCGGTTGACTCGCTGAAAGCGTACCCGGGCGATACGATTGCATTGCCAATGCGTGCGGATTACAGCTCCTGGACGCAAGAGTTGAAAGAGTGGGCGCAGATCTTTTATCAATTCGGACTTGGTGCAGCTGGTATCAAGGTGTTGACGGATTGATGCTTGATGAGCTGTTGCAGTCTTCTACCCCTTATTCAAGCCGATAGCCATGTCACAACTTGCTGATTTACCCATCAATGAGCGGGAGCGTCTTGCTCCTCAAGAGCGTGAGTTTGATTTTTTTGATCTATTGATCGTACTTGCCAAGGCCAAACGGATATTGGTCTTGATACCCCTGTTTTTTACCCTTTTGGGGTTGGCGTATGCGCTTTTGGCTACGCCGGTCTATCAGGCAAAAACAACGATTCTGCCCCCGAAAGAGCAAGGTGGTAGCAGCGCCTTGCTCGCGCAGCTGGGGGGTATGGCCGGTGGTTTGGGCGGGCTCGCCGCCGGGGCTGCGAGCCTGAAGGATCCCAATGCGATCTACATAGGGATGCTGGAAAGCCGTCGGGTGCGTGAGCCGATTCTGAAACAGTTCAAATTACAGCAGCAATATAAACAGCACTTTAGTGACGATGCACTTGAAGCCTTAAAAAAGCGGACGCAAATTGTCAGTGGCAAGGATGGGTTCATTACCATTTCCATTCAAGATGAATCGCCAGCCCAAGCTGCCGCGATGGCCAATGCCTATGTGGGCCAGTTGCGAAATCTGATGACACTGCTGGCCGTAACCGAAGCCGCGCAGCGCCGGCAGTATTTCGAGGTCGAATTCAAGGATGTAAAGACTAAGCTGGCCGAGGCGGAGGTGAGCCTTAAGCAGTTGCAAGAGCGCACCGGTGTGGTCAAGCTGGACGAGCAGAGCCGGGCGACGGTGGACTCGCTTTCCGAGCTGAAGGCGCAGGTTGCCGCGCGAGAAGTCCAGCTGGCTTCGATGCGCAACTATGCCACCGGTGAAAACCCGCAAGTGAAGCAGCTGGAAACCGAGGTTGCCAGTCTGCGCGCCAAGCTGGTTAGTTATACCCGTGGTCAGGATGTTGACGGCGTATTGATTACCAAAGCCAAGGTACCTGGAGCAAGCCTTGAATACGTGCGCAAACTGCGTGATGTGAAATACAACGAAGTGCTATTCGAGGCGTTGGCGCGGCAGGTAGAAATGGCCAAGCTGGACGAATCCAAGCAAAGCAATATTCAAGTGGTTGATGTGGCAACGCCGCCGCAAAAGCGAATCAGCCCCAAGCGAGGTTTGATCGTGTTGATGGCCTTGGTTTTGGGGCTGTTTGTCGCGGTTCTTGCGGCCTTTATTATCGACTTCAAACGGAAAGTGATGGCGGATCCGCAGGCCAAACTGCGATCAAAAATGCTCTCCGAGGCATGGCGGCCAGCGAGGACGTAGCAAGAACGTAGTGGATCGTTCTATGCTGCGGGGCAGTGGCTGGCGTCCCGTAGCTTTCCGGGTTTTCCCGGCCCAAGGGCTTCATTTGGTTTAGGCTGCTGTGCTTGGGGAATGTTGAATGCTTTTTGTCACCGGTGGTGCCGGCTTTATCGGTGGTCATTTTGTACGTGATTGGCTGGCCTGCCGCGATGAGCCAGTGATCAACCTGGATGTGTTGAGCTACGCCAGCAGCGCGGTCGCGCTGGCTTCACTCCAAGGTGATGCACGGCATCACTTCGTTCGGGGCGATGTAGCCGACAGGCAGTGCGTGACCGAGCTGTTGGCAACGTACAGGCCGCGCGCGGTGATCCATTTCGCAGCTGAAACGCATGTGGATCGCTCGATCAGTGGCCCGGATGCGTTTATCCAGAGCAATATTGTCGGCACCTTTAACCTGCTGGAGTGTGCCCGTGCCTACCGGGAGGCATTATCTGATGAGGCAGGGGATGCATTCCGCTTTGTGCATATTTCGACCGATGAGGTTTATGGTGCACTGGCGGCTGATGATGCACCATTCACAGAAGAGCACCGTTACCAGCCCAATAGTCCGTATTCGGCGAGCAAGGCCGCAGCGGATCATCTGGTGCGCGCATGGCATCAGACCTATGGTTTGCCGGTGCAGGTGGTTCATTGCAGCAATAATTTTGGCCCGTATCAGTTTCCGGAAAAGCTGATCCCTTTGGTGATTCAGAATGCCTTGGCCGGAAAAACGCTGCCGCTCTATGGCGATGGTCAGCAAGTGAGGGATTGGCTGTATGTGGGCGATCACTGTGCCGCAATTCGCCGGGTGCTGGATGCTGGCATCGTTGGCGAGAGTTATAACGTCGGCGGGGGCAACGAGAAAACCAATCTTCAGGTAGTGAGTGCGATTTGCCACTTGCTCGATGCACTGCAGCCCCGAGCCGACGGCCTATCGTATGCAAAGCAGATCATCCATGTGGCAGATCGTGCCGGCCATGACCGTCGCTATGCGATCGACGCAAACAAGCTGAGGAGCGAGTTGGGCTGGGAGCCGGCCGAGACGTTTGACTCCGGCTTGCGCAAAACCGTGGCATGGTCTTTGGCTAATCCGGTGTGGGCGGAGGGTATTGACCCGGCACCGACGGGGGGCTGAATGCCGCGTATTTTGCTTACTGGCAAAAATGGTCAGATTGGCTTTGAGCTGCAACGCAGTCTGGCCGTGCTGGGCGAGGTGATTGCGGTTGGTCGCCGCGATTGCGATTTCGCTAATCCTGACGTGCTGCGCGCACTGGTGCAGGATATTCGGCCCGATGTGATCGTTAATGCTGCGGGCTATACCGCTGTCGATCAAGCCGAGCGAGAGCCTGAGTTGGCCTATGCAGTCAACGCGATGGCGCCATCCATTCTGGCCGCCGAGGCCTTGCGCCTGGATGCGCTGTTGCTGCACTACTCCAGCGATTACGTGTTTGATGGCCGCAAGGCCGAACCCTATCTTGAAACCGATACGCCTAAACCCTTGTCGGTATATGGCCGGAGCAAATTGGCAGGCGAAGAGGCGATCCATGCGAGTGGTTGCCGGTATCTGATTGTGCGAATCAGTTGGGTATTCGGCGCGCATGGCGACAATTTTCTTAAAACGATCTTGCGGCTGGCGCATGAACGACAGCATCTGGAGGTCGTTGCCGATCAATATGGGGCGCCGACGGTGGCCAGCCTGATTGCGGACATCAGCGCACAATTGCTGGTCGAATGCCTACAACGGGAACAGATTCAAGGCACTTATCATCTGACGGCGGCGGGTGAAACATCGTGGCATGGCTATGCACAAACCATTGTCCGCGCCGCACAGGCGTTGGGTATGCCGTTGACTTTGAGCGCAGAGGCAATTCGCGCCGTCACTGCGATCGAATACCCGCTGACCGCGGCGCGCCCGGCGAATTCCAGGCTGGATACGCGCAAGCTGCGCCAAGCCCTGGGCACGACCCTGCCACAGTGGCAAATCGGTGTCGCTGACGTGATCAAACAACTGTACGGAACCGCCCGATGACGTCGCGCAAGGGCATCATCCTCGCAGGAGGCTCGGGCACCCGGTTGTATCCGGCGACGCTCGCCGTCTCGAAGCAGCTGCTGCCGATCTACGACAAGCCGATGGTTTACTACCCGCTCGGCACGCTGATGCTGGCGGGCATCCGCGAGATCCTCATTATCTCGACCCCGCAGGACACGCCGCGTTTCGAGCAATTGCTCGGTGATGGCAGCCAGTGGGGTATTTCGCTGCAATACGCGGTGCAAGCATCTCCGGATGGGCTGGCTCAGGCGCTGCTGATCGGCGAGGTGTTCATTGGTAACAATTGCTGTGCGCTCGCGCTTGGCGATAACCTGTTTTACGGTCACGATCTGGCCGCCCTATTGCAAGCTGCCGCAGCCCAACCCCAGGGCGCAACGGTTTTTGCCTATCGGGTCAATGATCCGCAACGCTACGGCGTTGTCGCGTTCGATGCGCAGGGTAAGGCGCTGAACATCGAAGAAAAGCCGTTGTGGCCGAAGTCGTCATACGCGGTCAGCGGTCTGTACTTTTACGATGCACAAGCGGTGCAGATTGCCAAAACCATCCAGCCATCGCATCGTGGCGAGCTTGAAATCACCGACGTCAACGCGGCTTACCTTGCACAAGGCAGGCTGGATGTGCGGATACTTGGGCGCGGCTATGCCTGGCTGGATACCGGTACGCCGGCGGCGATGCTCGAGGCGAGCCAGTTTATCCAGACGATCGAATCGCGTCAGGGGCTCAAGGTTTGCTGCCCCGAAGAAATCGCCTATCGGCAAGGCTGGATCAATGCGGCAGATATCCGAGGACTGGCTGCGGCACTCGGCAATAACGACTACAGCCGCTACCTGACCGCGCTGCTCGACGATACGGTGTTCTGATGAAGCTGATTGAAATGGCCATCGCTGATGTCAAGTTGATCGAGCCGACCGTGTTCGAAGACGAGCGCGGTTTTTTTTATGAGAGCTTCAACGAGCGAGATTTTGCCGCCGCGCTCGGCGAGCCGGTGCGCTTCGTTCAGGACAACCACTCGCTGTCGGTGTTCGGGACGCTGCGCGGTTTGCACTACCAGCAAAATCGGCCACAGGGCAAACTCGTTAGGGTGATTCGCGGCGAGGCGTTTGATGTCGCTGTCGATCTGCGCGCTGGTTCCGCGACGTATGGCCAGAGCTTCTGTGTGAGATTGAATGCTGCCGAGAAGCGTCAGTTGTGGATTCCGCCCGGCTTTGCGCACGGTTTTCTGGCCATGAGCGAGACGGTCGAGCTGCTCTATAAAGCGACCGAGTATTGGGATGCCAGCGACGAGCGGGTTATTGCCTGGGATGATCCGGCGCTCGCCATCGCTTGGCCGGTGAGGATACCGTTGTTGTCAGCGAAAGACGGCTGCGCGCCGGCCTTTGCCGAAGCAAGGCCGGTCGTCCTGGGCGGTACATCCAGCCGTTGAGGCTGAAAATGAAAAACGGCCGCATTGCAGGCCATTTTTCATTGGCAATACGAGGAAATCAGGCCTTGTGATAAACCTCGGCCCCTTGCTTCACGAACTCGATCGATTTTACTTCCATGCCCTTTTTCAGTGCTTCTTCCGCGGCAATGCCCTGCTTTTCGGCGTAATCGCGCACGTCCTGGGTGATTTTCATCGAGCAGAAGTGCGGGCCGCACATCGAGCAGAAGTGCGCGACCTTGGCGCCCTGTTGCGGCAGGGTTTCGTCGTGGAATTCGCGCGCGCGGTCCGGATCGAGGCCGAGGTTGAACTGGTCTTCCCAGCGGAATTCAAACCGCGCCTTCGACAGCGCGTTGTCGCGGATCTGCGCGCCCGGGTGGCCCTTGGCAAGGTCGGCGGCGTGCGCGGCGAGCTTGTAGGTGATGATGCCTTCCTTGACATCGTCCTTGTTCGGCAGGCCGAGGTGTTCCTTCGGTGTCACGTAGCAGAGCATTGCGGTGCCGTACCAGCCGATCTGCGCCGCGCCGATGGCGCTGGTGATGTGGTCGTAGCCGGGGGCGATGTCGGTGGTCAAGGGGCCGAGGGTGTAGAACGGCGCTTCGTCGCACCATTCGAGCTGCAGATCCATATTCTCCTTGATCAGCTGCATCGGCACGTGGCCCGGGCCTTCGATCATCACTTGCACGTCGTATTTCCAGGCGATCTGCGTCAGTTCGCCCAGCGTCTTGAGCTCGCCGAGCTGTGCTTCATCGTTGGCATCCCAGACACTGCCCGGGCGCAGGCCGTCGCCGAGGCTGAACGACACGTCGTACGCCTTCATGATGTCGCAGATTTCCTCGAAGTGCGTGTAGAGGAAATTCTCCTGGTGGTGCGCCAGACACCACTTGGCCATGATCGAGCCGCCGCGCGAGACGATGCCGGTCATCCGGTTGGCGGTCATTGGCACGTAGCGCAGCAGTACGCCGGCATGGATAGTGAAGTAGTCGACGCCCTGTTCGGCCTGCTCGATCAGCGTGTCGCGGAACAGCTCCCACGTCAGGTCTTCGGCCTTGCCGTTGACCTTCTCCAGCGCCTGATAGATGGGCACCGTGCCGATTGGCACCGGCGAATTGCGCAGAATCCATTCCCGCGTTTCGTGGATGTTCTTGCCGGTCGACAGATCCATGATGGTGTCGGCGCCCCAGCGGATGCCCCAGGTCATCTTGTCGACTTCTTCATTGATCGACGAGGACACCGCGCTGTTGCCGATGTTGCCGTTGATCTTCACCAGGAAGTTGCGGCCGATGATCATCGGCTCGACTTCGGGGTGGTTGATATTGGCCGGGATGATGGCGCGGCCGCGGGCGATCTCGTCGCGGACGAACTCGGGCGTGATCATCGCCGGAATGCTGGCGCCGAACGATTGGCCCGGATGCTGGCGCAGCATCATCGCCGCCATCTTCTCGCCCTTGGCGCCGATGGCCTTGAGCGACGCGATGTAATCCTCGCGCTTGAGGTTCTCGCGGATCGCGACGTATTCCATTTCGGGCGTGACGATGCCGCGGCGCGCGTAGTGCATCTGGCTGACATTGGCGCCAGCCTTGGCTTTGCGCGGCTGACGGGTCAGCTCGAAGCGCAGTGGATCGAGCGACGCATCGGCTTCGCGCATGCGGCCGTAGTCGCTGGTCAGACCGTTCAGCAGTTCGGTGTCGCTGCGTTCGGAGATCCACGCGGCGCGAATCGGCGCGAGGCCCTTGCGTACATCGATCTTGGCGAGCGGATCGGTGTAGGGCCCGGAACAGTCATAGACGTAGATGGCGGGATTCTGTTCGCCACCGAAACTGGTCGATGTATCGGTCTGGCTGATTTCGCGCATCGGCACACGGATATCGGCGCGCGAACCGGTCACGTAGACCTTGCGCGAGTTCGGCAAAGCCTGGATCGCGGCCTCGTCGACGTGGGCATCGCTGGCGCGAAATTCGGTGGGTTTGTTCAAGGTGGTGCCTCCTGCAAATAGAGAAGAGGCGCAGGAGAACGGACTGACGGACGGGACGAGTGCACCGACCGATTCGCTTCCCTACGCCGGTGTGAACCGGATCAGGTGCTGAGGGACTCTCTCATTCGCCCATGTTGGATGGGCGAAACCCCTAGCGAACTACAGGCTGTGACGGTACTGATATTGTGGGATAATTACAAGCTATTAAGGAAATCGCGCCCCGCTGGACGGGGCCAGCTTGAGGTGATGCAAAGATGGATTTGGAACACGCCCGCTACCTGCTGGTAGAACAACAGATTCGCCCGTGGAACGTGCTGGATTCGAAGGTGCTCGACCGTGTGCTCGCCTTGAAGCGCGAAGACTTCGTCCCGGCCGACAAAAAGGCGCTGGCCTTTGTCGACACCGAACTGCCGCTGCCCTGTGGCGGGCAGATGCTGTCGCCGAAGGTCGAGGCTCGCTTTGTCCAGGAAGCCCAGCTCAAGCCGACCGACAAGGTGTTGGTGATCGGTGCGGCCAGTGGCGCGTATCTGATCGGGTTGGCTGCCGGGCTGTGTGCGCAGGTGTATGGGAGTGATGACACTGCCGAGAAGGTGGCGTTCGCCCAGGCCGGTGTGCAGCGTGCCGGGATCAAGAATGTGCGGATAGAGCAGACTAGCGATCTGCTCGGATTTAATGCGCAAGCACCATATGACGCGATTATCGTTTGTGGCTCGTTTGACGTGCTGCCAGCGGCTCTGAAGGAGTTGCTGGCCAGTGGTGGCAGAGTGCTTGGCATTGTTGGCGAGTTGCCGATCATGCGTGCGGTACGTGTCAGTGCCGGTGCCGGTGCGGAAGAAACCTTGTTTGAATACAACCTGCCACGGCTGCAGCCAGCGCGATCTGTGTTTGCGCTTTAAATGGACGATGGCGTCGGGCTGATGCACGGCGCTTGTCCATGCCAAAACGGCCATGACACAAAAGCGCTCCATGGATGACCGATGACTATAAACGCACAGCACGATCCTTCGACCCGCGAGCAGGAAATTTCGCTGCTAGACATTCTGGTAGTCCTGGCCCGGCATAAACGGGCCTTGATCCTGGTTCCGCTGCTCGCGGGTTTATTGGCTCTGGCCGTCACGCTGGCTTTGCCAAACCAGTACACCGCTACGCTGAAAATTGCGCCTTCAAAGAATACGGCTGTTTACGCCTGGTTGCTGAATGACGAGCTGTTGATCAACCCGGTTTCCAAGGCGCTTCAGCTCAAACAGCATTACGGTACGCAGGGGGCTGACAGCACGTTGCGCGCAATCGAACGCCACGTCAAAATCAAGCCGAATGCCAAGGAAGGCTCGCTGGTTCTGCAGGTAACCGACACCGAGCCGGCCTTTGCTGCCAAATTGGCCAATGCCTTTGGTCAGGGTTTGACCCAGCAGTTGTTTGAATTGCGCCTGCTGGAAGCATCCAAGACCAGGCACGATCTGGAGTTGCGGCGCGACATGGCAGCTGAAAACAAAGCCAAGGCCAGTAAGCTCCTGGCTGAACCCGCGGTCAAAGAAATCATCGACCAGATACCGCCTGCTGAGCGATACGGCATCATCAGCCTTGCCGGAATTCAGGCCGAGGCCACTTTGCAACAACAAGGCATTTCCGATTTGGCACAGAGTCAGATCGTCAAAATGCAGGATCAGCTTTCCAGCATGCAGCGCCTGCTCGTGGAAAATATGAAGCGCAATAACGGTGACCTTGGAAAGTGGATTGCGGCCATTAACGCCCTACAAGACGAAGCCTACTGGGGGGCGATGAAAGACCGGCTCGACCGCCGTGTTGAATTGGTCAAAGCACAAGAGCGGGATGAATTGAAAATCAGTTGGGCGGACACGCCTGATGAAGAATCCGGACCAAAGCGTGGGTTAATTACGGTATTGGCGGCCTTCTTTGGCGGGGTAGTGATGTTTTTGGTGGCAATAGTGAGAGAAAGTGCCCGTATGAAAAAGAATGCAGTATAGAGCCATTTTCAAGGCTTCTTATTTTAGATGAATCGCCATATACGTTTTGATTGTTTGAATGGTGGTATGAAGAGAATGTCGTTTTTTTGTGTTGCTTGTAAATTGATCAATTCGATTGAAGGTGACAGTGGGCGGTAGAGATGTGATTCAAAAAAGTGTCAAGATTTTACATGGTTTACCGTATGGTTCTGGCGAACGAGCGTTGTTTCGTTTGTAATATGTCAGATCTTTGGTTTGTTTTCATGCAGTATCTTTCTGATATGTCTTGTGAAGAAAATTGCTCTTAATTTCGGCTGGCTTCTTGTAGAGCGTGGGGGGCAGGTTGTATCTGCACTGATTGTTAGTGGTTTGATTGCCAGATCTCTTGGTGTTGGGGGATATGGAGAGTTTCAGTACGCGCTTGCGGTTGTGCTTTTCTTTTCTTCGTTCGGTTTGGTGTGTGGCGCGGAGGTCATTCTACCTCGCATGGTGGATTCCAGTCGGCTAAAGGCAAGGCGTGTTATTTTCAATGCTTTTCTTTTGCGAGAACTGGCGGCCGGATGTTCGTATGGAGTGTTGCTGATATTCTCATTTTTTTCAATGGGAAGCGGGAGGGAGTTTTGGACTGTTGCTGTTGTCGGGTTGATGGTTTTTTTTAGAGAGCCCTCCGCCGTAGTCACAACGTATTTGCAGTCTCAGTCCGCAGCTCGGGTCGCGTCTCTACTTGGTTTGTGTGCAACGTTGGGTCGGCTTTTATTTGTAGTTTGTGTTTATTCTTTGGGTGTGAATAATCCAATTTATTACGCGTTTGCTTGGGTGTTAGAGGCTTGTTTAATTTCATTAGGGTTGCTTTATGTTTTTAGGCGAAGATTTGGACGAGCTAAAGATGCTTTTTGCCGAGAAGAGATTTATAGTCTTTTCGCTCAAGGGTGGCCGTTTCTTGTAGGGTTGATCGCAATGTACGGTTTTCTGAGGGTCGATCGATTTCTTGTGCGATTTTTATCTAGTGCGCATGAATTGGGCATTTATTCCGCAAGCATGCAAATTACTGATAATGTAAATCAGTTGGCTCCATTGATGGCTGTTAGTGCTGCGCCAGTTTTGATATATGGATCAAGAAATGAATCTTTAGTGAAAAAACATGTTCTATTTCTTGCATTAGGCATGGGGGGGCTGGCCTTAATTGGATGCCTTTCTTTATTTAGTGCAAGTGAATGGATTATGGGCGCTGTATTTGGTGGTGAATTTGTTTATGGTGCAAAAACTTTGTCGGCGTCTTTGCTTTTATGTCCGTTGGTCTTTTTTGAGGCTGGACTGAATACCTACTTGATTAAATATGGCCTTGGGCAAAAGACTATTCTGAAATGGGGTGCTGCAGCAGTAATATGTGTTGTTGTTGGTTATTTTACTATTCCAAGCTACGGCGGCATAGGTGCTGTGATGGCTGTTGCATCTGGTTATGTTTTTGCCATCGGTGCTGGGGTTAGATGGATTTTCCGTTGAAAATTTGGTGATCGTTGCAGACTATGAAAAAAAATATATGTTTTTTTGTCGGAAACTTGGATTCTAGTGGCGGAACTGAACGGGTGGTAAGTTTGGTTGCCAATGCGTTGGCACACCGTCGTGATTGTCAAATAACAATTTTGAGCCTTTGGGGGGGGCGAAAACCATTTTTCGATCTTGATCCGCAAGTGGTTTGTCATTCGCTGTTTGCTAGTCGACATCGATTTTCTTTATGGTTTGCGCTGGTTGTAATTCGTCTTCGACGATTCCTTCGCTCTCGCAGTGTTGATGTGTTGATTGATGTAGAATCCATGTTGGCGTTATTTGCCGTTCCCGCCGTTTACGGGCTTTCGATTAAGCACGTTTGCTGGGAGCATTTCAATTTCAAAGTGGATCTTGGGAGAAGAAACCGGCGGATCGCACGACATATGGCTGCGTTGATGTGTGACAATGTTGTTACATTAACTGAGCGTGATAAGTCGTTCTGGGTGCAGGGCGCTTGGTGTCGGGCCTCCGTGGTCGCTATTCCAAATCCATCGCCATCACCATCTCAGACTATTTTAAGTGCTATCAACACAAATGATCGACAAAAAATCGTTTTAGCTGCTGGGCGATTCGTTCACCAAAAGGGGTTTGATCTTCTGTTGCGAGCGTGGAGTCTTGTCTCAGTTAAGTCGCCTGGCTGGAAGTTGCAAATAATCGGTGATGGTGAAGATAAGGCTTTACTTGAAGGTCTTATAAAAGATTTTGGTGTTGAAAGCTCTGCTTCATTAATCCCATTTCAGAAAAATATTGAGCCTTACTATCGGCATTCACGTCTGTATGTTTTGAGTTCCCGTTATGAGGGGCTGCCGATGGTATTACTTGAGGCATCTGCGCATGGGTTGCCAATGGTCGCTTTTGATTGCGATACAGGGCCCAGCGAAATTATTCAGCACAGGCGGAACGGATGGCTGTGTCCACCCGAGGATGTTGTTGCGCTGGCCACGGCATTGTGTGACGCCATTGAAATGGCGAATGACGATGAACGTTATCTATTTCATCAAAATGAAGCTTTAAAAGGCGTGGAAAAATTCGATCTTGATGTGGTGTTGATTAAGTGGGTGCATTTGTTGGGTTTGAATTAAATGGGGCCATTCAAGGGGCTCAGTTTTCTGTGTGAAGTCATGCATGGTTTATTGATTTGTTTTGATTCAGTTTCGAGACGACTAGATTTCGTTGTATGTCAAAATGGATGGGGTTGCAAAATGGCCTCAGTGCTTATTGGTAAGGGAGGGCGGTGTTGAAGCTAAAAAGCGGTGGTGCGATTTTAATTGCTTCATTTACGGCTGTTGTTGCCCAGCTTTTCCCGGTGAATGTTCTTCGTGATCGGGATAATTACCTGATTTATGCATATGAATCAATTTTTATCCTCAAAGATAATTTCGAATACTCCCTATTTAAGGGGCTTTTCAATGAGCCCATTTTTTTGCTCTTGAATCATTTTTTGAGTTTTTTTCTTGACCCGGCGTCTATTCCCGCTTTTTACTCGTCTTTCTCGATATTCTTGATATTCCTCTCTTGTGGTCTCAAGGCTAGGGGGCTGACGTCATTTGTGCTCGTTGCTCTGCTTTTGCTCTGCTCTGCCCAGTTTTTTCATCTTGGAATGGTTGTCCTTAGGCAGGGGTTATGCTCAGCGGTTTTGTTGTTTGTTGTTTGTATTACAAATAAAAGAAAGTGGTGGATTTTTGCATGTTTAATTCTTTCCTTTGTTCATACATTGAACTTTATAATATTGGGGTTTCTAATTTTAGATTTTCTTCTGGATCGATTTGATCTTGGTTTGAAGTGGAGAGTTGCTGCCTATACTGCAGGGGCTTCGATGTTGGCATTGGTTGGGCTCGTTGCCGCAGAATATCTTGGGGTGCGACAAGCTACGGAGGAACACTTGACAAATGAAGCAACCGCTTCAGGTGCGGCTTTTATACTCTGGGGTGGGCTCTTCTTAATCTTGATTTCACGCGGGCGTAGTTGGCTGTTGAGTGAAGGTGTGTATTCCGTAGCGCTTATTGGGGTTGTGAGTTACTTGGTATTGTATTTTTTTTCTCCGATTGCAGGTAGATTGGTTATTTCTTTTTTGCCATTTGTTTATGTCGCACTGGCCAATAAGTCTAGATCTGTTGATTTGATCTTTGTGGTTGGGCTTCTTTTTATCAATATATACTTTTATCAATCAACCTTGGTGAATAATAGTTTTCTATGAGGCTGTTACTGGTTATTACTGGTTTGGGGATGGGGGGAGCAGAGCGCCAAGTTTGCGATTTGGTTGATTGTTTCGCGATGGCTGGCCATGAGGTCACTTTGGTTTCTTTGAATGGCGCTACGCTGAATCGTCCTGTAGATACCCGAGTCAGGCTTTTCGAACTGAACATGCAGAAAACGGCTTCTGGTTTGATATCTGCATTGAAAGCGGTTCGTCGGATCATTCTGAATTTCAAGCCAGATGTGATACATAGCCATATGGTCCATGCCAACATCTTTTGTCGGTTGTTGCGACTGATCGTGCCTATTCCTCGCTTGATTTGCACTGCTCATAGTACCAGTGAGGGCGGAAGGTCGAGGATGTGGGCGTATCGGCTTACCGACCAGCTTGCAGACATTTCTACCAATGTGAGTGAGGAAGCGGTCGACGCATTTGTCGCCAAAGGGGCGTGCAAACCCGGGCGAATGATTGCGGTCGCCAATGGTATTGATGTCGAACATTTCCGGTTTAGTGAAAACGACCGCCAAAGTCGCAGACAAGAGCTTGGTCTTCCTCCTGGTGGGAGGTTGCTATTGGCCGTCGGTCGTTTGACTGAAGCGAAGGATTACCCGAATTTGCTGCGTGCCTTCTCGTTACTTCGCCCTCAAGATCGCTCGCTTTATTTGGCAATTATTGGCGATGGAGATTTGTGCCAAACGCTGCCGCATCTTGCGGAGACGATGGGGCTTGCAGGCCAAGTACACTTCCTTGGCATGCGGCGAGATATAAACGCGTGGATGAGCGCCGCAGATTTATTTGTGCTTTCCTCCGCTTGGGAAGGGTTCGGTCTGGTTGTTGCCGAGGCAATGGCATGTGAAAGAGTCGTTGTCGCAACAAATTGTGGTGGTGTTGCCGAAGTTATCGGAAAGGAAGGCATATTGGTTCCTGTCAAAGATTCACAGGCATTGGCTGCTGCCATTAATGAGGCGTTAGATTGGTCGGTGGAGCAAAAAAGACGCATTGGCCAAGCTGCGCGCCAGCGAGTCGTAGAGCGTTTTTCTTTGGGAGCCGCAGTGGAAAAATGGCTTCAACTTTATCAGGGTAAAGTGGCGGAATGAAGACTGATAGGCACGTTCTGTTTGTGGCCAATACCGCGTGGTCGCTCTATAACTTCCGCGCGGGCGTGATCAAGCACTGGATTAACCTGGGGGCTCGTGTCACGGTTGTAGCGCCCATGGATGAGTGCGCCCAGCTATTGATTGATATGGGGTGCGGGTTCATTGATCTGAGGATGTCGGCAAAAGGGGTAAACCCGATAGAGGATGCGTGTCTCGTATTTCGTTTGATGCGCATTTATCGGCGATCCAAGCCGACTCTCATCGTACACTATACGATCAAGCCGAATATTTACGGATCGATCGCGGCTAAATTGGCCCAGATACCGTCATTGGCGGTGACTACTGGCTTGGGGTATGCATTTGTCAATCCGGGTGTCGTTTCAAAAATTGCCTGCAGCCTTTATAAGTTTGCGTTTCGCTATCCGCGGGAGGTCTGGTTTCTGAATGAAGATGATCGCCTCATCTTTCTGGAGCGCCATCTGGTCTCGGCCGATCGGGCGATGCTTCTGGATGGCGAGGGTATCGATCTATGTCAGTATTCTCCAAGAGACAAACCATGTGATGATGGCAAACTTCGCTTCTTGCTGATTGCTCGCTTGTTGTGGGACAAAGGAATTGGCGAGTTTGTAGAGGCTGCGCGAATTGTTCGTCAGCGTTACCCTAATGCCATTTTTCAATTGTTGGGGGCGTGCGGTGTTGATAATCCGAGTGCGATCAATGCTGAAAAAATCCAAGAATGGCGCGATGAAGGTGTTATCGACTATCTTGGCACGACGACAGACGTGCGTGAGTTTATTGCGCAGGCGGATTGTATTGTTTTGCCTTCCTACCGCGAAGGTGTGCCGCGCTCGCTCATGGAAGGTGCATCCATGGAGAAAGCGCTGATCGCAACGGATGTTCCGGGCTGTCGCGATATTGTCGAACACGAAAAAACAGGGTTCCTCTGCCCGGTCAAGAGTGCCGAAGCGCTGGCTGAAAGTATCATGCTGTACATACAGTTGTCGCCGGCAGCCAAGGTAGAGATGGGAAAGGCTGGTAGAAAGTTCATGCAGGTTCGGTTCGATGAGCAAATAACAATTGCGGCCTACGACTCGTTTATGGCTCGCAACCTTGCTTGATGTGAGTTTCTTTTAATTATTTCGATAAAATAGAGTGGCCGTTCTTTCATGCAGATATTTATTTTGGCGTTTCTAGCGTCTTTGATTGCTACGTTGCTTATCATTCGCTATCAGCATCTCCATGCCCATTTCACTGCCGACCATGACCTGAATGGTGTTCAGAAGTTTCATTCAACCGTGGTTCCCCGAGTCGGCGGCGTCGGTGTTGTTTGCGCAATGCTAGCTTGTCTGCTCTGGCTTGGCTATAAGGCGCCAAATGAGTTCAAACCGTTTGGCCTGCTTCTGATCGCGGCATCGCCTGCTTTTATTGGTGGGCTGGTGGAGGACTGTACCAAGCGGGTCGGCGTGCTGGCGCGCTTAGGGCTGACGATGCTGGCTGCAGCCTTAGGATTCTGGTTGCTCAAAGCGGGCATCAACCGACTGGATATCCCATTGGTGGATAGCGCCATGCGTTTCTGGATAATTGCTTTGATTTTCACTATGGTTGCCGTGGGTGGCGTGGTGAATGCTGTCAATATCATCGATGGCTACAATGGTTTGGCGAGCATGGTGTCGATCATGATGCTGGCCGCATTGGGCTATGTCGGCTTCCAGCTGGGTGATCCGCTGATCTGGAAGTCCGCGCTAGCGATGATGGGCGGGATTCTTGGTTTCTTTGTCTGGAACTATCCGCGTGGCTTGATCTTCCTTGGCGATGGCGGCGCCTATCTGATCGGTTTCATGATCGCGGAGCTGTCGGTACTGCTTGTCGCGCGTCATCCGCAGGTTTCACCGTGGTTCCCGCTTCTGGTTGTGATGTATCCGGTATTTGAGACGCTGTTCTCGATTTATCGGCGCGCGATTTTGCGCGGGACATCGGCAGGTATGCCTGATGCTGCACATATGCATCAGCTTATTTACAAACGACTTGTTCGCTGGGCGGTGGGGAGCAAACATGCAGGTGAGAAAACTACCCGCAATGCCATGACGTCGCCGTATCTGTGGCTACTGTGCTCGTTTGCGGTCTTGCCGGCGGTGCTGTTCTGGGACAACCGCTTGATGTTGCAAATTTTTGTCTTGGTCTTTGTGATCTTGTACGTTGTCCTTTATCGACGTCTGGTTAGATTCAATGCGCCTCGTTGGTTGCTGGTACGCAAACCGGCAGACAAAAAATAAAAAAGCGGCCAATGGCCGCTTTTTTATTTTTGCAAATATCAAACCAGCACTACATCAAATTGCTCCTGCGTATAAGCCGTCTCCACCTGCAAATAAATCGGCTTCTTGATGAAATCGGCCAGCATCGCCAAATTGGTCGATTCTTCATCCAGGAACCGGTCAATCACCCCTTGCGATGCCAGGATGCGGTATTCACGGGCGGAAAATTGGCGTTCTTCCCGCAGGATTTCCCGCAGAATTTCAAAACAGACCGATTCGGCGGTTTTGATTTCGCCACGCCCTTGGCAGGTCGGGCAGGGTTCGCACAGCACATGGGCGAGTGATTCGCGGGTGCGTTTGCGGGTAATCTCGATCAGCCCCAGGCTGGTGAAGCTGGAGACGGTGATCTTGGTGCGGTCGCGGGCTAGGGCTTTCTTCAGCTCGTCCAGCACCGCGGTCTGGTGCTCTTCGTTGTCCATGTCGATGAAGTCGACGATGATGATGCCGCCCAGATTGCGCAGCCGCAACTGGCGGGCGATGACGTGGGTGGATTCGAGGTTGGTCTTGAAGATGGTGTCGTCGAAGTTGCGGGTGCCAACGAAGCCACCGGTGTTGACGTCGACCGTCGTCATGGCCTCGGTCTGATCGATGATCAGGTAGCCGCCGAACTTCAGATTCACCCGGCGGGCGAGTGCACGTTCGATTTCTGCCTCGACACCGTACAGCTCGAATAGCGGCCGCTCGCCGGTGTAATGCTGCACGCGCGGTGCAACATCGGCGACGAAGCGGCCGGCGAATTCGGCCATTTTGACGAAGTTTTCCCGGCTGTCGACCAGCACGGCTTCGGTATTGGCGTTGACCATATCGCGCAGCGTGCGCAGCTGCAGCGACAGGTCCTGAAACAGCAGCGATTTGGCCGGCAGTTTCTGCGATTTCTGCTTGATATCGGCCCAGATCAGGTCGAGGTATTCGATGTCGGCCTTGAGCTCTTCGTCGGTCGCATGGTCGGCGCTGGTGCGGATGATGTAGCCGTGATGATCCTGCGGCAACAACTTGCCGAGCCGTTCACGCAGTTGCTCGCGTTCGCCGCCGTTCTCGATCCGTTGGGAGATGCCGATATGGCGCTCCTGCGGCAGGAACACCAGAAAGCGCCCGGCGATGCTGATTTGCGTCGACAGCCGCGCGCCCTTGGTGCCGATCGGGTCCTTGATCACCTGCACCAGTATCGGCTGGCCATCGTGCACCAGCCTTTCGATCCGCAGTACTTCGTTCGGGCTTTGCCGTTGTTCGATCACGTCGGCGATGTGCAGGAAGGCGGCGCGCTCGAAGCCGATCTCGATGAAGGCCGATTGCATTCCCGGCAGTACGCGTTTGACTACGCCCAGATAGATATTGCCGACCAGACCCAGATGCGCGCTGCGCTCGATATGGATGTCCTGAACGATGCCATCCTCGATCGTGGCGACGCGTGTTTCCTGCGGAGTGACGTTGACGAGGATTTCTTCTTTCATTGAGGACGGGCCGTGTGGCTGACGACGGGAAGGCGTCGAGCTTAACAGAAACAAGAGGCGCTCAGGCGGAGGCGCGGCTTAGCGCCGCGTGCCGATAATGCTGAGGCAGAGCCGTTGCAGTTCGTCCCACGCATCGCCAGAGCCGATGCCTTTGATCAGGCGGTCGATGCGCGCGGCGTGCGCCAGGCCGTCGCGCAGGGTGCTGCCGTTGACTCGCGATAAGGCGCCGTCGATCAGGCGTTGCTTGTTGCCCCAGATGCGGTTTTCCTTCATCAGCTGCGGCATCGGCATGCCACGGGCGCGGCCCTGGCCGATCTTGTAGAGCGCGCGGATTTCTTCGCTTAGCGCCCACAACACCAGATGCGGTGCTTCGCCTTCGGCCTTGAGGCCGTCAAGCATGCGGCACAGGCGGGTCGCATCGCCGGCCAGCAGCGCTTCACCGAGCTGGAACACATCGTAGCGGGCGACATCGGCGATCGTTTGCGTCAGCATCGCCAGCGAGATTTCTCCCTTGGGGTAGAGCAGACTGAGCTTGAGGATTTCCTGATGCGCGGCGAACAGATTGCCTTCGACCCGGTCAGCCAGGAATTCAAGCGCATCGCTAGCCGGCTGCTGGCCTTGGGCGATAAAGCGTTCGCGTATCCAGCCGGGCAGGGCGGTACGATCAATGCCGCGCGCTTCGACGATTTCGCCATGCGTTGCCAGTGCCTGAAACCATTTGGCGTTTTGTGCGGCGCGATCAAGCTTGGGGCATTGCACCAGGGTGACGGTATCGGGCGGCAGATTGGCGCAATAGGCTTCGATCGCCTTGCCGCCTTCGACGCCGGGCTTGCCGGTCGGAATGCGCAGCTCGACCAGTTTCTGATCGCCAAACAGAGAAAACGAGTTGCCGATCAGCGCCAGCCGGCTCCAGGCAAAACCGGCCTCGACCGTGAGTACTTCGCGTTCGGCGTAACCGGCGTTACGGGCGGCATCGCGGATGGTCTGCGCGGCTTCTTGGGCGAGAAAGGCCTCGTCGCCATGAATGGTGTAAAGCGGCGCCAGCTTGGTGGCAAGCTGGCGCGCGAGCTGCTCGCTGCGCATTACTGCAGCGACTTGAGCATCTGCTCGGTCGGCGAGAGTTTCGGCGGCGGCGGGTTGGCCTTGACCTTGTCGGCGTTGCGCGCCGCCGCGGTGATCCGGCGCAGAATGTTCTGGCTGGCATCGCGCTGCATACCCTGGATCAATTGTGCTTTCTCTGCATCCTCACCGAGCGGATTGTTCTCGTCGTAGGTGTAATCGCGGAACAGTTGGGCTTTGCCGTCGTCGATCAGGTAATGATCACCAAGACGGACGCGATAGGTCACGGTGTAGTAAACCCGGTATTCGCTGACCCGGCCCGAGCTGTTCACGGTCAGCACCTTCTGGTTGTCCCCTTCGCTGAGCACGTCGATCTGCGGGGTGTCCTTGCCCGGCTTGTCGAGCATGGTCACTTGCGGCAAGACCGACAGGTAGTCGCGCAATGCATTGGCCGTACCGCCGCCGCCGGTGATGGTCACCGAGGTGTACGGAAAGGCCCCGCCGGCGCCTTGGCCGCGCAGATGAAAGCCGCAGGCGGTGAGCAACAGGGTGGCGACGATCAGCAGATAACGCATTGCATACTCCAGTGGACAGGCCGGACTTTCGCCCGGCCTCCGGTCAGGCGACGATGTTGACGAGTCGGCCTGGAACGATGATGACTTTCTTCGGTGCGCCGTCGATGAGCTTCTGTACGCTGTCGAGCGCCAGTGCGGTCGCTTCGATCACGTCCTTGGCCGCATCCTTGCCAACGAGAATCTCGCCACGCAGCTTGCCGTTGACCTGCACCATTAGCTTGATCTCGTCCTGCGTCAGCGCATCCTGTGCCGGTTCTGGCCAGGCCGCGTCGGCGATCTCGTCGCCGTAACCGAGCTCGCGCCACAGTACATGGGCGATATGTGGTGCGGCCGGGTAGATCGCGCGCAGCAGGATGCCGAACGATTCGCGCAGTACCGAGCTGTTGTCGCCCTTGTACGCTTCGAGCGAATTCAGCAGCTTCATCACGCCGGAGACGACGGTGTTGTACTGCAACCGTTCGAAGTCGGCATCGACCTGCTTGAGGGTGTTGTGGATCTCGAAGCGCAGCGCCTTGTCGTCCTTGGACAACTCGGCCGGCAATGCACCGGCGGCGCGGATCGCCTCGGCGTGCTTGTAGCCGAAGTTCCATAGCCGGCGCAGGTAGCGGTAAGCGCCTTCGACACCGCTGTCCGACCACGCCGCGCTCTGGTCCGGGGGGCCGGCGAACATCGTGAACAGTCGTGCGGTATCGGCGCCGTACTGTTCGATGATGTCCTTGGGTTCGACGACGTTGTTCTTGGACTTGGACATCTTCTCGATGCCGCCCATCACCACCGGCTGGCCGTCTTCCTTGGCGATGGCCGAAACCGGCCGGCCCTTGTCGTCGTGCTGGACCTCGATCTCGGCCGGGTAGAACCAGCGCTTCTTGCCCGATGCTTCTTCGCGGTAGTAGCAGTCGCGCAGCAGCATGCCCTGGGTGAACAGGTTCTTGAACGGCTCGTCGAAATCGATCAGGCCCTCGTCGCGCATCGCCTTGGTCCAGAAGCGCGCGTACAGCAGGTGCAGCACGGCGTGCTCGATGCCGCCGATGTACTGGTCCATCGCCATCCAGTACTTCGTGCCGTCGGCTACCATCGCCTCGCCGTTCTTCGGGTCGCAATAGCGCATGAAGTACCAGCTCGAATCGACGAAGGTGTCCATCGTGTCGGTTTCGCGCTGCGCCGGCTCGCCGCACTTCGGGCAGGCGACGTTGAGGAAGTCCTCGCGGTGCTTGAGCGGGTTGCCCGAGCCGTCTGGAATGCAGTCGGTCGGCAACACCACCGGCAAGTGTTCATACGGCACCGGCACATCGCCGCAGCACGGGCAGTGGATGATAGGAATCGGCGTGCCCCAGTAGCGCTGGCGGCTAATGCCCCAGTCGCGCAGGCGCCAGGAGGTCTTCTTCTCGCCGGCGTCCTTGGCGGCCAGGTCGGCGGCAACGGCGTCGACCGCGTCCTTGTAGCTCAGGCCGTCGTAACGTCCGGAGTTGATCATCACGCCGCGGGCCTTGTCGCCATACCACTCGGCCCAGGTATCGGCCGAGTAGGTTTCGCCGTCGACGGCGACGACCTGCTGGATTGACAGGCCGTATTTGTGGGCGAAGGCGAAGTCGCGTTCGTCATGGCCCGGCACGGCCATGACCGCGCCATCGCCGTAGCCCATCAACACATAGTTGCCGATCCAGACTTCGAGTTGCGCACCGGTCAGCGGGTGGGTGACGAACAGCCCGGTCGACACGCCCTTTTTATCCTGCGCGGCCAGTTCGGCTTCGGACACGCCGCCTTTTTCGCATTCTTTGATGAAGGCGAGCAGCTCGGGATTGAGTTCGGCCGCGCGCGTTGCCAGCGGATGCTCGGCGGCGACGGCGCAGAAGGTCACGCCCATGATGGTGTCGGCGCGGGTAGTGAAGACCCACAGCTTGCCGTCGTTGATCGGCGCGCCGTTCGCATCCCGGATATCGTGGTCGAAGGCAAAGCGCACCCCCTCGGACTTGCCGATCCAGTTGCGCTGCATTGCGCGCACCATGTCGGGCCAGCCGGTCAACTGGTCGAGGTCATCAAGCAATTCGTCGGCATACTGGGTGATGCCGAAGTAGTAACCGGGAATCTCGCGCTTCTCGACCACCGCGCCCGAGCGCCAGCCGCGGCCGTCGACGACCTGCTCGTTGGCGAGCACGGTCTGGTCGACCGGGTCCCAGTTGACGACCTGGGTCTTCTTGTAGGCGACGCCCTTCTCGAGCATCTTCAGGAAGAACCACTGGTTCCACTTGTAGTAATCCGGATCGCAGGTGGCGATCTCGCGCGACCAGTCGAACGCCAGACCCAGCGGCTGCATCTGCGACTTCATGTCGGCGATGTTGGCGTAGGTCCATTCGGCCGGTGATTTCTTGTAGGCGATCGCGGCGTTCTCGGCCGGCAGGCCAAAGGCATCCCAGCCCATCGGCATCAGCACGTTGAAGCCGCGCATGCGCAGCTGGCGCGCCAGCATGTCGTTGATCGTGTAGTTGCGCACATGGCCCATGTGCAGCTTGCCCGACGGGTAGGGCAGCATCGAGCAGGCGTAGTACTTGGGCTTGGCTGCGTCTTCCTCTGCCTGGAAGACCTTGTTGTTTTCCCACTGTGCCTGGGCGGCGGCCTCGATCTGGGCCGGAGTGTAGTGCTCGTGCATGCCGGATACTCGGAAGGACGAATGTTGAGACCGCAGATTATAAGCCATGCGGGCGCTCCCGTCGGCGTACCGGCAATTTCAATGCTGCTCGCCATCGGGCGGATCAAGCCCGGATAGCGCCACCGCCCGGCAGCCCGGGTTGGCACAGACGGGCACGGGCCGTCTAAGTTGCCGATAGAGGGAGTCAAGAAGCGACCCATCACACCGCTGCAATCCATGATCGCGGCGAGTATTCCACAATGTGCAGGCCGCGGTTCCGGGTGGGTGCGTCGATGAGTTCGCGCAGCTTCGTGGATCGGTGTTTGCCATTGCTGCTGGTCTTGCTGACCCTGCAAGCCAAACAGGTCTGTGCTTTTGAATTTGCCGACCCCGATCCGTGGCGTGGCTCGGACAAGGTGGCGCATTTTTCGGTGTCCTCGGCCTTGGGGGCGGGCGGCGCGGAAGTCGCCAGCGAGTCCGGCTATCCCCGGTTTTATGGCGTCTTGCTGGCTACGGTGCCCGGGGTCGCCAAGGAAGTGCTTGATGGCATCCAGCGGGATAACGATTTTTCTTATAAAGATCTGCTTTTCGATCTGGCCGGCGCGATCTCCGGCGCCTATCTCGGCGACACCGTGTTGTTGATGTCCTCACGGGATGGCGAGCCGGTCGTTGGTTTGCGATATGGGGGGCGCTTCTGAGATCCACGAGATCGATGGGCTGCATGCTTGGGGATATTGATAGAACGAACGTACACTATCGTTTCATCTTTCCCGGGGTCGTGGACGTGTCGGCTGGACGCAAGATCATTCACATCGATTGCGACTGCTTTTACGCCGCCGTTGAGATGCGCGACCGGCCGGATCTACGCGATGTGCCCCTGGCCGTCGGCGGTGCGGCCGAGCGGCGCGGGGTGATTGCCACATGCAATTATCCCGCGCGTCGCTACGGTATTCATTCGGCCATGTCGACGCGCGCCGCGCTGCAGCGTTGCCCGAAGCTGGTGTTGCTGCCACCGGACTTCGCCCGCTACCGCGCCGCCTCCAGGGCGGTTCAGCAAATTTTTCGCGACTACACCGAGTGCTTCGAGCCCTTGTCGCTGGATGAAGCCTATCTGGACGTGACCGGTCTGCCGCATTGCCACGGCAGCGCCACGCTGATGGCGCAGGAAATCCGCGCGCGGATCGCGGCCGAAGTAGGGATTACCGCCAGTGCCGGGATTGCCCCCAACAAGCTGCTGGCCAAGATCGCCAGCGACTGGAACAAGCCCGATGGCCAGTTCGTGATCACCCCGGATGAGGTGGATGCCTTCATTCGTGCGCTGCCGGTGGCCAAGCTCTGGGGGGTGGGTAGGGCGACCGCCGCCAAGCTGGCCGGGCTGGATGTACAAAACTGTGCCGATTTGCAGGCGTGGTCGGTTACGGCGTTGGTGGCCCGCTTTGGTAAAATGGGCGCATCGCTCTATCAGCAGTGCCGGGGGGTGGATACCAGGTCGGTAGAGCGCGAGCGGGCGCGCAAGTCGCTGTCGGTTGAGCAGACCTATACGCACGATCTGGCCGATCTGGCTGCCTGCCTGACCGCTTTGCCGGCACTGGTCGATGATTTCTCGTCCCGTTTCGCCGCGAGTGATTCAAGCCGCCCTGCGGTCAAGGCGGTGGTGAAAATCAAGTTTCACGATTTCAGCCAGACCACGATCGAATGTGGCTGCGAAACACCATCACTCACGATGTTCGAGTTGTTGCTGCGGCAGGCATGGGCGCGCGGCGCCAAGCCGGTTCGCTTGCTGGGCGTAGGCGTGCGCCTTGGCGACGCCACGCCGCGGCTCGAGTTGCCCGGCTTGTGGGGTTGAAGCGGCCGGCTAATGCAACTGCTGACGGGTTGGAAACTGCAGCACCATGGCGCCCGGGTGCTGCGGCCGTTCGCCGTGGGCGAGCACGTAGCGCATGGTCAGAAACGAGGTCCACATCATTTCATGAGCAATCACGGTGGCGTGCAAGGGATTTTTGGCGCGGCGACGCTGCATTTCGATGCGGTTGAGCAGCGCTTCGATCCGGCTCCGGCGTGGTGCTTCGACCTGCTCCAGCGCTTGTTGCAGCAGCGAAGTACGCAGCGCCTCGAAGGCACCAGGATCCTGGCGATACAGCGTTGCCAGGGTATCGAAATCGGGTAAATCGACGTGAGACATGATGCACCTCCGGGCCATGGGCTGGGTAGGGTGGTGCGAGGCGTCTCTAGGTGGTCGGCTCGAGGGTCCGGTTTTATTCGCTGCCACGTATCGATTTCAGTGTAAGCAGCAAACTCAAGCCGTGTGTCGGCTCGAAGAGGGAGGGGCTGGCCTCCGTACGGCGGGGTCGGGTGTTGAGACCGACTTTTGTTTGGATTTGCCCATGACGGGGTGCCGGAAAAACAAAAAACCGCACAGCGAACTGTGCGGTTTTTTTGAAATCTGGTCGGGGTGAGAGGATTCGAACCTCCGGCCTCTACGTCCCGAACGCGCTTTCCCTTCAAAATCCGTGCCCCGGGTTGCGGGAAAAATCATTGTAAAACAGTGCGTTACGAATAACAACTTCTTGTGGTTCCCTTCGAGATTCAGTGGCAATTCTCGAAAATTGCCACTGATTTACCACTGATTTTGTAGCCTTGAATTTGCCACTGAATTCCCACTCAAGCCGCTCAGCTTCCCGGGAGGGGCATCTCGTGAGGTCCGTTGCTGACGAACGCCGAGAAGCGGTATCTGTCTCCAGAAGGGGTATTAAAAGCGTCTGTATCCGGAAAGCTTTCGTTTTCTACACTTCACGCAAATGCATATGCGCCAAGGTGGCCGGCCAATGACGCTGGTGCCCGGCTTATTCGCCCGCCTTTCGCCTTGGCTTGCTTGCCCGCTGGCGCGGCCTGGCCTCTCGGGTCAGCATTAACGGGTTAATCGTCGCTACCGGTGCAATGGTGTCCAGCCAGCCCTCGCGGCCGAGGACACGTAACACCAGTATAAGCGTTCTCAACGACGAGCCATTGCCGCTTTCAAGGTTACGCAAGGTGCGCAAGCCGATGCCGGCCCGTTCTGCCAGCGTGACCTGGTCAAGGTTGCGATTCACCCGGAGTGATTTCAGATTTTCGCCAAGCGCCGTTTCCAGTTCGGCTGGTGTGCCGTGGCGTGGTTCAGGATTCAGGTGCGGCATGGTGAATCTCCTCGGCATACGCGCGGTGTCTCTGTAATTGCAGGCAGAATAATGCCGCTTATGTGAAGTATTCGATACAACAGGCAATATTACGCTGGTTATTGATGGACGAGATGAGGCACTTGGCCACCTGCGCTGCCAAGCAATCGAGGTCTGCCGCCATCGCCAATTCATGGCGATGAGCAACGTGGCCATGCAAAGGCCCTATCGCCCATGTCGTGCAAAAAATCACCGAAACGGGCCCGACAGGCGGGGGAGTAGAATGCCGGACTTGGCCTCAACGCGTGCCAGCGCCCCGACCATTTGGGTGGCGAAGGCCAACCTGCTGTATCTCGTCACCGAGAAATTCGCCAATATCGACCTGCACCCGGAGGTGGTCGACAACGCCAGCATGGGACTGGTGTTTGAGGAACTCATCCGCAAGTTCGCCGAAATCTCCAACGAGACCGCCGGGGAGCACTTCACCCCGCGCGAAGTTATCCGGCTGATGGTGAATCTGCTGTTCATCGAAGACGACGACGTGCTCAGCCCCGGCAACGCCGTGGTGCGGACCATTTACGACCCCACGGCCGGCACCGGCGGCATGCTGTCGATTGCCGGCGAATACCTGCTCGAGCACAACCCGCAGGCACGCCTGACCATGTACGGCCAGGAACTCAACGACGAGTCCTACGCCATCTGCAAGGCCGACATGCTCATCAAGGGCCAGCCGGTTGAGAACATCATCGCCGGCAACACGCTGTCCGACGATGGCCACGGCGGGCGCAAGTTCGACTATATGCTCTCCAACCCGCCCTTCGGCGTCGAGTGGAAGAAGGTCGAAAAAGCCGTGCGCGACGAACACCAGAGCAAGGGTTTCGACGGCCGCTTCGGCCCGGGCCTGCCGCGCGTGTCCGATGGCTCCATGCTGTTCCTGATGCACCTGCTCTCGAAGATGCGCCCGGCGCAGGATGGCGGCAGCCGCTTCGGCATTGTCCTCAACGGTTCGCCACTGTTCACCGGCGGAGCTGGCAGCGGTGAATCCGAAATCCGCCGCTACGTGCTGGAAAACGACCTGGTCGAAGCCATTGTCGGCCTGCCCACCGACATGTTCTACAACACTGGCATCGCCACCTACGTTTGGGTTCTGTCGAACAAGAAGACCGACGACCGCAAAGGCTACGTGCAGCTCATCGACGCCAGCAGTTTCTGGCAGAAGATACGCAAAAGCCTCGGCTCCAAGCGCAAGGAAATGTCAGACGACCACATCGCCACTGTCACCCGGCTATTCGGCGACTTCACCGAGGCCGAGTGCGTCAGCGTGTGCGATGCTGCTGGCGCACAACAGGGCGAGCCACAGCTCGTCACCAATACCGACACGCCGCCGCAGGCGCCCGAAGGCGGCAAGACGAAGCGCGTGCCCATCTCGCGCATCTTCAAGAATGAAGAGTTCGGCTACACCACCGTCACCGTCGAGCGCCCGGCGCGTGATGAAAACGGTCAGATTGTGCTCGGCCAAAAGGGCAAGCAGAAAGGCAAGCCGCAGCCCGACAGCGCGCTGCGCGACACCGAGAACGTGCCGCTGAGTGATGACATCCAGGCCTACTTCGAGCGCGAAGTGCTGCCGCACGCGCCCGATGCCTGGATAGACGAGGAGAAAAGCAAGGTTGGCTACGAGATTCCGTTTAGCCGCCAGTTCTACGTGTTCGAGCCGCCGCGCAGCCTGCACGCCATCGACGAAGAGCTGAAGACCGTCTCGGCCAGCATCATGAAGATGCTCGAGGAGCTGGCGGAATGAGTTTGCCGAGGTATGGGGAATACAAAGGGAGCGGTCTCGACTGGCTCGGTCACGTGCCGGCGCACTGGTCAATCAAGCGCCTTCGCTTCGTTGCCGAGCTCAATCCATCGAAGTCTGAGCTCGCCGGCATCGACCGCGCGACCGAGGTCTCCTTCCTGCCAATGGAAGCCATCGGTGACGACGGCTCCACCCGCGGCCTCAACCCCGATGCGCCGATGAAGGATTCCGGCGTGACGTGGCTGGGGGAGGTGCCGGCGCATTGGGATGTGGCGGCATTGAAGCGGTACTGGAGCGTCACCGACTGCAAGCACGTCACAGCGGAGTTTGTGGATGAAGGCTATCCATTAGCCAGCATCCGAGAAGTGCAGTCCAAGTACGTTTCACTTGACGCTGCAAAACGGACTACCCAGCTCTTTTACGAGCAACTGATTGAGGGTGGTCGACGGCCCTTGCCTAGTGACCTCATCTTCAGCCGCAATGCGACGGTTGGCGAGGTGGCTCAGGTTGATGAAGGCCATCCGCCCTTTGCAATGGGACAGGACGTGTGCCTGCTGCGACGGCTGAATGACGACTCGTCCAGCGACTTCATGCAATCAGTGATTCGCTCTGGCGTCGTCGTTGAGCAGTTGAAGAACATCATGGTCGGTTCGACGTTCAAGCGAGTGAACGTGGAGGATATTCGTGCCCTGCAAGTCCCTGTGCCCCCACCCAAGGAACAGGTGCAGCTTGCGGAATTAATCGTTGATGAAAGCAACAGACTTGATGCTCTTGAAGCGGAAGCCGAATGTGCCATCAGCCTCCTAAAAGAACGCCGTAGCGCCCTCATCGCCGCCGCCGTCACCGGTCAAATCGACGTGCGCAGCACAGTGGAACTCGCATGAACAAGCCATCAAATCTTCCTTACCGCCCAGTGTTCGATGGCGAGGCCTACGCCTTTCTCGAAGGCTTCAACGCACCGGGCAACCCACTGATTGATTATTGGCTACCGCGCTACGCCGAAACGCTAGGGCAAGTACGAACCGCAATAGCGCAGAATGATTCGGATACGCTCTTTAAACTGGTTTGGAGAACCGTTGACAATGCAGTTAGCAATGCTGGGCAAGGCGTCATTGCTTTCGATGTGGTGGACCGTTTGCGCGACCAATTGGTCGACATCACTTGCGAGGTCGGGAAGAGCGGCAGTGACGACAACTTCAAGACCTTGGAATCGACTCTGACCGGATGGCGGAGCGACGGCCAACTCCCCAAGGTGCCTCGCTTGCTATTGGCCCGGGCATTTGCGGCAATCCATCCTGACCTTTACCACACCACGGTGGATGAGGGTAAACAGCAGCGGGTCATTCCGTGGTTCGTGCGGCACACCGGCTTTGTCGAGCCGGAAGGCAATTGGGCCACCAAGGCGGCCGCCTTGACTGCGCACCTGGACCGCTGTGGCGTATTTGCAGGCGATACGCTGCGCCGCAATCTGTTTCCGTGGTACGTGTTCGACCAGTTGCGCGATGCCAACGGCAAGCTCCCATTTCGAGCGGGCCACCGGCCGCATTCAGCCCCGCAGTTATCGGGGCAACGGACTCCAATACGTTCAGTTTCGCAACGGCACAACGACATCCAAAATCAGCTCTACAGACAGCTTTGCGCTCAACCTGACGCAGGCTCAGTAGCCACTGAGCACGCAACCGGTACCGGCGGGCGTGCCGATGCTTTGGTGCTTAGGTGTGATGGACACTATGACCTGTACGAAATCAAGCCGGCAGCAACCGCGGCCGAAGCTGTGCGCCAGGCCATGGGTCAATTGCTTGAGTATGGGTATCGACGAGGAGGCCTAAATCCCGCGAGTCTGTATGTTGTCTCCGATGCGCCGTTGGATGAAGTAACGCAGGAGTATTTACAGAAACTGCATACGCTGTTCGGACTCAAGCTCGAATATCTGCAGGTGACGGTTGGAAGCGCCAAGAAAAACGAGGAGTGATGCCCATTTCCTACTTGCGCAACCCGTTTGGGTGACGCATATTCGCAATTCGCGAATAGCGAATATGGCCACGCAATGGAACTCAAACCTCAAGACCTGTTGGTGCTACTAAAGGTGGCGGCGCATCCGCCACGGCGCTGGACCTATGCCGCGCTGGGCGAGGCCTTGGCGATGAGCACCTCGGAGGTCCATGCCTGTGTGAAGCGCGCGGTTGCGTGTGGTCTGGCGGTGTCGCAGGGGCGTGAAGGCTGGCAGCCGGTGCGGCCTGCCTTGCTCGAATTTGTGCAGCACGGCGTACGTTATGTGTGGCCGGCCACGCTCGGACCGGTCAAGCGCGGCGTGCCCACGAGCATCGGCACAGAGCCGCTGGCCAGCCAGTTGAGTGTGGCGCCCGGTGAAGCACCGGTCTGGGCGCACCCCGAGGGCAGCGCCAAGGGGCCGACGCTTTCTCCGCTCTACCGTACCGCCCCGCAGGCGGCCTTGGCCGACCCAGCGCTGCATCGCCTGCTGGCGCTGCTGGACGCCTTGCGCACCGGCCGTGCGCGCGAGCGCGCGCTGGCGGCAGACCTGATGAAGGCCACGCTCGGGGAATCCTATGCGGGCCAATGACCCTAATCTGCCGCAGTTGCGACGCATCGCCGAGGCGCTGGGCGATTTGCGCGAACAGCTGGTGTTCGTCGGTGGCTCGGTGGCCGGTTTGTTGCTGACCGACCCGCTGGCCGAGGGCGTACGTGCCACCGTTGATGTCGATGCCGTGGTCGAGGCCGGGCGCGCGGCTTTTTATCGTCTGGAAGAAGAGGTTGCGGCGCGAGGTTTCGTGCGTGACGCCGCCAGCGAGGTCATCTGCCGCTGGGTGCATCGCGAGTCCGGCCTGTTGTTTGACTTGATGCCGGTGGATGGTGATGTGCTGGGATTTACCAACCGCTGGTATCCCTATGTCGTGCAGACGGCGGAGCCGTTGGAACTGGAGGATGGGGCTGCCGGCACCACTGGAACTGGCACAGTTCAAGCCGGCGCTGGCTATCAACCCGGCCATTCAGGCCAAGTACGCAGCCAACCGACTGCGCGTGGTGCGGCAGGTGAAGCACTCACCCAACGCCCAGCACGACGCGCTGGACCTGGTGTTGTTTCTCAACGGCATCGCGGTGGCCACGGCGGAGCTGAAGAGCGATTTCACCCAGAGCGTGCACGACGCGGTGGACCAGTACCGCTTCGACCGCCATCCGCAACCCAAAGGCGGTGTGCTGGAGCCACTACTGGGCTTTCCGGGCGGCGCGCTGGTGCACTTTGCGGTGAGCCAGTCGGAGGTGATGATGTCGACCCGGCTGGCCGGCCCGGCCACGACTTTCCTGCCGTTCAATAGGGGCAATGAGGGCGGGGCCGGCAATGCGCCGAACCCCGATGGTTTTGCGACGGCGTATCTGTGGGAGGAAGTCTGGGCGCGCGAGAGCTGGCTCGACATCCTGCACCGCTAGTGGGATACGAGTTGAAAGGGACGATGATTACGGTGAGGCTTGTGCGTTGGGGCTAAGTCATAGGTGGTGTTCACGAGGGGAGGAATCGACCAGTTACTCGACGACCAGCTTCAAGCCGGCTTCTGCACCGCTGTCGGGCGCCCGAGTTCATTGGAAGCCGCATCGAACTCGACAATGTGGATGCGCCAAGTGTCGATGGCAATGCGGCAAACCGCAGAAAAGATGTCGATTTCCCGGTCTACCGTGGCCGGGGCAACGACCGAGCCGCGCTCATCGATGTAATCGGTGAAGTCGTCCGGCACGATGGCGGCAAAACCTTTGCGGATGAACTTGCTGGCTTCGGAGGGTGCTCCTGTCCGTGTGCCCGTCGCCTGACGGATTTTCATCGCCTTGACCCTGGGGTGCGGGTTCGGATGCTCGGCAACGATTCGTCCGATGTCTTGTCGTGGCAGACCGGCGTCTTCGAGCAGGGCATTGATTTTGTATGCGACGACCTCGAAGCTCTTGTGGCGCGGCGCTTCCTCGCGCAGATAGCGAATCAGGAGGTCTGCGAGGGTGTTCTTGTAGCCTTGGGCATAGTCGATGAAGAGCCCCTGCTTTTGCTCGCTTTCGAGGCGCGCCTTGATGGTCTCAGCCTCGGCCTTGCTGTGGGCGTACAGCGTCTGTTCCGGGCGTGAGACGCTGCGGTCGCGGATAGCGTAGTAGTTGTCCAGGCGGGACAACTTGGGCTTGAACCCTTGGGCCTTCAGGGACTGGTGGTATTCCTCGGCCTTTTTCTTGGCGTTGCAGGCAAAGGCTTGGGTCAGGTCATCGCGGTGCTTGACCGAGACTTCGTGGTGCGAGCGGTTCTCAATGGACGCCATGTCCATGCTCCTATTGGTTGCGGAGCACGGTATATGTCGAACGAGCGACCATGATTTGTCGCTGGGCGCGTGGTTTGCCGAAAAGTGCCTGAGAACGACCGGCGAACTTTTTTTCGACGGCAAACCGGGTGGCAATTGCCACTGATTTGCCACTGCTGGCGCCCAAAAACAAAAACAGCGGGTTAGATAACCCGCTGTTTTTGTAGGGAATTCCTGGTCGGGGTGAGAGGATTCGAACCTCCGGCCTCTACGTCCCGAACGTAGCGCTCTACCAGGCTAAGCTACACCCCGATCTCGAAAGAGAGCGCCATTATCGTAAGCACTATTGGCGCTGTCAAGGCGTTTTGTAACCGTTGTCAGCTATTGCGGGCGACGGCCAATTCGGCCAGCGCTTCGAGCGCGCGGCGGTCGTCGTTGTCGGGCAGTTCGGCGAGCAGGGCGCGGGCCAGGCCGGCTTCGCTCTTGGCGATATCCCGAGCATAGTCGAGTGCGCCGGAGGCATGCACCGCGGTCAGCACTTGCGGCAGCAGCGATCGATCGGCTTGCGTCAACGCCTGGCGCACCGCATTGGCATGTTCGGGCGTGCCATGACGCATTGCGTAGATCAGTGGCAGCGTGGCCTTGCCTTCGGCGAGGTCGTCGCCAAGACTCTTGCCGATCTCGTCCTGCTTGCCCGAATAATCGAGCACGTCATCGATGATCTGGAAGGCCGTGCCCAGGTGCATGCCGTAGCGGGCGAGCTTGTCCTCGACCTCGGCGGGGGCGTTGTTGAGGATGGCGCCGAGCCGTGCCGCGGCTTCGAATAGTTTGGCGGTTTTGTACTGGATGACGCGAACGTAGCCGGCTTCATCCAGATCCACATTGCCGATATTCATCAGCTGCAGCACCTCGCCTTCGGCAATGACGTTGGTGGCGTCGGCAAGCGTTTGCATGATGCGCATCGAGCCGCAGTTGACCATCATCTGGAAGGCGCGGCTGTAGAGGAAGTCGCCGACCAGCACGCTAGCGGCATTGCCGAACAGCGCATTCGCGGTGTCGCGGCCACGGCGTAGCGCCGATTCGTCGACGACATCATCGTGCAGCAAGGTGGCGGTGTGGATGAACTCGATTACCGCGGCAAGCTCGCGGTGATACTCGCCCCGATAGCCGAGCGCGCGTGCCGAGAGCAGCACGATCATCGGCCGCAAGCGCTTGCCACCGGAGGCAACGATGTACTCGGCGACCTGGCTGACCAGGGCAACGTCGGAGTGGAGTCGTTGTCGAATGAGTTGGTCAACCGCCTGCATTTCTGCACCGATGACCGATTGTACGAACGAAAGCGACACGCTGGTCTCGTCCTGCCGTCTATTTCATGAAGCCGGCGATCTTAGCATGAAAGCGTGTTTTTGCCGCCTGGCTTGCGCTAAGTGTTTGACTCACAAGCAAGTTGCCACTATGATCCCGGGTTCCCCGTAGTGGATGGGGATCGTTTTGCCTTCGGGTAGGGCGTTTTTTGAGCACAAACTCTCAGGAGCTTGTTATGTCTTATGCAGTCGTAAAAACCGGTGGCAAGCAGTACAAAGTTGCTATCGGCGAAAAACTTAAAGTAGAACAGATCACTGCAGACATCGACAGCCAAATCGTACTGAATGAAGTATTGATGGTGGCAAACGGTGAAGCAGTGACGATTGGCGCGCCCCTTGTGGCTGGCGCTACCGTCAAGGCAACGATCATTTCGCAAGGTCGCCACGACAAGGTTCGCATCTTCAAAATGCGCCGTCGTAAGCACTACCAGAAGCGTCAGGGCCACCGCCAGAACTACACCGAAATCCGCATCGATTCGATCGACGCGTAATCAGGAGCTGACTTACCATGGCACACAAAAAAGCTGGCGGTAGTTCACGTAACGGCCGCGACTCACAGGCCAAGCGCCTTGGCATCAAGGTATATGGCGGCGAGCTGATTCCGGCAGGTTCGATCATCGTGCGTCAGCGCGGTACCGAATTTCACCCGGGCGATAACGTCGGCATCGGCAAGGATCACACCTTGTTTGCCCTCGTTGACGGTTACGTCAAGTACGCAGTCAAGGGTGCCGCCAAGCGTCGCACCGTGATCGTACTGCCGTACACCGGCGAAGAAGCGTAAGCTTCGCTATTCGCGATCAAAAAGCCCTATCCTGCGGGATAGGGCTTTTTTCGCTTCTGGACAGAGCATCATGAAATTTATTGACGAAGCAAAAATCGAAGTTATCGCCGGCAAGGGTGGCAAGGGCTCGGCAAGCATGCGCCGGGAGAAGTTCATTCCACGCGGCGGCCCGGACGGCGGCGACGGCGGCAAGGGCGGCACGATCTGGGCCGTGGCCGATCAGAATATCAACACGCTGGTCGATTACCGCTTCGTCAAGAAGTACAAGGCGCGCGACGGGGAGTCCGGCCGTGGTGCCGACTGCTACGGCGCCGCCGGTGACGATGTCACGCTGCGCTTCCCGGTCGGTACGCTGATCGTTGACGTCGAGACGGGTGAAACCGTCGCCGACCTGGCCCACGATGGCGAGTGCATCTGTCTGGCCAAGGGTGGCAAGGGCGGCTGGGGCAATATCCACTTCAAGAGTTCGATCAACCGTGCACCGCGCCAGACCACGTCGGGCGAGGAAGGCGAGCGTCGCGAACTGAAGCTGGAGCTCAAGGTGCTCGCCGACGTCGGTCTGCTGGGGATGCCCAACGCCGGCAAGTCGACCTTTATCGCCAGCGTTTCGGCGGCGCGGCCGAAAATTGCCGACTATCCGTTCACGACCTTGCACCCGAATCTGGGGGTGGTGCGTATCGACGAAAACCGCAGCTTCGTGATCGCCGATATTCCGGGCCTGATCGAAGGTGCGGCCGAAGGCGCGGGCCTGGGGCATCGCTTCCTCAAGCATCTGGCGCGCACCCGGGTGCTGCTGCATCTGGTGGATCTGGCGCCGTTCGATCCGGATGTCGATCCGGTGCGGGAGGCGAAGGCCATTGTCGAGGAGCTGCGCAAGTACGACGAAGACCTCTACAACAAGCCGCGCTGGCTGGTGCTGAACAAGCTCGACATGGTTCCGGAAGACGAGCGCGAACAGCGCGTCGCCGACTTCCTCGCTGCTTATGGCTGGAGTGCGCCGGAAAACGAATACGTGTTCGACCCGAAGGCGCTGCGCGTGTTCACCATCTCCGGCCTGACCGGCGAGAACACCCGTGAGCTGACCTACGCGATCATGGATTACCTTGACGCCGTGCGTCCGGCCGCGCTGGCCGAGCTGGAGCCGACACCCCAGCCGGTGTTGACCGAGTCCGAGGCCGGTGCGCTGGAGCAATTTGATGGTGATGAGGACTGACCCACCGCAATGCGGTTGGCCTATCTGATTCTCGCCCATGCCGCGCCGGCCCAGCTGGCGCGGCTGATCGCCCGGCTTAACGCGCCGGGCGTCTGCATTTACGTCCATGTCGATGCGAGTACGCCTGCCGAGGTGTTCGCCGCGATGTGGGCCACGGCACCGGACGGGGTGCGCTGGATGACCCGGCGGCCCTGTCGCTGGGGCGGTTTTTCGCTCGTTGCCGCCACCTTGGACTTGATGCGCGCGGCGCGTGCCGACGGTTGCGACTGGCAGGTGCTGCTCTCCGGCGCCGATTACCCGCTCAAATCCCACGACGAGATCGTTGCTCGGCTGCAAAGTGGCGAGGCGCTCGGCTATCTGGATGTGCGCGATACGGCCGAATTCGACGTTGGCTATCGCTGGCAGGCATGGCATCCCGAGCGCTTCAACGGCCGTCTGCCGGGGCGGATTCTGCAGAAAGCCCAGCGCGGGCTGGCAAAAATCGGCCTGTGCCGACGCCTGCCGGCGCCGCTGCGTGCGGTCTGGGCCGGCTCGCAGTGGTGGATGTTGTCCGCCGCCGCCGTCGATGCGCTGCTGCACTTGTGTGATGAGCACCCGGAAGTCATCGATTTTTTCCGCAGTACGCTGGTGCCCGACGAGATGGTCGTGCAGACCATGCTGATGCATACGCCGTTGGCTGAGCGGCTGTGCCGCGATTCCTTGCGTTATCTGCTCTGGTCACCCGGCGCATGGTCGCCGGCAACGCTGACCGACGCCGACCTGCCCGATCTGCTGAATACCGATGCGCTTTTTGCGCGAAAATTTGCCGCCGACGGCGCGCTGACCACCCGGCTTGATGCCGCGCGGACTGCCGCTGCCGCCCGGATCTAGAACGAGACCCGTAGAACGAATCCGATGGAATCGACGCTCGACGATTTTTTTGCCCCCGGCTTTGTGCCGGCCGATCTTGGCCCGCTCGCCGGCTTGTTGCGTGCGCGCAATGTACTCAACGCCTTCATCACGCTGTTTCGCGGCGGCGAGGACGAAGTCCTGGTGCGCCTGTTGGTACTGCGTGAAATCGGTAGCCGCGCCGCTGCGCCGCGCTGGTCGCCGCAGGAGCTGCAGGCGCATTTTGTCTATCTGAACCCGGTGAAGCTGGAAACCGTGCTGGCTCGTTTGCGCCACAACGATCTGCTGGTCTGGGATAGCGATGCGCAGCTGTACGCGGTGTCCGAACCGGGGCGGATCGCGCTGGCCGCCGTGGCCACGCTGACGCAGTTCTCCGGCGAGGACGCCGAGCTCGGCTACCTGACCGCACAGGTTGCCGCCGGCCAGGCGGTCGGCGAGGTTTCGTCCGAGTCTATGCAGCATCTGTTGGCGCGGTTGAACGAGCTGTATGCCGATTTCGAGGCGGCGCTCGAATCGCAATCGGAGTTCCGCATCCGCAGCGCGCGCGAGAAGCTCGACAGCGTCTGGCGCTGGGTCGAGAAAGGGACCGAGGTGATGCGCGAATTGCTCGCCGACGACACGCTCGATCTGCCGGCGCTGAATCTGGCGCAGTCGATCGCCTATGCGCAGAGCCGGATGCTGCGGCTCACCGGGGTATTCCAGCGCCGTTTGTCCGAACTCGCCGCGCAGCGCGTGCATCTGGGCGAATCCGGGCTGACCTCGACCAATGTCGCCGACTGGCTGCGCAGCCAGAGTCAGGACGCATTGGCGACACTGGCCGACGGCCTGCTGAGTTTTCATCCCGAGCCGCTGTTCGCCACCAGTGACGAACTGCTCGATATCGCCGAGTTTGAAATCACCGGGCGCGTGCGCACGCCGACACACGTGGGCGAGCTGCCGACCTCGAGCGCCGCGCCGCTGGTCGGCGAACTCGAAGCTGAACGGCTGCTCGCCGCCGAGGCGCTGTACGAAGAACTGGCCGCGCTGGCCAGCCTGGGTCTGCCCGCGTCACTGACCGATTCAGTGGTCGCCGACAGTTACCATGAAACCGCGTATCGGCTCTCGCTGCTCGCGCTGCTCGGCGACGCCGATGCGGCGCTGGAGCAAAGCGTGGTCGCCGATCTCGTCAAACTGCCCTTGCGGCTTGAAACCGACGCCGAGGTCGAACTGCTCGACCATCCGGAAGTCGCCACCATCACCCGCGGCCGGCTGATGCCGCTGCGTAGCGAGTAAGTCATGGACCAAGCGCTCAATATTCTGACCGCGCGCCTCTTGGCGCATCGATTCCTGCCCCGTCGCGACCCGCTGGCGCGGCGCGCGCTGGTCGACGAAGCCTTCCGCGAAAGCCTCGAGCACCGGCTCGGCGACGTCGGCCTGCATCTGCTGGAAAACCCGTACGCCGAATACATCGCCGTCGGCCTCAAGCCCGAAATGGAAGACTGGGTGTTCGGCGAAGGCGAGCAATGGCTGTCGAACAATATGGGCTTGCCGCGCGACGCGATCGCGCTGCTGGTGGTGGTGTGGGCGCTGATCGTGCTGCCCAAGCGCGAACGGCAGATTTCGCGTGCCGAGGAAATCGGCGATACCCAGACCGATATGTTCGGCGCCGAGAAGCCGATTTCGCACGGCGACGACGTCTCGGTCGGCGTACCCGAGGATGCGGTCTACGCCGATTTCGGTCGCCAGCTTGGCGGCAAGATGCGTTTCACCACCAACCTGGGCCAGCTTGCCAAGCTCGGCTTTGTCGTCCGCCGCAACCGGATGATCCTGGAAGGGCCGCTGCTCGACCTGATGATCGACTACGGCAAGCTCGCGCCGCGCATCATCAACGGCGCACTGGCCGATGTGCTCAAGCTGTCGGGGACGCGGATTGCGGTTGATGCGGTCGATGCCGAGGATGAGCTTGGCGAGGTGCTGGAGTGATCTCGCTGCGAATGCCGGCAGCGCCGGATGCGCCGTTCTGGGCCGGCCTGCGTGCCGAGCCATCGGCGCAGGCTTTCATGCCTTTTGTCGTGTCGACGCTGGTGCAGTTGGGCGAGCGGCTCGTCAACGGCGCGACGCCGATCGAACTGGATCGGGAACATGAACTGCTGCGCGTCGTGTGCGATGGCGACGAGCGCGTGGGACTGATCGGTGCCCGCCAGCGTTCGTCGACGATGCGTACGGTGGAGTTGTCCGTCCATATTGCCGAATCTCATCGCCGTCGAGGCTTTGGCGTATTGGCGCTTGAGGCCTGGATCAATGAATTATTCGAGGCGGGTTATCGTCGGCTGTGGGCGACCGTCTCGGTAGATAACCACGCATCCTGCGCATTGTGGGGCCGCTTGGGCTTCACGCAGGAAGGCGTGCTGAGAAAGCACTATCTGATTGGCGAAAGAGAAGTCGATCAACTGATTTATGGCTTGTTGCGCAGTGAAAGCATGGCTGCGCAGCAATCGCCCACCGTGTTCAAGGAAGTGTGATGTTTCAGATTCGCGAACTCGAAATGGTCCATTGGGATTTCTGGCAGGCGATCAAGGTGCCACTGGATGCCCAGATCGTGACCGTCGTTGGCCCGAACGGTTCGGGCAAGACCACCCTGCTGGATGCACTGCGCACGCTGCTGGGGCTCAAATGTTCCGGTCGGCGCGATTACAAGCGCTATGTGCGCAACAACAAGGAAAACATCGCCTGGTTACGTTGCGTGGTGAGCAATCCACGCCGTGAAGCCGGCGGGCTGTTTCCGACGCTGTTTTTCCCGGCCACCGCCGACGAAATCACGCTGTTTTGCCGGATCAAGAAGCAAGGCGGTGACTGGGTGCGCCAGTACGCGATCGCCGATGGCCGGATCGAACTGGTGCCGGGCACCGAGTCGCTGTTGAACTGGATCGGCGTGAATGAATACCGCCGCCGGCTGGAGTCGGCCGGGCTGACGCCGGCGATTGCCGAGGTGCTGGCGCTGGAGCAGGGCGATACCGACAAGTTGTGCGAATACAGCCCGAAAACGCTGCTGGATCTGGTGTTTCAGGTGTTCGGCGACAAGCAGGTGCTCGATTACTACCAGGAAGCCAAGCTGCGCCTGACCGAGGCCGAGGACGAGCTGGGCAAGATGGAGCAGCAGGCCAGCCAGCTCGGGCTCGATGTCGAGCGGCTCAAGCTGCGCGCCAACAATCACCTCGAATGGCGCACGCTGCAGGAAAACGCCGTCCGGCTGGAAAGCCGTGTGGTGCCGGCGCTGCGCTATGTCGAACAATGGGGCACGTTGCGCGGCCAGCATGATCAGTGGCGGGGGGCGCATCGCGTGCTGCGCGAGCGACTGCAGGCACTGGCGACGCTGGATGTCGGCTACCGCGAGCTGGAAACCAGTCTTGCCGGTTCGCGTGACGTCGAACGCGCGGCGCAGGCCGAGAATGACGCGGCCTATGCCGAATTCCAGGCCGCTCGTGACGCCGCGCGCGATACCGAGAAGCTGCTGCAGGAGGCCGACCGTCTGCGCCGGCTGGCCGAGGCCGAGGACGGTGCCGACGCGGTCGCGCTGAACGACAAGCTCGCCGCGCTCAAGGATGAAGAAGGTGCGGTGCGTCTGGCGATCAAGCAAGCCAAGATCGAGCGGCAGACGCTGACCGATACGCAGACCATGCTGCAATCGGGCCGTGCACCGCAACCCGATTTCGTCCGCAATATGCGCGCTGCGCTCGACCAGGCATCGATCCCGCACCAGCTGCTGACCGAGATCGTCGAAGTGCGCGATCCGCAGTGGCAGGAGGCGGTCGAGGCGCTGCTTGGGCCGTCGCGCCACATCATCCTGCTCAACCGCAGCAGCGACAAACAACGTGCGTGGGAGCTGGCGCAACAGCTGCGCTACCGGCACTTCATTGTCCCCGACCGCGAGCCGGTGCCGCGTGCGCGCACAAACAGCATGCTTGAGGTCGTCGATTTCAACGCGGACGTGCCGGACTGGCTGGCCGGTCTGCTCAACCGCACCCAGCGCGCCGATTCGGTCGCGCATGGCCAGAAGCTCGACGGCGACTGGATCACCCGCGATGCCTTCCACAAGGAACGCCGCGGTGCGCGCGACATCAGCGTGCGCAGCAGCGATTACGCCTTTGGCGAAGGTGCGCGGCAATCGCGCAGTGTGGATGCCATCCGCCGTTTGCGCGAAATCAACGATGCGCTGCTGGCCGATGAAGCGAGGCTGGTCGCGCTGACGCGTGACATCAGCAGTATCCAGCAGGCCTTGATGGGCATGCAGGCGGTGGTGCAACTGGCGGCGCGCCAGGATGAATTTGCCGCCGCGGCGGCACGTTTTCACGATGAGCAAACGCGGCTGCAAGACGCCGGCGCGCGCCTGGCTGCGGCGCAGTCGGCGTGGCAAGGGCTGCGCGATGCACGTGAAGAGCAGCGCATCGCCTACGAGACGCAGCGCCGCCAGCGCGAGCAGCTCGAACAGCAGATCGCCGAGTTGCGCGAGCAGTTGACGCGCCAGCGCGATGACCTTGGTAAGCAGCTGCGCTCGCTGCGTGCCGCACGCCAGCAGTTGCCGGCCGAATATGTCGCCGCCGAGCATTTGCAGCGGCTGGCCGCGAAGTACGACACGGTCAAGGACGTGCAGCGCGAGATCGATCGCATCCGCTTCCTGCTCGACAATCAGGAGTGGGAAGCCGACGAAACGATACTGGCGCGGCGCGACAAGCTCGCCGCCGACTACGCCGGGATCGAGCGCGATACCGATCAGCACCGCCGTGACGTGGTTCGCACCCGTGAGCTGACCGACGATGCCCGCGCCGCCTATATCAACAAGTTGCGCGCGACGGTGCGTGCCTATGGTCGCAACGTCAAACGGCTGGGTGAGCTGGCGGGGATTGATGTCGAACTCGATACTCCGCATCTGGAAAACGATGACACCGTGCTGGCCCAGGCCGGGTTGACCGCGCGCTTCAACTTCGACCAGAAGGGCATGATGGGCCTGAACGATGGCGAAGCCTCGGGCGGCCAGCAGGTGATGAAATCGCTGATCCTCCTGATCGGACTGATGATGGACGACGCCAATACCTCGGGCTTCGTGTTCATCGACGAACCGTTCGCGCATCTGGACATCTTCAACATCGACCGCGTCGGCGGCTTCCTCAAGGCCACGCAGGCGCAGTATCTGATCACCACGCCGCTGACCCACAACACCAACGTCTACGGCCCGTCCGAGCTGACACTGACGACGCGCAAGAAGCAGCCCGGCCAGACCTGGGCACCGCTGATCATGCAAACGCGTCGTCGCATCGCCGAACGTGCTCTTGAAACCGCTACCGGAGTTTGACCGTGCAACTGTTCAGTTTTTTTGCTTCCTGCCCGCGTGGTCTTGAAGGCGTTCTTGCTTCTGAGCTGACCGAGTTGGGGGCGAGCGCCGTCAGCCCGACCGATGGGGGGGCGACCTTCGGCGGCACCTGGCCGCTACTGATGCGCGCCAATCTGCATTCGCGCATCGCCAGCCGGATTCTGTGGAAGCTTGAAGAGCGCGCCTACGTGCGCGAAGACGATCTCTATCGTCTGGCGATGAAAATCGATTGGCCGGCGCTGTTCAGTGTCGACAAAACCATCAAGGTCGGCGTCACCGCGGTGAAGAGCCCGCTGCGCAGTACCAATCTCGCCGCGCTCAAGGTCAAGGATGCGATCTGCGATCGTTTCCGCCAGATCGACAATACCCGGCCATCGGTGGATACGCAGGAGCCGGACATGCGTATCCAGCTGTACCTGACCGACAGTGTGGCGACGATTTATCTGGATACCTCGGGCGAAGCACTATTCAAGCGTGGCTATCGAGTCGAATCGGTCGAAGCGCCGCTGCGAGAAAACCTGGCCGCCGGCATCTTGGCCTTGTGCGGCTGGCAAATCGATGAGCCTTTGTATGACCCCATGTGCGGCTCGGGCACCTTTCTGATCGAAGCCGCGCTGAAGGCACGCAATATCGCACCAGGCAGCCGCCGCACGTTTGCGTTCCAGTATCTGCGTCAACACGACGACCAGGCCTGGCAGGCGCTACGCCTTGAGGCTAAAAACGCCGAGCGCAACGATCTGCCGTTGCAGATCAGCGGTAGCGATGTCTCGTCGACCGCACTGCTGCATGCGCAGGCAAACCTCGCCGCAGCCAAGCTTGATGATGCGGTGAGCCTGAAGCAACTCAATATGCTCGACGCCAAGGCGCCAGCGGCCGCAGGTTTGCTGCTGACCAATCCGCCGTACGGGATTCGTCTCGACGAGCAAGACAAACTGCTCGCCGCCTACCCGGAGTGGGGCAATGTGCTGAAGCAACGCTTCTCCGGTTGGCGCGCTTACTTCTTTACCGCCGACCCGATGCTGGCCAAAGCGATCCGTCTGCGCCCGTCGCGCAAGACGCCGCTATTCAACGGCGCGCTTGAGTGCCGCTTGCTTGAGTTCAAGCTGATCGCCGGCAGCAATCGCGGCCACGACTGAAGCGCATATATACATATGTAAAGTCATCACAACGCCACCTTCGGGTGGCGTCGTCATTTCTGCACTGGCCGACTGTCTGGGTGCATCGATTTCGATATTGAACGTAAAACGGGCGGCCTTTCGGGCCGCCCGTTGGCTTTTTGGCGCCGCTGATAGGACGGCTGCCGCCGCAAACCGCCCGCTATCCGGCCGAATGCTGACGATTTTTATGCCATTGGTCTTGTTTTGTCAGCTTTGGCGGTGGGGTTTGCCGGGTAGTGCGAAAGAGTGGGATTTGGGTGCAGTAAAAATTCGCTGTCCGATCAGTGGCTTAGCGCCTTGGTTGCGAATTTGTTGCGAGGGGGTGTTGACGCAGGAGAGGGAAGTGCTTAAAGTTGCGTTCTCTGCTGATGACGCAGCGAAAGAAACGAAGCGAAACCCGCCGAGTTTACCGAGCGAAGTGTTCAGAAGCAAGCGATCTTTAACAAATTACAGCCGATGAGTGTGAGTGCTTGATGGGTGCATCAAGTACTTGCACTTAGATGATAGAAAGTAAATCTGACCGCTTCGGTGGTTGGGTGAGTTTTTTTGAGTTAACGCAAGTGCGCAATTATTCAGTGATTAAACGAAAGAGTTTGATCCTGGCTCAGATTGAACGCTGGCGGCATGCTTTACACATGCAAGTCGAACGGATTTGAGGGGCTTGCTCCTCAAGTTAGTGGCGAACGGGTGAGTAATACATCGGAACGTGCCCAGTAATGGGGGATAACCTGCCGAAAGGCAAGCTAATACCGCATACGCCCTGAGGGGGAAAGTGGGGGATCGCAAGACCTCACGTTATTGGAGCGGCCGATGCCTGATTAGCTAGTTGGTAGGGTAAAAGCCTACCAAGGCAACGATCAGTAGCGGGTCTGAGAGGACGACCCGCCACACTGGGACTGAGACACGGCCCAGACTCCTACGGGAGGCAGCAGTGGGGAATCTTGGACAATGGGCGAAAGCCTGATCCAGCAATGCCGCGTGGGTGAAGAAGGCCTTCGGGTTGTAAAGCCCTTTTGTCAGGGAGGAAATCCTGGCCCCTAATACGGGTCGGGGATGACAGTACCTGAAGAATAAGGACCGGCTAACTACGTGCCAGCAGCCGCGGTAATACGTAGGGTCCAAGCGTTAATCGGAATTACTGGGCGTAAAGCGTCCGCAGGTGGCTTGTTAAGATCGATGTGAAAGCCCCGGGCTCAACCTGGGAACTGCATTGATGACTGGCTCGCTAGAGTACGGCAGAGGGGGGTGGAATTCCGCGTGTAGCAGTGAAATGCGTAGATATGCGGAGGAACACCGATGGCGAAGGCAACCCCCTGGGCTGATACTGACACTCATGGACGAAAGCGTGGGGAGCAAACAGGATTAGATACCCTGGTAGTCCACGCCCTAAACGATGTCTACTAGTTGTTGGGCTTTTCGGAGCTTAGTAACGCAGCTAACGCGGGAAGTAGACCGCCTGGGGAGTACGGCCGCAAGGTTAAAACTCAAAGGAATTGACGGGGGCCCGCACAAGCGGTGGATGATGTGGATTAATTCGATGCAACGCGAAAAACCTTACCTGGTCTTGACATGTCTAGAATCCCGAAGAGATTTGGGAGTGCCGTAAGGAGCTAGAACACAGGTGCTGCATGGCTGTCGTCAGCTCGTGTCGTGAGATGTTGGGTTAAGTCCCGCAACGAGCGCAACCCTTGCCATTAGTTGCTACCATTCAGTTGAGCACTTTAATGGGACTGCCGGTGACAAACCGGAGGAAGGTGGGGATGACGTCAAGTCCTCATGGCCCTTATGACCAGGGCTTCACACGTCATACAATGGTTGGTACAGAGGGTCGCGAAGCCGCGAGGTGGAGCCAATCTCAGAAAACCAATCGTAGTCCGGATCGCAGTCTGCAACTCGACTGCGTGAAGTCGGAATCGCTAGTAATCGCGGATCAGCATGTCGCGGTGAATACGTTCCCGGGCCTTGTACACACCGCCCGTCACACCATGGGAGTGGGTTTTACCAGAAGTAGCTAGGCTAACCCTCGGGAGGCCGGTTACCACGGTAGGATTCATGACTGGGGTGAAGTCGTAACAAGGTAGCCGTAGGGGAACCTGCGGCTGGATCACCTCCTTTAAAGATAATGCCTCATTAAGCATTCACACTCATCGGCTGTAGGTTAGAGATACGGAGAACTGGGTCAGTAGCTCAGTCGGTTAGAGCACCGTCTTGATAAGGCGGGGGTCGCTGGTTCGATTCCAGCTTGACCCACCATTTGCTTTTTTAGTGAATGACAAGACAGTTTGATCCGATGGGGGCATAGCTCAGTTGGGAGAGCATCTGCTTTGCAAGCAGAGGGTCGTCGGTTCGATCCCGTCTGCCTCCACCATTTTAGTTTTCAGAACTAAGTTTGCTGATGTTGGTGTAGCAATTTTAGTTCTGACTGCTTCAGTTGGACGAGAATTTATTCTCTGTATCGCTCTTTAACAAGATAGAAGAAGTAAGACTCAGATTTATTCAGTAATGAATGGGTTTGATTGCATCGAGTTTTGAATTCGAGAACTTTGAATTCGAGTCGCAAACATAACTGTAATCTTGAACTACGCGTTTGAGGTTATAGGATCAAGCGAATAAGTGCATCTGGTGGATGCCTTGGCGATTACAGGCGATGAAGGACGCGGCAGCCTGCGAAAAGCTGCGGGGAGCTGGCAAACGAGCTTTGATCCGCAGATATCCGAATGGGGGAACCCACACCTTTTGGTGTATCCATGACTGAATACATAGGTCATGTGAAGCGAACCCGGCGAACTGAAACATCTAAGTAGCCGGAGGAAAAGAAATCAACCGAGATTCCCAAAGTAGTGGCGAGCGAAATGGGAAGAGCCTGTACGTGATAGCGATTGTCTTAGCAGAACGGAATGGAAAGTCCGGCAATAGTGGGTGATAGCCCCGTATGCGAAAAGATAAACGTGGTACTAAGCGTACGACAAGTAAGGCGGGACACGAGAAATCCTGTCCGAAGATGGGGGGACCATCCTCCAAGGCTAAATACTCGTAATCGACCGATAGTGAACCAGTACCGTGAGGGAAAGGCGAAAAGAACCCCGGGAGGGGAGTGAAATAGATCCTGAAACCGGATGCATACAAACAGTGGGAGCGGACTTGTTCCGTGACTGCGTACCTTTTGTATAATGGGTCAGCGACTTACGTTCAGTAGCAAGCTTAACCGAATAGGGGAGGCGCAGGGAAACCGAGTCCGAATAGGGCGATTAGTTGCTGGGCGTAGACCCGAAACCAAGTGATCTATCCATGGCCAGGATGAAGGTGCGGTAACACGCACTGGAGGTCCGAACCCACTAATGTTGCAAAATTAGGGGATGAGCTGTGGATAGGGGTGAAAGGCTAAACAAACTTGGAAATAGCTGGTTCTCCCCGAAAACTATTTAGGTAGTGCCTCAAGTATCACTAACGGGGGTAAAGCACTGTTATGGCTAGGGGGTCATCGCGACTTACCAAACCATTGCAAACTCTGAATACCGTTAAGTGCGAGCTTGGGAGACAGACATCGGGTGCTAACGTCCGGTGTCAAGAGGGAAACAACCCAGACCGCCGTCTAAGGTCCCAAATGATCAATTAAGTGGAAAACGAGGTGGGAAGGCATAGACAGCCAGGATGTTGGCTTAGAAGCAGCCATCATTTAAAGAAAGCGTAATAGCTCACTGGTCGAGTCGTCCTGCGCGGAAGATGTAACGGGGCTCAAATTGATAACCGAAGACGCGGATATGTACGTAAGTACATATGGTAGGGGAGCGTTCCGTAAGCCTGTGAAGGTGGCTTGAGAAGGCTGCTGGAGGTATCGGAAGTGCGAATGCTGACATGAGTAGCGTTAAAACGGGTGAAAAGCCCGTTCACCGAAAGCCCAAGGTTTCCTACGCAACGTTAATCGGCGTAGGGTGAGTCGGCCCCTAAGGCGAGGCTGAAAAGCGTAGTCGATGGACAACAGGTTAATATTCCTGTACCGATTCTGAGTGCGATGTGGGGACGGAGAAAGGTAGGTCAGCCATCTGTTGGAATAGGTGGTTTAAGCGTGTAGGTGGGGGATTTAGGCAAATCCGGATCCCTGTTAACACTGAGGCGTGATGACGAGGTGCCATTGGCACTGAAGTGATTGATCCTATGCTTCCAGGAAAAGCCACTAAGCTTCAGCTCAGAATTGACCGTACCGCAAACCGACACTGGTGGGCAGGATGAGAATTCTAAGGTGCTTGAGAGAACTCAGGAGAAGGAACTCGGCAAATTGACACCGTAACTTCGGGAGAAGGTGTGCCTCTGTAGCGTGAAGCGACTTGCTCGTGGAGCGTGAAGAGGTTGCAGTGAAAAGGTGGCTGCGACTGTTTATCAAAAACACAGCACTCTGCTAACACGAAAGTGGACGTATAGGGTGTGACGCCTGCCCGGTGCCGGAAGGTTAATTGATGGGGTGCAAGCTCTTGATCGAAGCCCCGGTAAACGGCGGCCGTAACTATAACGGTCCTAAGGTAGCGAAATTCCTTGTCGGGTAAGTTCCGACCCGCACGAATGGCGTAACGATGGCCACACTGTCTCCTCCTGAGACTCAGCGAAGTTGAAGTGTTTGTGAAGATGCAATCTCCCCGCTGCTAGACGGAAAGACCCCGTGAACCTTTACTGTAGCTTTGCATTGGACTTTGAAGTGGTTTGTGTAGGATAGGTGGGAGGCTTTGAAGCAGAGACGCTAGTTTCTGTGGAGCCGTCCTTGAAATACCACCCTGACCCCTTTGAGGTTCTAACCTTGGTCCGTTATCCGGATCGGGGACCGTGCATGGTAGGCAGTTTGACTGGGGCGGTCTCCTCCCAAAGTGTAACGGAGGAGCTCGAAGGTTACCTAGGTACGGTCGGACATCGTACTGATAGTGTAATGGCACAAGGTAGCTTGACTGCGAGACTGACACGTCGAGCAGGTGCGAAAGCAGGACATAGTGATCCGGTGGTTCTGTATGGAAGGGCCATCGCTCAACGGATAAAAGGTACTCCGGGGATAACAGGCTGATTCCGCCCAAGAGTTCACATCGACGGCGGAGTTTGGCACCTCGATGTCGGCTCATCACATCCTGGGGCTGTAGCCGGTCCCAAGGGTATGGCTGTTCGCCATTTAAAGTGGTACGTGAGCTGGGTTCAAAACGTCGTGAGACAGTTTGGTCCCTATCTGCAGTGGGCGTTGGAAATTTGAGGGGGGCTGCTCCTAGTACGAGAGGACCGGAGTGGACGCATCTCTGGTGTACCGGTTATCACGCCAGTGGTATCGCCGGGTAGCTAAATGCGGAATAGATAAGCGCTGAAAGCATCTAAGCGCGAAACTAGCCTCGAGATGAGATTTCCCTAAGGCCTTGAGCCTTCTAAAGGGTCGTGGAAGACCACCACGTTGATAGGTCGGGTGTGGAAGCGCAGTAATGCGTTAAGCTAACCGATACTAATTGCCCGTGCGGCTTGATCCTATAACCTGAACCGCGTGGTTCGGGTATGATGCGACAGGCTCGTAAATATCAAACCCGAGTCATTACTTCTTCTATCGAATTCAGAGATATGACTAATACAGTCGTAACTCCACCAGTTACGTCTGGCGACCATAGCGAGTTGGTCCCACGCCTTCCCATCCCGAACAGGACCGTGAAACGACTCAGCGCCGATGATAGTGCGGGTTCCCGTGTGAAAGTAGGTCATCGCCAGACTCCCCATAGAAAACCCCCCTGCAGAATGCTGCAGGGGGGTTTTGCTTTATGCGCGCAAAAGAGAAGGGCGCGACAGAAGGGCCGCCGCGCAGCAAAGCGCCGGATCAATCGCGCTGATAAGGCAAGTCACCGATTCAGAATGAACCGGATGGGGTCGATCAATTCACTCGTACATAAACCGAGGCCATTAGGATGGGTGCATCGCCATTCATCAGCGGCCACTCCGTGTACAAATACGCCCCTTTGCGCGGCTTCCAGTGGCGCCAGCCCTTGTACCAGCAAGGCGGCAATGAGGCCACTGAGTACATCGCCTTGCCCTGCTGCGGCCAGGGCGCCGTTGCCTGAGGCATTGATACTCAAACCTTGCTCATTACCACAAATCGTCCCCGAACCTTTTAGTACGATGGTGCAGCGAAATTGTGCGATAAGCAGCTGTGCGGCGGTAAGTCGGTCTTGTTGAACTTGCCTAGTCTCGACCCCTAGCAGTCGTGCGGCTTCTGCTGGGTGAGGTGTGATGATGGATGGTGCTTGGCGTTGCTGGAGTCGACTTTGCAATGCGGGTGATTGTGCGAGCAGGTTGAGTGCGTCGGCATCAAGCAGCAAGGGCAGTTTGCTGTCCAGCAAACTGCGCAATAGGTCTGCGGCGACGTCGCTTTGTCCGAGGCCCGGCCCGATGGCTGCGACGCTAATATCGGTTTGTTTTGCGAGTTTGATCCCGGCCCGGAGCATCAGCTTGGTCTGTCCCCATGCAGAAGGACAGAGGATTAAGCGCTAAGCGCTGAATGCTGCCGTTCAAACTCGACCGGTGCCAGGTAATCCAGCGTCGAATGGCGGCGGCGATGATTGTAAAATCGGATGTAGTCGAATATATCCGCGCGGGCCTCGTCGTGACTCCGGTAGCGGGTCAAGTAAACCCGCTCCGCCTTCAACGACCGGAAGAAGCTTTCCATCGCAGCGTTGTCCCAGCAATTGCCCGCTCGTGAATGGCTCGGCACCATGCCGTGCCGTTTCAGCAACATCTGGTAATCAAACGCACAATACTGGTTGCCTCGGTCCGAATGCAGCAGCACCTCCCGCACCGGTTTCCGTCTGGCAACGGCCATCGTCAACGCAGCATGCACCAGTTCTTGCTGCATTCGATGGTGCATTGCCCAGCCGACCACGGCGCGGGAATACAAGTCCAGCACCACAGCCAGATACAGCCAGCCCTCGTCAGTACGGATGTAAGTCATGTCCGACACCCAGCGTTGATTCATCCCGGATGCGTCGAATTGCCGTTCCAGCCGATTTGGTGCCACCGGAAGCAGGTGTTGGCTGACCGGGACAGGTCGCCACCGTTTACGGGAACGTACCTTCAGCCCGCCTTGGCGCATCAGGCGGCCAACACGGTGGCGGCCACAGGCGAAGCCTTGTGCGACCAGTTCCGCATGTATCCGACGATGCCCATAGATGCCGTTGACTTCGGCATGGACCAGACGGATTTCCCGTAACAGCACGCGATTAGCCATCTCTCGCATCGAAGGCGGCCGGTTGCGCCAAGCGTAGTAGCTGCTCCGTGAGACGCGGAACAACTGGCACATGACGGCAACAGGATAACGCTCAGCAAGCGCCTGAATGGCGCGGTACTTCACTTCGTGGGCTGCGAGAAGATGGCGAGCGCTTTTTTTAGGACGTCACGCTCCATGGTGACGCGTGCTAGATCATCGCGCAGACGCTTGAGTTCGGCTGCTTCGCCCAGTTGCTTGCCATGACCAGGAAAGGCATCCATGCCCTTGAGCAGAAACTGGCGTTTCCATTTGCCCAGCAGGCCTTCGGTGATGCCGAAGGCCTGCGCCACGTGACGTAGCGGCGTGCCAGCCAGGATTTGCTCAACAGCTTCCCGCTTGAAGGACTCGGGAAAGGTACGGCGGATTTGGGTCATGAACACTCCTTGGTGGCGATTATCCACCTTAAGTTAGTGTCCTTCCGTATAGGGACAGACCAGTGCGTCGCATGCAATGCGTAGGGGAGCGGTGTCCCGAGATTGCTGTCGAGCCCGCTGGGTACGTCGATGGCTACGATGGCTTTACCCAGCTGATCAATGTGCTGGAGCGCCGCTATCAATGTCGAATCAAGTGGACGATTAAGCCCCGAGCCAAACAGGCCATCGATGATAATGTCACATTCTGCCAAGTCCGCCATGCGCCCTCGCAGGGCGGCGAGTGTGCCAAGCCGCGCGCGTGCTGCTTGAAAAGGTTCGAGCGTGGGGGCCGGCAGATCGGTGATCAGGCGAACACGCTGGCCGGCATCAACTAAATGCTGTGCGCAAATGACCGCGTCCGCACCGTTATTGCCCGGGCCGATGAGGATGCCGAAGTGCTTGCCTCGCTGGTGAGCAAGCAACCATTGGGCGATGGCTTGGCCGGCTTGCGCGATCAGTGACGGCTGGCGCTGTGCGTATTCAGCTTCAAGCTGTTTCAGCGTCGCCGCTAGGTACAGCGCGGTCATGGAAGGTCAGAGATTGAATGCTGCCAGTTGCTGCGCATCAAAAATGATTCGCCGCAACTGCTCGATTCTGGCCCGTTCTTCACCACGAACTTGGGCGCGTTCGGCGTTCTTTGGCCTTACCGAGAGCCGCACGGCGATACCTTCATGATCGAAAGCCAGTGTCGGGTAACCTTCATACCGGTGCCCCGCGTTGGCATCGACATGGCGGTAATCAACGCTGTGGTTGAGCAGGTAAAGCTCGATGCTTTTGGGGTCATCCAGATAGATGACCAGGTTGATGTCGGAGTGCGGCCCGGCCACGCCCGAGAGTACCGAGCCGGTGAGATAGGGCTCGAACGGTCCGAGCAGTTGCATCGCGCCGATCGCCGCAGCGCGCAAGGCTTGCAAATCTCCGGCATGCTGAGGTTGGTAGATGGCTCGGTAACTGGCCAGCGCGCCCTCTATCTCCTGATTGGAAGGTAAGAGTGCGTGATCCTCCAAACCCAACTGGCGCGCGGCTTTTTTCTTGGCGAGCGCGAAATCGTGCAGGTGATCCTCTGCGATCAGTTTGGCGGCGCGGTGGGCGATTTGTGCCCGGTGCGCCGCCGCGTGTCGCTCGGACGGAGTGTTCCTCGGCATGGCTTGCCTCCTAGAACAGCAGATCCTTGATCTCGTCGAGCGGCTGGGCGCTGGTGCCACCACCATCTCCGCCACCCAGCCCGAGTTCCGGATTGGTGCGGGTGTACTCGCTGTAGAAGTACTCGGTTTGCGGGCCGCGACTGGTGTCGATGCTTTGCGTAACGATGCCTTCCGGTACAGCGTAATCGTATACCGGAACGTTGCGCAGTGCCTTGCTCATGAAATTGATCCAGATCGGCAGCGCCAGGCGCCCACCATATTCACCGGCGCCCAATGACTTGGGTTGGTCGAAGCCGACCCAGGTGATTGCGACTAGCGATGGTTGATAGCCGGCGAACCAGGCGTCGCGCATATCGTTGGTCGTGCCGGTTTTGCCGGCAAGATCTGCTCGGCCAAGCGCTTTGTTGGCGCGGGAGGCAGTGCCGTAGCGAACGACATCATGCAGCATGCTGGTCATCATGAATGCGTTGCGTGCATCGATGGTTCGTTTGGCATTCTTGCCGGCAATCTCCGGCTGGGTTTGTGCCAGCACGCGGCCGCGACTGTCTTCAATCCGGTCGATGAAGTAGGAGTGCACCCGATAACCGGTGTTGGCAAACACCGAATAGCCTTCAGCCATCTGCAATGGGGTCACGCTCCCGGCGCCGAGGGCCATGGTCAGATAGGCCGGGTGGTCTTTGGGGTTGAAGCCAAAGCGCGGCAGGTACTGCTGGGCATACTCGGCACCGATCGATTGCAGGATGCGAATCGATACCAGGTTGCGCGACAGCGTCAGCGCGTTGCGGACGGTCATCAACCCCAGATACTTGCCATCGTCGTTTTGTGGCTCCCACTTCTGACCACCGAGCTGTTCCGGATTGATCACCAGCGGGGCATCATTGATCAGCGTAGCCGGTGTGACTCCGCGCTCAAGTGCAGATGAATAGACAAAGGGTTTGAAGCTGGAGCCTGGCTGGCGCTTGGCTTGGGTGACGTGATTGAAGTGGCTGCGGGAGAAGTCGAAGCCACCCACTAGCGAGCGAATGGCGCCCGATTGCGGATCCATTGAGACAAAAGCGCCTTCGACCTGCGGTAACTGACTGATCTGCCAGCCCTTGGGTCCCTGTTTGACACGGATGATCGCGCCAGGGCGTATCCGGTTGGCGGGGGTGTTTTTGGCCGAAAGCGCCGAGCGTGCAAACGACAAGCCATCGGCACCGATTTGCAGCTTCTCGCCACCCTTTAGATAGACCTCTACGGCTTGCTGCGAGGCACTTAGCACCACCGCGGCACGCAATTCGTCGTAGTCGTTGGTGTCGGCGAGCGCTTCGTCGAGCGCTTCTTCGTTGCCGCTGTTCAGCAAGTTGGCATCAACAAAGCCTTCGGGGCCGCGATAGCCGTGCCGAACATCGTAGCCGAACAGACCTTCGCGCAGCGCTTGATAGCCATCGGTTTGTTGTTGGCTATCAAGCGTGGTGTAGACCTGAAAGCCTTGGGTGTAGGCCACGTCCTTGTAGCGCTCGACCATCATCTGGCGAACCATTTCGGCAATGTATTCGGCGTGAACCGTGTAC